>NZ_VIWT01000005.1 GCF_007829815.1 Kitasatospora viridis | reverse complement strand
GGGCCTACCAGGCACCGCAGGACCTCGCCGAGCTCGCCACCGCACCCGGGGCGATCAAGGGCGTCACGCTCGCCGACAACGCCGCGCACCTGATCGGGGTGCTGGAGCGGGCCAAGCGGAACGGGCCGGTCATCCTCGTCTCGCACAGCCGGGGCGGGCTGACCGCCACCGTCGCGGCCAACCAGCGCCCCGACCTGATCGACCGCATCATCTACGTCTCCGCCTGGTGCCCCGTCGACCTCGACGTCAGCGCCTACTACGCCGAGCCCGAGATGGCCACGGTCGACGCCACCGGCCTGATCGCGGCGATGGTCGGCAACCCCGCCGAACTCGGGCTGCTGCGCTCCAACTTCCGCACCGCCGACGCCGGCGTGCTCGCCGCCTTCAAGGCGGCGTTCCTGGCCGACGGGACGGACGAGGAGTTCCTGGCCTTCCTCAACACCTTCCAGCCGGACGAGAACCTCGACGTCGGCACGCCGGACGACCGCGCGCAGAAGGCCAGTTGGGGCTGGATCCCGAAGACCTACATCCGGCTCACCGAGGACGCCAGCATCCCCCTCGCCATGCAGGACCGGATGATCCGCGAGGGCGACACCCTGACGCCGGACAACCCCTACGACGTCCGCACGCTGACCAGCAGCCACCTGGGCTGGCTGGTCGCCCCGGCCCCGGCGGCCCGAGTCCTGAGCGACCTCGCCACCCTCGCGGAGTGACCGTCAGGCGCCCTTGAGCTGCTTGAGCTGGTCGAGGAAAGCTGACCAGGCGTCAGTGGTGAGGCTGAGCGCCGGGCCGTCGGGGTCCTTGGCACTGTGAGTTGACGTCTGCCACACCAAGGCGCTCAGCACTTTCGGTACCCCTCGGCGAGTTCCGCGATGAATTCCAACGAACGGTCCGGCGGGAGCGCGTGCGCACGCATCCGCTCATAGTGCCCCGAGAACTCAACCACTGTGCCCGACGATTGGAAGACCTTTCCGGCCATGAGCCCGTCACCGTAGAGTTCGGTCTGTGCATTGGGGAGCCTGACCAGGGTGAACGGCGTGGTGTGGGCGGCGATCGCACCTGCGGTGAACGACAGCACCTGGAAGTCCACGTTCGGCGATTCCGCCGACTTCAGCAAGTGGTCCAGCTGCGCGGCCATGACTCCCACCCCGCCCACTGGCGTGCGCAGGCAACCCTCATGGAAGACCACCCAGAACGCCGGGGGATCCTTCCGTTCGAGCAGCTCGTGACGCTTCAATCGTTCTTCCACCATGACTTCGATCTTCTCCGGGGTTTTTCTGGGATGGCCCGCCGAGAAGATCGCCCGTGCGTATTCAGCCGTCTGGAACATCCCCATGACGCCGATCGGCGAGAAGTCCAGAATCTCAAGTGCCTGGCGTTCGAACCAGAGGTACGGCTGGAACCATGACGCATCCTCGGGGTCGAAAATCCGGTCCCGCATGCGCACGAAGAGGCCGTTGGTCTGGAAGGCGACGTCACACCCCGCCGCGAAACGCTCCGAGGGCACCATCGTGCCGTTCTCGACTTGCTCACATAGGCCTCGGAGTAGCCGGACACAGTCCCGAGGGCTTTTTGTGTGATTTTCTTACCCTGTCGGACTTCTCTGACCTCGACTCCGAAGCGTTCCAACGGAGTCAAGCTCTCGGGCCGATCGTCCCCCTCCACCCCCATGACCTCCCCTTTCATACTCGGGATGGGCAATCCGACCGGATTGCAACTTTCTAATCGACAGTCAAGTGCCGTCGAGCCTACTCGGTTCTGCTGAAGTGATGTCGCTAAACCGGAAGAGAAAGGCTCGACATGACCACCCACTCCGCCTGGCTCCCCCAGCACCGGAAGTCGGCCGGCACCGCCCGCACCATGCTCCGCGACTTCCTCGCCGATCCCGTCCCCAACGGTGAACTCTTCGCCTGCGACGCCGAGGTGATCCTCAGTGAGCTCGTCACCAACGCCCTGCTGCACGGGCGCAGCGGGCCGGAGCAACTCATCTTCATCCGCTTCGACCTCTCCCCCGCCCTCCTTCGCATCGAAGTCCACGACGCCAGCGGCAAGCCGCCCACCCTCGCGCCCGTCGGCGCGGACGAGGAGTGCGGCCGTGGGCTGCTGCTGGTCGAACGGCTGTCCCGCGACCGGGGGTTCGGGCCACGCGAGGGGATCGGCAAGCTGGTGTGGGCCACGGTCGGGCCGGAGGCGTGAGCCACCGTCACACCCGGCCGCCCCACCCGCACTCACCCATCCCGGTGATTGTTCGTACAGATACCTGTGCCTCCGTACGATCATCACGCCGCCTGCCCATGATGCGGGAAGTCGGGGGAATCTCCCCCACCAACCGAGGAGCAATCCTTGAAGCGACGCCTTTCCTTCGTCCTGGGCACCGCCCTGCTCGCCGGCCTGGCCGTCATCCCCGTGCAGTCGGCCTCGGCCGCTCCGCGCACCGTGAACGTGCTGCCTTCCGGACAGGGCGCCGGCGTGTGCCGCGACGGGTTCGTCTGTCTCTACGAGAACTACGGACTCAACCAGCCCGCCAACGGCCGCGTGCTGCTGACCGACGAGTCGATCGGCTGGCTCTCCGACAACAACTTCGACAAGATCGTCAGCTCGGTCTGCAACCACTCCGGCACCGCGGCCACGCTCTTCTCCGCAGATGGGTACGAGGGCCAGAGCATCACGGTCAATCCCGGCCACTGCACCGACGTCCCGGCGTGGTTCAACGACCAGGCCTCCTCGGTCCAGTTGGACTGACGCGTCGAGGTGCCGCCCGGCGGGGCCGACCGGCCCCGCCGGGCCTTCGCCTCCGCCCTCACGTTCGCCCTCACGTTCGCCTTCGCTGTCACCGCCACGACGGTTCAGAGCCCGAAGTACGCCACCGCCCGCTCGGCGACCTCGGCCGGCGCCAACTCGGTGTTGTCCACCAGCAGGTGCGACTCGGGGACGTGGGCGAACTCGTCGATGGAGTTCAGCCGGTGCTTGGCGTCCATGCCGACCAGGTTCCGGTTCGACCACTCCAGGTCCCGCTTGGAGGGCTTCTCGGCGAGCCGCGTCTCGCCCGCGTTGCGCACGAGCCGCACCGCCTGATCGGCCGTCAGCTCCAGGAAGAGGATCCGCGCACCGCGCTCGCGGAAGGGGGCGGTGTAGCGCTCGACCAGCGCCGCGTCCTCGGGGTCGTCGAAGGCCCAGACCAGGGTGAACACCAGGCCGGGCAGGTCGCTGCCGGCCGCCTCGGCGAGGATCTGCTCGCGGAAGCCGTGGTTGAGCCGCTGGAACTGCGGCGACCCGTGGCCGAACAGCCGCGCCAACGGCTCGATGGTCATGTGGTTGTGGAACAGCTTGAACCCGGTGCGCTCGGCGATCGCGCCGCCCACGGTCATCTTGCCGACGGCGGCCGGGCCGATGACGAACAGCAGGGTCGGGGTGGTGGTCTCGTGCACCGCAGCAGCATAGGGCGCCGCTCGGCGGGCGTGCGCTGGGGCGGGTGTGCGCTGGGGCGGGCGTCCGCCCCAGCGCCGGGTGCCGCTACTCCTGCAGGAAGGTCTCGCTGAAGCTGGTGCCGTTGGAGCCGAGGCCGCTGGTGGTGGCCTCGTAGGCGCCGTTCGACGGGTCCATCGCGACCGGGTTGGAGGACCCGAGCGACTTGCCGTTGACGGTGGCCGAGGTGAAGTTGAGGGTCCCGAAGTTCGGGTAGGACCCGGTCGGCGACTCGATGATGACCTCGGCGCTGGCCCGGCTCGCGGACAGCGACTTGGTGGTGGTGTAGGTCCAACCCCGCGAGGAGTCGTTGAGCTTGAGGGTGTACTTGCTGCTCCCGGCGTAGGTGACCGAGGCGTTGATGTGGTCGCCGGCCGACACCGGGTACGAGCTGCTGCTCAGGTAGACCGGGTTCGCCGGGTACATCTCGTACCAGGCCTGGTCGACGGGGCTGCCGCTGGAGCAGTCGGTCGCGACACCGGTCTGCTCGACGGTGGACGAGCCGTAGCCGTCGATGCCGACCCAGGGCGCGTAGAGGTCGTTGGTGGAGTTGCAGCTGGCGTTCGGCTCGGTCCAGCTGGCCGAGACGGAGGTGAAGCCGCTGCCCTGGGCTGCGTAGCCGCCCCAGTTGTAGCCGTTGATGTTGTAGCTCAGGGGGCGGAACGCCATGCCCTGGGCGGCTGCGGCGGTGGTCGGCGCGACGGGGGCGAGAGCGGTGGCCGCGGCCGCGAGGGTGGCGACGCGTATCAGGAACTTGCGCATGCTGGCTCCTCTGTGGGGGACGAACAGATGCTCGCGAGCCCACCCGAGCCATGTGGGGGGCTCTGGTGGGCATTACAGAGTCGCTGATTGTCATGCGCTGAGCAAGAGGGTGGAAGCTGTGGATTTCCGGTGAACTCGTCATCCAGACTTGCGGGTTGACGCAACCTCGGGTCGATCAGCCACGCAACCTCGGGTCGATCAGCCGCGCCGCCAGACCGAGGGGCTGACCCCGTGCGCCCGCTTGAACGCCGTGCTGAACGCGAAGGCGTCCGCGTACCCCACCTCGCGCGCCACGGCCTCGACGCTGTGCTCGGTCTCGCGCAACAGGTCGGCGGCCAGCGTCATCCGCCAGCCCGTCAGGTAGCCGAGCGGCGGTTCGCCGACCACGCGGCTGAACCGCGCGGCGAAGGCGGAGCGCGACTGGCCGGCGCTCGCGGCCAGTTCGGCCACCGTCCAGCGGTGGGCCGGCCGCTCGTGCAGCAGGCGCAGCGCCTCGCCGATCCCGGGGTCGGCCAACGCACCGCGCCAGTGCGGCAGTTCGTCGCCCGGCTGGGCGCAGAGGGCGCGCAGGGCCAGCACCAGCACGAGGTCCAGCAGCCGCCCGAGCACCGCGTCCTGTCCGGGCTCCTCCTGGGCGACCTCGCCGGAGAGCAGTTCCAGCACCTGCCGGGTGCGTGGCCCGGCGGGCAGCACGGCCAGCCCGGGCAGCATCGCCAGCAGCCGCCGGCCCACCTCACCGCGCAAGCGGTAGCCGGCGTGCAGCACGACGGTGGAGCCGGGCAGCCCGTCACCGTACGTCCGGGGGCCCAACTGCCGCCCGGCCATGGACCCGTCCTCGATGAACTGCTTGTACCCGCCGCGGATCACGACCTGCGGCGGGGAGTCGGGGGCGTCCGCAATGGTGTAGCCGTCGGCCCGGCTGATCAGGGCGATGTCCCCGCCCGCCAGCAGCACCGCCTCGCCGTCGAGCCGCACCGAGGCGGTCCCGCCGAGGGCGGCCACCACGGCGAGCGACGGCGGGTCGGCGAACTGCACCGACCACGGCGGCCGCTGGATCAACTGGTGGATCCGCGCCTCGCCGGCCCGGGCCCGGTGCAGCACATCGCTCAGCACGTCCATGTCGGCCCACGCTAGCCGGTCGTGGCGCTGGACGATCGCAGAGGGATCAGCGACGATCTCCCATGGATCGTCCGGCTCCGCCGGAGTTGACTGACCGTCATGGAGACGATTCTGGTTCTCGGCGGCACCGGTACCACCGGCCGCCGCATCGCCCGCCGCCTGCGCGCGGCCGGCCACCCGGTCCGCACGGCCTCCCGCTCCGGCGGCGAGGCCCACCTCGACCTCGGCGCCCCGACGACGTGGGGCCCCGCCCTCGACGGCGCCGCCGCCCTCTACCTGCTCGAACCCGACCTGCACGCCGCGGATCCGCAGGAGCGGATCCCGCGCCTGGTCACCGAGGCGGTGGCCGCCGGCGTGCGGCGGCTGGTGCTGCTCTCGGCCCACGGGGTCGGCGCGGCCGACGACGGCCACCCGTTGAAGACCGCCGAGCGGGCGGTGCGGGAGAGCGGCGTCGGCTGGACGGTGCTGCGGCCGGACTGGTTCGCGCAGAACTTCAGCGAGACCTTCTGGCTGCCCGACGTGCTGACCGGCACCGTGGCGCTGCCGGTCGGCGCGGGCCGCACGCCGTTCGTGGACGCGGAGGACATCGCCGAGGTGGCCGCCGCCGCGCTGACCGACGACCGGCACGCCGGGCAGACCTACGACCTGACCGGCCCCCGGGAGCTCGGCTTCGCCGAGGCGGTCGAGCTGATCACCGCCGCGACCGGCCGGACGGTCCGTCACCTGGACGTCTCCCCCGAGGCCTACACCGAACAGCTGGTGGCACACGGTGCGCCGGTCGCGGTGGCCCGGACGCTGACCGGCCTGCTGACGCAGGTCCGGGAGGGCCGGAACCCGGGCGCCGCCGACGGGGTCCAGCGGGCGCTGGGCCGGCCGGCCCGCTCGTTCGAGGAGTTCGTCAGCGAGGCGGCCGCCGCGGGCCGCTGGAGCTGATCACACCTCGCTGATCACACCTCGCTGGGCACCGTGTCCGGCGCTACTGCAGGCTTAGGAGCCGCGGCCGGTCGGCGCCGGTCCATCTCCCGCCACTCGTGGCGGAAGCCCGTCAGGTTGGTGGTGAGGAAGTACAGCCCGCCCGCCACCAGCAGCACCGGGGCCACCCCGGCCGCGCCGACCGCCAGGCCCGCCAGCACGGTGCCGAGCGGGATGCCGGCCCAGCCGAGGGCGTCGCCGATCGCGCCGACCCGGCCGAGCATCCGGCGCGGGATCCGCTCGAAGTCGATCGCGCCGAGGATCGGGTTGATGAACCCGGCCGCGAAGCCGGAGGCGACGAAGACGCCGATCAGCCCGGGCAGCGGCAGGTGCAGCGCGAGGGCGACGAAGCGCGGCGCGCCGGCGACCAGGAAGGCGAGGAAGAAAACCAGCCGGCGCGGCAGCCGGTGGGCGACGGCAGCGGCGATCAGGCTGCCGCCGACGCCCGCCGCGCCGGAGACCGCGAACAGCAGGCCGACCACGCCCGCGCCCTGGCCGGTGCGCTGGGCCCAGACCGGCAGCAGCACGGCGGTGAAGGCGGCGTCGAGCAGGTTGGTCACCGTGATCATCGCGGTGAGCGCGAGCAGCAGCCGGTCGTCGCGCAGGAAGGCCAGGCCCTCCCCGAACTGCCGCCAGTAGCCGGGCTCCCCGGATTCCGCCGCCGGCGCGGTGACCACGGGCCGCCCGGCGTCGCGCGGCAGCCCGAGGCCGACCATCGCGGCGACCACGGCGAACGAGGCGCCGTTCACCAGCATCGCGGCGAGCGGTCCGCAGGCCGTCACCAGCAGGCCGCCGACGGCGGGGCCGAGGGTGCCCTGGGCCAGCCGCTCGGCCACCGAGACGATGCCGCTGGCGCGTTCCAGCCGCTGGCCGGTGCGCTCGGCGAGCTCGGGGATCAGCACGTACTTGGCCAGGTCGCCCGGCCCCCGGGCGCTGCCCAGCAGCACGCCGAAGAGCAGCAGCAGCGGGAAGGAGAGCAGACCGAGCGCGTGCAGCACCGGCGCGCCCACGGCCGCCAGCGCACTCAGCAGGTCGGCGGTCACGGCCACCCGGCGGGCGCCCACCCGGTCCACCAGGGGTCCGCTGAACGCCTTGGCCAGCACGTACGGCAGCAGCTCGAAGGCGGCCACCACGCCGGTGCGCGCAGCGCTACCGGTGGTGGCGAGGACGAACCAGGGCAAGGCGATCGCGGCGACCCGGGTGCCGAGAAGTGACACCCCGTTGGCGATCAGCAGCCGCGTCAGCGGGGCCGGTCGTAAGGTCAGCACGGCTCGTCCTCAGCGCCCTCGGGCTCCGGCAGCTGCTGGATGATCAGCGCGACCCGCTCGGTGCCGGCCGGGCCCTCGGCCCCCGCGTCGTGGCGCCGGTAGCGGCCGACCACCTCGGCCAGCTCGGCGTTCAGCCGGTGCGCCTCCTCGGGGGTGAGCCGCAGCGACCAGTCGCTGAGGTCGAAGGTCTCGCGCCACGGACTGGCCATCGTGGGCAGTTCGTTGATGGTGCGTCGGGCGCGCTGGGTGTGCAGGGCGAGCACCGACTGGAGGAAGGCCTGCCCGTCCTCGCTGTTGGCGAGCTCGTTGTCGTCGAGCCTGGTGGCCTGGTAGACGGCCCGCCACCAGCGGTCGCGGGCGTTGCCGCGCTCGGTGTCCTCCGCGACGAACCCGGCGGCGGCGAGCTGGCGCAGGTGGTAGCTGGTGGCGCCGGAGTTGAGGTCGAGCTCGGTGGCGAGCCGGGTCGCGGTGGAGGGCCCGTTGCGGCGGAGCAAGGCGAGCAGCCGCACCCGGACCGGGTGGGCCAGGGCTTTGAGGCCCTTGGCGTCGAGGACGACCCGCGAGAAGTCGTCGGTGGGTTCGCTCATGGGTATCACGGTAGACCGCAAAGAGTATTTTGCAAAGGTATCTTTGCGAAGACTTCTTTGCGGTCAGTCCGAGAGCGTCACGAGCTCATCAACACGCTGAAGTGCGACACCTCCGGCGGGTGCTCCAGGTACCCCAGCTCGCTGTCCGACCAGACCGGCCGCATCGCCCACATCGGCCCGGCGTACCCGCGCAGCGCCTCCTCGTCGCGCCACCGCGTCACCACCAGCACCCGGTGCGTGCTGTCCGGCAGCGAGCGCAGCAGCTCACCGCCGAGGTAGCCGTCCAGGCCGGTCAACTGCGGCATCACCTGCGCCTGGAGCACCGCGCAGAACTCTGCCACCCGCTTCGGCGCGACCTGCGCCTCCCAGATCCGCACGATCACGGCCGGCTCCCTCCGGAGACGGGGAGTCCACTCCCCTTTGACGGTGCGCCCTGCGCCACCGGGCGCCAGAGCGGATAGCGGATCCCGGCCAGCCGGTTCACCAGCACCCCCTGGATCACCAGCACCAGGACCGCGAGCATCACCACGGCGAGCTGGCGCGGCGTGCGCAGCAGGCCGAGCGCGACGATCAGCGTGGTCGCGCCGGCCGGCGGGTGGGCCACGCCGAACAGCGGCATCAGCCCGCAGGTCACCCCGAGCGCGATCGCGGCCGCACCGACCCGGGCCCAGCCGATGTCGTTCAGGTTCGGCCCGGTGTGCAGCAGCCCGGTCGCCGCCAGCGCCGCGTACCCGGCGAGCACCCCGATCAGGTGCCCGCAGAGCGTGTTGCGCGGCGAGGCGGGCGCGGCCAGCGGCGTGTAGAAGAGCAGGAACGCGGTCGGCCCGAGCGAGGGGAAGAGGAACGGCTCGTTCGAGTAGTGCGCGATCAGCGCCATCACGGCGACCGAGACGAAGGCGTTGACGGCCGAGTAGAGCGCCTTGACCCCGCTCGGGTCGTGGTGCTCGATCAGGGTCGGCAGCTGCCACCGCGCCAGCAGGGCTCTCATACCGGCCATCCAAACCGCCCGCCGCCCGCCGACACGCGCGACCTGCCGAAGAGCCCGTCCGCTGTCGCCGGACCGGAGGTACGCTGGCCGCGATCCGGCCCGGCGTGGGGGCGCGGCGGGCCAGCACGACCTACCGGGTGATCCTGAGTGGCGGTCTTCCTCCTCGCGGTCGGCGCGGCCTGCTGCCTCGGCCTCGGCTTCGTGCTCCAGCAGCACGCGGCCCAGCGCGCCCCGCGCGCCGACCTGCTGCGCTGGCGGCTGCTGCTGGACCTGTGCCGGATGCCCGACTGGTTGCTCGGGATCGCCGTGATGGTGGCCGGCCTGGTGCTCAGCGGGCTGGCCCTGCGCGCGGGCGAGGTCTCGCTGGTGGAGCCGCTGCTGACCGTCAACCTGGTCTTCGCGATGGCGCTGGCCCGCCTGCTCTACCGGCAGCGGCTGGGCTTCTCCGGCTGGGGCGGGGTGGTGCTGCTCGGGGTGGGGGTGACGGTGTTCATCGCGGCCGGGGACCCGAAGGGCGGCGGGGCGACCGCCTCCGAGCTGCGGCACTGGCTGGTCTTCGGGATCGTGGCGGGCCTGGCGCTGCTGCTGGTCTCGCTGGCCAAGCGGCTGCCGCTGTTCGAGGAGGCCACCTTGCTCGCGCTGGCGGCCGGGCTGCTGTACGGGCTGCAGGACGCGCTGAGCCGGGCCAGCTCGCGGCACGCCAGCCACGGCGGGATCTTCTCGGCGCTGCACCACTGGGAGCCGTACGCGGTGGTCGGGCTGGGCGTGGTCGGGCTGCTGCTGGTGCAGAGCGCGTTCGAGGCCGCGCCGCTGAAGATGTCGCTGCCCGCGCTGACCGCCGCCCAGCCGCTGGCGGGGATCGTCTGCGCCGTCGGGTTCCTGGGCGACCGGCTGCGGGTCTCACCGGCCGCGCTGACCTGGGAGACGCTGGGGCTGCTGGCGATGGTCGCGGGCGTGATCGTGATCGGTCGGCACCCTTCGATGCCCGCCGGCCGCGAGGGCGTGCCCAAGCGCGCGGCCGACGGCAATCCGGGTTGACGCAGCGCCGCCACGCGGGCGACGGAGTGTCACCGGTTGTCGGCCACCGGGGGTTTCGGCTGACACACTGTCGGGGTTCGGTCGCCCGCCGTAGGGGGAGGCCATCAGAACACCTGCCACACGCCTGTGCTTCACCAACCCGTCAGGAGTGGTGCCCATGTCGCAGTCGCAGATCGTCCGAGCCGCACTGGTCCAGGCCCGCTGGACCGGCGACCAGTCCTCGATGATCGACCTCCACGAGCAGTACGCCCGCGCCGCCGCCGCCGACGGCGCGCAGATCATCGGGTTCCAGGAGGTCTTCAACTCCCCCTACTTCTGCCAGGTGCAGGAACCCGAGCACTACCGCTGGGCCGAGCCGGTGCCGGACGGCCCGACCGTGCAGCGGATGCGTTCGCTGGCCCGCGAGCTCGGCATGGTGATCGTGGTGCCGGTCTACGAGGTCGAGCAGAGCGGCGTCTACTACAACACCGCCGCGGTGATCGACGCCGACGGCAGCTACCTCGGCAAGTACCGCAAGCACCACATCCCGCAGGTCAAGGGCTTCTGGGAGAAGTACTACTTCAAGCCCGGCAACCTGGGCTGGCCGGTCTTCGACACGGCCGTGGGAAAGGTCGGCGTCTACATCTGCTACGACCGGCACTTCCCGGAGGGCTGGCGGGCGCTGGGCCTGGCCGGCGCGCAGATCGTCTACAACCCCTCGGCGACCAGCCGGGGCCTGTCGGCCTACCTGTGGCAGCTGGAACAGCCGGCCGCGGCGGTGGCCAACGAGTACTTCATCGCGGCGATCAACCGGGTCGGCACCGAGGAGTACGGCGACAACGACTTCTACGGCACCTCCTACTTCGTCGACCCGCGCGGTCAACTGGTCGGCGAGGCGGCCTCGGACAAGGCGGAGGAACTGCTGGTGCGCGACCTGGACCTGGGCCTGATCGAGCAGGTCCGCCAGCAGTGGGCGTTCTACCGCGACCGCCGTCCCGAGGCCTACGGGCCGCTGGCGCAGGCCTGAGGAGGCAGCGGATGACCGACCTCCAGGCGCGCACCACCGCGCACACCGTCGACCCGGCCGAGCTGCTGCGCCGGCACCGCGCCGTCACCCCGGCCTGGCTGGCCACCTACTACCGCGAGCCGATCGAACTGACCCACGGCGAGGGCCGGCACGTCTGGGACAGCGCCGGCAAGCGCTACCTCGACTTCTTCGGCGGCATCCTGACCACCATGACGGCGCACGCGCTGCCCGAGGTGACCCGGGCGGTGGCCGAGCAGGCCGGGCGGATCCTGCACACCTCCACGCTCTACCTCTCCACCCCCATGGTCGAGTTGGCCGAGCAGATCGCCGCGCTCTCCGGCATCCCCGACGCCAAGGTGTTCTTCACCCCCTCCGGCACCGAGGCCAACGAGCTGGCGCTGCTGCTCGCCACCACCCACCGGCGCTCCAACCAGGTGCTGGCGCTGCGCAACAGCTACCACGGGCGCTCGTTCTCCACGATCGGCGTGACCGGCAACGGCTCCTGGTCGCCGACCAGCCTCTCCCCCTTGCAGACCCTCTACGTGCACGGCGGGGTGCGCACGGCCGGGCCGTTCGCCCAGCTGACGGACGATCAGTTCACCGCCGCCTGCGTGGCGGACCTGGAGGACATGCTCGGGCAGGCCGAGGGCACGGTGGCGGCGCTGATCGCCGAGCCGATCCAGGGCGTCGGCGGGTTCACCAGCGGGCCGGACGGGCTGCTGGCGGCCTTCAAGGAGGTGCTGGACCGGCACGGGATCCTCTGGATCAGCGACGAGGTGCAGACCGGCTGGGGCCGCACCGGCGACCACTTCTGGGGTTGGCAGGCGCACGGGCAGGCCGGCCCGCCGGACGTGCTGACCTTCGCCAAGGGCATCGCCAACGGCATGTCGATGGGCGGCGTGGTGGCCCGGGCGGAGGTGATGGACTCGCTGGCGGCCAACTCGATCTCCACCTTCGGCGGCAGCCCGATCACCTGCGCCGCCGCCCTGGCCAACCTGCGCCACCTGCTGGAGAACGACCTCCAGGGCAACGCCCGGCGGGTCGGCGCGGTGCTCCGCGAGGAGTTGGAGAAGTCCGGCCTGCCGGTGGAGCTGCGCGGGCGCGGGCTGATGCTCGGGGTCGGCCTGCGGGACGCGGCGACGGCCGCCGCGACGCTGGAGCACGCCCGCGAGCTGGGCCTGCTGGTCGGCAAGGGCGGCCGGGCCGGCGACGCGCTGCGGGTCGCCCCGCCGCTCAGCCTGACGGCGGAGGAGGCCCGCGAGGGCGCGGCCCTGCTGATCGAGGCACTGCGGAGGGCACAGGCATGAGCCGCACCCGGATCAGCAACGGACTGGTCGTCACCGCCGCCGACGAGCTGCGCGCGGACGTCCTGATCGACGGTCAGACGGTGGTCGCGCTGGCCGCCACCGGCAGCGCCGTCGCCGACTCCTGGCAGGCCGACACGGTGATCGACGCCACCGGCTGCTACGTGATCCCCGGCGGGGTCGACGCGCACACCCACATGGAGCTGCCGTTCGGCGGCACCGCCGCCTCGGACACCTTCGAGACCGGCACCCGCGCCGCCGCCTGGGGCGGCACCACCACCATCGTGGACTTCGCGGTGCAGCCGCGCGGCGGCTCGCTGCGGGCCGGCCTGGACGCCTGGCACGCCAAGGCGGAGGGCAACTGCGCGATCGACTACGGCTTCCACACCATCGTCTCGGACGTCACCGAGCCGGTGCTGAAGGAGATGGACCAGCTCACCGACTCCGGCGAGTCCACCTCCTTCAAGCTCTTCATGGCCTACCCCGGCGTGTTCTACAGCGACGACGGGCGGATCCTGCGGGCCATGCAGCGGGCCGCCGACAACCGCGCGCTGGTGATGGTGCACGCGGAGAACGGCATCGCCATCGACGTGCTGGTGGAGCAGGCGCTGGCGGCCGGCCGCAGCGACCCGCGCTACCACGGCGAGGTGCGCCGCGAGCTGCTGGAGGCGGAGGCGGTGCACCGGGCCGTCAAGCTGGCCCAGGTGGCCGGCTCGCCGCTCTACGTGGTGCACGTGTCGGCCGGCTCGGCGCTCGCCGAGATCGCCACCGCCCGGGACCAGGGGCTGCCGGTGTTCGGCGAGACCTGCCCGCAGTACCTCTTCCTGGACGTGGACAAGCTGGCCGAGCCGGACTTCGAGGGCGCCAAGTACGTCTGCTCCACGCCGCTGCGCCCGCGCGAGCACCAGGCCGAGCTGTGGAAGGGCCTGCGCACCGACGACCTCCAGGTGGTCTCCACCGACCACTGCCCGTTCTGCTTCGTGGGTCAAAAAGAGCTGGGCCGGGGCGACTTCTCGAAGATCCCGAACGGCCTGCCCGGCGTCGAGGACCGGATGGACCTGCTGCACCAGGCGGTGCTGGACGGCCGGATCTCGCGGCGGCGCTGGGTGGAGATCGCCTGCGCCGCGCCGGCCCGGATGTTCGGGCTCTACCCGCGCAAGGGCACCATCGCGCCCGGCTCCGACGCCGACCTGGTGGTCTACGACCCGGCGGCCGCGCACACCCTGTCCGCCGCGACCCACCACATGAACGTGGACTACTCGGCCTACGAGGGCACCCGGGTGGGCGGCGGGGTGCGCACCGTGCTCTCCCGGGGCGCGGTGGTGCTGGACCGGGGGCGGTGGCTGGGGCGGGCCGGCCACGGGCGGTTCCTGCGCCGGGATACCTGTCAATACCTGTAGAGAGGTGGTGCACCGATGGACATCGGACTCGTGCTGCAGACCGACCCGCCGGCCAAGCTGGTGGTGGAGCGGATGCGCCGTGCCGAGGCGGCGGGCTTCACGCACGGCTGGACCTTCGACTCCTGCGTGCTCTGGCAGGAGCCGTTCGTGATCTACAGCCAGATCCTGGCGCAGACCGAGCGGCTGACGGTGGGTCCGATGGTGACCAACCCCTCGACCCGCGCCTGGGAGGTGACGGCCTCCACCTTCGCCACGCTGAACGAGATGTTCGGCAACCGGACGGTCTGCGGGATCGGGCGCGGCGACTCGGCGGTGCGGGTGCCCGGCGGGCAGCCGGCCACGCTGGCCCGGCTCGGCGAGGCGATGCACGTGATCAAGGAGCTGGCCGAGGGCCGGGCGGTCGAGGTGCACGGCACCGCGATCCAGCTGCCCTGGGTGCGGGACGGCCGGCTGCCGGTCTGGATGGGCGCCTACGGCCCGAAGGCGCTGGCCCTGGCCGGCCGGCAGGCGGACGGCTTCATCCTGCAGCTGGCCGACCCGTACCTGACGGAGTACATGGTGAAGGCGGTCCGCACGGCCGCCGCCGAGGCCGGGCGCGACCCCGCCTCGGTCACCGTCTGCGTGGCCGCGCCCGCCTACGTGACCGCCGACGACTCCCCCGCCGCCCTGGCGCACGCCCGGGACCAGTGCCGCTGGTTCGGCGGCATGGTCGGCAACCACGTGGCCGAGCTGGTCCGGCACTACGGCGCGCACTCCGACCTGGTGCCGGAGGAGCTGACCGAGTACATCAAGGGCCGGCAGGGCTACGACTACGCGCACCACGGGCGGGCCGGCAACCCGGACACCGAGTTCGTGCCGGACGCCATCGTGGACCGGTTCTGCCTGATCGGCCCAGCCTCGGCGCAGTTGGAGCGGCTGGCGCGGCTGCGCGAGCTGGGCGTGGACCAGTTCGCGGTGTACGCGATGCACGACGCGGTCGACGCGACCATCGACGCCTACGGGTCCGAGGTGATCCCGCTGGTCTGACCGGGTGGGTGAGAACGGGCCGCACCGGGTTGACGGGGCGTCGCCTCCGGCCGGTCGGCTCGTTGCACCCGCCGTGACCCACCGAACTACCACTGGCCGAAATATCACTGGCCGAATTGCCCCTGGCCGAACGACCGCCGTGCTGCTGGCCCTGGCGGCGCTGGGGCTGAGCGGCTGCGCGGCGCAACTGCCGCCGGCCGGGCCGCTGGTGCACCTGGCCAGCCCCTCGCCCTCGCTCACCCCGGCCCCGCCGCCGCCCACCCCGCCGAGCCGGGTCGTGCTCCAGGAGGGGACCGGGGTGCTGACCCCGAGCGTCCCGCCCGCCGACCAGGCGGGCGGGGCCCCGGACTCCCCGGAGCCCGGGGCGACCACCCGGCCGGCCCGCCCGCGTCCGGCCCCGACGGGTGCCCAGCGGCCCGCGCCGAGCCCGGCCCCGCCCCCGCCGGGCCGGCCCGCCCAGCCGCCCGGTCAGCCCGGGGCGCCGCAGGCCGACGGCACCGGCATGTGCGCGCTGGCCGAGAAGTACGGCCAGTGGCCGCCGGGCTCCGAGCAGGAGCGGCTCTGCCGGGGCGTCTACGGGGGTTGACGGTCCGTCGGCAGCCGCTGTGGCAGCATGGCGGGCACCACACGGGCTGAGGAGGAAGCACATGATCGCCGCGTTCAGCGTCACACCGCTCGGGGCCGGGGAGGACGTCGCCGAGGCGGTCGCGGCGGCCGTGAAGGTGGTCCGGGCCAGCGGGCTGCCGAACCGGACCGACGCGATGTTCACCTCGATCGAGGGCGAGTGGGACGAGGTGATGGCGGTGATCAAGCAGGCCGTGGACGCCGTCAAGCCGTTCGCCAACCGGGTCAGCACGGTGATCAAGATCGACGACCGGGCCGGGGTCACTGACGGACTGACCCGCAAGATGGCTTCGCTGGAGCGCCACCTGGCCGAGTGAGGGGCCCCTGTCACTGTCGGAACCCCACAGAAGCTGAGCCGGTAAATACATCGGTCAGCGCATCATCTTCGGCCAATCCGCTTGTCAGAGTGGGAGCAGGACGGACCGTCAGGCAACAAGCCCGGGCGGCCGGTGTCTACTACTGACAACGAGGTGGGCAGGATGGCGTTCTCCCAGGTGACGGCCACGGTGACCGGGCTCGGCGCGACCACACCGCTCGGCGGCACCGCTGCGGCGACCTGGGAGGCGATGCTGGCCGGCGTCTCCGGGGCGAGCGCCCTCACCGACGAGTGGGCGCTGGACCTGCCCTCCCGGCTGGCCGCCAAGGTCAAGGTCGAGCCCGGCGAGGTGCTGGACCGGGTGCGGGCCCGCAAGCTCGACCGCTGCCAGCAGCTGGCGCTGATCGCCGCCCGGGAGGCCTGGGCGGACGCGGGCGCGCCCGAGGTCGCGCCGGAGCGGCTGGCCGTGGTGATCGGCACCGGGATCGGCGGCATGCAGACCCTGCTCCAGCAGGACGACCTGCTGGAGGCCACCGGCAGCTCCCGCAAGATCTCCCCGCACACCGTGCCGATGATGATGGCGAACGGCTCGGCCGGCCAGGTCAGCATCGAACTGGGCGCCCGGGGCGGGGCGTTCACTCCGGTCAGCGCGTGCGCCTCGGGCGCCGAGGCGCTCGCCATGGCGCTGGACCTGATCCGGCTCGGCCGGGCCGACGTGGTGATCGCGGGCGGCACCGAGGCCCTGGTGCACCGCACGCCGCTGGCCGCCTTCGCCCAGGCCAAGACGCTGAGCACCCGCAACGAGGACCCGACCCGCGCCTCCCGCCCGTTCGACGCCGGCCGCGACGGCCTGGTGCTCGGCGAGGGCGCCGCGCTGCTGGTGCTGGAGAGCCCCGAGTTCGCCGCCGCCCGGGGTGCCCGGCCGCTGGCCGGGCTGGCCGGCTCGGGCATCACCTCGGACGCGTACCACATCACCGCGGGCAGCCGGGAGGGCCAGGTCCGGGCGATCCGGATGGCCCTGGAGTCGGCCTCGGTGACGCCCCAGCAGATCGACCTGGTGCACGCGCACGCCACCTCCACCGAGTTGGGCGACCTGACCGAGGCCGAGTCCATCACCGAGGCGATCGGCACCCACCCGGCGGTGACGGCCACCAAGTCGATGACCGGTCACCTGCTGGGCGGCTCCGGCGCCCTGGGCGCGCTGGCCACCGTGCTGGCCCTGCGCGACGGGATCGCCCCGGCCACGCTGAACCTGGAGGAGCAGGACCCCCGGATCAAGCTGGACGTGGTGACCGGCGCACCGCGCGCGGGCGCCTACCGCACGGCGCTGGCCAACTCCTTCGGCTTCGGCGGGCACAACGTGTCACTGGTCTTCACGGCGGTCGACTGACGAGCCGTCAGTCTCCGGTTCTACGCGCGTCACCAGTTATTCACCGCACACCCCCTTCGGGCGGTGCCGCCCCACTGCTGTCATGGACGCATCGAGCCCCGGCGACCCCAGACCGGGCCCGACTCCCTCCAGGAGCTCCCCATGCGTTCCATACCTCGGCAGTTCAACGTGGTCGGCGCCGCCCTCACCGCGGTGCTGGTCACCGGTGCGCTGGCGGCGCCCGCCGCGCAGGCCGCGCCCGCCCGCCACGGTGCGGTGCGGGCCGCCGCCGCGGCCGCCGGCAGCTGCTCGCAGGCCTACCTGCCGCTGCCCGACCCCAGCTGCACGCCCGGTGCGGTCAACCCGGACGTCACGCAGGACACCATCGACTCCACCATCTGCGTCTCCGGCTGGACCGCGACCATCCGCCCCTCGACCAGCTACACCAACAAGCTGAAGGCGCAGGGGATCGTCGCCTACGGCTACTCGGACACCAGCATGTCCGACTACGAGGAGGACCACTTCATCCCGCTGGAGCTCGGCGGCTCGCCGACCGACCCGCAGAACCTGTGGCCGGAGCCGCACTACGCGACCGACTCCAGCGGCCAGACCTCCTACAGCAAGGACAGCGTGGAGAACAAGCTGCACAAGGCCGTCTGCTCGGGCGAGGTGAACCTGGTGGACGCGCAGAACGCGATCGCCAGCGACTGGCAGACCGCGCTCTCCACGCTCGGCCTGAGCTGACGGAGTGTCGGTTCCCCCGGTCTGCGGCGGGGTGAGCGCGTAGCGGCGGGGCGGCGCGGCAGGGTGGGCGCATGGCGGTGGACGGGACGGTGGCGCGCAGAGCGGTGCTCGCGTCGGTGATCGGTGCTCTGACGGGGTGTCAGTCGGGGGCGAGCTCGCCCTCCCCGTCACCGTCGGCCTCGTCCTCGCCATCACCCGCGGCGTCGGCCCCGCCGACTTCCGCCTCCGCCTCAAGCGCGGCTTCCAGCCCGGCCGCGGGCTCCGCCGCCGCGCTGCCCGCCACCACGCCGTGGACGCCCGGGCCGAACGAGATCCAACCGGACGTCAAACTGCGCGCGGCGCAGGTGGTGGAGGCGATCGGCGCCTGGCCGCCCGGCGGCGGGGGCAGCACCGCCGCGCAGGCCCGGGTGGCCGCGCTCGGCGGGGTCGACCCGGCGCTGGTCGCGCAGGCCGGCCCGCTGCTGCCGACCGCCGCCGAGGCCGCGCTCCAGGTGGTCTACGCCCAGTACGGCGGCATCCTCAGCGACTCGGCCAGCGTGCTGGTGGTCTGCGACCAGTGGACCCCGCAGGGCGCCGGCGGCACCACCGTCGACGTCCGGCTCTCCAGCGCCAGCCCGCGCTGGACGGTCACCGCGCTGCACCCCGCCGACCCCGGCCCGCCCGCCGCCGCGCTCTCCACCGCCGCGCGGCAGGTGCTCGCCTCGGACCGGATCACCCTGCCGCCCGCCGCGCACGCCGACGTGCTGAGCGGCCAGGTCCACGACTCCGCGCTGACCGCGATGCTGACGCTGGCCCAGCAGTACACCCTGTCGATCAGCGTGGTCCGCTCCGGCCACCCGATCGACGTCTTCGGCACCACCCGGCCCAGCGACCACCCGCTCGGGCGGGCCTTCGACGTCTGGCGGATCAACGGCCAGGCCGTGGTCGACCCGAACACCCCGCACGACCTGGTGGACGGCTTCATGCGGGCCGCCGCCGCGGCCGGCTCGTACAACGTCGGCGGCCCGCGCCAGCTGACCGGCGGCAGCACCCCGAACCAGTTCTTCTCCGACGACACCCACCACGACCACGTGCACGTCGGGTTCGACCACTGAGCGGACCGGCCGGGCGGCGTCAGCCCTTGCGGCGGGTCTTGGCCGGCGGCTCGTCCATCACCTCGGGGTTGGCCATGAAGGTGAGCAGGTGGCCGCAGCCCCGGCAGGCCAGCGCCTCGACCCGGGACTTGCGGGCGAACAGCTTGCGCGCCACGTGCACCCGCACGCTCAGGCCGCTCAGCTCGTTGCTCGGGCCGAGCTCCACCTGGCGCAACTCCCCCGCGCAGAGCGGGCAGGCCGCGGGCGGGCGGAAGGTGGTGCCGTCGTCCTGCCAGTCGTACCCGTCCTGCACCGTGCTCCCCCGTCGTCGCTCTCGATCGTCGGGATGCAGGCTAGCCCCGGGGGTGCCGTTCGTCGACCGACCCGGGTCAGCGCAGCTCGTCGGCCAGCAGGTCCATCAGCAGGCCGTCGTGGAAGACGCCGTCCGCGCCGCGCTCGTAGCGGCGCAGCACGCCGACCGGGCGGAAGCCGACCTTGGTGTAGCAGGCGATCGCCGGGGCGTTGTCGGCTGCCGGGTCGATGGTGAGGCGGTGGTGCCCGTGGTCGGCGATCAGGTGGCGGGCCAGGGTGCGGACCGCGTCGGCGCCCAGCCCCTGGCCGTGCACCTCCGGGTCCAGGTAGATGTCGATGCTGGCGTGCCGGTAGTCGGGCTCGTTCTCCTGGGTCCACTGGATCGCGCCGACCACCCGCTCGTCGAGCAGCACCACGAAGGTCTCGTCACCGGGGTCGGCGAGCTCCTCGGCGACCGTCGCCACCAGGTCGCCGCCGCCGCGCCAGCGCCGGTACACCTGCGGGGTGCGGCGGATCGCGGCCAGCTCCGACACGTCCGTCGGCTCGGCGGGCCGCAGCACCACCCGTTCACCGTGCAGCGTCCGCGTCACCTGATCCTCCCTCAGTCCGGGCCAGCACCAGCAGGTCCATCCAACTCGTCGCCGGCTCCGCGGGGTGGCGGCGCGCCGCGTCGCGCAGCCGGGCCAGTCCGGCGGCGTACTGCTCGGCGGTCAGCGCGCGCAGTTTGGAGTCGCTGTCCTGGTTCAGCCGGTCGGCGTACTCCTCCAGGGTGGCAGCGCTGCGCTGCGGAAGCGAGGTGAGCGAGACCCGCCGGAAGCCGGCCCCGGCGAAGACCCCGGCGACCTGCTCGGCGCTCGGGTAGTCGGCCACGCCCGCGGCGGTCTCGGGGAAGAACCGCACCCGCAGGTCGCGCTCGGCGCGGCCGGGGAAGAGGTTGCGGATCAGCACCGGCGCGCCGGGCCGCAGCACCCGGTGCAGCTCACGGGCGGTGGCGGCCGCATCGCTCAGGTGGTGCAGCACCGAGCCGAGCCAGGCGGCGTCGGCGCAGCCGTCGGGCAGCGGCAGCGCCTCGCCGCGCCCGTCGAGCACCCGGATCCGCTCGTCGGCGGGGCCCAGCTGTCCGAGGAGCACGGCGCGCATCGCGGCGGCCGGTTCGACGGCCAGCACCCGGACGTCGAACCAGTCGCGGAAGGCGGTGGCGAACGCCCCGGTGCCGGCGCCGAGGTCGAGCACCGTGTCGCCCGGGCGCAGGCCGCTCGCCGCCGCGATCGCCTCGCGCCAGGCCGTCAGGCCCTCGCGCGGCACCTCGCGGGCGGCCCGGTACCGCTCGGCGGTGTGCTGGTCGTACTCGATCCCGGCCATGGCCGACGCCCCCTCAGCTGATGCTCCTTCACCCGGAGACTAGCGACCGTTCGTCCGGTGCGGACAGGCCCGTCCAGGCTGCGGACGGAAAGCGGCTGGCGGCGGCGCGACGGCATCGGTTAGCTTCGCCGGATGCCCTCGCTCTTCGAACCCGCCCTGCTCACCCGTCTGAAGACCGCCGAGCGGATCCTGATCGCCGGCGCCGGCGGCGGCTTCGACGTCTACGCCGGCCTGCCGATCGCGCTCGCGCTGCGCGGCGCCGGCAGGACTGACCGTCGGTTGGGGGGTGGGTGAAGGAGCGGCGTCCGGGCCGAGTCTGGGCGGTGCCGACGAAGGAGTCCATGCGGAGCATTGGCGACTGAGGAGAAGCCGTCCAGGCGAGAGTCCGGGCGTCGCGACGCCGCCCCCCAACCGACGGTCAGTCTTTGGAAGTGCACCTGGCGAACCTGTCGTTCAGCCACCTCTACGGGCTGGACGCCGAGGTCTGGCAGGCCCCCGAGCTGGCCCGGATCACCCCCGACACCCGCTCCGCCGAGCGCTACTTCCCGGAGCGCACGCTGGCCCGCTGGCTGAAGGTGCACCAGATGCCGGACACCGTCTGGGCGTTCGGCTCGACCGGCGTGCGGCCGCTGCGCGCGGCCTACCGCGCGCTGGTCGCGCGGCTCGGCATCGACGCGATCCTGCTGGTGGACGGCGGCACCGACATCCTGATGCGCGGCGACGAGACGGGGCTGGGCACCCCCGAGGAGGACATGGCCAGCCTGGCCGCCGTCGCCGGGCTGACCGAGGTGCCGGAGCGGCTGGTCACCTGCCTGGGGTTCGGGGTCGACGCCTACCACGGCGTCAACCACAGCCTGGTGCTGGAGAACCTGGCCGCGCTGGACGCCGCCGGCGGGTACCTGGGCGCCTTCTCGCTCCCCCGCGACTCCCGGGAGGGCGCGCTCTACCTGGACGCCGTCGCGCACGCCCGGGACGCCTGCCCCGAGCACCCGAGCATCGTGCACGGCTCGGTGGCGGCCGCGTTGCAGGGGCGGTTCGGCGACGTGCGGTTCACCGCGCGGACCGGCAACAGCGAGCTGTTCGTCAATCCGCTGATGACGCTCTACTTCACCGTGACCGTCGAGGCGCTGGCCGGCCGCAACCTCTACCTGGACAAGCTCGAACGCACCCAGCTGATGCGGCAGGTCGCCACCGCCATCGAGGAGTTCCGCGACGGGCTGGCCGTGCAGCGGCCGCCCCGGATGTTCCCGCACTGACGCACTGACCCGGCCCGCCGCCCCCGCGAGTGGGCGTCGACGGCCGCACTGGCTAGCCTCGAAGGAGCGCCCTGTCGACAAATCGTTCCCGGGAGGCGTCGTGTTCCAGATCGTGTGGATCCTCATCATCGGGCTCGTGCTCGGCCTGCTGGCCAGGCTGCTGCTGCGCGGCCCGCAGGCGATTCCGCTGTGGCTGACCGCGCTGCTGGGGGCGGCCGGGGCACTGCTCGGGAACGCGGCGGCCGGGTGGATCGGCGTCCGGCACACCTCCGGGATCGACTGGATCCGGCACCTGCTGCAGATCGGCTTCGCCGTGGTCCTGGTCGCGCTGGTCGCGCCGAGCTGGGGCAGGCGGCGGGTGCAGCGCTGACCGGGCCCGCCGCTCAGCGCGGCGCGGGGGCGGGGGCCGGCTGCTTGCGGACGAAGGCCGAGCGCAGCGCGTGGTAGGGCGCGTCCGGGTCGGAGAAGGTGCGCCGCATCCGGGCCAGCTCCTCCGCCCGGTAGGCGGCCAGCGGCTTCGCCGCCTCGTCCCGGGCGCGCCGCCGCTTCTTCTCGGTGATCCGCTGGTGGGCCGCCGGATCGGCGGCCAGCTCGGCGGCGAGTTCGGCGACCCGCTCGGGGAAGGCGGCCGGGCCGCAGGGGACCACGCGGTCCACCAGGCCCAGGCGGCGGGCCCGGTCGGCGCTGACCGGCTCGGCCGCGCGCAGCAGCGCCTCGGCGGTCTCGGGGCCGACCCGCGCGGGCAGCGTGTAGGTCCAGTACTCCGAGCCGGGCAGGCCCATCAGGCGGTAGTGCGGGTTGAGCACCGCCCCGTCACGGCACCAGACCTCGTCCGCCGCGAGCGCCAGCATCACCCCGCCGGCCGCCGCGTTGCCGCCGAGGGCCGCGACCACCAGGCGGTCGGTGGTCCCGAGCACCGCCTCCACCAGGTCGTCGATCGCCTCGATGTTGGCCCAGGACTCGGCGGCCGGATCGGCGGCGGCCTCGATCACCCCGAGGTGGATGCCGTTGGAGAAGAAGTCCCGGGCGCCGCCGAGCACCAGCACCCTGGTCGGGCGGGCGCAGGCGGCCCGGTAGGCGGCGAGCAGCCGGCGGCACCGGTCGGTGCTCATCGCGCCGCCGGGGAAGGAGAACCGCAGCACCCCGGCCTCGCCGTGCTCCTCGTAGCGGATGTCGCTGAACGTGCTGCGGCCGGCCGGGATCCGCAGCGGCGCGGGGAGGTCGGGGACGGCGGGCAGGCGCTCGCCGAGCGCGAGGACGGCGGGCAGCTTCACCGGGGCGGGGCCGCCGGGGGTGCGGGCGGGGCGCAGTTCGGGGATCCACACCGCGCCGTCGGCGGTCGCCAGGCAGATCGCGCCGGCCCGGGTGGCCAGCACGCTGCCCGGCGTGCCGCGCAGCTCGTCCTCCGGGTGTCCGCCGTGCAGGAACCAGGCGCCGCCGAGCAGTTCGGCGCGCACGCCCGGTTGCGAGTCGGCCGCGCGCAGGGTGCGCAGCACCGCCGCGGTGTCGTCGGCGGCCCAGTCGATCCGGCGCTCGGCCTGGGTCAGCGGCGGGCGCACCCGGATCGGCAGTCCGGTCTGCGGCCGGGGCCGGTGGCGGCCGGAGGCGACCCGGTCGACGGCCCGCAGCACGGCGCGCAGGGCGGCGTCGGAGAGCTCGCCGCGGTAGACGTCGCTCTTGCCGGCGGCGGGCAGCGGGAACGCCTCGTCGGCCCAGATGTCCCCGGCGTCCATCTCGGCGTTGGCCTGGAGGACCGTCACACCCCAGGCCCGCTCGCCGTCCAGCACCGCCCGGTCGAGCGAGGACGGGCCGCGGTCGCCGGGCGGGCCGGGGTGGACGATCAGACAAGTGTGACGGGACCAGACGTCCGCCGGGACGGCCGTCTTCAGCATCGGTGCGAGGATCAGCTCGGGGTCGTGCCGCACGACCGCCGCCCGGACCTCCTGCGGGGTGCCGACCACCTCGGCGGGCGCCTGGTGGCCCCGGTCGTGCAGTTCTGCCTGGACGCGCTGGGTCAGGCTGTTGAACGCGCTGGCGATGAGCAGGATGCGCACCGTGACCTCCGAGGAGTCCATCACTGAGAGTGATGGTGAGACTACCCGGTGCCGGTGAGGGGTGGTGCGTCGACACGCAAGGCGTGCCGGTGGTGCTGGCGCAGCGTCAGATCTGCGCCGGGCTGGCCGAGTTGCTCGCCTTGTGGCCGAACGGGCAGGCGGTGGCGGCACTGAACGCGGCGGCAGTGGCGGCCGCGGCCGGGGCGGGCGAGGTTCCGCCGATCTGGCCGAGGATCTCGTCGGAGAGCAGGTCCTGCCGGCCCTTGAGCGCGTCGGCCACCTTGGTGTCGGCGACGAAGACCAGCTCGGCCGCGACGTTGTCCTGGACGATCCGGGCCAGGTTGTCCAGCGCCACGAAGACCGGGTCGCTGGGCGGCTCGACGGTGGCCAGGTCGATCAGGTGGGTGTCCACCTTCACCGGGTTCATGCAGGGCCGGATGATGATCGAGTTCTGATTGAGCTCGTAGGTGGTCCACTGCGAGAGCACCACGGTGTAGAGGTCCTGCCACTGGGCCTCGCCGATCTTGCCGCGCCACTGCTGCATGATGGCGCGCACGCCGGCGATCTGGGCGGCCGCCGCGTGCTTCATGTTGGTGCGGATGTAGCCGTAGACGCCGGCGGTGAAGTCCTCGAAGGACTTCATGTCGAACCGCTTCGCCTGCACCGTGGCGGTGATGAAGGCGCCGGCCGCGTCCAGCAGGGCGCCGCAGGAAGTGGTCAGCTCCTGGGGCAGGTTGGCCTTGGCGAGGGACTGCCGGGCGGTCGCCAGGGTGGCGCCGAAGGCTTGCAGCGGGGCGATCCAGCCGGTGGTGTCGGTGCTCTTGTAGGCCACCATCCGCAGGTCGTGCGGGTCGATCCGGGCGGCGTTGGACACGTTCGGCACGGTGGGGCTCAGGTAGGCGGCGAGCACCGAGAAGATGCCCAGCGGCACGTGGCTGATCGACTTGGCGAGCTCGAAGGTCTCCGAGACCGGGTTGACGGACTCCTGGGTGCCGTTCCAGACCAGGGTGAACTTGCCGCCCTTGGCGTCGTTCTGCACGACGACCACCGGGCTCAGCTGCTTGACCAGATCGGCCTTGAGGGCCGCGTAGTTGGCCCGCATGCCGGAGTTGACGGCGAGGACGGCGTCGCGGGCCTGGCCCTGCGGGTCGACCGCGACCGGGCCCGGTGCGGCGTCGGTCGCGGCGGCGGACGCTACGGTCGGTGCGCCGAGCAGCGAGGCGGCGCCGAGCGCGGACGCGCCGCCGAGGAATCCTCTGCGAGTGGCCATGAACTCTCCTTCGGTTGGGCTGGATCGGGTCTGTGGGGGATGAACATGCTTGGTCCTTCTGGGGGTTGGGACCGGGGTGTGCCGGGGCACGAAAAAGCGAGCGCGGTCCCAACGGCCGTCCGGGCTCGGGGGAACAGGGGACGGCCGGTGGAGGCCGCGCTCGCCGTCAAGGGGTGCGGTGGCGCGGGTGAGTGCTTCCCGGCTCAGCTCAGGGACTTGCCGGTGGGCACCACGACGCCGTAGAGGTCGGCGATGGTGGCCAGCGCGGCGTGGTGGAGCTGGTGCGCCGTCAACTCGGCGCCGGTGGAGGCGAGCGGGCGGGTGGCGCAGGCGTCGGCGACCACGGTGGGCCGGTCGCCGCGCAGGAAGGCGCCCGCCGTGGTGAAGGCGACGCACATGTGGGTCATGAAGCCGGCGATGATCACGTCCTTGCGGCCGGCCGCGTCGACGTGGGCGGCCAGGTCGGTGTCCACGAAGGCGTTCGGCACCTGCTTGACCACCACCGGCTCGCCCTCGACCGGCGCGACGCTCGGGTGGATCCGGCCGATCTCGGCCCGGATGTCGTAAGGGGTGCCCTCACCACCGTCGTTGATCACGTGGATCACCTTGGCGCCGGCCGCGCGGGCCCGGCCGAGCAGCTCGGCGGCCGAGTCGAGCGCGGCCTGCCAGCCGTCCAGCTCCATCACGCCGCCGACGTAGGTGTTCTGGTAGTCCACCAGGATCAGGGTCGAGTCGGCGAGGGTCGCGGGGGTCTCGTCGAAGCCGTTGAGAGCGCGCAGGGTGGTCGAAGACATGGGTGTTCCGCCTCAGATTCTTTACCGGGCTAGTGAGTGACCGGGGGGAGCTTTTACCGAGCTGTACCGCTCGTCCTCACCGCGCGGTGCGGCGGTGAGCTGCGGTTCTCAAGCTACGGGGGGTGTCGAACTGGCGGCAATGCCATCTAACATGCAGAAAAGGACATGGCCGATGTGCGCTCCGGGGGGAGATTTGATGAACACCGTCAACCGACTGATCGTGGTGGTGCTGTTCGAGGGGGTCGACCTGCTCGACGTGACCGGGCCGCCGGAGGTGTTCTCGCTGGTCCAGCGCGAGACCGACGACCTGACGGGCTACCGGATCATGCTCGCCGCCCGGTCCATGGAGCCGGTGACCACCTCCGCCGGGGTGCGGGTGCTGCCCGACCTCACCTTCGCCGAGGCCCTGGAGCGCAGCATCGACACCCTGCTGGTGCCCGGCTCGGTGGAGGTGGACGAGCGGCGCCGGGTCCACCCGCAGACCGACCCGGAGGTGGTGGACTGGGTGCGCCGGCTCGCCCCGCGCAGCCGCCGGGTCGCCTCGGTCTGCGTCGGCGCGCACATCCTGGCCGCCGCCGGCCTGCTGGACGGCAAGCGGGCCACCACCCACTGGTCCACCGCCCAGCAGCTCGCCACCGACTTCCCCGCCGTGGAGGTGGACGCCGACCCGATCTTCATCCGCGAGGGCAACGTCTGGACCGGCGCCGGGATCAGCGCCTGCCTGGACCTCTCGCTGGCCCTGGTCGCCGACGACTTCGGCGAGCAGCTGGCGCTGCGGGTGGCCCGGCAGCTGGTGATGTACCTCAAGCGGCCCAGCGGCCAGAGCCAGTTCAGCGTGCCGCTGGAACCGGTCTCGACCACCCGCCGGATCGAGGAGCTGCGGCTGCACATCGGACGCAACCTGGACCAGCCGCTGACCGTGCCCGACCTGGCCGAGCACGCCCACGTGAGCGAGCGTCAGCTGACCCGGATCTTCAAGACCGAGCTCGGCCAGACCCCCAGCGCCTACGTCGAGTCCGCCCGGGTGGAGCGGGCGCGCCACCAACTGGAGTCCAGCGACGCGACGTTGGAGCGGATCGCGGCCCGCTGCGGCTTCGGCACCACGGACACCCTGGTGCGCGCCTTCCGGCGCACCCTGGACACCACGCCCACCGAGTACCGCCAGCGGTTCCGGCTCGGCCGGCCCTAAGCTTTGCCGGGACGACGCAGCAGCAGGGCCAGCAGGGTGCCGGCCAGCACCAGGGCGACGTTCACCAGGACCGCCAGGGAGATGCCGGGGAGCACGCTGTGCCCGGCGGCGCGGGTGGCCACCAGGGCGCTCATCACCGGGGTGCCGACGGTGATGCCGATCTGCTGGGTCATGGTGGCCAGGCCGGTCGCCATGCCCTGCTCGGCGTCGGGCAGGCCGGAGGTGGCGGTCACCATGAAGGCGACGATCACGAACATGTTGCCGACCCCGCCGAGGAAGGTGGCCGGCAGCAACAGGCCGAGCCAGCCCGACCCGTGACCCAGCGCCAGCAGTGCCGCCGTGGCGCCGGCCTGGAGCAGCCCGCCCGCCAGCAGCGTGCCGCGCGTGCCCAGGCGGGCGATCACCCGGGCGGCCGTCGACCCGCCGAGCACCGTGCCGACGCCCAGCACACCGAAGCTGAGCCCGGCGGCCAGCGCGGAGAAGCCCAGCACCTCCTGGAGGTAGAGGGTCAGCAGGAAGACCAGCGAGGTCTCGGTGAGGAAGGCGATCAGCCCGGCCAGGTTGCCCAGCACCACCGCCCGCCGGCGCAGCACGGTGAGCGGCACCAGCGGCGCGGCGGCCCGGCGCTCGACCGCGAGGAAGGCCAGCAGCAGCCCGGCCCCGAGCAGCAGCGCCAGCAGTGCGACCGGGCTCCCCCAGCCGCTGCGGCCCGCCTCGGTGATCCCGAGGACCAGCGCGAGCAGTCCGAGCGTGACGGTCACCGCGCCCGGCAGGTCCAGCCGGGGCCGCGCGGCCGGCCGGCTCTCGCGCAGCACGCCCGGCGCGACCAGCAGCACGCCCAGCGCCACCGGGACGTTGACGAAGAAGGCCCAGCGCCAGGAGAGCAGGTCGGTGAGCACGCCGCCGAGCACCGCACCCGCCGTGAACCCGGCCGACATCAGCGCCCCGTTGAGGCCCAACGCCCGCTCCCGCAGCCGCCCTTCGGGGAAGGAGGTGGTGAGCAGCGAGAGGCCCGCCGGGGTCACGGCGGCGGTGGCCAGTCCCTGTGCCACCCGGGCGGCGATCAGCAGACCGGGGCTGCTGGCCAGTCCGCCGGCCAGCGAGGCCGCGCCCAGCAGGGCCAGCCCGAGCAGGAAGAGCCGGCGGCGCCCGAACAGGTCGGCGATCCGGCCGAAGAGCAGCGTGAAGCCGGCTGCGGGCAGGGCGAACGCCGTGCCGATCCACTGGAGTTGGCCGAGCGGGAGGCCGAGCCCCTGGCCGATCGCGGGCAGCGCCACGTTCAGGATGGAGAAGTCCACCGCCAACATGAACTGCGCCACCAGCAGCACCACGAGCACCAGGAGGTGGCGCCCTGAGAGCCGGGTCGCGCCCCGCTCCGCCAGCCGCAGTTCCTCGACTGTCGACATGTCAGTCCTTCCGTTCGGAGAGATCCGTTGACGAGAAGGAGCCTGGCCGGGCGCGCGGCGACTACCCAGACCTCGGCGGAAGGTAGCACTGGCAGGGGTAGTCAACCCGCGGGCCGTTGCGGGCAGACTGGGCGCATGGACACCACGACCGCACTCGGAGAGTTCCTGCGCAACCGGCGCGCCCGGCTCCGGCCCGAGGACGTCGGCCTGACGCCGATCGGCAACCGCCGCCGGGTGCCCGGCCTGCGCCGCGAGGAGCTGGCCCAGCTGGCCGGGGTGAGCGTCACCTACTACACCCGACTGGAGCAGGGCCAGAGCGCCAACGCCTCCGACGGGGTGCTCGACGCGATCGCCCGGGCGCTGCGGCTCAACCCCGACGAGCACGCCCACCTGCGCAACCTGGCCCGCCCGCAGCGGGCCGGGCGCGCGCCCGCCGCCCGCCCCGAGCGGGCGCGGGCCGCCACCCGGCAGCTGATCGAGGCGATGGACCGGGTGCCGGCCGTGGTGCTCGACCGGTGCAACGAGGTGCTGGCGTGGAACCGGCTCGGCCACGCGCTGCTGGCCGGCCACCTCGACCCCGCCGCCCCCGACCGGCCCGCCGAGCGCCCCAACCTGACCCGGCTGCTCTTCCTCGACCCGCACACCCGGGAGCTGTACGCCCACTGGGAGGAGGAGACCCGGGTCGCCCTGGCGGCCCTGCGCCTGACGGTGGGTCAGCACCCGCAGGACCGCCGGCTCGCCGAGCTGGTCGGCGAACTGGCGATCCAGAGCCCGGCGTTCAGCGCGCTGTGGGCCAAGCACCCGGTGCGGGCCTGCACCACGGGCCGCAAGCAGCTGCGCCACCCGCTGGTCGGCGAGCTGGAACTGGCCTTCGAGACACTGCCGTTGTCGGACGGCAGCGGCCACCGGATGCTGCTGTACAGCGCGGCTCCGGACAGCCCGTCGGCCGCGGCGCTGGAGCTGCTGGCCTCGCTCGGCCTGGAGGTCGAGGGGGCCCGGCGGGCGCGCGACCGAAGCTCGCGTTCGAGCTAGGACCGGCCGGACTAGGGCAGCGTCACGTCCACCGTGTCGGACCAGATCTGGTCGGTGGTGGGGTCGGGGGCGACCGCGCTGCCCCAGCCGAGGACCAGGCGGGTCGGCGAGAGGGCGGACAGGCCGAAGGTGTCGCCGGGCCAGACCGCGGTGGCGCCGAAGGAGCGGGAGACCTGGACCGGGTCGGAGAGCCAGCCCTGGGCGATCGAGAAGGTGCGCAGGTACTGGGCGTAGCCGCGCGGGTCGCTGGAGGAGAGCCAGCTCACGTAGGCGATGCCGGGCGGGCCGGCCACCACCTGGATCAGGTGCGGCACGTTCAGGGTGTCCGGGGGCGCCTGGACCGGGGTGGACCAGGTGGCGCCGTGGTCGGTCGAGTAGGCGAGCCAGCCGGTGTCCGTGGTGCTGCCCTGGGTGTCCCAGGTGGCGTAGAGCGTGCCGTCCGGGCCGAGCGCCTCGGCGCCGTCGATCCACCACTCGGTGCTGTTCATCGTCCCGGCGTCCGGGCCGATCCGCACCGGCGGCGACCAGGTCGCCCCGCCGTCGGTGGAGCGGCTGGCGTAGGTGTAGGCGACCGTCAGGTCGTCGGTGGGAACGTTGGTGACGGCGTAGCCCTGGTAGACCACGTCGATCGAGCCGTCCGGCTCGACCAGCACCGGGGCGCTGTCGCCGCCGCTGTTCGGGTAGCCGGGGCTGATGTGCGACATCGCGCTCCACGTCCGGCCGCCGTCGGTGGACTTCTGCACGACGGCGTTGACGTCGCCGGTGGCGAAGGCGCAACTGCCGCTGGGCGGGCAGACGCTGGTCACGGCGGCCGCGCTCGGCCCGTAGTCCCAGGTGAGGTAGAGCGTGCCGTCCGGCCCTGCGGCGATGAAGTCCCGGTCGCCCCAGTTGCCCTGGTCCGGCGGGACGATCACGCCGGCGGTGCGGAAGCTGGCGCCGTGGTCGGTGCTGACGTCCACGACCGGGTAGCTCTGGCCGGAGCGGGAGGTCATGAAGGAGGCGTAGACCGTGCCGTCGGGGGCGACGGTGACCGCCGGGTCCCACGTGCGGCTGCCCTTCTGCCCCGTGCTGCCCGGCAGGGTGAGCGGGGTGGCGAAGGAGTTGCCGCCGTTGGTCGAGGCCGCGAGGCCGATGCCCTTGCAGCCCATCCAGACCTCGTAGACGGCGTTCGCCGCCGGGTCGGCGGCCTGGATGGTCTCGGCGTTCTGGCCGGCGCACCCGGCCGAGACCTCGCTCGGGGTGCCGGTGGTGTAGGTGGCCGCGACGGCCGGTGAGCGCGGCGCCGCGGCCTGGGCCGGGAGGGTGCAGAGGGCGAGCGCCGCGGCGCCGGCGCAGAGGCCGGCGACCGTGGTTCTGAGCGTGGTGCGGGGAGCGTGCACGGACTGATCTCCTTCGGGTGGAAGGGACTTGGTGCCGTCCGGCGGCGCCGTTCGGGCTCCGCCACCGGACGGGATTCCCCCGGATCGGTCGGCTCACTCCGTCACGGCGTGGACGATGTCATCGCGTGGACGACGTCATGGCGTGGACGATCACCGTCCGGGCGTCGTCCAGGTAGCGGGTCAACTCGACCTCGGCGTCGTCGATCTCGCCCGATTCGAGCAGCCCGGCGAGCACCTGGTTGCGGCGCAGGAAAGGCTCGTGCAGCGCGTGCGCGGAGGGCACCGCGGCGAAGGCCAGGCGGAGTTCGGCCGCGAGGCGGACCATGCACTCGTCGATCCGCTCGCTGTCGGCGAGTCCGGCGACGGCCAGGTGGAAGTGCAGGTCGGCGGTGCCGACCGCGCCCCAGTCGCCGCGCTGCTCGGCCTCCTCGGCCCGGGCCAGCGCGCTGCGCACGGCGGCCAGCCGCTCCGGGGTGGCCCGCCGCACCGCCCGCACGCCCGCCACCTCCAGCGCCAGGCGCAGCACGTAGATGTCCACGACGTCCTGCGGGCCGAGCGTGCGGACGAACACGCCGCGGTTCAACTCGTGTGCCACCAGCCGCTGGTCGGCCAGCAGCCGGAAGGCCTCGCGCAGGGTGTTGCGGGAGACGCCCAGGGCCGCGCCGAGTTGCTCCTCGGAGAGCCGGGTGCCGGGTGCGAGCCGGCCCTCGGTGATGTGCTCGCGCAGCAGTTCGGCCACCCGCTGCGCTGCGCTGGCCCGTGCCAGCCGACTCCGGTCGGCCGCCAGTGCGTCGAAAACCCCGGTCACGCCTTGCCTCCTGCCACCGCTGCGGAACTGCCCGTTCCTCTTCCGGAGCGCCTCCGGACGTGGAGAACGAGACGCTACCCGAGTCTTGTCGGATTGTTCCACAATCCCCTAGCCTCACCAGCACCCCCGCAGGGTCCCGGTCCACAAGACCGGGACCGCGCCTGCCCGTTGCGAAGGACCTTCGCCGCGGCGCAGGGCTTCCGATCCGAAAGGCGGCCCTCAGCGTGATCGTTCTTCTCGGCGTCCTCATCGTGGTGGCGGGCTTCGCCGCCAGGCGAAATCCCGTCCTGATCGTCGGCGTCTCCGGCGTGTTCACCGCCCTGCTGGCCGGGCTCGGCCCGCTGAAGGTGCTGGACGCCTTCGGCGCGGCCTTCGCGTCCAGCCGCTCCGTCACCCTGTTCGCCATCACCCTGCCCGTCATCGGCCTGTTGGAGCGTCACGGATTGCAGGAGCAGGCCCGCGCACTGATGGGCCGGCTCGCCGGGCTCAGCACCGGCCGGCTCCTCGCGATCTACCTGGTGATCCGTCAACTCGGCGCGGCCACCGGCCTGACCGCGCTCGGCGGGCCCGCCCAGGCCGTCCGCCCGATGATCGCCCCGATGGCGGAGGCCGCCACCGAGCGCCGGCACGGGCCGCTGACCGGGCGGGCCCGGGAGCGGCTGCGCTCGTTCGCCGCCAGCGCCGACACGGTTGGCCTGTTCTTCGGCGAGGACTGCTTCCTCGCGGTCGGCTCGATCCTGCTGATCACCGGCTTCGTCAACGCGACCTACCACACCCACCTGGAGCCCGCCCAGCTCGCGCTCTGGGCCATCCCGTCCGCCGTCTGCGCCACCCTGGTGCACGGCGCCCGGCTGCTGCGCCTGGACCGCACGCTCGCCCGGGAGTCGGCCGGCGCCGCCACCGAGCCGACCCTGGAGGGTGCCAAGTGATCCGGGTCGAATGGCTCTACTGGCTGGTCGGTGCCGTCTTCCTGGCCATGGCTGCGCAGATGGCCACCGATCGCAGCAATCCCAAGCGCTTCGGCAGCGCCGCCTTCTGGGGCCTGCTCGGCGCCAGCTTCTGCTACGGCACCTGGGTGGTGCAGAAGACCGCGCCCGCAGCACCGTTGGGCCTCGCGGTGCTGGCGATGATCTGCCTGGCCGGCCTCGGCTTCACCGGCCGCGGCACACCCGCCACCACGACGCCCGCGCAACGGGCCGCGTCCGCCGCTAAGTTGGGCAACCGGCTGTTCGTCCCGGCGCTCACCGTGCCGCTGGTCGCCCTGCTCTGCGCCACCCTGCTGAAGGACGTCCACCTCGGCCGCCGGCCGCTCTTCCAGACCGGCGACGAGACCCTGCTGGGCCTCGGCATCGGCGCGATCGTCGCGCTGGCCGTCGGCCTGCTGCTCACCCGCGAGCGCAACCCCGGCGTTGCCCTGCACGCCGGCCGCGGGCTGCTGGAGTCGATGGGCTGGGCGCTGCTGCTGCCGCAACTGCTGGCCGTGCTCGGCTCGATCTTCCAGACGGCCGGCGTCGGCACCCAGGTCGGCAAGCTGACGGTCCACCTGCTGCCGCACGGCGACAGGTTCGCGGCGGTGCTGCTCTACTGCGTCGGCATGGCCGTCTTCACCGTGATCATGGGCAACGCCTTCGCCGCCTTCCCGGTGATGACCGCCGCGATCGGCTGGCCGGTGCTGATCGGGCAGTTGCACGGGCACCCGCCCGTGGTGCTGGCCGTCGGCATGCTGGCCGGCTTCTGCGGCACCCTGGTCACCCCGATGGCCGCCAACTTCAACCTGGTGCCGGCCGCGCTGCTCGAACTGAAGGACCAGTACGGGCCGATCAAGGCCCAGGCGCCGACCGCGGGCGCGCTGCTGGTCTGCAACATCGCGATCATGTCGATCTTCGCCTTCTGACCCTCCGTCACTCCTCCGTCTGGAAAGGCCCCGCTGATGACCCGGGTCCTGCTCACCGGTTTCGAGCCCTTCGCGGGCGACAGCGTCAACCCGTCCTGGGCGGCCGCCCGGGCCCTCGCCGTCGATCCGCCGGCCGGGATGTCCGTCACCGCCGCCCGGCTGAGCTGCGTCTTCGACCGGGCGGTCGGGGAACTGCGACGCGCCGTCGAGGAGTCGGCGCCGGAGGTGGTGGTCTGCCTCGGGCAGGCCACCGGCCGACCGGACCTGACCGTCGAGCGGGTCGCGATCAACCTGGACGACGCGCGGATCCCCGACAACGCGGGCGGCCAACCCCTCGACCGCCCGGTGGTCGAGGGCGGCCCGGCGGCCTACTTCGCCACCCTGCCGGTCAAGGCGTGCGTGGCCGCCGTCCGCGAGTCGGGCGTGCCCGCCTCGCTCTCGCACACCGCCGGCACCTTCGTCTGCAACCACGTGTTCTACGCGCTGATGCACCTGCTCGCCACCGAACTGCCCACCGTCCGCGGCGGTTTCGTGCACGTGCCGGCACTGCCCGAGCAGGTGCTCGCCCAGCCCGCCCCCGCGCTGCCCACCGCCACCGTCGCGCACGGCCTGCGCGCCCTGCTGTCCGCCGCCACCGTCGCCACCGACCTGCGCACACCCGGGGGAACCCTGCACTGATCCACTACGGTCAGCTCGTCGAGAAGTTGAAGGCGTTGACGATGGGAGTCATCGGCACGTAGACGGCCTGCCAGAAGCAGGTGGTGGCCACGGCGGTGTCGTGACAGGGCAGTTGGGTGCCGCTGCCGCCGGCGATGAGGATGCCGCGCGCGCTCATGGCGGCCTGCGGGCCGGAGGGGTTGGCGATGACGGGCCCGCCGCTGTCCCCCTGGGCGACGACGACGTCGTGACCGCCGCGGTGCTCGGCGAGGTCGACGGGGCCGATGACGTCCCCGTGCTCGTTGCGCATCTTCCCGTCGGTGGCGGTGACCTGCACGTCGCAGTGGTAGCCGGACATGGCCCCGCTGGTGCAGACCAGGTCACCGGTGTCGTTGCGGCCGGCCCCGTACAGGCCGCGGGTGGAGGCGGAGCTCCAGGAGCCGTCGTAGAACCGGCCCTCGGCGCCCTGGCCGAGCCCGACCGCGGTGATGTCCAGACCGGCGTCCGACTGCACGGCGTCGCCCACCAGCTGCCCGTCGCCGGTGCGGTAGGTGCCCTGGGCGCCGCAGTGACCGGCCGTCAGCAGGACCCGCCGGTTCCCGCTGAACCCCGCGAAGCCGCTGCTGCAGAAACTGCCCGCCGGGCTGCGCAGCTCGGCACCGGCGTCCCAGGGCGAGCGGGCGGCGCCCCGGGGCCCGGCCAGGTCCGTGAAGCCGCCCTCCGGCACGGCGGTGACCGGCACGCCGCCGGACAGCGCGGTGGCGCCCGCGGCGTAGCTGTCCGGGGTGGGCGAGGAGCCCGCGATGCGGTGGGTGGTGGCCACCTGGTAGCCGACCCGCAGGCCCGTCCCCTGCTCCAGCGGAAAGATGCTCGACCACTCCCCCGGCCCCGCCGCCCGCGCCAGCGCGTCCACCGCACGCAACAGCTCCGCCCGGCTGTAGGGAGCCGAGTGCACCCGCACCGCGTACTGATCGGGCGTGCGCTCCGCGATCACCCGCGCCACCTGCGCGGGCACGCCGCCCTTCCAGTACAGGTCCAGCGCCCGGGCGGCCGGATCCATCACGATCCCGCTGTACCCGTCGCTCCCCGGCACCTGACGATCCACCAGCTCCTGCACCGCGTCCCCCACGTGGTGCAGTTTCACCTGACGGGTCCCCACATCGTCCGTGACGAGCGTGACCCCGGACACCACCCGCCCGGCGGCATCCCCCACCGGCGTGGGCCACGCGGCCCCGGCACACACCAACAGCGCGGCCCCGGCCAGCCCGAAGGCGACCAGGCGGGGATTCCTCATCAGCGCTCCACTCGGCTGCGTCGAACCGTGCTCTCGCACGCACCGCGAGAGGGCCGGCCGGTGCGCACGGGCTGTCACTTGCGTGAACGACCGCGCGCCGGGGACGTCACTGCCACTTACCTCCAGGTAACCGCTGACCTCAAGGTTCGTACTTGTGAGTGCGGATTCCGCGGGTGAGGGTGGGACCGCGACCGGAGGGCCCGATCCGACACGAGGCCCTCTGTGGGGACCACTTCTGAGGGGTATTCATGAACGGCTACGCGGGCAGGAAAGCGGTCATCACCGGCGGGACCATGGGCATGGGGCTCGCCACGGCCAAGGTGTTCGTAGAGGGTGGCGGGGAGGTGGTGGTCACGGGGCGGAACGCGGAGAACCTTGCTGCCGCGCAGGCGGAATTGGGGGCCAAGGGGCACGTGGTGAAGTCCGACACGGCGGTGCCGGCCGACATCGACGCGCTGGGCGGGATCGTCGAGGAGAAGCTGGGCCGGATCGATCTGCTGTTCGTCAATGCCGGGTTCGCGCAGCTCGGCGAGTTCGGGCGGGTGACCGAGGAGTTGTTCGACGCGACGTTCGGCGTGAACGCCAAGGGTGCGTACTTCACCGCGCAGCGGCTCGCTCCGCTGGTCAACGACGGTGGCGCGATCGTCTTCACCACCTCGATCGCCAATGAGTCCGGCACACCGGGGATGGGACCGTACGGCGCCTCCAAGGCCGCGGTGCGGTCGTTCGCCAAGGTGATCGCGGCCGAGTTGCTGCCGCGGAACATCCGGGTCAACGCGGTGAGTCCGGGGTTCATCGACACGCCGACCGGCGGCATCACCGGCGCTGCGCCGGAGATGCTGCGGGCCTTCGCGAAGCTGGGCGACGAGCTCACCCCGATGGGCCGGCACGGCTCCGCCGAGGAGGTGGCCCGGGCGGTGCTGTTCCTGGCCTTCGAGGCGACCTTCACCACCGGTGCGGAGTTGACCGTCGACGGCGGGCTCGGCCAGCGGATCAGCCGGCCGCAGGGCCGGTGACCCGGGGCCCCTGGTCAGGCCGGGGCGCCGAGGGCGTCCAGGTGGTCGGCCAGCAGCGAGATCACGTCCTGCGGGCGCTCGGTGAGGAAGAAGTGGCCGCCCGGGAAGACCTCCAGGCGGAAGTCGGCCGAGGTGTGCTCCGCCCAGGCCTCGGCGTCCGGGATCGGCGTCTGGGGGTCGGCGTCCCCGGTCAGCGCGGTGATCGGGGAGGTCAGCACCGCGCCCGGCGTTCCGCGGTAGGTTTCGGCGGCGCGGTAGTCCGAGCGCAGGACGGGCAGCACCATGCGCAGGATCTCCGGGTCGGCCAGGATCGCCGGATCCGTGCCGCTGAGGTCCTTCAGCTCGGCCACGATCCCGTCGTCGTCGCGCTGGTGCACCAGTTCACCGCGGTGCGGCCGCGAGGGCGCCCGCCGCCCGGACGCGAACACCCGGCTCAGCCGGTGCCCGTCCGCCTCCAGCAGGCGCGCCACCTCGAAGGCGACCGAGGCGCCCATGCTGTGGCCGAACAGGGTCAGCGGCAGGTCGGTCAGCCCGCCCATCACCCGGTGCACCTGGGCGGCCAACTCCCGCACGTCGTCCAGGCAGGGCTCGGTGTACCGGTCCTGACGTCCCGGGTACTGCACCGCGAGCACGTCCGCGCGTCCCGCCAACCGGAGTGCCACGGGACGGTAGTAGACGGCCGAACCGCCCGCGTGCGGGAAGCAGATCAGCCGCGAGGCGGCCTGCGGTGACGGCTGGAAACGGCGGAACCACAGCTTCTCGATGTTCGGGTCACTCACGATGTCCGACTCCCTCCCGAGGGGCCGACGAACCGTCAGGAACCATCTCTCGGATGGAGTCCGCGAACGCCCCCCGGCCCGGTCCGACTGCCGTTCGGACCCTACCTCCGGCCAAGTCGGCCGGGCAACCCACGCAAGATCCGCCCCATCGGGTTCAGTCAGAGCGTGTCGGTCGCGTACTCGGCGCGCAGGGCGGCGAGGCCGTCCGGGTCGAGCGGCCGGCCGGCCTCGATGGCGCGGTGGACCTCGCGGAAGTAGTCCTCGTACCCGGCCGGGGTGAGCAGGAAGAGGCAACGGGCCTGGGCGGCGGAGGCGTTGCGGAAGCCGTGGGCCAGGCCGATCGGCACCGAGACCGTGCCGCCCGGGCCGAGCGCGGTCGCGCCGTCGGGCAGGTCGAAGGTGACCTCGCCCTCCAGGACGTGGAAGTGCTCGGCGTGGCCGTGGTGGACGTGCGGCGCGGCGCCGACGGCGCCGGCCGGGAAGGTGTACTCCACCACGGCCAGCGCGCCGCCGGTCTGCGCACCGGAGAGGTGCACCAGGTACGACCCGGCCGGCGCGTGCAGCCGCTCGCCACCGCCGGGTCGGATCAGGGCCAGGTCGGTCATGAGCCGATGATAGGCCAGGGGTGGGTGGGGCTGACGGGGGATCAGCACCGGTCGGGCCCGGCGGCGTTCCGCCGGCCCCGACCGGTGCCGCCGTCCTACTGCTCCTGGTCGGCCGCCAGCAGCCGGCGGACCTGGTCGAGCAGGGCGCTCGGGTCGGGCTGAGAGCCGCCCTGGTCGATCCCGCTGCCGCGCAGGGCGTCGGCGATCTCCTTGAACTGGACGTCCCAGTCGTTCTGGTAGACCTGCTCGTGCTCCTCCGCCGCGTGCGCCTGGCGCAGGCCCACGGTGCGGTCGACCACCTTGCCGATCAGCGCGGTCATCGCGAACGAGAACAGGCCGATCACCAGCACGGCGACCAGCTGCTTGCCGAGCAGGTCCCAACCGCCGCCGTAGAACAGGCCCTTCTTGCCGGTCATCACGCCGGTCGCCGCGAGCCCGGCCATCACCATGCCGAACAGGCCGCCCCAGCCGTGGATGCCGACCACGTCCAGGGTGTCGTCGACGCCGAACCGGTACTTCCAGCTGATCGCGAAGGCGCAGGTGAGGCCGGCCAGGAAGCCGATCACCGAGGCCCACAGCGGGGTCACGTCACCGGCCGCCGGGGTCATCGCCACCATGCCGGTGACGGCGCCCATGCTGATGTCGAGCAGGCCGACCTGGCGGGTGCGCCACCAACTGGTCACCGCCCAGCCCGCCATCGCGGCACCGGCGGCGAACTGGGTGTTGACGAAGCCCATCGCGGCGGCGCCCGGCACGCCCAGCGAGGAGCCGGTGTTGAAGCCGAACCAGCCGAACCAGAGCAGCGCCAGACCGATCACCACCAGCGGCAGGTTGTGCGGACGGATCGTCTGCCGCTCGAAGTCCGCACGTCGTCCGGCCACCGCCGCCAGCGCCAACCCGGCCGCGCCGGAGGCGAGTTCGACCACGGTGCCACCGGAGAAGTCGACCGCGCCGAGCTGCTTGGCGACCCAGCCCTGCGGGTCGAACACCCAGTGCGCCATCGGCACGTAGACCAGCAGGGTCCAGGCGCAGACGAAGACCAGCCAGCCCTTCATCGTCGCCCGCCCCGCCACCGAGCCGCTGATCAGCGCGACCGTGACGATGGCGAAGGACATGTGGAAGACCGCGAAGGTCACCGTCGGAATGGAGCCGGTGCGGCTGTCCAGCCCCACGCCGGACATGAACACGTGGTCCAGGCCGCCGATCAGGCCGTGCCCGCCGACGTCATGGCCGAAGGCCAGGCTGTAGCCGACGGTGAACCAGATGATGCCGACCAGCACCACGCAGCCGAAGCACATCTTGAGCATCGCGATGACCTGACCGGTCTTCACCATGCCGCCGTAGAAGAAGGCCAGCCCCGGCGCCATGAGCAGCACCATGGCGGCGGCCATGATCAGCCAGGCGGAGTTGCCGGTGTCGAATGGCTGGGACATCACTTCTCCTGCTCGCGCCGTTCGAGCACCTGCCGGAGCTCGGCCAGCAGGTCGGCGTCCGCGACGGCGGCCACCGCCTCCGCGGCGCCCGCCTCGGGACCGCCCGCGCCCACGGTGACCGGCACCCGGGCACCGACCAGACGGCGGCGGATCTCGGCGATGGTCTCGTCGTCGTAGGCCTGCTCCTCCTCCGCGCCGGGCACGTGCTCGTACTCCTCGGCGGCCCGGAAGCCCACCGTCTTCTCGATCACCTGGGCGATCAGCCAGGTCATGCCGAAGGAGAAGGCCGCGCAGACCAGCACGCCGACCGCCTGGCGCCACAGCAGGTCGACTCCCCCGCCGTAGAACAGGCCCTTCTTGCCGCTCATCTGGAAGGTGGCGAACAGGCCGATGCCCAGCACGCCGACGACGCCGCCCCAGCCGTGCACGCCCACCACGTCGAGGGTGTCGTCGTAGCGCAGCTTGTACTTGAGGTTGATCGCGAAGGCGCAGACCACGCCCGCGACGAAGCCGATCACCAGCGCGCCGATCGGCGAGACCTCGCCGCAGGCCGGGGTGATGGCGACCATGCCGGCCACCGCGGCCGAGGCCACGCCGAGCATCTCGACGTGCCCGAGCCGCCACTTCTCGATCAGCGGCCAGCCCACCATCGCGCCGCAGGCGGCGAGTTGGGTGTTGAGGAAGGCCATCGGCGCAGTGCCGCCGGTCTGCAGGGCGGAGCCGGCGTTGAAGCCGAACCAGCCGAACCAGAGCAGCGCCAGACCGATCACCACCAGCGGCAGGTTGTGCGGGCGGATGGTCTCGCGCTCGAAGTCCTTGCGCTTGCGGACCACGATCGCGACGGCCAGGCCGGCCGCGCCGGAGTTGATCTCCACCGGCATGCCGCCGGCGAAGTCCAGCGCGCCGAGGTGCGCGGTGATCCAGCCGTCGGGCGCGAACACCCAGTGCGCCATGGGCACGTAGACGAACAGGGTCCAGGCCACCACGAACCAGAGCCAGCCGCGCATGGTCGCTCGGCCCGCGATCGAGCCGCTGATCAGGGCGACGGTGATGATGGCGAAGGCCATCTGGAAGGAGGAGAAGACGACGGTGGGGATCGAGCCGTTCAGGCTGGTCATCCCGATGTCGTGCATCATCCAGTGCTCGGGGGTGCCGATCAGGCCGACGCCGCTGACGTCCTTGCCGAAGGCGAGGCTGTAGCCGATGGCCAGCCAGAGCAGGGTGACCAGGGCCAGGCAGACGAAGCTCATCTTGAGCATGACCAGCACGTGCTTGGTCTTGACCATGCCTCCGTAGAAGAAGGCCAGGCCCGGGGTCATCAGCAGGACCATGGCGGTGCTCGCCATGAGCCAGGCGGTGTTGCCCGTATCGAGGGTGTGAGGCATCGGAAGTCTCTCCGGGTCGGGGGACTTGAGGGGACAGGGGACTTGGATTGTTCTCTGACGGTTCGTCAGGACTTGCGCAGGGCCGGGGCCGGTGCGCCGATCAGTAGTCGGCGCACCGCGTCCCAGGCCCGTCGGACGGCTGCGGCGACGGCGGGCGGATCGTCGCCGAGCACCCGCAGCCAGGCTCCGGCGTCCTCGGGCAGCACGCTGACGCCGAACGGCAACCCGCTGCCGTCGAGCGCGTCGTGCAGGGCGTCGGCGATCTCGGTGGCCGGTGCCAGCGGGCTGACGGCGTAGAAGGTGGAGAGCAGGTCGTGCCCGGCCAGCACGGCCGGGCCGGTGACGCCGCCGGCACCGCCCGGCTCCAACCGGACGGTGTCCACGGCGAACAGCCGCCCGTCCGGCCGCCGCCACTCCAGGTCGGCGGCGAACACCTGGTAGGCGTTGCGCTCGCCGTGCGCGAGCCGGCCGGCCAGCACGGTCTCCGAGGCGAGCACGGTGGCCGAGGGTGCCACCGTGATCACGCTGCGCTGGTAGCACCGCGAGTCGCGGTGCGGGATGGTCGGCTCGGGCAGGTACTCGACGTAACTCCCCTCCTCGGCCGTCAGGTTGACGATCTGGGTGGCGTAGTCGGCGTCCATCCGGTGGATCTTGGTGGCGGCCTGGGTGGTGAGGTGGACGGCCGTGCCGGCGCCGCAGCGCAGGTCGGTGCGCAGCCGGTCGGCCTGGACGATGCCGCCGCCGGTGGACATCAGGAAGGTGACGGCCAGGTCGGGCCGCGCGGGGTCGAAGTAGAGCGGCCGCATGATCTGCAGCGGCGACTTCTGGTAGTGGTCGACGAGTTCGGTGCGCCCGCCCACCCGCTCGAAGCCGAGTTCGAGCAGGCCGATCTTGCCCGGCCGGCCCACCCCGAGCGCCGTCGGGCGGCCGGCGTGCCGCAGCACCTCGGCGGGGATCCGCTCGGGCGTGTAGTGGGCCGGGTCGGACCGGGTCGCGGTCACCATCCCGGCCGCAGTCGCCGTCGCGGTCGCGGTCATCCGGTGGTGGTCCGGTACGACTCCAGCAGGTCCGCGACGCGCTCCAGGCCCTCGCCGGTCAGGCTGTTGGTGAGCACCACCGGCCGGCCCTCGCGGACCATGTCCGCGTCGGCGGTCATCACGCCGATGTCGGTGCGCACGTACTGGGCGATGTCGATCTTGTTGATCACCAGCACGTCGGAGTCGGTGATGCCCGGGCCGCGCTTGCGCGGCATCTTCTCGCCCTCGGCGGTGTCCAGCACGAAGAAGAACATGTCGACCAGCACCGGACTGAAGGTGAGCGTCAGGTTGTCGCCGCCCGACTCGTAGAGCAGGGTGTCGATGTCCGGGAACTTCTCCAGGAGTTCGGCCCCGGCGGCCAGGTTCATCGTCGGGTCGTCCCGCACCGCCGTGTGCGGACAGGCGCCCGTCTCGACGCCCACCACCCGCTCGGGGTCGAGCACCCCGGCGAGGTTGCGCCGCACGTGGTGGGCGTCCTCCTGGGTGTAGATGTCGTTGGTGATCACCGCCGGGCGCCGGCCGCGGGCCACCAGCACCGGCACCAGCGCCTCGATCAGCGCGGTCTTCCCCGAGCCCACCGGCCCGGCCACGCCGACCCTGAGCACGTCGTCCGTCATCTTCCGTCCTCCTTCTCCGTCTGGTTCTCCCGCACTGGTCAGGAGGCGAACATCCGTGCCTGGGCACGCTCGTGGCGACCGGACATGACGTCCGCCATCGGCACGCAGCCGCCCAGGTCGGCCAACTCCCGGTCCAGCGCCGCTCCCGTCACCTCCGCGATCACCCCGGCGGCGCTGCGCAGCGTCACCTGGGCCCGGCGGTGGTCGGTCAACCGCAGCCGGAGCGCCGCGCTGGTGAAGCTCACCGCGAAGGCGAACAGGTCACTCGCCACGGCCTGTTCGACCGGCACCGCGCCGGCCGCGTAGGCGACGCCCGCGGCGACCGCCTGGCAGCCGGGCGTGCGGCGCTGCGCCACCAGTTCGGCGTAGCGGTCCAACTCCTCCCCGCCCAGGGCGAGTCGGGCGGTGTCCAGGAGCTGGCGCCCGGTCCGGGTGGCGGCTTGGCGCAGCTCCCGGTTGAGCTTGCTCGCGAACAGCCGCTGGTCGATCTCGACCACGTCCGCCCACCGGCGCTCGGCGGCGGCCCGGTGGGCCAGCGCCAGCGCGGTGGCGTCGGCCGGGCCGACCGAGTGGCGCAGCAGGTCGGCGAGCAGCGCCGGCATGGTGTGCTGGTCCACCCGCTTGGCCTGGAGGTAGCCCTCCAGGCCGTGCGAGAGGGTGTAGAGGCCGCTGGGGAAGGCCGAGTCGGTGAGCTGGAGGCTGACCAGCAGGCTGTCGAGGGCCGGACTCACCGGGCTCTGCGCGCGGGCGTTCACGCGAGGTAGAAGAGGTGGTTGAGCGGCAGGGTGTGGGCCGGCTCGATGGTGGCCGGCTCGCCGTCGAGGGTGACCCGGTAGGTCTCCGGGTCGACCTCGATCCGGGGCATCGCGTCGTTGCGCACCATGTGCTGCTTGCCCACCGTGCGGCAGTCGCGGACCGGCAGCACCCGGCTGTTCAGGCCGAGTTGGGCCGGCACCCCGAGGTCGACGGCCGCCTGGGACATGAACGACACCCGGGTCGCCTGCCGGGCCCGCCCGTAGGCGCCGTACATCGGCCGGTAGTAGATCGGCTGGGTGCTGGGCAGCGAGGCGTTCGGGTCGCCCATCAGCGCCCAGTTGACCATCCCGCCCTTGATCACCATCTTGGGCTTCGCGGCGAAGGAGTTGATCGGCCACAGCACGATGTCGGCGAGCTTGCCGGGCTCCAGCGAGCCGATGTGGTCGGCGGTACCGGAGGCGATCGCGGGGTTGATGGTGAGCTTGGCCAGGTAGCGCAGCACCCGGAAGTTGTCGTTGCGCTCGCTGTCCCCGGCCAGCGGGCCGCGCTGGTCCTTGCAGTGGTGCGCGGTCTGGAAGGCGCGGGCGAAGGACTCGCCGATCCGGCCCATCGCCTGCGAGTCCGAGGAGAAGATGCTGATCACGCCCTCGTCGTGCAGCACCGTCTCGGCGGCCACCGTCTCGGCGCGCACCCGGGAGTCGGCGAAGGAGACGTCCTCCGGGATGTGGTGGCTCAGGTGGTGGCAGACCATCACCATGTCGAGCAGCTCGTCGATCGAGTTGACGGTGTAGGGCAGCGTCGGATTGGTGGACGAGGGAAGGACGTTGGGCTCGCCGGCGATCCGCATGATGTCGGGGGCGTGGCCGCCGCCCGCGCCCTCGGTGTGGAAGGTGTGGATGGTCCGGCCGTCGATCGCCGACAGGGTGTCCTCGAAGAAGCCCGACTCGTTGAGGGTGTCGGTGTGGATGGCCACCTGCACGTCGTACTCGTCGGCCACCCGCAGCGCGGTGTCGATCGCGGCGGGCGTGCTGCCCCAGTCCTCGTGCACCTTCAGCCCGCACACGCCCGCCTCGACCTGCTCGCGCAGCGCCTGCGGCAGCGAGGCGTTGCCCTTGCCCAACAGGCCGACGTTGACCGGCAGTTCCTCGACCGCCTGGTACATCCGGCCGATGTTCCAGGGGCCCGGGGTGCAGGTGGTGCCGTTGGTCCCGTCGGTCGGACCGGTACCGCCGCCGATCAGGGTCGTGATGCCGTTGCTCAGCCCCTCCTGGACCTGCTGCGGGGCGATGAAGTGGATGTGCGTGTCGATGCCGCCGGCGGTGGCGATCAGGTGCTCGCCGGAGATCACCTCGGTGCCCGGGCCGATCACCAGCTTCGGGTGCACCCCGCTCTGCAGGCGGGGGTTGCCGGCCTTGCCGACGGCCGTGATGAAGCCGTCCTTGACGCCGATGTCGCCCTTGACGATGCCGAGCACCGGGTCCATCACCACCACGTTGGTGATGACCAGGTCCAGCGCGCCCTGGAGACTGGTCGCGGCCGGGTCCTGGGCCATGCCGTCCCGGATGCCCTTGCCGCCGCCGTAGACGGCCTCGTCGCCGTAGTGGCCCTGGTTGAAGTCCTTCTCGACCTCGACCACCAGGTTGGTGTCCGCGAGGTGGAAGCGGTCGCCGACCGTCGGTCCGAACAGGTCGGTGTACTGGTTGCGGGGAAGCAGGGCCATCAGGACTCGACCCCCGGCTCCACAGCGGCGGACAGCTCCGGGGCGGACGGCCCTGCGGCGGACGGCTCCGCGGCGGCGCCGGTCGGGCGCGCGCCGGCGAAGCCCAGCTCGGCCGCCCGGCGCAGCGCCCTGGCCCGGGTGTCGGCCGAGTTGAGCCCGCCGTCGACCAGGCCGCTGAAGCCGACCAGCCGCCGGTGCCCGGCGTAGTCGACCAGGTCCACCTCGCGGGTGTCGCCCGGCTCGAACCGCACCGCGGTGCCGGCCGGCAGGTCCAGGTGCATCCCGTACGCCTGCGCCCGGTCGAACTCCAGGACCCGGTTCACCTCGAAGAAGTGGTAGTGCGAACCGACCTGGACGGCGCGGTCGCCGGTGTTGCTCACCGCGAGCCGGGCCTTCGGGCGGCCGGCGTTGATCTCGACCGGGTCCTCTGCGTACAGGTAGGCGGGCCTGCCTGCTGACATCGCGTCACTCCTCGGGGGCGTGGGGGTAGGTGGGGCTGGTGGGTGTGGCTGGTAGGTGGGGCCGGGTGCTCAGTGCTGCCGCGCGTCGTGCGGGTGCGGGTGTGAGTGGACGTGCGGGTGCGGATGCGGGTGCGTTCCGTCGGTGTCCGGGTCCGGGTGGGAGTGCGGGTAGCCGTGCCCGTGCTCGGCGTCCAGCCCGGCCGCGATGCCGTCCTCGCCGTGCCGCAGCCGGTGTAGCGCCGCCTGCGTGCGGGCGAGCAGCACCTCGCCGAGCGCCGGGGGTGCGAGCAGCGGCCCGCCGTCCTCGGCGCCGGGGACCGGCTCCGGTGCCGCCGGGCCGAAGCCCGCGGGCAGCATGACGACCCGTCGGGCGCCGAGCCGCCGGCAGCGGTCCACGCCCTCGGCGATGCCGGGGTCGCCGCCGTGGAAGGCCACCTCCACCGACCGGTGGGTGCCGTGCTGCCGGACCAGTCGGGCGATCCGGAACAGTTCGGCGTCGTCGAACGGTCCGCCGGCCGGCGCGGTCACCAGGACGGTGGCCTCCGTCCGGTCGTCCCCGGCGATCCGACCGGCGGCGGCCCGCAGCCAGCCGACCAGGTGCACCGCAGCGCCGAAGGGCTCGGCGAGCGCGACCCGCCCGTGGGTCGCCGGGCCGGTCAGCCAGCGCAGCGCCCGGGCCGTCTCGGCGACCAGGCGCGGGTCCCGCCCCAGGGTCATCGGCAGCACGCACACCGGACGGTCCGCGTGCGCCAGCGCCTCGGTGACCGCCCGCGCGAGCTCCCGGCCGACGCCGACGGCGCGGAACGCCCGCCCGGCCTCGACCTGCGGCCGCAGCGCGGCTGCCCGGCCGCTCTCGTGCCCGCCGACCAGGACCAGGGTCGCCGCCCCGCCCCCGTCGCCCTCGTCGCCCCCGGCCGCCGGCGCCACGGCTCAGGCGCCGATCGGATCGTGACAGGACACCAGCTTGGTGCCGTCCAGGAAGGCGGCCTCGATCTGCAGCAGCGGGAGCATCTCCCGGACGCCGGTCATGACCTCCTCGGCGCTGACGACCTTCTTGCCGAGCTCCATGCACTCGGCGACCGTCCGGCCGTCCCGGGCCGCCTCCAGGATGCCTTCGCTGATCAGGGCGACGGCCTCGCTGTAGTTCAGCTTGACGCCCCGGTCCCGGCGGCGGCGGGCCAGGTCGGCCACCACGTAGACGTAGAGCTTGTCGATCTCCCGCGGGGCGAGATTCATGGTGGCGCTCCTTCGGCGGGCGCAAGAGGGTGCCGTGCGGCCGGGCCGCGCGACATCAGAGATGAGTTCCACAATGCGGAACGACTATTCCGCCTGATGGGAAGGTAGGACCGGCGCAACACGCCGTCAACGGTTTGTTGATGACCTTGGGAGGATTTTTAACAAGGCTTGCCCTCGCCGGGATGCTCGGTCCGACACGCCCTGTGATCAGTGCGGACACCGTCAACTCCCGCCCGGGGCGGGCGATCAGCGCAGGCCGGGCCGCCGGGAGCCGGCTGCCGGGCCGGTCCGGCAGCCGTCGCGCCGCCCTCCCGGACCGGCCCGGCCGACGCGCGGAACTCGTTCGGCGACCCTGCTGTCGCCACGCCGGACCTGCCGCGTAGGGTGCCTTGTCGGAGCTCAGCAGGGACCTCCGGCGGGAACGTCGGACCGGTCCGACAGGAACGGGGGTGGCCGCATGTCGGAGCCGTGGAGCGGTGCCGGACTGCCGCCCGCCGCGGCGGCGCGGGTCGCCGAGGTGCGGGCCAGCGGGACGTGGTCGTCCGCGCTGTCCACCGGCGAGTTCGCCGCGATCAGGTCGGTCGGCTTCGAGCCGGTCGGCCAGGTGATGGGGTCGGCGGTCTACCACGTCGGCCGCAGCGGCCGGTACTGGGGCTACCACGACTGCCTGTTCGCCGGCGCCGGACGGCCGTTCGCCAACTACGGCACCGCCGGCATCGCGCTCTCCGGCAACGGTGCGCCGAGCGCCGCCCTGGTGCAGGTGCTGGACTCGGCGCGGCGCACGGCGCTGGGCCGGATGAGCGCCGAGTGCGCGGCCCTGGGCGGCGACGGCGTGGTGGCCGCGCAGTTGACCATGGCTCCGTTCCCGGCCGCGCCGGACTGCCTGGAGTTCAAGGTGATCGGCACCGCGGTCCGGGCGGCCGGCGAGGTGCGGCCGAGCCACCCCTTCACCTGCCACCTGGACGGCCAGGGCTTCGCCAAGCTGGTCGGCGCCGGCTGGGTGCCGGTCGAGCTGCTGGTCGGCATGTCGATCGGGGTGCGCCACGACGACTTCACCACCGGGCTGCAGACCAACTCCTGGTACAACCGCGAGGTCGACGGCTGGACCGCGCTGGTGCACCACGTCCGCGCCGACGCCCGCGCCCAGTTGGGCCGCCAGGGCACCGAGCGCGGCGGCGACGGCGTGGTCCTGGCCGATGGCGACCTGCGGGTCTGGGAGGAGCGCTGCATCCGCAGCGGCCAGAACAACGAGCAGCGCGACCACGTCGCGGAGAGCACCCTGATCGGCACCGCGATCGCCCGCTTCGCCGCCGGGCCCGCCGAGCCGCGCACCCTCACCGTGATGCCGTTGAACGGCGGCGACCGGCTGCGCCGCCGCCTCGCGCAGGCCGGTCGCCCCGGCGCCCGCCGCTGACCCGAGCCGCCGAGCCGCTGACCCCCGAGCCGCCGGGCCCCGAGGCCGCCGAGCCCCGAGCCGTCGAGCCCGCCGTACCGCGTCGCCGAGCACGTCCTTACACAGTCAAGGGGAGAACGACCCAGATGAGCACCTTCGATCCCAACGCGCAGGGCGTGCCCGCCGACGCGATGCGCCGCCTCGCCGAGCTCGAACCCGGCAAGCCGGGCTCGATCTTCACCAGCGACCTGTCGGTCAACGAGTTCCTGCTGGTCCGCGAGGCCGGCTTCCAGCCGATCGGCCTGGTCCTCGGCAGCTCGATCTACCACGTCGGGATCCAGCTCGGGCGCTGGGGCAAGAACCAGGAACTGGAGACCCTCAGCCAGGCCATGTACCACGCGCGCGAGCTGGCGATGACCCGGATGGAGGCCGAGGCCGCCCAGCTGGGCGCGGACGGCATCGTCGGGGTCCGGCTCACCGTGGAGGCCCGGGAGTTCGGCTCGGACATCGCCGAGTTCATCGCCATCGGCACCGCCGTCAAGGCGGACCGGCCCGCGCCCGGCGGCACCAGCTGGCGCAACAACAAGGGCCTGCCGTTCACCTCCGACCTGTCCGGCCAGGACTTCTGGACCCTGATCCGGGCCGGCTACGCGCCGCTCGGCATGACCATGGGCACCTGCGTCTACCACATCGCGCACCAGAAGATGGGCTCGGTCTTCTCCAACATCGGCAAGAACGTGGAGATCGAGCAGTACACCCAGGCCCTGTACGACGCCCGCGAGCTGGCGATGGCGCGGATGCAGGCCGAGGCCGAGGAGCTGCAGGCGGAGGGCATCGTCGGTGTCCAGCTGAACGCCCACAACCACCGCTGGGGCGGGCACACCACCGAGTTCTTCGCGATCGGCACGGCCGTGCGGCCGCTGCGGGCCGACCACGAGATCGAGCGGCCCACCATGGTGCTCAGCCTCGACGGCTGAGGCCCGCCGACCGCTCGACGGGTGGGACGGGCGGGCGCCCCCCGGCGCACACTGGAGACACCGCAGGCCGCCCACCACCCGCAGCACCGCTTCGAGGAGTGAGATGACCGACCACCGCGAGATCGAACCCGTCGGCCCCCAGGAAGGCGCCCCCGGGGCCCCCGACGCCTCGGACGCCCCGGGCTCCATCGACCTGATCGCGGCCGCGCTCCGCCGGGACGCCGCCGACCTGGACGTCTACGCCCAGGTCCTGACCGGCACGCTCGCGGAGGCGCTGCCCGCCGACGCGGTCACGGTCGAGCGCAAGCGCAGCCTGGCCGACCGGATGGCCGGCCGCCCCGGCCGGATCGAGCGGCTCGAAGTCTTCATGGACGACCAGCGGTTGGTGCTCAGCGTGGCCAACGGCCGCCCGAACGGCGAGGTCTGTCGGGTGGTCCGCGGCGTGGTGCTCTCCCGCCGCCCCGTCCCGCTCGACGAGTGGGCCCGCGAACTCGCCGCCGCCGTCACCACCCGGGCCCGCTCCGACGCCCGCGCCCGCTCGGCCCTGGAACGCCTGGTCCTCGGCGACTGAGCCCGTCAGGTGCCGGTGGCGGGCTCGGCCCGCCCCGGCCCGGCTCAGTCGCGCCGCACGGCGGCCAGGCGCAGCTGCTCCTCCTCCACGATCCGCACCGCCAGCGCGTGCTCCGAGACGTCCACCGCCTCCGGCACGGACTCCGCCACCTCGCTGCGCCGCGCGTACTGGTCGAAGAGCCGGTCCTTGGCCCGCAGGATCTCCAGCACCCGCTGGTCGACGCTGTCGGCGGCCAGCAGCCGGTGCACCTGCACCCGCCGCACCTGCCCCATCCGCTGGGCGCGGCCCACGGCCTGACGCTCCGTCGTCGGTTTGAGCTGCGGCTCGCACAGCACGACGACGGAGGCCGCCTGGAGGTTCAGCCCCACGCCGCCGGCCTGGATCTGACTCAACAGCACGGCATGGCCCGGCACTTCGGCGAACCGGTCGGCCACCTCCTGGCGCCGGTCGGCCGGCAGGCTCCCGTCGATCGGGCCGAACACCCGCTCCCCCAAGGCCTCCTGAACGGCCGTCAGCACATCGCGGAAGTACGAGAAGACGACGACCTTGCGCTCGTTGCCGGCCGCCTCCGCGACGATCTCCCGCAGTCGCTGGAGCTTCGCCGAGCGCGCGGGATCCGCGTAGGCGGCCCGGCGCATCGCCATGAAGTTGCCCGCCGCGACCGCCGCCCGGTACGCCTCGAAGTCGGTCGGCGTGAACTCCGCCCACTCGTCCACGTGCACCACCTCGGGAAGTTCGGTGAGCACGTCCCGCTGGTTGCGGCGCAGGTAGGCCGGGGCGACCGCCTTGCGGAACGCCTTCGGCCCCGCCGCGGCCAGGCCGTGCTGGATCCGCGGCAGCAGCTCGGGCTGGAGGTAGCGCACCAGGTCGCGGAACTCCTCGACCCGGTTCTCCATCGGGGTCCCGGTGAGGAAGAGCACCCGCTCGACCCGCTCCGTCCACCCGGCCACCGCCTGGGAGCGCTGCGCCCGGTGGTTCTTGACGTAGTGCGCCTCGTCCACCACGACCATCGCCACCGCCTGCTCGGCCGGCACCTCCAGCCGACGCAGCCCGTCGAAGGTCACCACCGCGACGCCGCCCTCGCGGAGCCACTCGGCGAGCGCCGCCTCCCGTTCCGGACCGTGGCACCGGTAGGCACGCAGCGCGCTGCGCGACTCGACCTCCCGGGTCCAGTTGATCAGCACGCTCGCCGGGCAGACCACGAGGAAGTACGTGCTCCCCCCGGCCCGCAGGTGGGCCATCGCGGCGATCGCCTGGACGGTCTTGCCCAGACCCATCTCGTCCCCGATGATCACCCGCTTCTGCCGCAGCGCGAAGCGGGCGCCGAAGGCCTGGTAGCCGCGGAGCGAGACGGTGCACTGCGCCTCGTCCAGCGGCTCCGCCCGGATCCGGTCGGACAGCTCCTCGGGGAGGAAGCCCTCCGCCGCGGACACCTCGGCCGGCCCGAGGCCGGCGATCCCCGCGAGCACGCCGTAGAACTCGGCCGAGCGGTGCTCGAACTCGGTCCACGCCTCCAACTCGGCGGCCGGCGGGCGCAACAGGTCCGCCGACACCTGGGCGAACAGCAGCGGCAGCCCCTGCCCCGCCTGCCCCTGCCCCGGCTCTGACTCCGCCAGCAGCTCCGCCAACCGCTCGACCGCCGCGAGCCCCGCCTGCTTGCGCTCCCGCCCGGCGAACAGCGCGCGGATCGCCCCGGCGGCCGGCCGGGCCGCCGCCACCAGCTCCGCGAGCTCCCCGGCCACCCGCCCCGCGACCTCGCTCGCCCGGGCCGCCTCCGGCCCCGCCACGACCAGCCGGTGCAGCGCCACCACCAACGCCGTGCTCGCCGGATCCCGCTGGTCGACGTCGAGCCGGACCGCGACGCCCTGCTCGACCGCCCCGGCGATCTGCCCCGCCGCGGCCAGGGTCTGAGCAGCCGTCTGCGCCCCGATCCCCGGCAGCAGTTGGAGCTGGTAGGCCGAGGCCTCCCGCACCTGCCGCACGCTCGCGAAGCCCGCCGCCTCCAACGCGCCGACCCGCAGGCGCCCCTCGGTCACGTCCCGGAGCCGAGCCACCGGTATCGCGTCCAACTCCGCCCGGACCAGCCGCTCCTTCAGCTCCGCCACGGCTCGGCCCACCTGCTCGACGGCACCGCGGTAGTCCTCGACGACCGCGCGGGCCGCCTCCAGCAACCGCTCGGCCTCCGCGAGCACGGCCCGGGGCTTGCGCACCGCCCGCTGCCTCTCCCCCACCCGTGGCCCCCTGCTCCGGCTCGACCCCCAGCACCTCGCCGGATCTTCACATGATCCCACCCCGGCCCGACACGTCCGGTCGCCGCCCGCCCCCGACCGGCACCGTTGATCGTCGCCGATTTGATCTTTGTCGATTCGGCCACCCTGGTGCGAGTACATCCGACATGATGCGCAGAGGCCTCGGGGAGCCGTCCGACCCGGACGGGCCGACCCGCGGGGGAGGGTGGACGCCGTCGTCCACGGAGGGGGAACGCATCATGACGCAGACTCAGGACCGGCGTCTCGGCTGGCTCGGCACGGGGCGCATGGGCGTGGCGATGGCCGAGCGCCTGCTCGACGCCGGCGAGGAGCTCGTCGTGTGGAACCGGACCAAGGCGAAGACCCGGCCGCTGGCCGACCGGGGCTGCCAGGTCGCTGACGGCATCGGCGAGTTGGCCGAGCGGTGCGACGTCGTCTTCGTCGTGGTCACCGCCTCGGCCGACCTGCTGGAGGTGGTCACCGGACCGGCCGGGCTGCTGCGGGGCGGCAGCAGCCGACCCTCCGTCATCGTCGACTTCTCGACGGTCTCCGCCGAGGCGTCCGCCGAGGCCTCGGCAGCGGCGGCCGCGGTCGGCGTGCAGTTCCTCGCCTCCCCCATCAGCGGCAACCCGGACATGGTGGCCGAGGGCACCGCCGCGATCGTCGCCTCCGGCCCCGACGAGACCTTCGAGCAGGTCCGCCACTACCTGGACCACATCGCCCCCTCCGTGACGTACGCCGGACCGGGCCAGACCAGCCTGCTGGTCAAGCTCTGCCACAACCTGATGCTCGGCATGACCACCCAGGCCCTGGTCGAGGTCACGGCACTCGCCGAGAAGGGCGGGGTGGCGCGCGCCGACTTCCTCGCCTTCATCAACGGCTCGGTGCTCGGCTCGACCCTGACCCGGCACAAGGGCCAGGCCCTGGCGGCCCGCGACTACCGACCGACCGTCACCACGACCATGCTGCGCAAGGACTACGACCTGGGACTCGGCGCCGCCCGCGCCCTGGAGGTCCCGATGCCGGTCGCCGCGACCGTCCACCAGGTGATCCACACCGCCATCAGCCTGGGCTACGCCGAGGCCGACTACGCCTCGCTCTTCGAGGTCGCCGCCCGCGCCGCGGGCCTGCGGCACGAGGAGGAGGGCACCGGGGAGCAGGAGGCCTGATCGGCGCGGCCGATCGGCACGGCTGACCGGGGCGGCGGGCTCCCGGTCAGCCGGGCGGCGGGAGACCCACCCCGGCCCTCAGCTCGGCGAGGATGCTGCTCGACACCCCGGGTGCCGCGTAGCGCGGACCCAGTCGCAGGCGCATCCGCAGCTGGTCCTCGCGGCTGTTCACCAGCAGGTCCGCTCCGCCCGACAACCGGTGGACCACCGGGTCGTACGCCCCCGGGCGGGCCAGCACCGGGCCGACCCGGACGGGCCGCAACGGCACCAGGTCCTTGAGGTAGGTGGCGGCGGCATCGGTGGTGAGGCCGGCCGAGGCGGCGATCTCGGCCTGGAAGTCGGCGAGCGTCGCACCGGCCACCCGACGGTTCCACAACAGGGTGACCACCTCCCTGCGGGCCTCGCGCAGCAGCGCGTCCGCGTCCTCGGAGCGGCGCAGGAACAGGGTGAGCGGGACGGTGTACATCCCGGGGACGTCGCGTTCCGCCGCCGTGCGCGCGTCCACGAAGACGGTGATGCCGAGCAGGTCGCGCTCGCTCACCCGGAACAGGGCGCCGGCGAGTGCCGCGATCGTCAGCTGGAACTCGCTGCAACCCGCCCGGCGGCAGCGCTCCCGCAGCTCGCCGAGGTCCGGACCGCCGACCTCGACGGTCAGGGCGACCCCCTCCTCGGCGTAGGCGACCGGGGCGACGGCGTCCCGAGGGCCGGCCTCGGCCCGCAGCCGGCTGCTCCGCTGCTGCCAGAACCGAGCGGTCGGGTCGCCGCGTTCCGCCAGCTCCGCGGCCTGGGCGTCCGCCGAGGCGAGGAAGCTCGCGGGGGGCGCGGGTTCGTCCCGTGCCTCGCCGCCGAGGTAGGCCAGGTACCGCCACAGGTCGGCCAGGAAGAGCGACCGTCCCCTGCCGTCCAGGGCCAGGTGGGAGAAGGTCACCTGGAACGCGTGCAGGCGGGCGGAGTGCCGGAGCAGCCGGAAGGTGAAGGGGTAGTCCGTCGCCAGGTCGTACCCCTTGGCGATGTCCGCCGCCAGCACGCTGCGCGCGTAGCGGGCGAACTCCTCCTCCGACGCATTGGAGACGTTCTGACAGGTCACCAAGGTCCGCCCGGTCGGTTCGGGGCGCAGCCACTGAAAGGGCTCCCCGGTATCCGGATCGCGCGACACTCCGATGCGCAGCGCCTCGCACCGGCGGACGGCCCCGGCCAGGGCACGCACGAAAGCGTCGACGTCGAGTTCCCCCTCGATCCGGTAGCTGGTCGACAGCGCGTCGCGCACCGAGGGGTTGCGGCTCATCGCCTGGTGGTGGACCAGCTGAGCGGGCGTCAGGGCGTGGGCGCGCACGGGCACGGCGATCACCCGTTCCCGGAGGTCGGGGCGTCGGCGGTGTCGCGCCGCACCACCCGCCCGTTGTCCACCACCACGACGCCGTCCGCGACGGACGCGGCAGTCAGGCGGTGCGCGATGAGGACCACCGTGCGGCCGAGGGCCGCCACGTTGCGCAGGACCCGCTCCTCCGTCGAGGGGTCGAGCGCGCTGGTCGCCTCGTCCAGCACGAGCAGGCGCGGAGACCTGACCAGGGCGCGGGCCAGGGCGATCCGCTGGCGCTGACCACCGGAGATCCCGGCGCCGCCCGGGCCGAGCAGGGTCTCGTAGCGCATCGGCATGGACTGGATGTCCGCGTGGATCTCGGCGGCCCGGGCGGCCCGTTCGATCTGCTCCTGCGTCGCGTCGGGGGCACCCAGCACGATGTTGGACCGGATCGAGCCGCCGAACAGCCGGGTGTCCTGGCTGACGTAGGAGATCTGCCGGCGCATCGCCACCCGGTCGATCCGGTCGGTGGCAGCGCCGTCGACCGCCACCGTGCCCTCGGTCGGCAGGTAGAGCCCCGCGATCAGGGCACCCAGCGTGGACTTGCCGCTGCCGGAGCGCCCGAGGACGGCCAGCACGCTGCCGGGCGCCACCGTCAGGTCGACGTCCCGCAGGGCCGGGCGGGTGCTCCCCTCGTAGCTGAACCCGACGCCGGTCAGTCGCAGTTCGCCGTCGGTGACCGGCGGTCCGGGCGCGGCATCCGGCGGGCGGCCCTCCGGGCGGCTCTCCAGGATGTCCGCGAGCCGGGCCAGGGTCCGGCCGAGCGAGGCGACCTGCAACGTGGTCTGCATCAGGTTGGTCAGCGGCACGAACAGCCCCATGGTGAGGGTCGAGAAGGCGACCACGGTGCCGAGCGGGGTGTGCCCGTCCGCCACCTGCTGTGCGCCGAGCAGCAGCACGGTGACCGGCGCGGCGAACTGCAGTCCGGACAGCACGGCGCCGCGCAGTGCCGTGGAGCGCCGGCTGCGGTTGCGGGTCCGCAGCTCGTCCGCGAAGGTGGCCGACCACCGCTCGCCGGCCACCTCCTCCAGACCGGACGCCTTCAGGGTCAGCGCGCCGTTGAGGATCTCGATCAGCTCGCCCTCGGCGACGGCCTGGCTCTCCAGGGCGTCCGCGTTCAGGTACTCCTGCCGGCGCCAGCCCAGTACGGTGACGGCCAGTTGGAGCACGGCCAGGGCGTCGACCACCAGAGCCAGTTGGGTATCGGCCAGGAAGAGCAGCGTCAGGTAGCCGAGCACCAGCAGCCCGTCGAAGACGGTCGACATCGCGGAGCTGGTGAGGACCTGGCGCACGGCGGTGCTGGTGCGCACCCGCATGGCGAGGTCACCGGGGTGCCGCCGCACGAAGTAGTCGTACGGCAGGGACAGCAGGTGGCGCAGGACCCGGAGCGTGACCCGTTGGTCGGCGGTGGCCTGCAGTGCGGCGATCGCCAGCCCCCGCACGGCCTGGAGCAGCACGAACGCGAGGACCAGGACGGCCGCCAGGCAGAGCAGCAGGGCGGCGTCGGCCCGCCCGTCCCGGGCGGTCGCGGTGTCGATCAGGTAGGCGGATCCGAAGGGCGCCGCGAAGTTGAAGAGGATCAGCAGCAGCGAAGCGGCAGCCAGCGGCACCCAGGCGGTGGTCCTCGGGAAGAAGCCGGCCAGGTAGCGCCAGTTGCCGGCCCCGGCGTGCACCGGTGCACGCCGCGACCGGGCTGCCGGGACCGCCGGGGCGTCGGCCGGCGGGCGGAACTCCAGGGCGACGCCCGTGAAGGCCTTGCCCGCGGCCTCGCGCGGCACGCGTCGCCGGCCCAGTGCCGGGTCGACGATGTAGAGGAAGGACTCGGTGGCCCGTTCGAGGACCACGAAGTGGCTGAAGTTCCAGAACAGGATGGTGGCTGCCGGGAGCCGGCGCAGTCCGTCGAGACCGGTGCGCACCCCGCGTGCCGTCAGGCCGTAACGGCGCGCGGTCGCAAGGAGGACCTGGGCGGAGACGCCGTCCCGCCCGGCGTTGGTCTGCCGGCGCAGTTCGTCGATCCCCGCCTGGATCCCGTGGTGGGCGAGCACCATCTGCAGGCTGGTCGGCCCGCAGTCGCTGAGCTGGCTCTGGGTGCGCACCGGCACGCGCCGACCGCGCGGGCGCCGGAGCAGGTCGCGCCAGGGCACTGCGTGGCGGCCGTCGCCGGTGAGCTTCCAGGACGTCCCCGGCAGCGCGTCGCCGCCGGCGGGGCGGTCGCGCCAGGCGACTGCCTCACGTCGAAATCGGCGGTCCACGGTCACCGCGGATCAACTCCTCGCTGCTGGGGTTCGGTGTTTCCCGGCGGGCCCGCGGCCCGCCGGGGCACGGCGGGGCGGGCCGCCCCCGGCAGCACCTGAGGTGCCGCCGAGAGCGGCCCGCCCGCAGTCGGCGCGCCGAGGGGCCGGTCCGTCGGCGGCGGTCCCGCCCGACGGACCGATCACCACTACGGCTTGCCGAGCGGCGTGACGAAGCCGCCGGAACCGCCGACGACGTCGGTCAGCTCCTCGTCCTCGACAGCGCTGAAGTCGACGTCCTCGAAGATGATGTTCTCCATTTCTTTCACCTCCCCCTGGGTCTCTGGTGGTTTCACCGCACGGCACGGCGTGCTGCCGTGCGGTTGGCTCTGAGGGGCCGGCGGCGGGAGCGCCTTCGGCGCGCGGCACACCGCGCCCGGTGCGGACCCGCACCGACGGGGCCGGGCCGGCGTCCGGGCGCCGACCCGGGTGCCCGGACAGCACCGGGGTTCGCGGTTCTTCCGCGGGCCGGCGCTGCCGGCACGCCATCGCGTCGGCCGACGGGGTGAACTGATGGCGGAATTCCTCTCGCGGAATCACGCCGGCGGCGTCCGATCGGACCGGTGGACGGAATCGGCCGGGTCGGACTGATATTCATGAAAAGCCTTTTCGGTCCCGGGACCGACCGGATTGCCCGGCCCGGACCGCGTGGACCCGGAAGTCTCCGGCACCGGCACCGGCACGGCCCCCGCATCAGCGGGCACTGTCCGAGCGGTGATCCCTTCCGTCGCCAGAGACTTTTGCATCCGATCGGACTGATCGTCAACCCTCGTGAACTGGAACGGTGTTCGCCGGCCGAATTCACCGGTGGCCGGTCCGGGCGCGTCGCACGCACGGCGTGCCAGGCACCAGGAATTCCACTGACGATCCCTCAGGACATGTGACGGGACGGCGACTGCAGGTCACCGGGCTCGCACGCCGCGCGTGCCAAGCTCCGGAATTCCCGCGAAAGGAACTCGGGAAGCCGGCGGGACGGTCCGCATGAATCGCACGCACGGCGTGTCAGGGCTATTCTCCGTACAAATGTCAACTTCCCTTGCAGGCAAGGTCGTACCATGATTGACTCTGGCGGACCACTTGACACGCTTCGCAGATGTCGTGGTGCGAAACGCAAGCAGTGAGGCCATTTCCTGGCGCTCCTGTGGTGATCCTGTAAACGGACACAAGAGGGTTGGACATCAAGAGGGTTGGACATGACGCCAAACAAGGAATCATCGACGCTCGTGCGCGCTCCGGGGCCGACCGGGAGGAATGCGGCCGCCATCCGCGACGCGGCATTTCCGCAATGGCGCGGCGCGGCGACCGCCGGGGGCATCGGATCGCGTGACGAGATCGAGCGGATCCACTCCGGGATCTCCGCGCTGAGCGCTCGGGAGTTCGAGGTCCTCCGGCTGGTCGCCACCGGGATGACCAACTACAGCATCGGCCTGGAACTGGGCATCTCCGAACGGACGGCACGCGAGCACATCGCCCGCATCATGCTGAAGCTCCGGGTGGGCTCCCGGGTCGAGATCGCCGTCGTCTCCACCAAGTGGGACTTCTTCACCCTGGCGGGCCGGGGGCAGCTCCGGGAGCCCGGTGAGGCGGCCCGCGGGGAGCGGACCGACCGCGGGGCCTAGGCCCGCGGTCCGGCGCGGGCCGACCGCGACCGGTGTGACGGCGCGTCAGCTCCTGCCGTCCCGGCCCGAACCCGAGCCCGCAGGCTCGGCGAGATCCGATCAGAGGGGCTTCACCTCCATGCACATCCTGGTGACCGGTGGCGCCGGATTCATCGGCAGCACCTACGTGCGCCGACTGCTCACCGGCGGTCTCGGCACCGACGTCTCCGGTGTCACCGTCCTGGACAAGCTGACCTACGCGGGCAACCTGGAGAACCTCGCGCCGGTCTCCGGCGACTCCAGGCTGCGGTTCGTCCACGGGGACATCGCGGACCGGGAACTGGTGCCGCAGCTGCTCTCCGAGGCCGACGCCGTGGTGAACTTCGCGGCCGAATCCCACGTGGACCGCTCCATCGGGGACTCGACCGAGTTCATCCGCACCAACGTCCTCGGCACCCACAACCTGCTGCGCGCGGCCCTGCAGCAGGGCCTGCCGCGGTTCCTCCAGGTATCCACCGACGAGGTGTACGGGTCGATCGCCGAGGGCTCGTGGACCGAGGAGTCGCCGCTCGAACCCAATTCGCCGTACGCGGCGGCGAAGGCGAGCGCGGACCTGCTGGTCCGCTCCTACGCCCGCACCCACGGCCTGAACGCGAGCATCACCCGGTGCGGCAACAACTACGGCCCCTACCAGTTCCCCGAGAAGCTCGTGCCGGCCTTCGTCACCGCGCTGCTGCGCGGCGGCACCGTGCCGCTCTACGGCGACGGCCTGAACGTGCGGGACTGGCTGCACGTCGACGACCACTGCCGCGGCATCCAGCTGGTGCTCGACCGGGGTGCGCCCGGCGAGGTCTACCACATCGGCGGCGGAAGGGAGTTGTCCAACCGGGAGGTCACCGGGATGCTGCTGCGGACACTCGGGCGGGACTGGAGCTCGGTCCGGCCGGTCGCCGACCGCAAGGGCCACGACCGCCGCTACTCGCTCGACGACGCCAAGCTGCGCGGGCTCGGCTACCGGCCACGGGTCGGCTTCGAGGAGGGCCTGCGGCAGACCATCGCCTGGTACCGGGAGAACCCGTCCTGGTGGCGGCCGCTGCTCGACCCCGGCGAGCAGGCGTGAACCGCGGCCCCTCCCCGGAAGGAACGACCATGCGCGGCATCATCCTGGCCGGCGGATCCGGCGCCCGGCTGCGTCCGCTGACCAACGTGCACTCCAAGCAGCTGCTCCCGGTCTACGACAAGCCGATGGTCTACTACCCGCTCGCCCTGCTGATGCAGGCGGGCATCCGCGAGGTCCTGGTCATCTCAACGCCGCAGCACCTCGGGCTCTACCGCGAGCTGCTGGGCGACGGGAGCAGGCTCGGCATCACCCTGGAGTACGCCGTCCAGGAGGCGCCCGAGGGGCTCGCGCAGGCCCTGCTGATCGGCCGCGGGTTCATCGGCTCCGGCGCCGTCTGCCTGGTGCTGGGCGACAACATCTTCTACGGGCACCGGCTGCCCGACCTGCTCCGCGCGGAGGCCGAACGGCTCGACGGCTGCACGCTGTTCGGCTACCCGGTCGGCGACCCCGAGCGGTACGGCGTCGCCGAGGTCGACGGCGACGGCGCCATCGTCGGCCTGGTGGAGAAGCCGAGCCGCCCCAGTTCCAACCTGGCGGTGACCGGCCTGTACATGTACGGCAACGAGGCCGTGGACCGCGCGGCCGAGCTCGCCCCGTCGGCCCGCGGCGAACTGGAGATCACCGACCTCAACCTCACCTTCGTGCGGGAGAACCGGGCCCGGCTGGTCAACCTCGGCCGCGGCTGCGCCTGGTTCGACACCGGGACCCACGACAGCCTGCTGGAGGCCTCGCTCTTCGTCCAGCTGCTGGAGAAGCGCCAGGGCATCCGGATCTCCTGCCTGGAGGAAGTGGCCTACCGGATGGGGTACATCAGCCGCGAGCAGCTCGCACTGGCCGGCAAGGAACTGTCCGACTCGTCAGGCTACGGGCGCTACGTGCTGGCGCTGGCTGACGCCTGAGCCGCCCGGAGCGGTCCGAGCGGCGTGGGCGTCAGTCGTCGAGCGCACGGTAGGCGGCCGCCCACACCTGGGGGAAGACCCGGTGCCGGAACGTCGCCGTGCTCTGGGTGACGAGCATCGCCGTCAGGTCCCGGGCCGGATCGTTGAACCAGCCGGTGCCGTACTTGCCGTACCACCCGTAGCTCCCGACCGAGGGCGCCAGGTGGTTGCGGCGCAGGTTGACCGCCATCCCGAAGCCCCAGCCGAAGTGCTGCTGGAAGACCGGTGTCCAGACCAGCGTGGAAGCCTCCCGCTGGCGCCGCGTCAGGTGATCGGTCGTCATCAGCGCCACCGACTGCGGCGACAGGACCCGTTCGCCCCGGTGGATCCCGCCGGCCAGCAGGGCCGAGGTGAAGGCCAGGAAGTCGTCGGCGGTGGTGACCAGCCCGCTGCCGCCCGTCTTGAACACCGGCAATCGGTGCCGGAGCCAGTCGGGGCCGTGCTCGACGGCGAGCGCGCCGGTGGCCTCGTCGTGCGTGTAGGCGGTCGCCAACCGCGCCGCGCTCCCGGCGTCGATGCCGATACCGGTGTCCTTCATCCCGAGCGGCTCGCAGATCCGCTCGCGCAACGCCTCCCCGAGGGGACGTCCGGCGGCCCGGGCGACCAGCACGCCCAGCACGATCGGGCTGATGTGGTACATCCAGCGCTCACCCGGCTGGTGGGCCAGCGGCAGCGCACCGAGCCGGCGGATCCACTCGTCCGGCGACAGCAGCTGACCGCCCGGACGGTCCGCCAGCTCCAGGGCGTTCAGGGCGTCGGCGAGCGGGACCGCGCCCGGCTCGGCGAGGATCGCACCGGTGCCCAGGCGGCAGGTGAGCAGGTCCCGCAGCGTCGTCGGCCGCTCGGCCGCGACGGTGTCGTCCAACGGCCCGGCCGGATCGGCGAGCACCCGCATGCCGGCGAGCTCCGGGAGGAACCCGTCGACCGGGTCGTCGAGCCGCAGCGTGCCGTCCTCGACCAGTGTCATCGCGCAGGCGGCGACGAGCTGCTTCGTCCAGGACGTGACGCGCACGACGGTGTCGCCCGCCATCGGCGTTCCCGAACCCTCGCCCTCGAAGGCGAGTCGGCCCGTCGCCACGACGTGCACCTCGCCGCGGCGGGCCACCAGGGCCAGCGCCCCCGGCACGTGGCCGGCCCCGACGTGGCGCTTGAGCACATCGCCCAGCCGGGCCAACCGGGTCGGCGAGAAGCCGCTCGGGGTCATGCCCGCCACCCCCGCTCCCCTGCCGCGGCGAGCACCGCACGGCGCGTCAGCACCCGGGCCAGGTGGTCCCGGTACTCGGTGTCGACGCCCCGGTCGACCGGCGGTGCGGCGCCCTCGGCCGCCGCACCGGCGGCCCGGTCCACGGCCGCCGCGGTGGCGTCCGCACCGGCCAGTGCGGCCTCGACCGCGAGCGCCCGCAGCGGGGTGGCCCCCATGTTCGCCAGTCCGATCCGTGCCTGCACGATGCCGCCGCTCCCGCGGCGCACCGCCGCCGCCACGCCGACCACCGCGGCGGCCTGCGCGCAGTGCCGGAACTTCTCGTAGTGGAACCCCCAGTCCGCACCGAGCTCGGGCACCCGGATCTCGACGAGCAGTTCCCCGGGTTCGAGCGCGGTCCGCAGGCGCCCGGCGAAGAACTCGCCGGCCGGGAGGGTGCGCCGCCCGTGCGGACCCTGCGCCACCAGCTCGGCGTCCAGCGCCAGCACCGCCGGCGGCAGGTCGGCGGCCGGGTCAGCGTGGGCGAGCGAACCGCCGAGCGTGCCGCGGTGGCGCACGGCGGGGTCGCCGACCGTGCGGGTCGCGGCGGCCAGCAGCGGCGCGTGCCGGCGGACCAGCGGGTCGTGCAGGACCTCGTGATGGGTCGTCATGGCGCCGATCACGAGCCGGCCGACCTCCCGCCGGACACCGCGCATCCCCGGCACCCGGCCGACATCCACCAGGAGCGTCGGGGCAGCGCGGCGCAGGCGCAGCATCGGCAGCAGGCTCTGGCCGCCGGCCAGTACCGTCGCGCCCGGGCCGCCCTCGGCCAGCACCCGGACGGCCTCCTCGACGCTGGTCGGGCGGGCGTAGTCGAACGCTGCGGGGATCATTGCGGCGCCCCGTCCCCGCAGGCGGCCGCCACCCGGCCGGGCGCCGCGGCGAGCACGGCCCGGACGATGTTCTGGTAGCCGGTGCAGCGGCAGAGGTTGCCCCGCAGCGCGTCCCGGACCGCATCCGGGTCCGGGTCCGGGTCGTGCCGCAACAGGTCGCGGGCCGCCATGATCATGCCGGGGGTGCAGTAGCCGCACTGAAGGGCGTGCTGCTCGTGGAACGAGCGCTGCAGCGGGTGCCAGGCGCCGTCCTGGGCCAGCCCCTGGGCGGTGGTCACCTCGCAGCCGTCCGCCTGGACTGCCAGGACCGAGCAGCTCTTGACGCTCAGACCGTCCAGATCGACCGTGCACGCCCCGCAGTTGCCGGTGTCGCAGCAGATCCGGGTGGCGGTCAGGTCCAGCCGGTCGCGCAGGTAGTGGGCGAGCAGGAGCCGGGGCTCCACCTCGTCCTGGTGGACCCTGCCGTCCACCGTCACGGTGATCCGGTTCACCCGGCCCTCACGCTTCCGGACCGGAAGATGCCGTCGATCATCAGCATCTGACCGGTCGTGTCGTCGCCGCTGTGGTTCTGCTCCAGGGCGACCATCGAGAAGCCCCGTGCGGTGAGGAAGTCCAGCATCTCCCCGAACGTCGGCGCGCCGTGGTGCATCGGGACCAGCGGCAGCTCCAGTTCGAGCAGCGCGACCTGGTCGAGGACCGGCCCCGCGCCCCGCAGGACGGCCAGCTCGGCACCCTCCACGTCGAGCTTCAGGTACACCCTGCGCCCCTGGCAGCCCAGTTCGCCCCAGAGCGAGCGCAGCGACCGCACTGGCACCAGCTCCGTGCCGGCCTCGGTGTCGTGCGGCCACACCCGCGCGGGCAGCTCCGTGCGCCGCAGCACCGAGGAACCGAGCGAGGTGCGGGTCAGGTGCAGCAGGACCTGGCCGTCCGCCTCCCCGAGCGCCACGTTGCGGCAGTGCCAGGCATCGTCCGCGCGGGCTGCCTCGGCGAGCACCGCGAAGGTCGCGGAGGCCGGCTCGAACGAAACGATCTCCCCTCGGTAACCGCACTGGCGCAACCACCTCGCGTACTGACCACCGTTCGCGCCGCCGTCGATGACCAGGTCGACGTCCCGCAGCAGCAGGCGTCGCCGCTCCTGCGAGGTCATCAGGTCGGCGGTGTGCGCCGGGAGGTCCCGGACCGTGCGTGGGGCCGGACCGGCCATGGGTTCCTCGCTCTCGTTCACTGCGGCGACCGGCCCGCTCGGCCGGCCCGCGTGATCGCCGCCCAGACGCGCTGCGGCGTCAGCGGCATGTCGATGTGCCGGACGCCCAGGTGGGCGACCGCGTCGATGACCGCGTTCTGCACCGCGGGGGTGGAGCCGATCGTCCCCGACTCGCCGATCCCCTTGACGCCGAGCGGGTTGACGTCGGTGGGCGTCTCGCCGGCCGCCAGCTCGAAGTCCGGCAGATCGGCGGCCGCCACGGCCGGGTAGTCCGCGAGCGTCGCGCCGAGCGGATTTCCACTCCGGTCGTGGCGGACCTCCTCGAACAGCGCCTGCGCGATGCCCTGCGCGATGCCGCCGTGGCGCTGGCCCTCGGCCAGCACCGGGTTGAGCACCGGCCCGGCGTCGTCCACCGTGACGTGGCGCAACACCGTGGTCAGCCCCGTCTCGGTGTCCACCTCGACCACCGACAGGTGCGCGCCGAACGGGAAGGTCGGGTGCTCCGCCTCGAACTCGACGGCCGCACCGATCCGCCCGGCCGGCCCACGGCCGGCCACCTGCGCCCAGGTCAGCGCGCGGCCGGGGTCGCCGACCGGGTACCAGGTGCCGGAGCCGGTGTCGAGCACCACCTCGGCCGCACTGGCGCCGAGCAGCTCGGCGGCGCACCGCCGGGCCTGCTCCCGGACCTCGTGGGCGGCCTTGCGCACCGCGGAGCCGCCGAGTTGCAGCGACCGGCTGGAGTAGGTGCCGACCGCCTTCGGGATCAGGTCGGTGTCCCCGTGCACGACGTCGATCCGGTCGAGCGGGATGCCCAGCGCGTCCCCGACCAGCGTCGACCAAGCGGTCCGGTGCCCCTGGCCCTGCGTCGAACTGCCGGTCAGCACCGTCACCCGGCCGTCGGCAGCGACGGCCACCTCGGCGGTCTCGCCACCGCCGCCGGTCATCTCCACGTAGACGCACAGGCCGATGCCCAGCAGGTCGCGGTGGCCGCCGTCCCGGCGCGCGGCCTGCTCGGCCCGCAGCGCGCGGTAGTCGGCGGCGGCCAGGACCGTGTCCAGGGCCGCCTGGTAGGCGCCGGAGTCGTAGCGGGCCCCCGTCCGGGTCCGGAACGGGAACGCGTCCGCGGCGATCAGGTTGCGGCGGCGGACCTCGGCCGGATCCATGCCGATCTCGGCGGCGAACAGGTCCACCGCCCGCTCGACGGCGGCCGTGGCCTCCGGCCGGCCCGCGCCGCGGTACTTGTTGACGGGGGTGGTGTTCGTGACGACGACCCGGTACCCGGCCTGCACCTGCGCGATGTCGTACACGCCGGGAGCCATCGTGCAGGTCACCGGGGCGAGGGTGGCGGTGCGCGGGTAGCCGCCCGCGTCCTGGACCACGTCCAGGCGATAGGCCGTGATCGTGCCGTCGCGCCGGCCGCCGATCCGGACGCGGTTGAGCTGGGCCCGCCCCTGGGTCATGGCGACCAGGTTCTCGGCCCGGCTCTCCGCCCACCGCACGGCGGTTCCCGACCTCCAAGCCGCCCACGCGACGGCGATCGCGTCCCGGTCGATGCCGATCTTCGCGCCGAACCCGCCGCCGACATCGGGGACGACCACCCGGATCGCCCCGAGCGGGATGCCCAGTGACTCGGCGAGGGTGCTCCGGCAGCGCTGGGCGTTCTGGCTGCTGTGCCAGACGGTGAGCCGGGTGCCGTCGAAGACCGCCGCGGTCGCGCGGCACTCCAGCGGGACACAGGCCACCCGGTGGTTCGCGATCTCCTGGTCGACGACCACGTCAGCGTCGGCGAAGACCGCGTCGTCGTAGCCGTCACGGCCGCGCTGGTCGGCGACGTTCGTCCCGACCTGCGGGAACAGCAGGGTGTCGTCGAGCAGCGCCCGGGCGGGCCCGACCACGGCTGGCAGCCGCCGGTACGCCACGTCGACGAGCTCCGCGGCGTCCGGGCCGCCGTACCGCGCGTCGGTGAGCACGATCGCGACCGGCTCGCCCACGAACCGGACCCGCTCCCCGGCGAGCAGCGGCTCGACCAGGAACTCCCCGCCCGGCACCGAGCCGGGGAAGGCTCTGGGCGCCGGCAGGCCGTCCAGGTCAGCAGCCGTGTAGACGGCCAGCACGCCTGGGTGGGCCCGCGCCCGGGACGCGTCGACGCCGGTGACCACCGCGTGCGCGACCGGGGACCTCACGAAGGTCGCGTGGGCCGCCCCGGCGAGTTCGGGCACCCTCAGGTCGTCGACGAAGAGGCCGCCCGAGGTGAGCAGGCGCGCGTCCTCCAGACGCCGCACCCGGGTGCCGAAGGGACTCACGCCGCGGTGTCCGGGTTCCTGGTGGTGCGCAGGCAACGGCAGGCCACCGGCAGCTCGATCGTCCGGTCCCCCGACAGGCCCAGCTCGTCCCGCGCGTACCCGGCCACTTGCTCGTCCACGGCGCGCCGGGCATCGGCCGGCAGCAGGGCGGCGGTGGCGTCGGTGCCCAGGAGCCCGACCAGCTGCTCGGCGGTGACGGTCATCGTCCAGGTCAGCCGCAGCTCCTCCAACGGGCCGAACAGCGCACCGGTCGGCGGGTCGACGGCCTTGCCGGTCGGCGCCACGACGCCCCGTCCGCCCTCCCGGGCACGCAGCGCGCGGGTGAAGCGGTCGAGCTCGGCAACCCACGGGACGGACACGTCCCGGTGGTTCCACAGCACGCCGAACCGGCCGCCGCCGCGCAGCACCCGGGCGATCTCGGGGACGGCGCGGTCCGGGTCCATCCAGTGCCAGGCCATCGAGATCAGCACCGCGTCGGCCCGGCCGTCCGGCAGCGGCATCTCCTCGCCGGTGCCCGGCAGTGCCAGCGCGGCCGGGCAGCCACGGGCGAGGACCTCGCGCATCCGCGGGTCGGGCTCGACCGCGACGACGTTCGGAACCCGGTCCACCAGGCTCCGGGTCAGCGCGCCGGTGCCGGCCGCGAGGTCGACCACCGTCCGGCAGCCGTCCGGCAGAAGCCAGTCCAGGGCCGCGGTCGGCACACCGGGCCGGAACCGGTCGTAACGCTCGGCGATCTCCCCGAAGGACAGTGCCCGGGTTCCGCTGCGGTCCATGCTCAATCCCCTCCAACTGCTCGACGGCCGCGATTCCCTCAGTCCGGGCGGGCCGCGTTCCGCTCGGTCTTCGACTTGACCTCGGCCCGCAGATCGAGCCCGGTCATCTCGGCGATGCTCGCCACGTAGAGGACGACGTCGGCCAGTTCCTCGCCGAGCTTCCCGCCGCCCTTGCGCCACGCGCCGAAGGCCGCCGCCGCCTTCTCCTGGAGCATGCAGAACTCCAGTGGGACGTCGGTGGTGTTGAAGCCCTTCAGCACCTTGTTGTCCCAGGCGATTCGCTGCACGGAACCGATGTCCACGTCGTTCCTCCCGGAAGCGCACTCAGGTCGTGGGAATGCGGGCCCATGCTGCCGCCGGGCCCGGCAAGGCGCCTATTGGCTCTTCGGCCAGCACCTCGGCCACGGGACACCGGCCGAAGAGCCAGTAGGCAGGGTTCGGGCGCGACGGGAGTATCGGTCCGGATTCCCACCCGCACGAGCACCGGGGGACCCGCGTCGGACGGGACGCGGCATTGCCCGAGCAGTGCGGCTGCCGCGACGGCGAAAGGTGATGAGGCATGGCCGAGAACTCGACCCCGGGCAACGGCGAACCGGACGGCGGGGTGTCATCCGCCCCGGCACCACCGGCGCCGGCCGGTTCCGGGACCGAGGAACTCCTGCTCCGGCTGTTCGCGCAGGTGCTCGACCGCGACGACGTAGGCGCCGACGCCGGGTTCGAGGACCTGCGCGGGGACAGCATCGCCGCGATCCGGCTGGTCACCGCCGCCCGCAAGGCCGGCCTGGCGCTGAAGGTGCGGGACGTCTTCACGCACCAGAGCGCCAGGCGCCTCGCCCGTGCCGTCGACGGCCGTTCCGGGGCCTAGGCCCTGTCCGGCCGGATCGCCGGCACCAGGTCGATCACTGGAGGAGAACCGTGGATTTCAGTCTTTTCTGCTTCGCCCATGACGGAACCGGCGACACCCGGCGGATCCCCTACGACCTGCTACTCGAAGCAGCGCGGTTGGCGGACCGGCACGGGTTCGCCGCGGTGTGGGCCCCTGAACCGCACTTCCATCCGTTCGGCGGGCTCCGCCCCAACCCCGCGCAGGCGGCCGCCGCGGTCGCGGCCGTCACGGAGCGGGTCGAGATCCGGGCGGGGAGCGTCGTCGGCCCGGACTACGACCTGACCCGGTTCGCGCAGGAGTGGGCGACGGTCGACAACCTCTCCGGCGGCCGGGTGGCGCTGTCCTTCGGCCCCGGCTGGCCCGGCCCCGACTTCGTCCTGGCGCCGGAGGACTACCCGCAGCGCCGGGAAGCGCTCATGCGCACGCTCGGCACCGTGCGGCAGCTCTGGCACGAGGGCGCTACCGGCACCGGTGCCGACCGCATCTTCCCGGCCCCGGTGCGGCCCGAGGTACCGGTCTGGCTCACCAGCGCGGGCAGCGCCGGATCCTTCCGGGAGGCCGGTGAGCTCGGCGTGGGAGTCCTCACCCACCTGCTCTGCCAGAGCCTGGAGGAACTCGCCGAGAAGACAGCCGTCTACCGCGAGGCCTACACCGGGACGGGCGCGCCGCGGGTGGCGCTCCTGCTCCCCGCCCTCCTCGGGCCGGACCGCGCGGCGGTGCGGCAGGCCGTCCGCGCCCCGTTCCTGCGCACCGACGCGGGGCGGCTGCGGCAGGCCCCGGGTGAGGTGCTGCGCGGCGTGGATCCGGCGGACCTCGACCCGGAGGACCTGGAGTTCCTGGTCGAGCGCGCCTTCGACCGCCACGTCGGCACCGGGGGCCTGTTCGGCCGGGTGGAGGACGCCGCGGGGCTGCTGGACCGGGTCGCCGCGGCCGGCGTCGACGAGGTCGCCTGCATGGTCGACTTCGACCTGGAGACCAGCACCGTTCACACCGGCCTCGGGCACCTGGCGGCACTCAAGGACACCTGGCGGGCCCGGTGACCGCGACGCCCGGGAACGGTCGCGGTTCCCGCACCCAGTACGGTTGCTCGGCATGACCGAGATCGAGCCCGAAGCCGGCTCCGCGACCACAGCCGCTCTCCTCCGCGAGCAACTGCGGCTCCAGCAGCCGGACCTGGCCGAGCTGCCGCTGCGCGAGGTGGAGGGCGGCTGGGGCAACCAGATGTGGCGCCTCGGGGACGAACTGGCCGTGCGGATCCAGCGCATGAACACCGAGCCCGACGAGCAGCTCAAGGAGCGCCGCTGGCTGCCGCTGCTCGCCCCCCGCCTGCCGCTGCCGATCCCCGTCCCGGTGCGCACCGGCGCGCCCTGCGATCGCCTCCCCAAGATGTGGACGGTCATGACGTGGGTGCCGGGCCTGCCGCTGGACCACGGGTCGATCACCCGCGGCGAGCACGCGGCCGACACCCTGGCGGCGTTCCTGCGGGCACTGCACGTGCCGGCGCCCGCCGACGCACCGGCCGCCGCGGGCTTCGGCGCGCACCCCGCGGAGTGCGCGGACGGCTTCCGCCACTTCTTCGACTCCCTCGACGCCGACGCGATCGGCTCTGCCGACGACGACGTCCGGGCCGTCTGGGCGGACGCCGTCGCGGCCCCCGCCTGGCAGGGTCCGCCGGTCTGGGTGCACGGCGACCTGCATCCCGCGAACGTCGTCGTCGCGGACGGGACGCTGGCGGGCGTCGTCGACTTCGGCGCCCTGTGCGCCGGCGACCCGGCCTGGGACCTGGCGGCCGCCTGGGTGCTGCTGCCGGCCGGCGCGGCCGCGCGCTTCTTCGCGGCCTACCCGGAGGTCGACGAGGCGACGGTCCGGCGCGCCCGCGGGCTGGCCGCGCTGAAGAGCCTCTTCCTGATGCTGATGGGCCAGAACGGGGACCGCGGCCTGCCCGGCGGCAAGCCGGCCTGGGGACCGCTGGGACGCGCGGCGCTCGACCGGCTGCTGAGCGAGCGTCAGACCCGGTTCCCCGGTTAGGGCCTGTCCGGCGGATCCCGCCCGGCGCGCGGGGCCGTCGCCGCTACTCGTGTACCGCTACTCCCGCGAACGGAAGGCGACCCATGGCACCGGACAGCACGCCCACGCGGAACGCCGCGCACCGGACGCCACCGCCGGCCGGTGGCGAGCGCACCGGATTCCCCGCCGACCGTCCGGCCGCGCCGGGCGAGCCGCGCTGGGAGCGGCTGGACGTCGCGCTCGGCGCCGACCTGGAGCGACGCGTCGACGCCCTGAGCCACGGTTCCCCCCGATCGCTGCACCTCGTGCTGACCACCGCGGTGATCGCCCTGCTCCGCGCCTACACCGGGAGCGACGAGCTCGTGGTGGGGCAGCCGCCGCCGGTCGAGGAGCTGCCCGCGGACGCGGTGCGGGCCGGGACCGGAGCCGTCGTCCTGCGCTGCACCGCGACGGCGCGGGACACCTTCGCCACACTGCTGGAGACGGTCCGCGCCGCGGTCCTCGCCGGACCCGGCCACCAGGACCTCCCGGTGGCCGAGGTGGCCGTGGCCTTCGACGGCCTGCACGACCCGGCGTTCGCCGACTCGACCCGGGTGCCGCTGCTGTTCACCTTCGCCCGGGACGCGAACGGGACCGCGGTGCGGGTGCGCCACGACTCCCGGCGGCACACCCGCGCCGGGGTGGAGCGCCTCTGCCGGCACCTCCTGGTGCTGCTCGACCGGGCGAGCGCCGATCCCGCGAGCCCGCTGCGGGACATCACGCTGACCAGCCCGCAGGACCTCGCCCTGCTCGCCGGCTTCAACGCGACCGACCGCCCCTACGACCTCGACACGACCGTGCACGCCCGGTGCGCGGCCCGCGCCACCGCACAGCCCGACGCGATCGCCGTCGTCAGCGGTCGAGGGAGTACGACCTACGGCGAGTTGGACCGTCGCGCGAACGCCCTGGCCCGAACGCTGCAGGCACGCGGGGTCGGGACCGGGGACCGGGTCGCGGTCCTCCTGGAGCGCTCGGAGCTCATGCTGGTCGCCGTCCTGGCCGTGCTGAAGGCCGGCGCCGCCTACGTTCCCGTCGATCCCGCCTATCCCGCCGACCGGGTGGCGTTCGTGCTGCGCGACTGCGCCGCAAAGGTGGTCCTGGTCGCCGGTGCCGTCCCGGCGCAGGCCGCGCCGGGCGGCACGGTCGACCTGCGCGACCCGTCCGCGTACTCCCCCGTCACGACCGCGCCGACGCGGACATCCGGGCCCGGCGATCCGGCGTACGTCATCTACACCTCCGGTTCCACGGGCACGCCGAAGGGCGTGCTGGTGGAACACCGCTCGGTGGTGAACCGGCTGACCTGGATGCAGGAGGCCTACCCGCTGCGCGCCGGTGACGTCGTCCTGCAGAAGACCTCGATCTCCTTCGACGTCTCGGTGTGGGAACTGTTCTGGTGGATGTTCGAGGGCGCGACGGTCTGCCTGCCGGCGCCGGGCGACGAGCGCGACCCCGAAGCGATCATCGACGCCGTCGAGCAGCACCGGGTGAGCGTCCTGCACTTCGTCCCCACCATGTTGGCGGCGTTCCTCGACTACGTCGCCGAAACCGGGGAGGCTGCCCGGCTCGCCCCGCTGCGCCTGGTGTTCGCCAGCGGCGAGGCGCTGAGCCCGGCTCATGTGGCGGCCTTCCACCGGGTGCTGCGCCCCGGCGCGACCGGGCCGGACCTGGTGAACCTCTACGGTCCGACCGAAGCCACCGTCGACGTCAGCCACTTCCCGTGCACCGAGCCGGGCGCCACCGTGCCCATCGGGCGGCCCATCGCGAACACCCGCCTGTACGTCCTGGACGACGCGCGGCGGATCCAGCCGGTCGGTGTCCCGGGTGAACTGTGCATCGGCGGAGTCGGGTTGGCGCGCGGCTACCTGGGGCGGCCCGAGCTCACCGCGGACCGCTTCGTCGAGGCGCCGTTCCCCGGGGAGCCGCGCGTCTACCGCACCGGTGACCTCGCGCGCTGGCTGCCCGACGGCACTGTCGAGTACCTGGGCCGCGCCGACCACCAGGTGAAGATCCGCGGCTTCCGGGTCGAGCTCGGCGAGATCGAACACCGTCTCAGGTGGCTGCCGGAGGTGGCGGACGCCGCCGTCCTCGCGCTCGGCTCCCCGCCGACCCTGCACGCCTTCGTCGCCGCCCAGGAACCACCGGCCGCCGACCGTCTCCAGGACGCGCTGGCTGCGGTCCTGCCCGCGTTCATGGTCCCGAGGCACTTCACCGTGCTCGGGGCGCTGCCGCTCTCCCCCAACGGCAAGGTCGACCGCGGGCGGCTGGCCGTGCTCGCCGCCGAACCGGCTCCGGCTCCGGCTCCGGCTCCGGCCCGCGACGGTCGCTGACCCGGCCGCCGGGGCAGGGCCACCCGCCGCGGGCCGCCCTGCCCCGGGAGCTCAGTCGCCGTCCCCGGGGAAGGCCATGCCGAACAGGTTGAGCAGGGGTGCCGTCTTCACCCTGGTCTCCTCGAACTCGGCCCGGGCGTCGGAGAGCGTGGTGACGGCGCCTCCGGTCCCGAAGGAGACCTCGGTCCCGGTCATGACGACCGTCCTGATCACCACACTGAGGTCAGCGGCCCCGGTCAGCGAGAAGTAGCCCAGGGCACCGGAGTAGATCCCCCGGGGCCCCGCTTCGAGCCGGTCGATGATCTGCATGGTGCGGATCTTCGGCGCGCCCGTCATGGAACCGGGCGGGAAGGCCGCCCGCACGCAGTCCACGGCGCTGTGGTCCGGGCGCAGTCGGGCCCGCACCGTGCTGACCAGTTGGTGGACCGTCGCGTAGCTCTCGACCTCGAACAGCGGGTCGGCCCGCACCGAGGCGGCCTCCGCGCACCGGCTGAGGTCGTTGCGGACCAGGTCGACGATCATCAGGTTCTCGGCGCGGTCCTTGGGGTCGTTCGCGAGCTCATCGCGCAGCCGCTCGTCCTCGGACGCGGACCGCGACCGCGGCCGGGTGCCCTTGATCGGCTTGGACTCCACCGCCCCGTCGGCGCCGACCCGCAGGAACCGCTCGGGCGAGGAGCTGAGCACCGAGAACGGCCCGAACCGGAGCAGGGCGCCGAACGGGACGGGGTTCTGACGGCGCATCAGGCGATAGGCGTCCCACGGGCTGAAGGTTCCGGTGCCGTGCACCGTGTTGGTCAGGCAGATCTCGTAGGACTCGCCCGCGTCGATCTCCTTGTGGCACGCGCCGATCAGCTCCAGGTAGCGCCCCTTGTCGTGCCGCAGCCCCAGCGTGTCGAGCGTGCCGGGCGGGCCGGGGAGGTCAGCGCCGTCCTCTGCGCGGCCGGCCGCCGGGGCGGCCAGCTCCTCCAGGCTGCGCCGGGTCCGGTCGAACCACCGCGCCGCCGGCTCCGGGTCGTCGTCCACCAGGGCCAGCAGGTGGGTCTCGCCCAGCTCGTGGTCGAACACGACGGCGCGGTCGGCGAAGACCATCCCCGCGTCGGGGTGGGGAGCGCGGTGCGCGGACTCTCCGCCGCACTGCGCCTTCAGCTCGTACCCCAGGTACCCCACCCACCCGAGGGCGAAGTCGAACGGGAGCTCGGGCACCTCGGTCCGGTGGGCGCGCAGGTCGCGGTCGAGCCAGTCGAGGAACGGGCCGTCGACGACCTCCTGCCCGGCGGCGGAGCTGACGACGACGCAGCCGCGGTCCACGTGGGCCTCGGCCACCCGGGCCAGCGGCCCGGTGGCGTCCCCGAGGTAGGAGAACCGGCCGCCGCCCGGCCCGGTGCGGCTGCTGTCGAGCCAGAAGGCGTGCCGGGAGCCGGCGTGGAGCGCGGCGAACGCCTGCTCGGCCGGCACCTCGAACGGCAGCTTGCGCACGGCCACCCGCCGGCCGGGCCGGCGCTGCCCGGTCCCGGCCCCGGTCGCGCGCGGCGCGCCCGCCTCCCGGGTGAGCCGCATGAAGTTGCGCAGGATGCGCGGCCCGTGGCCGGTGCCGATCGACTCGGGGTGGAACTGCACGCCCCACAGCGGCCGGCTGCGGTGCCGCACGCCCATGAGCACCCCGCTGGGCGTCCAGGCGATGGCCTCCAGTTCGTCGGGCACCTCCGCCACTGCCAGCGAGTGGTAGCGGACCACGGTGAACGGCGAGGGCACGCCCGCGAAGAGGGCGTCACCAGTGTGTGCCACCGACGACTGGCGGCCGTGGTAGATCTCCGGCGCCGGGACGACCCGGGCGCCGTGGACGTGGCACAGCACCTGGTGGCCGAGGCAGACACCGAGCACCGGGATCCGCGCCCGCCGGACGACGTCGGCGCAGATGCCGACGTCCTCGGGCTCCGCCGGGTTCCCCGGGCCTGGCGAGAGGACGACGTTGTCGAAGTCGTCGAGCAGGGCCGGGTCCCAGCGGGGGTCGTCGTTCGTGATGACGGTCGGCGCGGATCCGTTGATCGCACCTATGCAGTGGGCCAGGTTGTGGGTGAAGGAGTCGTAGTTGTCAATGATCAGTGTGCGCACCGGTGTCCTCCCGCTGTCGAAGGGCCTCCCGGCTCCGGACCGCCTTCCCGTTCGGATTGCGCGGCAGTGCCCCGGAGAGCCGGAAGAGCTTGGGAACCTTGAAGTCGGACAGCCGCGACCGGCACCATTCGGCGAGGTCGGCCGCGCTGAGCCCGGCCTCGCCGCCGACGTGCGCCTCGATGGCGTCACCGAAGACGACCACTGCCTCCCGCACTCCGGGGTGGCGCAGCAGCGTCTCCTCGACCTCCGTCAGGTCGACCTTCAGGCCGCCGATCGTGACGACCGAGTCGGCCCGGCCGCGGTAGCTCAGGGTCCCGGTCACCGGGTCCAGGTCGCAGCGGTCGAAGGTCCGCAGCCAGCCGTCGTGGAACCGGTCGGCACGGTCCGACCAGAGGTAGGGCGTGACTCCGGTCCGCACCCGCAGCTCCCCGGCCACGACCCGCACCTGCGTCCCGGTGACCGGCCGGCCCAGCACGGGCGGCCGGGCGCCCGAGGTCAGGTCGGCGGCGATGATCCCGGTTTCGGTCGTGCCGTAGACCGGGCTGATCGGCACCCCGAACCGCTCGCGGAACCGGGTCCAGGTCCCGAGCGGCAGCGGTTCCCCGGCGGAGACCGCGAGCCGCAAGGACGGCACCGCGTCCGCCGGGGAGCGCGCGAGCAGGTCGAAGTGCACCGGCACGCCGAAGACCGCGGTCACCTCGGCCGCCCGGGCGGCCGCGAGCATCGTCGCGGCCCGGATCCGGGACGGGTACACCATCTGCGCACCGGAGTTCAGGCCGTGCAGGACTCCTCCGACCAGGCCCATGGTGTGGATGACGGAGTTCAGCAGCAGGACCCGGTCCCCGGCCCCCGGCATGCCCGGCAGCACGGCGTAGCGCTCCAGTTCCGCCAGCAGGGCGTCAGGGCCGCGGCCGATCACCTTCGGTTGCCCGGTGGAGCCGGAGGTCGCCTGCACCAGGCAGACGTCCGGCGCGGCCGGACGCCCCGTCGCGCGGCGTACCAGGGTGAACGGCACCTCCTCCGCCAGGTACCTGGTCACGGGGGACACGGGCGCGGCACGGAGCAGGAAGCGCGGTTCGCAGATCCGCAGCAGGCGGTCGACCTCGGGGGCGGTCGACCGCACGTCGATGAGCATGACCTGGGCGCCGCGGGTCCACGCGGCGAGCATCGCGTACAGCAGGGTCAGACTGGGCGGCATGCACAGCGCGACGGAGGAGCCGTCGCCCACCCCCTCGGCCGCCAGCCGCACCGCCAGGGCGCCGACGCGCTCCCGCAACTCCCCGTAGCTGATGGCGCGTTCGGCCAAGGCCCAGACGTCCTCGTCGGGCCGTCGGCCGAGCACCTGCTCGCCCCACCAGGAGGGCGCGGTGCCGCCGGAGGCCGCCGGGGCCGGGGGGGCCGGCGGGGCCGGCGGGAGAGCCGGGGCCGTCGGGGGCGGGAGGTCCGGCGGCACGGGCTCTCCCGCGCGGGTCGCCAGGTAGTCGTGCAGAGCCCTGACCGAGGTGAACGAGGCGAGGTCCGCGTACCCGGGCGCGATCCGGATGCCGTGCCGCTCCTCCAGTTGGTGGGTGATCGTGACCAGTGCGAACGAGTCGACCGTGATGGGGCTGTCGAACTCGACGGCTCCCGGGTCGTCGGCCACGCTCAGGCATTCCGCCACGAGCCCTCGCAGGGCCTCAAGAGTGATCATCTGGGTTTCCTTGTCCGCCGGACCGGGGCGCGCGTGCCGCGGTCCGGCCGTTGAAGTCCCGGTCACCGGGGGAGCCGGTAGGTGTGGGCCGCGGGCTGCCCGGCGCGCACGGCGGCGCACAGCGCCAGGAACCCGCCGAGCCAGCCGAGCGGTCCCGCCGAGCCGTCGTCCTCCTCGAAGACCCGACCGGCGGGTGCCGGTGAGAGCGTGAGCCGCGTCGCCCCGGTGCCGGGATCGAACCGGCGCAGCAGCAGGGCGGCCGCGGCGTCCCCGGCCGGCAGCCGGTGCCGCCAGCCCGCCGCTGCGGCCGACTCGCCGGCCCGGCGCACCCGTTCGGTCGGCGCGGTCTCGACCCCGATGACCAGCACCTGGTGCAGCTCCGGGTCGTCCAGGAGGGCGTCGGCGATCCCGAGCGCCTCCCCCGCCGGATCGCGGACCGCCGAGACGCAGGTGAGCGGCCCGTGGATGCCGTGACGCCGGGTCAGCTGACCGAGGATCGAGGTGCTGACGGACTGGAAGAACATCAGCGGATTGGTGATCCTGCCCTCGACGGTCCACCGGCTCGCGGTGTCCGCCGTGACCGCGTCGCCGTGCACCGTCGCCAGCACGATCGCGGTGCCGGCGCCGTGCGGCCCGACATGGTGGGCCGCAGTGCCCGGGGTCTCCAGGCAGGCCGTCGCCACCGCGTGCACCAGCGGGCCGAACCGCGAGACGGCGAACCCCACGATCCGGGGGAGCTCCACGGGAGCCGCCCCGGGCAGGCCGGCCGCCGCGTCCCCCCAGGGGACCAGGCAGGAGGCGGCCACCGCGGCGCGGTGGGAGATCGGGGCTGGCGGCATGGCCTTCCTTTGCGAGTGGTGCCTCTGTGGCTGGTGCCGCTGCGAGCGGTGCCGCTGCGACTGGTGTGCGGGCGACTCGGCGTCCGGTTCCTCCGCTGCTCGGCGGAGGAACCGGTCACCGGGGCTGCGGGGCCCCCAGGACGAGGGCCGCGTTGGCGCCCCCGAACGCGGCGTTGAGCGACAGCGCCCGCGCGGCGGTCAGCGGCCTCGCGGCGAGCGGAACGCAGTCGAGCGGGCAGTCGGGGTCCGCGCCGAGGAACCCGGCGGTGGGGGGCACTCGTCCGTCCGCCAGCGCCAGCAGCGTGATGACGGCCTCGACGGCCCCGGTCGCCTCCAACATGTGCCCGGTGGTGCTCTTGGTCGAGCTCACCGGGACCGCGCCGGCCTGGTCGCCGAACACCTGACGCATCATCAGCGCCTCGGCGGCGTCGCCCTGCGGTGTGCCCGTGCCGTGCGCGTTGACGTACCCGATGTGCTCGGCGCCGAGGCCGGCCCGCCGCAGGGCGGCCAGCGCGGCGGCGGCCAGGCCGCGCCCCTGCGGGTGCGGCCGCACGGGATGGTGGGCGTCCGCGGACAGACCCCAGCCGAGGACGCTGCCGTACGGGCGGGCGCCGCGCCGCCGCGCGTGCTCCGCCGACTCCAGCACCAGCACCGCGGCGCCGTCGCCGTGCAGCAGCCCCTGCCGGCCCGCCGAGAACGGGCGCATCACCGGCTCGACGGTGAGCGCCTGCCCGGAGTCGAACCTCGCGAAGTCGTCCTCGTTGACCAGGTTGGCGCCGCCGCAGACCACCGAGCTCGCCCGCCCCGTGCTGATCAGCTGGGCGCCGTACGCGATCGCGTTGGTCGCCGCCACGCAGGCGTTGACGAAGGCCAACCGGGGCCGCCCGAGCCGGAACTCCTCGCCGATGACCTCCGGCAGCGCCCCCGGCAGGGTGTCCAGCACCCCGGCCGCGCCGGGCCGGTCCCCGTTCGCGTGCGCCGCCCAGAAGCCGAGGTTCGCCGCGTGGTCCCCGCCGGTGCCCAGGAGCACGGGCGCGCCCGCGCCGTCCTGGCCCGCCCGGTCCAGCGCCTGGGCCACGCAGGCGCGCAGGACGGCCAGTTGGGTGAGCGCCGGGTCCGGGTGCTGGGCAGCGTACCGCGCGCGGTACGGCGCCGGGTCGAACCTGGTGACCTTCGCGAAGGCCGGCCGCCCGGCGAACACCCCTGCCCTGAGCACCTGCGCACCGAACCCGAACGCCGTGAACACTCCGTAGCCCGTGACGACGACCTCGTGCACGCTGGGCACCTCCAGGTAGTGGAACCCCATGTTCCCGCCGGGTCCCGGGCCCCGCCTACTGGCCCTTCGGCCACGGGGCACCGGCCGGACCCGCCCGGTCCGGGGCGCCCGCCGGCCCGCGCTCAGTCGTCGCCGCTGATCCGCGCGGCGACCGCCACCGGATGCTCCGTCAGCAGGTGGTGCATCAGGTCCCGCAGTGACGGATGGTCGAAGACGACCTCCGGCTCCAGGTCGATGCCGTACACCACCCCGATCTCCGCCATCAGGTAGACCAGGGAAACGGAGTCGAACCCGATGCTCATCAGCTCCGCGGCGAACTCGACCTCGCCGGGTTCGACCAGGAGGAACCCGCACGCGGCCAGCCGCAGGTCCTGCTCGACGACGGCTGCGGCGCCGCCCGGAGCCGTGCCCGCGGTCCGGTGGCTGGTGTCGGTGCCCCCTACCGGAGGGGCCGCGCGGGCCGCGGTCACCGGTTCCGTGGGCAGCGTGGGCTGTGACTCCATCGTGTTCCCTTCAGGACTGCTGGGTCAGGTCCGCACGGAGGCGGGCGAGTTCGGAGACGGTCGCCAGCACCGTGCGGCGCGGGAGGCCGAAGTCGACGAGGCAGGCGAGCTCGTCGGCGCCCGCGGCGTACATCCGCCGCATCGCCGCCGCCACCTCGGTCGGGTCCCCGATCAACGAGCGTCCGCGCAGGTAGCGTTGGACGGCGAAGTCGAGGCTCCTCGCCCGGACCGCCGGGTCGGTCCGGGCGTCCTGCTGGCCGAGGTAGGCCGCCAGGTAGCGCCGCAGCGGTCCTTCCGCCTCACGCCTGGTCCGCGCCCCGTCGGTCCCGATCGCCGTGTGCACCATCAGCGACACCCGCCCCCGGCCCCCGTGGTGCGCGGCGAAAGCGTCGCGGTACAGGCCGATCAGCTCGACCAGGCGCTCCTCGGCGAAGGTCCCGTAACCGGTGAGCAGCCCGGCGCCCACCTCGCCCGCGTGGACGAAGGTGCCCGGGCTGCCACCCGCGGTGATCCAGTGCGGCAGGCTGGGCTGCACCGGCCGGGGGTAGGTGAGCACGGAGTACTCGGCGTCGCCCGGGCCCGACAGGGTCACCGGCCGCCGGGCCCACAGGTCCTGGACGGTCCGCCAGTTCTCCCGGGCCCGGTCCGCGCGGTCGGCGAAGCCGTCGGGGGCCAGCACGAAGTCCCTCGGGTTCCAGCCGGTGGCCGACGACACCTCCACCCGCCCGTCGGACAGGTTGTCCACCACGGCCCACTCCTCGGCCACCCGCAGCGGATCGTGCAGGGGCAGCACCACACTGCCGGCCCGGATCCGGATGACGGTGGTGCGCACCGCCAGCGCGGCCGCCAGCACGGCCGGGTTGGGGTGGCCCCCGCCGAACGGGGTGAAGTGCCGCTCGGGCAGCCAGACGAAGTCGAGGCCCTGCTCGTCGGCCGACACGGCCGCGTCCAGCAGCAGGCGGTAGGCGGCGCGGTCGTCCGGCTGCGGTGCCCCGGCCGGGAGCGGCCCGGCAGGGGGCGGCCCGGCGGGTTCGTCCGAGGCGGAGAGCCGCCCGGCCGGATCCGCCAGGGCCGAGAAGAAGTACAGGCCGATTCCGTGCGCCATCAGAGCGCACCGCCCGAGGCCCGCAGGTTCTGGCCGGTCACCCAGCGCGAGTCCGGGCCGGCCAGGAAGCCGACGACGTCGGCGATGTCCTGCGGCCTGGCGAGCCGGCCGAAGGCGTTGGACCTGCCCCACTGCCGGAGCACCTCCGGCGCGACCGTGGCGCTGACCCGCTCCGTCTCCACCGCGCCGGGCGCGACGCTGTTGACGGTGATCCCGCGCCGGGAGAACTCCTTCGCCGCCACCCGGGTCAACTGCTCGACGGCAGCCTTGCTCGCGGAGTACGCGGCCTGCGAAGGGTGCGCGAGGGCGGTCGCGGTGGAGGACACGTTGATCACCCGGCCGCCCTCGCGCAGGCGGTGGACCGCCTGCTGCAGGGCGAAGAAGGTCCCCTTGAGGTTGACCGCCAGGACGTCGTCGAAGAGCTCCTCCGAACTGTCCGCCAGGGTGCCGCGCCGCATCACGGCCGCGTTGTTCACCAGGATGTCCAGGCCGCCGACCAGGGCCTCGGCCCGGTCGAACAGGTGCGCCACCTCCGCGACCCGGGTCAGGTCGGCCCGCACCGCGTGCATCCGCCCGTCGCCGTGCTCGGCGTCGCACTCCGCGACCGCGTCCAGCGCCGTCCGGTCGTCCTCCCGGTACCCGATCACCACCAGCGCGCCGTCCCGGACGAGCCGCTGGGCTATGCCCTTCCCGACGCCCCGCGATCCTCCGGTGACGAGCGCGGTCTTGCCTTCGAGGGGACCGTTCATCGGTCTGGCTCCTTCCGGCTCCCGACATCGGCAGGGGACGGCGAAAATTGGTGGAGGAGACGGCGGAAAACAGCTGCGCCGGCGGACCGCATTCGGCGGTCCGATGATTTCTGCGCGCCACCCTGGCACGCCCTCCGGATTTCCGTCAAGGCCGGTCCGACCGGTTTCCGCAAGCCTTGCCGCAGGGGCTTTCCGTGCCGTCCCAGCGCTGGCCGCGGCTGCCTCCGGCATCTCCGGAGCCGCCTGATCGACCACATCATGGCTGGTCAGAGCGGATTTCGCGCGGGCGGACCGGCCGAACCGCCGACGACGAAGTGACGGTGGACAGCCGGTCCGCGCACCCAGAAGAATGGGTGGTCACGCAACGCGGCGAATGGGTTCACTTCACTCCACGGATATCAGGCACGTGAATCGCCCGACAATGCTCGACAACAAACGCACTCGGGGGATCCGGGCATGACTGGTATCAGAGAGATCCGCGAACTCGTGGACCGTTTCCGCGCGCAGGAGGAGGCGGCGGACGGCGCCGTCAACCTGGTGCCGAGCGAGAACCGGCTCTCGCCGCTGGCCCGGCTGCCGCTCGCCACCGACTACTACAACCGGTACTTCTTCAACGACGCGCTCTCCCCCGGGTTCTGGCAGTTCCGGGGCGGCCAGGCCGTGGCCGAGATCGAGACGGACCTCGCGGTCGGCGGGCTGAGCCGGCTGGCCCGCGCGCCATACGTCAACGAGCGCCCGATCTCCGGGCTGTCGGCCATGATGATGGCGCTGGCCGGCCTCGGCGGGCAGCCGGGCGCAACGGTCGTCTCGGTCGACGCCGCGTCCGGCGGGCACTACGCCACAGCGGACCTGGCCCGCCGGCTCGGCTTCTCGTCGGCGACGGTCCCGGTGATCCGCGGCCGGGTCGACGAGCACCGGCTCGGGCAGCTGCTGCGCGAGCTCGCACCGGAACTCGTCTACCTGGACCTGCAGAACAGCCGCCACGAGCTCGACGTCGCCCGGGTGTCGGAGCTCATCGCGGCGCACTCCCCGCAGACCCTGCTGCACGTGGACTGCAGCCACACGATGGGGCTGATCCTCGCGGGCGCCCTCGGCAACCCGCTCGACGCCGGCGCCGACACGATGGGCGGCTCCACGCACAAGAGCTTCCCCGGGCCGCACAAGGGGGTGCTGTTCACCCGCGACCCGGAGCTGCACCGGCGGTTGAAGGACGCGCAGTTCACCATGCTCAGCAGCCACCACTTCGCCGAGACGCTCGCGCTGGGGCTGGCCGCCGCCGAGTTCGAGCACTTCGGCCCGGCGTACGCGCAGCAGGTGCTCGCCAACGCCCGGCTGTTCGGCAAGCTGCTGACGGCGGACGGGTTCGACGTCGCCGCGGACGAGGACGGACACATCACCAGCACCCACCAGCTCTGGGTGCGGATCGGGGACGCGGAGCGGACCGACGCCTTCTCGCAGGCCCTGTACGAGCACGGGATCCGGGTCAACGTCCAGGTGGACCTGCCCGGCCTGCCGGGGCCGGTGCTCCGCCTCGGGATCAACGAGCTCACCTTCGTCGGCGGCCGCGAGCCCGCCGTGCACGCGCTGGCCCGGGAGTTCACCGACGCCCGGGCCGGCCTGCGCCGGGACGGCGGCGGCAGCCGGCGCGTCCGCGAGGAGTGCGGCCCGCCCTTCTACTTCACCGAGTTCGCCGACCCGACGGCGCCGGCCGCGCGATGACCGGCCGACCGATCATCGTCGTCGACGCGGGTTCCTACGCGCTCTCCGGGACCGCCATCGCCGGCGTGGGCCAGCGGTTGGCGGAGATCGCCCAGGTGCTGGGCGATCGGTACACCGTGCGGGTGATCGCCGCGCCCGCCGCGGACACCGTCGACCTCGGGGCGGCCCAGCAGGTCGCGCCGGGCGGGGAGGCGGCCCGGGCCATCGCCGCCGCCGACGCCGTGCTCTTCTTCGACACCCCGGACCGCGACCGGATCGAACTCGCCGTCGCCCACCGCAAACTGATCATCGGTGAGTGCCGGGCGCCGATCGAGCACATGAGCTACCCGTCGGTCCTCGCCTGCGCCGACCCCACCGGCGAGCACCAGCGGTTCCTCGGCACCTACCGGCGGATGCTGCAGGTGACGCACCACTTCCTGTGCCGCTCCCAGGTCGAGCGGGCGGCGCTGCTGTCGACGCTGTGCGCGTTCGGCCGGATCACCCCGGCCGACACCGCGCGGTCCGCGACCCTGGACCACCTGGTCTCCACCGTGCCGGTCGGGTTCAGCCGGCGGGGCATGGCGGCGGCGGACGCGGCCGAACCAGTGCATCTGGCGGACTTCCTGTGGACCGGCGGCATCTGGTCCTTCTTCGAGCCGCTCATGCTGGTCGAGGCCGTGCGGATCCTGCGCGACCGCGGCGTGCCCGCCTCGGCCGCCTTCCTGCACGCGGCTCCCACCCCGGACACCCGGGCCACCATCGGCGAACTCGCGCGGTCGATCGCTGAGTTCGGGCTCGACGACCGCGTCCTCCTGCACACCGAGCCGCTCGCGCTCCCGGACCGCGACCAGTACGTCAAGTCCGCGCGGGCGTACGTCTGCATCGCCAAGCGCGGCGCGGAGAACGAGACCGGGACCCGGCTGCGCCTGCGCGACACCTGGCTGCACGGCGTACCCACGGTGATCGACCCGCACGGCATCTCCGGTGACCTGGTCGCACACGAACGACTGGGCGTGGTCCTGCACGAGCCGAGCGCCGAGAGCCTCGCCGACGCGCTCCAGCAGGTGCAGGAGGGCGCGGTCGACCGGCCCGGCCGGCGGATGGAACGGCTCTACGAGAACAGCCTGGCCGCCTTCATGGACTGGTTGGACAGGGAACTGCGCCGTGGCTGAGCCGCACCTCCCCCCGAATGTCACCCGGCGAACAGGGAGCCACATCATGGATTACCGCGACCTCGGCGTCACGCCCGTCGTCAGCGCACAGGCCAACTCGACCCCGCTGGGCGGCTGCACGCTCAGCGACGGGGTCATCGCGGCGATGGGCAGCGCCGCCCGGTCGCACGTCGACATGGACGAACTCTGGCGGGCCGCCGGCGAGTTCCTCGCCGTGGTGACCGGCGCCGCGGACGCCTGCCCGGTCACCGGTGCGGCCGCCGGCATGGCGATCGCGGTGGCCGCCTGCGTCGCGGGGACGGACCCGCTGCGGGTGCGGCAGCTGCCCGACCCCGGTGACCGGCCCAACGAGGTCGTGCTGCAGAAGGGCCACTCGATCAGCTACGGGGGCGCGCCCATCACCCAGATGATCGCGCTGGGCGGCGGCCGGACCGTGGAGGTCGGCGCCGTGAACGAGACCCTGCCCAGCCACGTCGCCGGCGCCATCACGGCACGGACCGCCGCGCTGGTCTACGTCACCTCCACCACCCACGCGATCCACCGCAGGGGCGTCCCACTCACCGAACTGGTCGCCATCGGCCGCACGCACGGCGTCCCGGTGATCGTGGACGCGGCGGGCGAGAGCGACCTGCGGGCCTGGGTGGCCGCCGGGGCCGACCTGGTGATCTACAGCGGTCCCAAGATGCTGGGCGCGCCCACCTCCGGGTTCATCTGCGGCAGCGCCGGGCTCGTCGCGGCCTGCCGCGCGCAGTACCTCGGCATCGCCCGGCCGATGAAGGTCGGCAAGGAGAACCTGATGGGCCTGCTCCAGGCCGTCCGGGAGTACACCGACGTCCCGGAGGCGGAGCGGTCCGCGGCGCAGCACGCGCGGATGGCCGCCCTCGCGGCCCGGCTCGGCGAACTCCCCGGCCTGTCCGCCCGGGTGACCCAGGACGAGTCCGGGCGGCCGATCCACCGCGTGACGCTGACCGTCGACCCCGCCGCGGCCGGGCTCGGCGCCGCCGAGCTGGCCGCGGCGATGACGGCGGGCGACCCGGCCATCCACCTGCGCGACTTCAAGCTGCACCTGGGCGTGCTGGAGGTCGACCCGCGCGCGCTCAGCACCGACGGCGAGGAGGCGGTCGTGCGGCGGTTGGCGGAACTACTGCCGGAGCGCGGCGCCGCGCGGACCGTCGCGGGGGCCGCGCGGTGAAGCGGATCGCGGTGAAGCGGATCGCGGTGAAGCGGATCGCGGTGAAGCGGATCGCGGTGATCGGGGCGGGGTTCCTGGGCAGCGCCCTCGCCCTGGGCGCGGCGCGCCGCGGCTGGCACGCCACCGTGATCGGCCGTTCCGACCCCTTCGCCACCGGGCAGGCGGACCCCGGGCCGGGCGTGATCCGGCTGCTGTCCGGCGACGGCGTCGAGCGCCTGCCGCAGGCGCTCGGCGCGGACCGGGACGGCGACCGGACCGAGGACGGGGCCGGGGACAGCGGGCTGGACGCGCTCGTCATCGCGGCCGGCGGCCGCTTCCCGCTGCCCTCCGCGGCGGCACCCGCGGCCGACGCGATCGGGACGCTCTCGCTCGTGATCGGGATCTGCGAGGGGGTGCGCGCCCTCAGCCCCGGAACGAGGGTCTTCTTCCTGTCCTCCGCCGGTGCCGTCTACCCGCCCGGCGAGGGCCTGCGGCGCGAGTCCGAGCCGGGTGAGCCCACCTCGCCCTACGGGATGTCGCGGCGGGTGGGCGAGGAGTACCTGGAGTACTACCGGCGGGTGCACGGCCTGTCGACGCACTCGCTGCGCTGCGCGAACATCTACGGCCGCCTGCTACCGCCGTCGCGCGGGCAGGGGGTGGTATCGGCGGCGTTCTGGAGCGCCCTGACCGGGCAGCCGTTCACCCTGCACGGCGACGGACGGCAGACCAGGGACTTCCTGTACGTCGACGACCTCGTGGCCGCGACGCTCGACCTGGTCGCGCTCGACCCGGCCGCGCTGGGCCGGGAGCTGCCCGCAACGATCAACGTAGGTACTGGCGAGGGCAGTTCCATCACCGAGGTGCTCGCCGCGGTCGGCGCCGCCACCGGGCGCACCGTCGCCACCGCGCCCGGCCCGCATGCGCTCACCGACACCGGCGACCTGGTGGTCGACGTGTCGCTGCTGCGCGGCCTCACCGGTTTCGAGCCGCGCGGCCTCGCCGCCGGCATCAGGCTGATGGCCCGCGAGATCGCGGCCTCGGGCGGTTCCCCCGAGCGCCCATGACCGTCCCCGAACGTCCCTGACCTCCCGTCGGGCCCCGTCGACGCGGCCGGAAGAGAGCTACCCCATGCGCACCGAGACACCCCGCTCCGCCGGGCTCCTGGCGTCCTCGCTGGTCCTGAACACTCCGCAGACGCCCGACGCCGACGCCTTCCTCGAAGCCCGTGCGGCCCGAACGGGACACCTCGTCACGGAGGTCCCGTTGGACGCGCTGACCGACTGGCGGCTGGACGACCGCCTCTCGCACGTGTCCGGCCGCTTCTTCACGGTCGAGGGGCTCTCGGTCCGCACGGACTTCGGGCCGGTTCCCCAGTGGAGCCAACCGGTCATCGTGCAACCGGAGATCGGCATCCTCGGGATCATCACCAAGCGGATCGACGGCGTCCCGTGCTTCCTGATGCAGGCGAAGCTGGAACCGGGCAATACCGAACTGGTCCAGTACGCCGCGACCGTCCAGGCCACTCCCAGCAACTACCAGCGCGTGCACGGCGGTCGATCCACCCCGTACCTGGAGTACTTCCGCGAGCACACCGGACGGCGGATCGTCTTCGACCAGCTGCTGTCCGAGCACGCCTCCTGGTACCTGCACAAGCGCAACCGCAACATGATCGTCGAGGTCCCCGAGGACGAGGACGTCCCGGTGGGCGACGACTTCGCCTGGTTGACGCTCGGTCAGCTGCGCGGGCAGCTCCAGCGGGGCAACCGGGTGAACATGAACGCGCGCACGGTACTGTCGGGCCTCTCCTACCGCACCGGGGCCGGCCCGGAGGACGACCCGCACTCCGGCGACGTCCCCGGGGACGCGTTCCAGCGCCAGGTCGTCGCCTCGCACCGGGCCGGCTGCTCGGACGCCGACCTACGCGCCGCGATGACCTGGCTCATCGACCAGAAGGCGCGGTTCAGCCTGGACGTGCGGCGGGTCGGCCTGGGCGAACTGGACGACTGGGTGTGCGGCCCGGACGGCATCCGCCACCGCGAGGGCCGCTCCTTCCGGATCGTCGGGCTGTCGGTCGCGGCCGCCAGCCGGGAGGTCGGCAGCTGGTCCCAGCCGGTGCTGGAGCCGACGCCCGGCAACGTCGTGGCCCTGGTCTGCCGACGCCGCGCGGGAGTGCTCCAGGTCCTCGTCCAGGCGATGGTCCAGCCCGGCCTCACCGACCGGCTGGAGCTGGCCGCGACCGTGCAACTGACCCCCGGCGGCCTGCGCGGCCCGGAGGACCTCCCGCCGCTGGTGGAGTACCTCGAAGCGCCCGAGCCCTGGATCCGCCTGCGGAGCCTCCAGTCGGAGGACGGCGGGCGGTTCCTCCGCGCGGACACCGAACACCTGGTCATCGAGGTCCCGGAGGACCACCGGGTCGAGGCGCCCGACAACTACCGGTGGATGACCCTGGGCCTGCTCAACCGGCTGATCCGCTCGGGCTACTACGTCAACGTCGAGGCCCGCAGCCTCGTCGCCTGCATGCTCTGAACCCGCGCCACACGGAAGGAAGCTGGTCAACCGTGACCTCATCCACCATCGACTGCACTCCGTACCGGGCGGAGCTGCTCGCCCTCGCCGCGGCGCTGCCCCCGGTGCCGCGGGCCGACCTGCCCGCCTTCCTCGCGGAGGCGATCCGGCTGGCGGACCGGCTCCCGCATCAACTGCGCCGGGCCATCGATGAGTTCAACGCCGACGGCAATCTGGACGGCTACCTGCTGCTGCGCGGCCTGCCGGTCGAGCCGGAGGCCGTGCTGCCGCCCACCCCGGTGTCCGGCCCGCCGCCGGAGGACCGGCCGCTACTGGCCATGGAGGCCATGCTCTGCGTCGTCGGCGGCGCACTGGGGCTGCTGACCGCCTACGACCAGGGCTACGGGAACCGCCGCTCCCTCACCGTGCTGCACGAGCTGTTCCCGACGCCCGAGGCGCACCCGCTGTCGGGAGCGACTTCCACCACCCAGCTGGAGTTCCACACGGACCTCTCGCACCACGCCCGCCAGCCGAACTACATCCTGCTGTCCTGCTCGCGCGGCGACCACGAGGGCAGGGCCGCGACCCTGATCGGCTCGATCCGCAAGGCGCTGCCACTGCTCGGCGATCAGGTGCGGGAACACCTGTACGACCGAGTGTTCACCCGGCAGTTCGACGCCGAGGACCTCGCCCTCACGGTCAACGTCAAGCCGCTGTACGGCGCCCAGGAGGACCCGTACGTCAGCTTCAACCGGTCGTTCCTCACCGCCGAGACGCCGGAGGACCTCGCCGCCCTGGACGCGCTGTCGCAGGCCCTGACCCAGGTCGTCGAGCCGGTCCTGCTGACCCGGGGCGACCTGCTGGTCATGGACAACTTCCGGATCGCGCACGGGCGGGCCCCGTTCACCGCGCGCTGGGACGGCAAGGACCGCTGGCTGCACCGGGCCTACGTCCGCACCGACCGGAACGGCCAGCTGTCCGGCGGCGAGCGGCCGGGCGACGTCGTCCCCTTCCTCCCCCGCCGCTGACCGCCGCCGCCATGGAGCTACTGCTGATCGGCGTGTCGCGGTTCGCCCGACGGCGCGTGCTGCCGGCCGCCGCTGCCCTCCCCGGGATCGAGCGGATCAACGTGGCCAGCACGCACGCACGCGCACACGACCTCGCGGACGTGCCGAAGCTCGGCACGGTGCACCCGGACTGGAGCCGGGCGCTGGCGCTCACCCGCCCCGGGGTGGTCTACGTCTCGCTGGTCAACGGCGACCACGCCCGGGTGGTCCGCCAGGCCCTCGACCACGGGCACCACGTGGTGGTCGACAAGCCGGCCCTGCCCGACCCGGAGACCGCCGAGCGGCTGGTGGCGCTGGCCCGGTCGTCCTCGCTCGTCCTCGCCGAGGCCACCTGCTACGCCTTCCACCCGCTGTTCGCGGCGATCCGGGAGCTCCTCGCCGACCTCGGCGCGCAAGTCACCACGGCCGTGGCGGCCTTCACGCCGCCCGTCCCGCCCGACGACTGGCGCCACGACCGGGCCAGGGGCGGCGGGGCGGTGTCCGACACCGGCCCCTACGCGGTCTCGCTCGGCCGGGTGCTGTGGGGCACGGAGCCCGAGCGGATCGAGGTCGTGGTGGGCGACCGCACCGCCGACGCGCTGGAGACCTCGTACGGCATGCTCGCCGGCTACCCCGGCGGGCGCACCGTGCTCGGCCAGTTCGGGTTCACCAGTGGTTACCAGAACCTGGTCCGGCTGACCGGCCCAGGATTCGCGATCGAGGTCGAACGGCCCTTCTCCGCACCGCCGGGCACGACGGTGGCCCTGCACGTCCAGGTCGGCGACCAGGCCTACCGGCGAACCGTGCAACCCGCCGACAGCATGCGGGAGTTCCTGGACGAGGTGCTCACCGCCACCCGCACGGGCTCACCGGCCTTCGGCGCCGCCCTGCTCAGCGATGCCCGGGCACTGGCCCGGCTACGGCGGGCGGCGGCGCCACCACCGGACCGCGGCGGTACTCGATGAACAGCAACAGCCACGCGTCACACGAGCCTGCGGGAGGTCACAGCGTGCACCAGGTGCAAGCCGACTACCGGATGCCACGGGCCGAACAGCCCGTGGACTTCACCGAGCGCGGGGCCGCGGGCCGGCTCGCACGCGGCATCGAGGAGCACGGGTTCGCCGTAGCCACGCTGGCGGGGGCCGCCGAGCCGAGCGCCGCACTCACGGTGCTCTCCACGGCACTGCGCCTCGGCGACCCCTACGTCCCGGCCCTCTACCGCTACGCCGAAACGCGGGACTACGCCGCCTCCTACACCGACATCCGCAGCAACCCGAACGACCGGCACCCGGGCTTCAGCACCACGGCGGGCCAGGCCTGGCACGTGGACGGCCTCCTCGACGAGATCGGCCGGATCAAGACCACCATCCTCTACTGCGTCCGCGCGGCCCACCGCGGCGGGGACACCCTGCTCTTCAACTCGGTGGCCGCCTTCGCCGAACTCCGCGCACAGGACCCGGCCGCGGCCCGCACGCTGCTCTCCCCCACGGTGCTCAACCGCCGCTCCACCATCCCCGCCATCGAAGTGAGCGCCACCGGCCCGGCGTTCTCGGTCGACGAGACGGGCAACCTCATCACCCGCTACACGGACAACGAGACCTGCACCTGGAACCCCGACGCCGGCCCGCCCGGCACCCTGGCCCGGGCTCTCGCCTTCCTCCGGGCCGCCTGCGACGACCCCCGCTACCGCCTGGCCCTGCGCCTGGCCCCCGGCCAGGCGCTGGTCTTCCGCAACGACCGCCTCGCCCACGGCCGCCAGCCCTACGAGGACCGGCCCGGCGCCCGGCGCCACCTGGTCCGCGCACTCTTCGCGAACGCCCCCGCGGCGTCCGGCTGAGCGGACCGTCGGCTCTCGACCACCACCCGGTCCTGCTCGACCAGGGTCTCCTGGAGGGCCACAGAGCCACGGTCGTCACCGTCGAGGTCGAAGTCCTTGGAGCGCGAAGTCCACATGCCGCACCTTGAGCCGCTGCCCGTCCCCTCGGCGCGACGAACGGCCGGTCACCGCAGCTGACTCCTCAGGTCGTCGAGCAGCACGTCAGCTACCACTTCCTCGACCACGGCCGTGCCCAACTCGGCCATCGCCAACGTGAGTTCCGGATCCCAGGGCGCGGGCGTGAGGCGCCCGGGGTCGGGGCCGGCCGGGAGCCGGGTCGCGGCGGCGCGGTAGTCCCCGGCCGCCAGGCGCCACGGAACGGCACCGGTCTTGGCCAGCACGTGGGCGGCGATGCGGATGCCCTCGCCGTCGAAGTCGCCGTGGTGACGCAAGGGGCTGCCGGACCGGGCGAGTTGGCGGAGCAGGTGGATCACCGCGGTGTTGGGCCAGCCGGAGGTGCAGACGAGCGGCGGGCAGCGGTCGCCGAACTGCCGCAGGGCGAGGGCGAGCACGCTCGGGTTCTCGACGATGTGGACCGGCCCGGTGGGCCAACCGAGTTCACCAGGGGAGCGCAGTTGCCCGAGGGCCAGGCTGACGGGATGGCCAGCGTCGGCACTGATCCGGCAGATCCGGGCAACCGGGCCACCGCCGTCGGGGCGGAGGCCGACGGCGAGCACGGTGCTGGAGAGTTCGTCGTCGGCGACGCCGGCCCTGCTCCAGAGCGCGCGCCGCGCCTCGGCGCTGTCCGGCACGTCAGTCCCGTAGAGCGCCGCCAGCGCTCGCAGGACGGAAGCGGACAGCCGGGTCCCGTCGTCGAGGGCGTGGGAGTCGCCGCCGAGGAGGCGGGCGGCGAGGACCGGAAGTGGTTCCCCGTCGGCCGGGAGCGCGGCAAGGACGGTCAGTGCGGCGGCAAGCAGGCGACGGGTCCGGTCCGGCGAACCCTCGACCAGGCCGTTGGCCTGTTGGTGACCGACCCACTCGGTGAGGGCGGGCTGGGCGGTGACCACCTCGTGGCCCGCCAGCCAGTCCCAAACAAGGCTGCGCTCGGTCGCCTCCCGTTCTCGCTCGGTCGACCGGTTCGTGATCGGGCGGCCGATGACGGCGGCCGCCACCTCCCGCACGGACTGCCCGCAGGCATCCGCCACAGCAGCTTCGAGGTGGACGAGTTGGATGCTCGGTTCGGTGCCGGGCAGCCGGTCGAGGCCGAGCAGGTCCGCGAGGGCCTCCCGACCGGCGTCGCCGAGCGGCCCGACCCGCACGCGGCTGACCGGCCGACCGGTGGAGAGGCGGTCGTGCACGGCGTGCCACAGCGGCCGGAGCTCCGGAGTGTCCAGCACATGACGGTTCGTCACTCCGCTTCTCCCGCAGGGGATCCGTCGGGCAGCAGCTCGGCCCCCGTCCAGGTGAAGCGGGCACTGGTGACGGCGTCGTCGCCGTCCGCGCCGGTGATCAGCTGGTGCACGGCGATGCCCGAGAGTTCGCGGTAGGTGCACCACTCGTGGTCGGAGGTGAGCACCAGGTCGAGGTCGAGCGCCGCCAGCAGGGCGAAGACCTGGCCGCGGTTGATGGTGTCCACACCGACGAAGACCTCGTCGAGGAGGATCAGCCGCGGGGACACCGGCACCGCCTCGTAGTGGGCGGCGACGGCGGCGAAGAGCGGGAGGTGCAGGGCGATGGCCTTCTCGCCGCCGGAGAGCGCGCCGTGCAGCCTCTTGGTGAGCAGCTGCCAGCCGGCGCCGTTGGCGCGGTCCAGCTTCACGACGAACTGGTGCCAGGCCGTGTAGTCGAGGACCTCGGCGAGTTGTTCGTCCCAAGTCGCCGCGGTGTTACGGCTTTTGGCCTCCTCGATGCGGCCGCGGAAGAAAGCGTGCAGGGCCTCGCGGTCGGCCTCGGTGATCCTGGCCGGATCCTTGAGCAGGAGCTCGCGGGCCGTCCTGGTGCCGGCCGGCAGGTCGGGGTGGATCTGCCACACCAGGCGAACAGCCACCCTGGAGGCGGTGCGGACGTGTTCGAGGTGGCCGTTCATCCGCTCCACCAGCTCACCGGCCTGGCGGATCCGGGATGCCAGGTGACGGCGGGTGTCACCGGTGAGGGTCTGGTCGAAGAGGGTCCGCTCAGCGGCGGTGATGTCGTCCTGGCTCCGGTCGCGGTCGCCGGTGAGGAGGGCGAGCAGCCCGGTCGCGCCGGTCCGGGCCCCGTCGATCGAGGCGGTGAAGACGTGGATGTCCTCATCGGGCTCAAGTTCGAGGTCGGCACGGGTGCTCAGGCTCTGGCGGGCCCGGTGGACGGCTTCCGACAATCGATTGAGCGCGTCACCGAGGTTCCTGCTGCTGTGCGGAAGGTTCGGCCACTTGAGAGCCGCTTCCCGGGCCGCTTCGAGGGTGGCACGGGTGCCGTCCCCCGAGGTCAGGACGAGGGTCGCGCCGGCGTCCTCGGGGAAGCCGAGGACGCACAGGCGCCGGAACCGCTGGGCGGCCTCGTTGCGGACACCGACGGCGTCATCCCGGCGGACCGCGTCCTGGGCCATGGTCGCGGTCAGTGCACCGATCCGGCCTTCCACGGCGATGAGGGCCTTGGTCCCGGCCCCGATCTCCTCGCGGACCCGGGTGAGTGATGTCCGCAGATCGCCGAGCCGGGCGGCCAGTTGGAGGTAGTCCTCGCCGATCGAACTCTCGACGGCTTCGAGCGCCGCCCGAAGTCCCCGGGCCGTGCCCTCCGCCTCCTCCGCCTCACCCACACGCTCCTCGGCAGCCGACCGCGACGCCTCGGCGTGGGTGCTGGCGGCATCCCAGGCGCCTCGGGCGGCCGACCAGTCCACGTGTGCGTCCAACCAGACGTCGGCCTGCTCGCGCAGCACCTCGACAGCGGCGGCGACGGCGTCCAGGGCGGCACGCTCGGTCGGCAGGGCGTGCTCGGCGCAGGCGCCCGTCAGCGCACGCCGTTCGACCGCCACCGCCTCCTCCCGCTGCGCGAGGCGCTCGACGGCCAGGCGCACCGCATCGCCGCGTGCTCCCACCTCGACCTCCGCACGCTCCCAGGCACGCTTGGCCTGGTCCACCTCCGCGTGGGCCGGCCGCGACCCCACATCGGCGGCAATGCGCTGCCGGCGCTCGGCGAGGGAGCGCAACTCGGCTTCGAACGCGGTGGTGGCCGCGGTCTCCTTGGCCAAATCCGCTGCCAGTTCGGCGATCCGGCGCTGCCTGGTGCGCTCCCGGGCCACGGCACCGATGTGACCGGCCTCGCCCTTCGCCCAGCTGCCGGTGGTCACCGCGAGGCGCCAGCTGCCGTCGGCTGCTACGGCCACCGGGGAGCCCGCCGGGAGCGTACGCCCGTAGGCGATGCCCGCGAGCAGCCGCTGCACCTGTGCGGCCGGCACCGGGCCGTCGGTTTCGGGGCGCAGGACGTCGAGCAGCGAGGGGCCCGGTGTCGGGGCGGCCGAGGCCGGGTCGGCCAGCACGTCGTGACCGAGGACGGTGAGGCTGCCGTCCGGGGTGAGCCAGGCGTCCAGCAGGCCGGCCGCCTCCAGGGCCGCTTCGATGCCGGCCTGATCGGCGGGCGGCACGTCCGGTTGGAAGGCCAGCAGCCGCCACAATGGGGCTCCCGCCGACACCGCCCGGTCCGCCGTGCGCGTGCGCGGCGGCGCCGGCGGGAGCTCGGTCACGGCGGAGGTGCGTTCCAGTTCCAGCGCGATCCGGTCCCGCCGGGTACGGCTCCGGTCCCGGGCGGCGCGGGCGGTGGTCTCGTCGGCGGTGATGCCGCGCTCGGCAGCGCGGGTGGCGATCTCGACCAGGGCCAGCACGCCGGTCTCGACCGCGGCGCGGGAGGCGAGTTCCTCCACATCGTCGATGCGCAGCTCGGTGCACCCGGCCGTGGCCCACTGGCGCAGCCGGTCGGCGTGGGCATCGACCGCGGCCTCGTACGCACCGGCGTTCTGTGCGCGGCGCTCGGCCGCATCGGCCAGCCGTGCGCGCGCCTCTTCGAGGTGCTCCTCCGCCACCTCGCGGTCCGCCACGGACCGCTCGTGCCGTTCCACCGCAGCACGGACCTCGGCGATGCGGCCGTGGCGTGACGCGACCGCGCCGCGCACCAGCCGACGTGCGCCGCGCCCGTGCTCGGTCGTGTCGGCCGCCGCACCCGCGGCGGCGTCCAGCATCACCTGGACTTCGGTGCAGAGGGACTCCATGGCCGCTCGCCGGGCCGCTCCCCGGGCGTCCTCGCGGGCGGCCCGGCTCTGCTCGGCGCACCGCTCGGCGCGCACCCGGGCCTGCTCGGCCCGTGCGGCGTCCTCGCCGGCCGCGCGGACCTTGCGGTCGGCGGCCGACCGGCCGCGCTCGGCAGCCTCGGCGGCACGGTCGGCACGGCGGCGGAGCTGGTCGAGTTCCTGACCCTGGCGATAGATCTCCGAGTCGAGCAGTCCCTCGATGGCGCCCTCGATCTCCTGGGCCGCGTGTTCGTGATCGGCCTTCGCCAGGATGGTGCGCTCGCGTTCACCCACGGCGTCGGCGTGCGCTTCCTCGCTATCCCGGGCGGTGCGGCTGAGGTTGTCCAGCTCGGTGGTGGCGGAGATGAGCGCGGCCGCCCCGGCCCGCAGCACCCGCTGGGCGTAGCCGCGCTGCTGGGTCGCGACCGCGGTGGCGGCGGTGACCTCCTCGTCCAGGGTCCTCAGGTGCTCACGCTGACGGTCCAGGCGCTCGAACCCCTCGGCGAGCTCGGCGATCTCGCCCTGGCCGAGCGGCGGCAGGGCGCGGGACAGCAGCGAGGAGAGGAGCGACGGGTCGAGGCGCTCGGAGAGCTTGGGAGTCCGGAGTTGGAGCAGGGCGGTGATCATGGCGTCGTAGCGCTGCTCGCTCAAGCCGGGAAAGAGCGTGCTGCGGACCGTGCCGCGGTAGTCGGCCGCCGCGGCGTGCAACTCGCCGCGTCCGCGCAGGGCTTCGGCCAGCACGGCACGGGTGAGCGGCTGCCCGGCGTCGTTGACCAGGGAGAGGCCGCCGGGCACGTCGATCCGCGCGGTCGTGGTGAAGAAGTCCGCGGTGACGCCGCTGGTGTGCGTGGTCGCCTGGAGCCTGGCACCGCAGGTGAACCACGCCGGTCCGTCCTCGTGGGCGCGGCGGAACTCCAGCCAGACGTAGCCGACCCGGGTCTTGCCCGACGCGCCCTCGCCCATCAGGTTCCAGTGCATGGTGCGATCGGAGCCGCCGAAGGTGGACAACCGGCTGGGGCGCAGGCTGGCGTCGAACAGGAACGGCAGCAGTACTTCCAAGGCCTTGGACTTGCCGGTGCCGTTCTGACCCCTCAGCAGCAGGCGGCCCTGGTGGAAGGTGAAGATCTCGTCGTAGTACCGCCAGACGTTGAGGATGCCGGCCCTGGACGGCTGCCAGCGCGCCCCTGCCGCTTGCTCGGTCGCGGTCGGCTGGGCCTCGGTCACGGTCGGCTGGGCCTCGGTCGCGATTGGCTGGGCCTCGGTCGCGGTCGGCTGCGGGAGTGCCGTCACAGTCATCGGAAGGGATCCTCAATGGTCACGGGGTGGATCCGGCGGCCAGGGCCACCCGGTAGCGACAGGCGGCGGGCCGGGCGACGGTACGGCCGGTGGTCCGGTCGGCCAAGCCGAAGTCGGTCAGGACACGGACCGCGTCGCCGGCGAGTCGCTGGGCTCCGTCCTGCGACTGGTAACTCTTCGCCCACTGCGGGAACCGGCGCAGCAGGTCGTCCGCCTCCGCGGTGAGCTGTTCCGGCGTCAGACCCCCCGGAGCGGCGGTCAGCGGATCCAGCAGGAGCAGCGCGGCGATCCGGGCCGACGAGGAGTCGTCGGGGAACCTGCTGTCCGTGGCGATGCCGTCCGGGTCGACGGCCATCAGGCCGTCGGCGCGCTCCTCCAGCACGAAGCCGCCCTGCTCCGCCGCGCGCCGGACGATCTGACGTCCCGTGGGAGACGTGAGGTAGGCCAGTTCGTCGGCCGACAGCTCGTCATGGTGGAGCACCGGGTCATCGAAGAGCCGGCGCAGCACGGAGTGCCGCAGCCGGAGGTTGTGCTGCACCTCGGACGCGTCAGCCCCGCCGTACCGGCTCTCGCGCACCAGCTCGGGCAGGAGTTCCGTGAACCGCCGCGGCAACTCCTCGGCCGGCACTGCCAGTCGGGACGGCCCGACGGGTGCGGCGAGCAGGCGCATCAGCAAGGTGGCATCCACCCGGTAGAGCACCTTCGCTTGCGCCGAGTCGACGAAGTTCTCCGTCACGCCGTCCATGGTGAGCAGCGCGCCGAAGGACTCCAGGACCTTCAGGACGTCCACGAGCGCCATGCGTTCGGACTTGCTCGCGGTGTCGAACCGCGGCAGCGCCTCGTCGGTGGCACAGGCCTGGACGACTCGATCGGCCAGGAGCCCGACGGTGGTCACCGGGACGGGCAGCAGCTCGGCCGCGACGACGCAGAGCAGCGTGTAGCGGCGCCGGTCGAACGGCGCCTTGCCCGAACGCGGCCGCCGGGCGGGGCGCGAGGCATCCGGGCCGGTCCGGATCTTGAGCAACCGCGCGTACCCCAGGCGGGGTTCCACCACCAGCTGCCAGCCGCAGTGGTAGTCGAACCATTTCGTCAACGGGCCCTGCCTGCGGCGGATCAGCTCGAAGGTCGACCGGTCCGCGCGCTCGGTGATCAGCGGTCGCCCGAGCAGCAGTCTGACGCCTCGTGAGACGTCCTCGCGTTCGGCCAGGACCAGTTGGTTGGCGAGGGTGCTCATTCCGCTTCCGCCCCGTCTCGAACCCCTGATCGCACGCCTGCTCGGCCGCCTCCCGGAACGCTGATCTCCACCAGGTAGTCGGGTGCTTCCAACTGCCCGCGCGACGTCCGCAGCACGGCCCGTCCGGCGTCGCCGGCCCGCAGGACGATCTCGACCCGGCCGTCCGAGGTGACGGCCCGGCGCACTCCGCCGCCGTCCGGCCGAGCGGCCAGCGCCCGGCCGAGGAGGTCGAGCAGCCGCTCGAAGACGGCGTGGTCCAGACGCCCGAAGGCCGACAGCCGCACCGGGTCGCCGGTACCCAGGACGTCCCAGGCGGCTTCGAGCTCGGCGCGCTCCTTGCGGGCCAGCTCGGCCCGGGCTGCCTTGATCCCGCCGACGTCCCGGACCTTGCCGGTTCGGGTGAACCGTTCGGTGCGGCCGCTGGTGCGCAACAACGCGGACACCTCGACCGGCGGGGCTTCGGCCCACCGCTGCGAGGAGGGCACCAACTCGGGATCCGGGTGGGCGAGGTGGGCATGACGTGCCGAGCCGAGGCCGAAGGCTGCCGACCACAGCCGGTGCAGGTCATCCTCGGTGGGCGCGGCGGCGAACCAGCGGGCCAGCTCCCGGAAGTCCTGCGCAGCGCTGGAGGATCGCCGCCGCGACTCGGTGATCCGGTCCAGGACCTGGAGGAGCGTCACGATGGCCCGCCGCGCCACGTCGTGCAGCTGCTCCACCCGGGGTCGTGAGCCGTCCGTGGGGAGGAACCAGGCCCGCAACCCGTCCCAGCGCGCCCGGCGCCGCTCCAACCAGGCCGGCGCGGGATCGGCGCCGGCGACCGGCGGCAGCTCGGCACCGCGCAGCGCCCGCTCGTGCAGCAGGAACACCCCGCGCTGCTCGACCCGCTGCACGGCCGACGCCACCGCCTGCGCACGACGGTCCAGGTTGCGCAGGAACTCCTGGAGGTACGCCACCGTCGCCGCCTTGACCTCCCGGAAGGTCGCCAGGTCCGCGCCCTCGGCGCGCAGCAGGCGCTGCAACTCGCCGTTGAACGTCTTGGTGTTGGCCAACAGCGCCTCCAGATGGCTCTCCAGCTCCTGCAAGGTGGAGAAGACCCGGCGGTCCGACGACCCCGCCTCTCCGAGCAGCACGTACAGCTCGTTGAGCCGGTCGGCGACGGCCTCCAGCACGGCGGTCTGCAGCGCCCCCGTCGCCGCGAGCACCGAGAGCGCCTGCTCCACCGCCGCGATGGCGGCCTCGCCACGCCGGGTCAGGGAGTACTGGAGGTTCCGGCGCTCGTACTCCTCGGCCGTGCGGTAGTTCTCCGCGTGGTTCTGAACCACATCGAGCAGTTCCCAGGTGCGCAGTTGACGCAGCGCGTCCTGCAAGTCGTCGTCGTGGATGTCGTCGAGCCAACCCGCCGATCGCAGCCGGGCACGGACCTCGTCCAGCCCGAGGGCCGTCTCCAGCCGCTCGTTGGCTTCACCGAAGGCCTGCAGGATCGCACCGTAGAGCTCGGCCCGCTCCCCCGTCGTGAACCGGAACATCTCCGCGGGCACCCTGCGCAACGGCTTCCCTCCCCACCAACAGCCAGGCCCGTTCTTGGCCGACTCCACACTACGCGGACGACGGACAGCGCCGGACCACGTGCTCCTCTTTCGGCGTTCACCAAGCGTCGCAACTCACCGTCGAATGTCACCGCCGTGGCCGGCAGCGCCTCCAACGGCCTCCTCAGTTCGTGCGAGCTCGTGCACACCCGACGGTCCGACGACGCCGGCTCACCGAGCAGCACTCACAGCTCGTTGAGCCGGTCAGCGACCGTCTCCGGCACGGCTGTCTGCAACACCCGGTGTCGGACCCTCACATGGGCTGCCGGCGCAGGTCGCGGACCACGCTCCGCGCCTGTTCGGCGGACTGGGCCCGTTCGACGTACCTGTCCTCAAGGTCTCCCCGGGCACGTTCCGGCTCGCCCTGGAAGGCCGGCGCAAGCTCGACCAGGGTTCGAGCCGCCGACCTGAGGGCGGCGAGCGTCGGCGCGCTCTCACCGAGATCCAGGCGGCACTCGGCAGCGCGGAGCTGTGCGGTGATCGCGGCAGCACGTTCCTCCGGGCCCGAAGACCAACCCCAACCGTTCTGAGCCGTCCTGAGACGTGGAACTCGGATCTCACTCTCCCCGGGCCCGACAGCGAGAACCTGTCAGGCCCGGGCGGCCCAGGGTCTCGTCGTCTCTCCTCCATCAGGACCGCCCATGACGCAGACGCAGCTCTGAATGCGCTCGGATCAGTCCTCCTCCGTCACCGCCATCCCGCTCGCCCGGGCGATTTCCTCGACGGCCGCACGGTCGCTCGCCCGCCGGCCCGCGGCGGCGTCGAGGCGGTCGCGCATTTCCCGCAGGCGGGTCGGGTCGGCGGCGACCTCCGGAGGCACGAGTGACATGACCTCCTTGGCCCACTCGCCGTCACCGAGGTCGGCCACCACGCGGTCGGCGCGCTCCTCGTGTCCGGGCGTCAGGGCGCCGAGCAGGCCGAGGAGGACGAGCAGTTCGCGCTGGACCGCAGGTGTGAACAGCTCCCGTTCCTCGTCGTCCAGCTTCACCGCGACCCGCCCGCCGCCGAGCTCGATGTAGCCGCGCAGGACGTCCATCAGGAGCTTGAACTGCGGCTCGGGCATCAGGACCTGGAGCGACTCGATGTAGAGCTTCAGTCGCAGCGCCGGCAGTTCCGAGGGGACCGCGTCGCCGTCCTCGTGCTCGCTGTCCGTCACCTGGATCCTCCCTGGTGTGCTCGCCCACGGGTCACCCGACCACCCTCTTCACCCGACATGATGACTGCTGATCGCGTCCCGGTACCAGGCGTACGACGCCTTCGGCGTGCGCCGCTGCGTCGCGTAGTCCACGTGCACCAGGCCGAACCTCTGCTCGTACCCCTCCGCCCACTCGAAGTTGTCCATCAGCGACCAGGTGAAGTACCCCCGCACGTCCACGCCCTGGGCGTGCGCCTGAGCCAGGGCGGTCAGGTGGCCGGACAGGTAGTCGATGCGGAACCGGTCGTCCAGGGTCGCGTCGGTGGAGCAGCCGTTCTCGGTGATGGTGATCGGGGGGAGCGCATCGCCGTACCGGGCGCGGAGGTTGACGAGGAGTTCGCGCAGGCCGTCGGGGACGACGGGCCAGCCGAAGGCGGTGCGGGGGACGTTCTCGATCTCGGCTTCGGTGAAGGGGAGGCCGGGGTCGGTGGGGGCGGCGATGCGGGTGGGGTTGTAGTAGTTGACGCCGAGGCCGTCGAGGGGGACGGCGATCAGGTCGAGGTCGCCGGGGCGGACGCAGCCGCCGAGGTCCTCGGCGAGCCCGTAGGCGGAGAGGTCGGGGTAGCGGGCGAGGAGCAGGGGGTCGGTGAACAGGCGGTTGTGCAGGGCGTCGTAGGCCTCGGCCGCGGCCAGGTCCGCCGGTGAGTCGGTGGCCGCCCAGACCGGGGTGAGGTTGTTGGCGATCAGCACCTGGTGCCCGCGCTCGCGCAGCAGCGCCGCCGCCAACCCGTGGCCGAGCAGCTGGTGGTGGCCCGCCGGGAGGGCGTCCAGCATCATCGCGTGCCCGGGTGCGTGGATGCCCAGCGCGTAGCCGAACACCATGTGGACGAAGGGCTCGTTGAGGGTGATCCAGGCCGGCACCCGGTCGCCCAGCCGGTCCGCCACCAACTCGGTGTATTCCACGAACCGGTGGGCGGTGTCCCGGGCCGGCCAGCCGCCGCCCTCCTCCAACTCCTGTGGCAGATCCCAGTGGAAGAGCGTCGGCAGCGGCGTGATGCCGGCGGCGAGCAGCTCGTCCACCAGCCGGTCGTAGAAGGCGAGTCCGGCCGGGTTGGCGGCCCCGCGCCCGGTCGGCTGGACGCGCGGCCAGGCGATCGAGAACCGGTAGCCGTCCAGGCCCAGGCCGCGCATCAACTCCACGTCCTCGCCGTACCGGTGGTAGTGGTCGCAGGCGATCCGCCCGCTCTCTCCGTCCTTCACCGCCCCCGGCCGCTCGCAGAACGCGTCCCACACCGAGCGTCCGCGACCGTCCTCGTCCACCGCCCCCTCGATCTGGTAGGCGGCGGTGGAAACACCCCAGCGGAACCCCGCCGGCAGGTCGAAACGAGTCACCATGTCCAGCCCCTGTCAGAGATGAGGGAACCTCATGTTAGCGACTCGCCACTGAAACACCAGATGCCGCACGGGATTTGACGAAGAGATCCCACCGCCGAGGGCCTGGCACACGCACTACGACGCCCGGTGCTCCACTCCGTCGAGCAGCAGGCCGAGCCCCAGCTCGAAGCCGCGGTCGTCCAGGCCCGTCGCGCCGCCGCCGCGGGCGAAGGAGCCGTCCAGGGCGTCCGCCAGCGCCGGGTACTCGGGGCGGTACTCGGCCGGTTCGCGGGTGAAGCCGGCGGTGAAGGTCTCCAGCGCGGAGCCGAGCACCAGGTAGTCGAGCGCGGCGGCCACCTCCGCCGCGTCCGCCGGGGTGAGGCCGGCCCGGCCGAGGAGGGCGAGCAGCGCGTCGTAGCCGCGCAGCGCGCGGGGGGCCTCGACGCGGCGGCGGGCGAGCAGGGCGATGGTGTTCGGGTGCCGCAGGAAGACCGCGCGGTAGGCGCGCGCGTAGGCCGCGAGCCCGGCCCGCCAGTCGGGATCGTCCAGCGGCGACTGGTCGACCTCCTCGTTGACCAGTTCCGAGACCGCGGTGACCAGGGCTTCCTTGCTCGGGATGTGGTTGTAGAGCGAGGCGGCCTTGACCCCGAGCCGCTCCGCGAGCGCCCGCATGGTCAGGCCGTCCGGGCCCTCCTCGTCCACCACCTGGAGCGCCGCGCGTGCGATCCGCTCGCCGGTCAGCAGCGCCTTGCTCGGTCGACCCACCGAGATCTCCCCTCTTCCGCTATCCCCGTTCCGCCGCTATGGTGCCAGACCAACACCAGGAACTAACTAAGTTAGTTTTACGAGAGGGCAGCGCTCGTGGCCGACAACACCCACACCGACGCGGCACCCGGTCCGGGAAGCAGACCGGAAGCCAGACCGGAAACCGCGCCGGAAACCGCGCCGGAAACCGACGCGGACCGCCTCGCCGAGCTCGGCTACCGCCAGGAACTGCGGCGCAGCCTGAACGTGCTCGGCAACATCTCCATGGGCTTCGCCGTCGTCTCCCCGGTGGTGGGGCTGTACGCCGCCGTACAGGTCGGCATGAGCGTGGCCGGCGGGGCCTGGATCTGGGCGCTGCCGATCTGCCTGCTCGGCCAGTGCCTGGTCGTGGCCGTCTACTCGGAGCTCGCCTCGCAGTGGCCGCTGGCCGGCGGCGCGTACCAGTGGAGCAGGCGGCTGGCGAGTCCGACCTTCGCCTGGCTGAGCGGCTGGATGTGGCAGTTCGCGGTGATGTTCGGCAACACCACGGTCGCCTACCTCGCCTCGCCCTGGCTCTTCTCGCTCTTCGGCGCCGTCCCGACGCCCACCCAGCAGGTCCTGGTCTCGGTCGGCTTCATGCTGTTCTGCGCGCTGGTCAACGCCTACGGCATCGACTTCCTGCGCTGGTTCGTCAGCCTCGGCATCGCCGCGGAGGCCGTCGCCTCCGTGCTGGTCGGCTTCACCCTGCTGCTGGTCTTCCGGCACCACGGCTTCTCGCTGCTCACCGACTTCCTCAGCGCGCCGAAGGGGCTGGGCATCAGCGACACCGGCGCCCTGCTCGCCGCCGTGGCCGTCGCCGGCTGGGCGTTCATCGGCTTCGACGCCTGCGTCTCGACCGCCGAGGAGACCAAGGACGCGGCGCGGCAGGTCCCGAGGGCGATGTGGTGGTCGCTGCTCAGCGTCGGGCTGGTCGTCATCCTCAACGCGGTCTCGGTCGAGCTCGCGCACCCCGACCCGGCCCAGGTCGTCTCCGGCAAGGACCTGGACCCGGTCACCACCGCCGTCACCCACGCCTTCGGCGGCTGGGCCGACAAGCCGTTCGTCCTCGTCGTCCTGATCAGCTTCACCGCCTGCCTGATGGCCTCCCAGGGCGGCGCCGCCCGCGGCCTGTACTCCCTCGCCCGGGACGACGTGTTCCCCTTCTCCCGTCACGTCCGCAAGGTCAACCGGCACAAGGCGCCGATCGGCGGCCTGGTCGCCGCCACGGTGATCAGCTGCGCCGCGCTGCCGCTGGGCCTGAGCACCTCGGCGATCGGCAGCCTGATCACCTTCGGCAGCGCCGCCACCTTCGTGCCGTTCTTCCTGCTCACCCTGGTCTCCCTGACCGCCCGGCTGCGCGGCACCTGGAAGCCAGCCGGAGCGGTCGGCTACGGACGGCTCGGCACGCCGCTCAACTTCCTCGCGGTGCTGTGGACCGGCTTCGAGCTGGTCAACGTCTGCTGGCCGCGCACCATCCTCGCCCCGGCCGGGGCGCCCTGGTACCAGATCTGGGCGGCGCCGCTCGGCGTCGGCACGGTCACCCTCGCCGGCCTCGCCTACCTGCTGGTGCGCCGGCCCGACCGCCGGATGCGCGACGCCGACCTGGACCGCCCGCTCGGCGACGAGCTGGCGCCCGCCGTCCTCTGACAACCACCCCGCAACGCCCCCGAACCACCCTGGAGACACCCGCATGACACGCCCGTTCGACGTCGTCGAGACCGGCCTGGCCGACCTGCGCGCGGCGCTGGAGAAGGGCGGGACCACCGCGGTCGGCCTGCTCGACGCGTACCTCGCCCGGATCGAGGCCTACGACCGGCCCGGCACCGCCACGGCGCTCAACTCGCTCGTCGTGATGAACCCTCAGGCCCGCGCCGAGGCCGAGGCCTCCGACGCCCGCCGCGCCGCCGGCCGGGCCCTCGGCCCGCTCGACGGCATCCCCTACACGGCCAAGGACAGCTACCTCGCCGAGGGCCTGACGGCCGCCGCCGGCTCACCGGCCTTCGAACACCTGGTCGCCCGCCGCGACGCCTTCGCCATCGAGCGGCTGCGCGCCGCCGGCGCCGTGCTCATCGGCCTGACCAACATGCCGCCGATGGCCAACGGCGGCATGCAGCGCGGCGTCTACGGCCGCGCCGAGAGCCCCTACAGCGCCGACTGGCTGACCAGCGCCTACGGCTCGGGCTCCTCCAACGGCTCGGGCACCGCGACGGCCGCCTCGTTCGGCGCGTTCGGCCTCGGCGAGGAGACCTGGTCCTCGGGCCGGGCGCCCGCCTCCTACAACGCGCTGTGCGCCTACACCCCGAGCCGGGGCGTGATCTCGGTGCGCGGCAACTGGCCGCTGGTGCCGACCATGGACGTCGTGGTCCCGCACACCCGCACCATGGCCGACCTGCTCGAACTGCTCGACGTCATCGTCGCCGACGACCCGGACACCCGCGGCGACCTGTGGCGCACCCAGCCCTGGGTGCCGCTGCCCGCGCCGTCCGAGGTGCGCCCGGACCGCTACCCGGCGCTGGCGCCCGCGGACCCGGCGGCGGCGCGCGCCGCGCTGGCCGGCAAACGCGTCGGCGTGCCGGGGATGTACGTCAACGCCGACCCCGGGGCCGGGACCAACCCCGACGGCGGCATCGGCGGCCAGACCGGACAACGGATCGTCACGCGCGCCTCGGTCATCGCCCTGTGGCAGGCCGCCCGCCGCGACCTGGAGGCGGCCGGCGCCGAGGTTGTCGTGGTCGACTTCCCCGTGGTGACCAACTACGAGTCCGACCGCCCGGGCGCACCCTCGCTGTTCACCCGGGGCCTGGTCAGCCCCGACTTCCTGGCCCGCGAGGTCCTCGACCTGTCCGCCTGGGCCTGGGACGACTTCCTGCGGGCCAACGCCGACCCGGCCCTGCCGAGCCTCGCGGACGTCGACGGCGCACGCATCTGGCCCAAGCACCCCGGCGAACTGCCGGACCGCTACACCGGGTTCGACGACGTCATCGCCGACTACCCGCGGCTGGTGCGCGAGCACCCGTACGCGGCGGTCACCGACATCCCGCACCTGGAGCAGGGCCTGCGCGGGCTGGAGGAGACCCGCCGGGTCGACCTGGAGCAGTGGATGGACGAACTCGGCCTGGACGCCGTGGTGTTCCCGGCGGTCGCCGACCTCGGCCCGGCCGACATGGACGTGCACGAGGCCTCCGCCGACCTCGGCTGGCGCAACGGCGTGTGGGTCGCGAACGGCAACCTGGTGCCGCGCCACCTCGGCATCCCGACGGTGACCGTTCCGATGGGCACCATGAGCGACACCGGCATGCCGGTCGGGCTGACCTTCGCGGGCCGCGCCTACGACGACACCGCGCTGCTCCGGCTCGCCGCCGCCTTCGAATCCACCGGCCGGCGCCGCACCGAACCGCCGCGCACCCCACGACTGCTCAGCTGACGGTTTGTCAACTGACGCCCGGCGGAAGCGGCGGATCCTGGTAGAGGCGGCGCTCCAGGTACAGCTCCACGAAGACCGCCACCTTCGCGCGCAGCGCCCAGGGGTCGAACGGCTTGACGATGAAGTCCACGGCCCCGACGGAGTAGCCGCGCACCGAGTGCTCGGGGTCGTTGCCGATCGCGGTGAGGAAGATGATCGGGATGTTGCGGGTCTTGGCCCGGCGCTTGATGTGGGCGGCGGTCTCGTAGCCGTCCATGCCGGGCATCTGGACGTCCAGGATGATGACCGCGAAGTCGTCGTGCAGCAGCAGTTCCTTGAGGGCGTCCTGGCCGGAGGAGGCCGTCACCAACTCCTGGTCGGGCACGTCCAGCACGCTCTTGAGGGCCAGCAGGTTGGTCGGTCGGTCGTCCACCAGCAGCACCTTCGGCCGGACCTCGGCGGGCAGCAGGTGGCGCACGCTCTGCACGGCCGGGAAGGCGTCCTCGCCGTCCCGGCCGCGCTGCACCTCCACCAGGGAGAGTTGGCGCTCCAGCAGCTCGCAGCGCGCCTCCGCCTGGGCCATCCGGCTGCGGGTCTCGCAGAGTTGGGCCCGCAGCCGGGCGACCTCGGCCGCCAGCCGGTTGCGCTCCACGAGCAGGGTGTCCACGTCGAGGTCGGTGACGGCGGCGGTCGCGGCGGCCTCGATGTTGAGGCGCACCTGGAGGTCCGCGATCCGCTGGTTGCGCTCGACCAGCGCGTCGTCCAGCACGTCCTTGTGCGCGGCGGTGCGGCGCACCTCCCGGTCGGCGTCGGCCAGTTGCTGCTGGAGCTGGGCGAGCGCCCTGGTCATCGACGCGTTGGTGCGCTGCGCGTCCTGGTGCTGGCGCCGCACGACGTCGATCGCCTCCGGGGTCGCGGCGACCCCGCGCTCCGCGGCCACGTCGGTGAGCAGGTCCTCGATGAACTTCCACGGCGGGACCCGGCTGCCGGCCAGGTAGCGCGAGAGCGTGCCGACGTTCACGAAGCGGCGCAGCGCGTAGCGCCGCATCGATATCCCGAGCACGTCGAACTGCTCGCGCAGGGTCTGCGCCAGCCGCCGGCACTCGTTGTTCAACTCCGCGTCGAGGGGCTGCATGCCCGCCACTCCTGCCCCCCTGGGCGTACGTCGTTCCGTCATGTCTCCCCCGCTCCCCCGTTCACCACACCAACGCCGGCCACACCACTCGCCGCACCGACGGGCGGCCCCGATCCGCGGACCGGGGCCGCCCGGCCCGGCATCAGGACGATGCGCCCGGACCCTGGCCGCCCTCGGTCGCACCACCGACCAGCCGGTCGAAGAAGGGCACCGCCACCCCGAACGCGCCGGCGCCGTAGAGCACGCACTGCGCCGGCGGGTTGTGGGCCAGCACCGAGAGCACTCCCGCGCCGATGCCGGTCAACAACGCCAGCGTCAGCACCAGGGCGGACCTCAGTGACAGCAGGGAACCGCGCACCGTCAACCTCCAAGACCGCGACGGCCGCACAGCCGCCGCTCGAACCCCGGCACGAATCAGCCGGGTTGACCGCAAGCATGACCCATTCACCGGTGTTGCACGGCCCGCATCGCCCCCGCGGCGCCACACGGCAACAGACCGGCAACACCACCGCCTCCGGCATCACCGCCGTCAGGGCTCCGACGCCCCGGCGGTGCCCGTGGTCGGGCGAGCCGATGATTGATTGACCGATCCGCATCCGATCGAGTCGCAGGTCCGATCGGGTGCGGACCACCGGTCATTCCCAACTCCGACAACCGGCTTGACGCCGGGCCTGACGCGGCTGGCACTATGACGTCAACTCGGCTACCGAACAGCGGGTTTCAGGTGACGGGGCGGTACCCACCGCTCAGACCGCGGCGCTCCTCCTTCCTCACCCGGGCAAGGCTGTGCGGCGTTGCGGCAACCACCACGGGGGTGTTGATGCTCGAAGCCACCGGCCTGTCGGACCGGTCCGAACAGGTCTACCGCGCGATGCTCGGCCACCACGACCACGGCGTGGCCGACTTGGCCGCCGACACCGGACTCAGCGCGCTCCAGGTGCACGACGCGCTGAACGAGCTGGCGTGCCTGGCCCTGCTGCGCCCCGCCACCGGGGCCGGCCCGGCGGTCGAGCCGACAGCAGCCGATCAGGCGGCGCTGGAAGCGGAGTTGGCGGCCGTCCGGACCGCGATCACGGCGATCACCGCCGCACACGCACACGCACACGGAAGCGGCCACGGCCCCAGCGGCGCGGGCGAAGGCGCGCACCGCCTGCCGGGGCTGGACGCGGTGCGCGCCCGGCTTGAGGAACTCCAGCAGCTCACCGAGTCGGAGTGCCTCTCGCTCAACCCGGGCGGCTCCCACCTGCCGAACGCCCGCGACACCGCCAAACCGCTCAACCAGCTCGCCCTGGAGCGCGGCGTGGCGATCCGGGCGGTCTGCCGGGACGGCTTCCGCCACGACCCCGACACCCTCGCCTACGCCCGCTGGCTGACCGACCTGGGCGGGCAGATGCGCACGGTGGCGACCGTGCCGATCCAACTGGTCGTCATCGACCGCACGGTGGCGGTGCTGCCGCTCGACCCGGACGACCCGGGGGCCGGGGCGCTGGAGGTGCGCAGCCCCGCCGCGCTGACGGCCGTCTGCGCGCTGTTCGACCGGGTCTGGGCGGCCGGTGTGCCGCTCGGCGGGCCCGAACGGCCCGACCGCGACGGCTGCACGCCGATGGAGAGCGCGCTGCTGGGGATCATCGCCGGCGGCCAGCCGGACGACGTGGCGGCCCGACGGCTCGGGCTCCCGCTGCGCACCGTGCGGCGGATGATGGCCGACCTGATGACCAGGCTGGGAGCCGCCAGCCGGTTCCAGGCCGGCGTGAACGCGAGCCGGCGCGGCTGGCTCTGACCGGTCCAACGGCAGCACCGCCAGACGGAGTTCGCGTACCGTAGGTCTCCCCGGACCGGGGCACCGGCGATTCGCGCCGGTGCCGGCGATCGGGCACAGTGGTCACCCCGGGTGGCGAGAGGGAGGCGAGCCGGTGGTCGAGCGGGCGAGCGGAGCGCTGACGGCACAGGTGATGGAGCCGGAGCTGCGGCGCCGGCCGGTGCAGCAGCGCAGTCAGCTGCGACTGGAGCGAATCCTGGACGCCTGCGCCGAGTTGCTCGACCTGGGCGGCGCGGCGGGGCTGACCACCAAGGAGGTGGCCGCCCGGGCCGGGGTGCCGATCGGCACGCTCTACCAGTTCTTCACCGGCAAGCCGAGCCTGCTGGCCGCGCTCGCCCGGCGCAACCTGGTGCGCTACCTCGACCGGCTGACCCGGCGGTTGGCGGCCGAGTGCCCGCGGGAGGTCGGCGGGTTCGTCGACCTGGCGATCGAGGAGTTCGTCGCGATGAAGCGCGCGGTGCCCGGGTTCGGTGCGCTGGACTTCGGATTGACCGGACCGGCGCCGGCCGCCTCGCTCGGCGACGTCGAGCACCTGCTCGACCGAACGGTCGACAACAACGGCACGGTGGCCGAAGTCCTGCACGGGCTGATCACCGAGCACCTGGGCACGGCCGGCACGCCCTCGCCGCTCTCCCTGCGGGTGGCGCTGGAGTCGGCGGACGCGGTGCTCCAGCTGGCCTTCCAGCAGGACCGGGACGGGGATCCGGAGTTGATCGCCGAGTGCAAGCTGCTGCTGCGCCGTTACCTGACGCCGTGAGAGCCACTCTCCCGCGCATCCCCTTCGCTCGCGCGTCCACATCTCGAACGCCAGGCCGAGATTGCGCCACTCGCACGGGTCAATTCGTGCACCAGAAGCAAGGTTTCACCATTCGGCCCACACGGGCCTGATTATCGTCCTTGACCATGCACGGCGACGACGACCCCCAGCAGCACCACCCGCCGCGGCAAGGCCACGACCCCGGCCACGACCCCGGCGACGGCCACGGCGACCCCGGTGGCCCCGGTGGCCCCAGCAACCCCGGCGACGGCCACGACGGTCACGGCCACCATCACCACCCCTGGCCCTGGCCGTGCGACGACGGCCAGGGCCACTGCTGCCACCCCCCGACCCCGCCACCGCCCCCACCTCCGCCGTCCCCGCCACCGGTCCCACCACCTCCGCCGCCGCCACCCCCGCCTCCGCTCCCGCACCCCCCTCCCCCGCCGCCACCCCCGCCGGTGCACGCCCCGGCCCAGCCGCCGCCACCCCCGCCACCCCCGCCGCCCCCGCACCCCGCGCCGCCGAAGCCGCACCCCAAGCCGACGCCCACCCCCGCTCCCCCGCCCAGCCACGTCGCGCTGCCCGCCCCGCCGCCCCCCGCCCAACTGCGCACCGCCACCGCTGTGCCGCACCAGCCCGACGACAGCACGGCGGTGCCCCCGGCCGACGCGCAGAACGCCTTCACCTTCGTCGCGGTGATCATCCCCGCGGTCCTCGCGGCCGCCGCCTCCAGTTTCATCAACCACACCACAGGGAGACGTCGTTGAGTCTCGGAATCGTCCTCGCGGTGCTGCTCGGCGCCGCCCTGGCCGTGGGCATCCTGGCCGCCTTCGGCCGCACCGCCCGGTCCCGCGAGGGCAACTTCTCCTCGGGTGCGCTCGGCTTCCTCGGCTCGGCCTCGCTCTCCTCCTTCACCCTGGTCGCCGCCTTCCTGATCGCCGGCTCCTGGTCCAACCTCAACACCGCGCGCGGCCACACCTGGGACGAGGCCCGCTCGCTCAACGCCGCGTACACCGACGCCGACCCGACCACCCGGCCGCTGCTGCGCAGCTACGTGAACGACGTGATCGGCCCGGACTTCCAGTCGATGGCGCACGGCAGCGCCTCGCCCGCCGCCTGGGCGGGACTGGACGCGGTGCGCAGCCACGTCGAGGCGCTGCCGGACTCCGCGCAGCGCACCACCGAGCTGAGCGACCTGGACGACGTCTACACCAAGCGGCAGATCCGGCTCGCCGACACCGCGCTCTCGCTGCCCTCACCGCTCTACCCGGCGCTGATCGTCACCGGCCTGCTGGTGCTGCTGTACGCCCCGATCGCCGGGCTGACCTTCCGCCACCGGGAGGCGATCGCGCTCGGCCTGGTCGGCGCGGTGGTCGGCTTCGGGATCTTCCTGGTGACCCAGATGACGCACCCGTACGCCGGCCCGATGCACGTCACCCCGGTGGCGTACCAGCAGAGCCTGGAACGCTTCACACAACTGTCACAGCGGAGCTGACGCCGATTCAGCCCGGGGTGACGCCGCGTCCGGTATAACAATGGGACCGGTCGGGCCGGGCGGTGTGCGCGCACCGCCCGGCCCGACCAGCGACGCCGCCCCGGCGAACGCCCCGACCGGCGACGCCGTCCGGCACGTCGGCGGTGCCCTAGCACCGGGCACGCGATCCGATGATCGACAATAAGCGCCATGAGCGTGATCACCGCGTGTGCCGGCCTGCTGCTGCTCGGCCTGACCCTCGCCAGCATCCTGCGCACCCTGGTGGTGCCGCGCGGGCTCTACTCCTCGCTGACCGCCAGGCTCTGGCGGACCGGGCGGACCGTGCTGCGACTGACCGCCGCGCCGTTCGACGGCTACGGTGCGCAGGACCGGGCCCAGGCCTGGCTGGCCCCGCTGATGCTGGTCGGCATGCTGACCAGCTGGCTGCTCGCGCTGCTGGCCTCGTTCACCCTGCTGATGCACGCGAACTCCGGACTGTCCTGGAGCGTCTCGGTGCGCGAGGCGGGCTCCAGCCTCTTCACCCTGGGCTTCGCCAGCGGCGACCGGCTGCGGCTGTCCGCGCTGGACTTCGTGGCCGCGGCCAGCGGCCCGATCGTGATCGCCCTGCAGATCGCCTACCTGCCGACCCTGTACAACAGCTACAACCGGCGCGAGCTGGAGGTGACCCTGCTGCAGTCGCGGGCCGGCGAGCCCGCCTGGGGGCCGGAGCTGCTGGCCCGTCAGGCCCTGGTGGACACCGAGACCGCACTGCCGCAGCTCTACCGCGACTGGGAGCGGCTGGCCGCCGAGGTGGGCGAGAGCCACTCCAACTACCCGGTGCTGCTCTCCTTCCGCTCGCCGCAGCCGTACCGCAGCTGGATCGTCGGGCTGATCGCGGTGATGGACGCGGCGGCCATCCAACTCTCCATCAGCCCGCACAGCGCCCCGCCGGAGGCCCGGCTGGTGCTGCGGGCCGGCTTCACGGCGCTGCGCGACATCGCCCGGGTGGTGCGGATCCCGTTCGACGCGGACCCCGACCCGCAGGACCCGATCCGGATCAGCTACGCCGAGTTCGACGCGGCCGTGTCGATGATCGTGGCCTCCGGCTTCCAGGCCGAGCGGCCGACCATACTGGCCTGGCCGCACTTCCACGGCTGGCGGGTGAACTACGAGGCGATCGCCTACGAGCTGGCCCGCCGGGCGGACGCCGTTCCGGCGCTGTGGACCGGGCCGCGGGACTTCGTCGCCTCGCCGATCCCGCCGCGCCGGCCGGCCGACCGCAGGCCGGGCAGCGGACCCGGCAGCGGACCGCTGGGGGCGATCGGCTGAACACCCGAGCGATTCCCATCACTCGAAGCACAGTCCCACCAAAAAGTACCGTCAGTTATTCCCGAAAAGAAGAGATCCCGAATAAGTAATATTTACTTATCATCGCTAATTCGTTGATCTTGAACCCATTTTCGCAGGTCAGAAGGGTGGTGCGAACCCCTAAACGGGGGCGCGCGAAATTCTTCACACCTCCCTTCACAAAAGAGAAACCGACGTTCCGTCCCCCATTGGGACGCGGCGTGCGGTGGAATCTGACGCGGCAACAGATTTCACCCGTATGCCGCTGATCCGTGAGAATGGGAGAGACCCGATGTCGATCGAGACCGGGCCCGCGCCGACCGAAGCGCAGCAGACCAAGTCGCAGCTCAGCCTGAGCACCTCCGCCGCCCGCAATCTGGCCACGACCACCAAGTCCGAGCCGCAGATGCAGGGCATCAGCTCGCGCTGGCTGCTCCGCTCGCTCCCCTGGGTGCAGGTCTCCGGTGGTACCTACCGGGTCAACCGCCGGCTCTCCTACGCCGTCGGCCGCGGCCGGGTGAGCTTCGTCAAGACCGGCGCCGAGGTCAAGGTGGTGCCGCCGTCGCTGCGCGAGGTCCCGGTGCTGCGCGGCCTGGAGGACGACGCCGTGCTGGAGGAGCTGGCCAACCGGTTCACCCAGCGCGAGGTGGCGGCCGGCGAGGTGCTGGTCGAGGCCGGCCAGCCGATCGACGAGGTCTTCCTGATCGCCCACGGGAAGATCAACCAGATCGGCACCGGCAAGTACGGCGAGACCGCCGTGCTCGGCCACCTGGCCGACGGCGACCACCTCGGCGACGAGGCGGTGCGGCAGTCCGACGCGCTCTGGGAGTACACCGTGAAGGCCGCCACGGCCGGCACCGTGCTCGTCCTGCCGTTCGCCGCCTTCCGGGAGCTGATCGGCCGCTCCGAGGCGCTGCGCGAGCAGATCGCCGCCTACCTGGCCAGCAACGACCTGGCGCAGAACCAGCACGGCGAGGCCGAGATCGAGCTCTCCGCCGGCCACGACGGCGAGCCCGACCTGCCCAGCACCTTCGTGGACTACGAGCTGGCCCCGCGCGAGTACGAGCTGAGCGTCGCGCAGACCGTGCTGCGGGTGCACAGCCGGGTCGCCGACCTGTTCAACGACCCGATGAACCAGGTCGAGCAGCAGTTGAAGCTCACCATCGAGGCGTTGCGCGAGCGCCAGGAGTACGAGCTGGTCAACAACGCGGAGTTCGGCCTGCTGGCCAACGCCGAGTACGACCAGCGGATCCAGACCCACTCCGGCCCGCCCACCCCGGACGACCTGGACGAGCTGCTCAGCATGCGCCGCGAGACCACCCACCTGTTCGCGCACCCGAAGGCGATCGCCGCCTTCGGCCGGGAGTGCAGCAAGCGCGGCATCTACTTCGGCAGCGTGGACATCGGCACCCACCACATCCCCGCCTGGCGCGGGGTCCCGATCTTCCCGTCCGGCAAGATCCCGGTGGTCGACGGCCACACCTCGTCGATCATCGCGGTCCGCATGGGCGAGAACAACCAGGGCGTCGTCGGCCTGCACCAGACCGGCATCCCGGACGAGTACGAGCCCGGCCTGAACGTCCGCTTCATGGGCATCAACGAGAAGGCCGTCATCTCGTACCTGGTCAGCGCCTACTACTCCGCCGCCGTCCTGGTCCCGGACGCGCTCGGCGTGCTGGAGAACGTCGAGGTCTCGCGCCCGCGCGCCTGACGCCCCGACACCTCCGGCGGTTCGCAGTCCCCTTCGCAGTCCCTGTCCCCGTCCCCTCCCACGAGGAGCCCTCGAACACCATGACGACCACCACGCCCGACCCCACCTCCGTCCTGCGCACCGCCTTCCAGAAGTCGGTGGCCAACTACTGGAACACCAACCAGGAGGACCCGGTCAACCTGTGGCTGGGCCAGATCGACGACCTCTACCACCACCACTACGGGCTCGGCGAGTACGACCCGTCGGTGCTGGAGGGTCCCGAGGACACCCGCGACGAGCGGATCATCAAGGAGATGCACCGGCTGGAGACCGCCCAGGCCGACGTGCTGCTGGACCACCTCGGCGACGTCCGCCCCGAGGACAAGCTGCTGGACGCCGGCTCCGGCCGCGGCGGCACCAGCATCATGGCCAACGCCCGGTTCGGCTGCGAGATCGACGGCATCTCGATCTCCGAGTACCAGGTCGGCTTCGCCAACGACCAGGCGCAGAAGCGCGGGGTGGCCGACAAGGTCCGCTTCCACTTCCGCAACATGCTGGACTCGCAGCTGGCGACCGGCTCGCGCAAGGCGATCTGGACCAACGAGACCACCATGTACGTGGACCTCAACCAGGCCTTCGCCGAGTTCTCCCGGCTGCTGGAGTTCGGCGGCCGCTACGTCTGCATCACCGGCTGCTACAACGACATCACCGGTGGCCCGTCGCGCGCGGTCAGCCAGATCGACCAGCACTACATCTGCAACATCCACCCGCGCAGCGAGTACTTCCGGGCGCTGGCGGCCAACGGCCTGGCGCCGATCAAGGTGCTGGACCTGACCCCGGACACCATCCCGTACTGGGAGCTGCGGGCCAAGTCCTCGGTGGCCACCGGCATCGAGGACCCGTTCCTCACCGCCTACAAGGAGGGCAGCTTCCACTACCTGCTGATCGTCGCGGACAAGATCTGACGACAGCTCGGGCACAGCGGGCCGGTCGCACCGCGGGGTGCGGCCGGCCCGCAGTCATGTCCCCAGCTCGACATCAACACATTAGATCGACATCAACACATTGATAACTCATCAAAGTATTGATAGAAATCAGGGCATGACTACAGAGACTCCACTGCTCGGCCGGACCGTGCTCGTCACCGGCACCACCCAGGGACTCGGCCGCGCCCTCGCACTCGACCTCGCCGGGCAGGGCGCCACCGTGCTGCTGCACGGGCGCGACCCGGAACGGCTGGCGGAGGCGGCCGCCGAGGTGCGGGCCGCCGGCTCCGAAGCGCGCTGCTACCGGGCCGACCTCGGCGACCTGGCCCAGGTGCGGGCCCTGGCCGACCGACTGCTGCAGGACGAGCCGCGACTGGACGCGGTGGTGCACAACGCGGTGGCCGGCGGGGGCAGCGACCCGACCCGGCGCGAACTCAGCGCGCAGGGCGTCGAACTGCGGCTGGCCGTCAACCACCTGGCCCCGCACCTGCTGACCCGGCTGCTGCTGCCGCTGCTGCGGCGCACCGCGCGGGCCGAGGGGCGGGCCGGCCGGGTGGTCAACGTGGCCTCGATGGGCCAGCAGCCGGTGGACCTGGCCGACCCGATGATGGAGCGCGACTACGAGGGGCTGGCGGCGTACTGCCGCAGCAAGCTCGCGCTGATCACGGACACCTTCGAGCTGGCCGGCGCCCTGCCGGCCGACGAGGTCACCGTCAACGCGCTGCACCCCGCGCACCTGATGGACACCCCGGGCGTGCGGGCCTACGGGCTGGTGCCGGAGGTCGGCGTCGAGGAGGGGGTGCGGCCGACCGCGCGGCTGGTCACCGATCCCGCGCTGGAAGGCGTGACGGGCCGTTACTTCGACCGGTTCACCGAGGCCCGGGCGCACGAGTGGGCGTACCAGCCGGCCAACCGGGCCGGGCTCGCCGCGCTGACCGAACGGCTGGCCGCGCCGTTCGCCGGGCCGCTCGGCCGAGACTGAAGCTGAGGCTGAGGCTGAGACCGGGACTGAGCGGGGGTCGGTGGGCGGCCCGGGCCGCCCACCGACGGTGTGTCAGGCGCCGACCCGGATCAGGGTGAAGCCGTCGTAACCGCGGCTGCCCACGGTCTGGATCGAGGTGCCCTCCAGCCGCGGGTGCTGCGCGACCAGCTCGTGCATCCGGCGCACCCCGAGCACCGAGGGGTCCTCGCTCGCGGCGTCGGCCACCTTGCCGCCGCGCACCACGTTGTCCACCACGATCAGCGAGCCCGGCCGGGTCAGCTTGACCGACCACTCCAGGTACTCGGGGATGCTCGGCTTGTCGGCGTCGATGAAGACGAAGTCGAACGGCTCGACGCCGTCGTCCACCAGCTCGGCCAGGCTGTCCGAGGCCCGGCCGGTGCGCACCTCGGCGACCTTCTCCAGGCCGGCCTCGTGCAGGTTGGCCCGGGCGACCGCGGCGTGCGCCGGGGAGAGCTCCAGCGAGACCAGCCGGCCGTCGGCGGGCAGCGCCCGGCCCATCCAGATGGCGCTGTAGCCGCCCAGCGAGCCGACCTCCAGGATCCGCCGGGCACCGATGCCGAGCGCCAGCAGCTGGAGCAGCTTGCCCTGGGTCGGCGAGACGGCGATCTCCGGCAGGCCCGCCTTGGCGCTCTGCGCGAGCGCGGCGGCCAGCGCCTCGTCCTCGCCCACCAGCGCCTCGGTCAGGTAGGTGTCGACCTCGGTCCACTGCTGCTGGGTCATCAGCATCCTCCTCTGTGCAAGCCGTTGTGCCGCCGCCGATCCTACGCGGCGGCCCTCCGGTGACAGATCATCAGCCGACCGGCCTCACTCGCCCGCGGTCACCCGCTCCGGGTCCGGGGCGGCCTCCGGGTGCTCGGCCCTGGCCTTGGCGGCCCGGCGCTTGATCACCAGGCCGGACGCGAGCCCGCCCACGGCGGCCAGCGCGAGCGCGATGTAGGAGAAGCTCTGCAGGTACTGCTCGACGGCCTTGCCGATGTAGTAGACGGCCATCGTGGTGCCGCCGGCCCAGATCACCCCGCCGAGCACGTTGGCGATCAGGAACTTCCAGTACGGCATCCGCAGCGCGCCGGCCAGCGGACCGGCGAAGATCCGCAGCAGCGCGATGAAGCGGCCGAAGAAGACGGCCCACATGCCCCAGCGGTGGAACGAGCGCTCGGCGGTGGCCAGGTGGTCCGGCCCGAAGTGGCGGGGGAACTTGCGGCCCAGCTTCTCGAAGAGCGGCTTGCCGCCCTTGCGGCCGATGGCGTAGCCGATCGAGTCGCCGATGATCGCGCCGGCGGTGGCGCAGAGCGCGACCAGCACCGGGTTGACCGTGCCCTTCGACGCCACCATCCCGGCGGCGACCAGCGCGAGTTCGCCGGGCAGCGGGATGCCGAGGCTCTCCAGCCCGATGATCAGGGCTACGAGTCCGTAGACCGCGCCCGGGGGCACGCTCTCGATCCAGGCGTCGATGTGCAAGGCCGGTTCCTCCAGAACGCGGTCGGTGGGGCAAGAAGGCAGCCTAACGCGCCACCCGGCGATCGAACGCTTTGCCCGCCCTTTAGGTTCCCCGGAAGCTTCCCGGACCCGGTGGCGGTGCCGGAACCGGCCTGCATACCGTGGAGTGTTCGGGGTGTTCTCGCACCCCAGCAACGGTCTCCGGGGTGGACGACATGCAGAACGGCCTTCGCCAACCCAAGATCAGGCTCGTCACGGGGCCGCCGGAGGGCGGCCTCTTCCGCGAGGGATGGGCACGCCTGCGGCGCCTGTTCCGCGTGCCGTTCTGGCGCGTGCACACCCGCTGGCTGGTGCAACGGGGCGTCAACCGGGCCCGGCACTGGTGGCGCCCGTGGTTGGCCACCACCGCCGAGGTGCTCAGCTTCGCGCTGACGCTCCTCTTCATCTGGTGGGCGGTGAGCGGCCTCACCACCCTCGTCTTCCACCACGGCGGATGGCTGGGGCCCGATCACATCTGCGGCAATGACAGCTCCTCTTGTGAGGCGGTGAGCGGCGCGGGAGTGCCGGTGGCGCTCCTGGCCGCCTCGACCTTCGGGTTCCTGATCTGGCGGCTGCACCGGCTGCGCCGGTACTGCCGACGCCGGGCGTTGCAGGCACCCAACCACCTGGTGCAGACGGCCGGCAGCCTGATGGACGAGGTCGTCGGACGCGACCAGCTCTGCAACGCGATCATGAACAACCTGCGGGACAAGCACGCCCGGCGTCCCCATGTGGTGGTCGGCCCGGTCGGGGCGGGTAAGACCGCCCTGCTCGTCCGGCTCACCCACAAGCTCGCCGCCCAGGGAGCCATCCCCGTGCCGGTGCAGCTTCGCAACGTGCAGCGCGCCGAGGACCTGGACTTCGCCGAACTGGCCCGGTTACGGTTCAGCGAGATCGTCGAGCCGGTGGCCCGCTCCGGCGACGAGGTGGACCGGGTCTGGCGCTGGCTGCGGCAGATGGCGGACAAGATCGTGGTCCTCGCGGACGGACTGGACGAGGCACTCAACCGCGACCACGCGGATCGCCGCGACAGCCTGATCCGGCGGGCCATCCGCCGGGCCGGTGAGGACGGGCTGCCATTGGTCATCGCCTCCCGGCCGCACGATCCGCTGCGGGCCATGCAGGCCGCCGTCTCGGAGCTGGACCCGCTGAGCGACGAGGCGGCCCTGCACTACATCTCCAGCAGCGGCAGCTGGCGTTCGGACCCCACCCTGCTGGACCGGGTCGTCGAGGCCGCCAACATGGCGGAGTCCCCGATCTACCTGCAGATCGCCAAGGACCTGCACCAGAAGGACCTGCTGGAGCCGCTGTGGACCGGGGACGCCACGACCGACCTGCTGCTCTACGACAGTTGGGCGCTGCGCGCGGACCTGCTGGAACGCTGGGTGGACGCGCTGATTTCCGGGGACGTCCACACCGAGCTGCCGCTCGACCACCGGACGCGGGAGGAGGTGGTCGAGTACATCTCCGCCCTCGCCTGCATCGGCCTCTCCCAAGACCGCGCCGACGTCGAACTCCGCGAGCTCGACCCCTCGGTGGAGTTGCAGGACCACGGGGCACCGCCCGCGGACCGAGCGGGTTGGCGGCCCGCCAACCCCGAATGGAACAGGCGCGTCAGGGCTGAACTGGATGAGCGGGTAGGAGTCTTGGGCGGTCCGGGGATCGACGTCCGGCTCGCCTCGACCTGGGGTGCTCGGATGGGATTGGTCTACGAGGACGGCGACCGGGTCCGCTTCCAGCACAGCATCGTGCAGGCGTTCCTCGGGTCCCGTTACCTGGATCGGATCTTCCAGGAGGACACCTGGCCGCACGTCGTCAGGGCCCTGGACCACGGCGGTCGGGAGCTGCTCATCGCCATGACCCTGTACTCCCGCTCGGCGAACGGTGGTTGTACCTGTTGCCGCAGCAACAAGCTCGACTGTCCGGTGTCCGTGATGCGCGACCTGCTGCGAAACAAGGCCGAACAGTTGCTCGAAATAGCCGAGAAGGCCGACACGCTGACCGAACGGGCCCGCGCGACCACCAGGTACGCGGGCCAGGACTGGCGCGGCCGACCCCGGCTGCGGGCGATCGAGGCCTACGGCGCTGCTGTGGAAATCGACAGTGTCGACCAGTTTCCTGACCAACAGGCGCTCTTCAACAGGATCAGCAAGGTCTGGGAAACGTTCGAGCACGTCGAGGATGCGGCACGGCTGCGCACCGCCAAGCTCGTCCTGGTGCGGCAGTGCGGCGCCGCAGCTCGCCGGGTGGCCGCCGCCCGGTCCCGGAAGCCCGCGACGGACCCCGGCTGGCCGCCCTACAAGCGCCTGTTCGAGATCGGTGCCCGCGAAGCGGACCGCACCGTGCGGGAGGCGATCACCAAAGAGGTCGGTGCCGGCGGCGAGGCAGCCTACGACGTGCTGTGCACGAGGCTCAGGGGGCCCGACCGGGTGATCGCCCACACGCGCAGCTGCGGCTGCGGCACGGCACTGCCGAACCCGGCCGCCCCGCCCGGGGAATGCGGGAAGCAGTCGGAGCGCGCCCGCCGGGCCCAGCGACGGCAGGCGGCCCGGAGAAGAAAGGTCGAGGAGCAGAAGCTTGCGCAGACGGAAGCGCAGGCCGAGAAGAAGGACTATTTCAGCAACACGATGCGGGCCTGGCTCCTTCCCCTGCTGGTCGACTCCTCCGGGCTGTCGCGTCATCAGGCCAGCCCCTGCGACGACCTGGACAACTGGGTCCAACTGGTCGCCCAGCACTCCCGCAGCGACACCCCGCTCCGCAGGGATCCGCCGGGCAGCACCATCAGCCTGGGCGTGGCGCTCGCCCAGGGCTTCAAGTACGCGGCCAACCGGCGGCTCAGTCCCGAATCCGACCGGCAGGCCCGCGAGTTCCTCACCAAGCAGGCCGAGGAGCTGCTGAAGCACAGCACCTTCTGGTTCACCCGGCTGACCCTCCTCCAAGCCCTGACCCTGTGGGCCCTGCCGGACGACGTCAACGCCGACCAGCCGATGCGCGGGCACGGGTCCGATCCCCGGGGCCAGGTCCGGGAGTGGCTGACCCTGGACGGGCCGCACCAGGAGGAGCACCCGCTGGTGAAGGCGGCCGAGAAGCTGGCCGTGCGCGCCCTGCAGACACGCCGGCCCGAGCGGTTCCTGTGGATCGACGAGGTGGCGGTCGCGTCCAGCGTGGGCACCGAGGTCGGGCTGCCCGGGGAGCCACGGGCCCACAACCTCTGGATCCCGCCCTCCACCGGCTGGAGCACCCTGGACCCCACCGCGCAGCAGCTGCTGGTCGACGTGCTGCTGCTCGTCGTGCTCGCCGAGCGGGCGTACCGGCCGAAGGACCTGTTCCGGCTGCTGGAGCTAATGTCCCGTGAGCAGGAGCGGATCCAACTCCCGTCCTGCATGGACCTGGACCGCACCCGGCTGGATCCGGTGCGGGGCGCGGAGCGCACGTCGGCGCCCGGTTCCAACTGCACGGACAAGTGCCGCCTGCGGATGTGCCCCTACCCGGCCAGGGTGGAGGCGCTGCGCGTGGAGTTCAGCGAGGTGCTCTGCCTGCACCAGCGCGACCTGCTGCGGCGCTGGCAGCCCCGGTCCTGGCTCTACCTGCGGTTCCGGCGCGAGGCCGCCTGGCAGCGCGGGGTGCCGGTCGCCGGCCTGCGCCACTTCTGGGAGCAGATGGGCGACCGCGCCCGGGACGTCAAACCGGACAGCACCGACGCCGCGAAGGTCCGCGGCTGGCACTGAACACCGCAGGGCCGGCCGTCAGCCGGTCCGCTCCGACAGCTCGACGATGAGCCCTTCCGGACCGACGTCCCGGTGGCCCATCGCGCCGTGGCACGATGGGAGTTGACGGTCCGGGGCGCGTTCCGCACCCCGGCCGCCACGACTGACCCGGCGTCAGTCCAGGTGCGCCAGCTCCCGCACCAGCTCGGCGGCGTCCAGCGTGCCGACGCCGGTCGCCTGGTCGTAGCCGGGGCCCGCGGTGTAGCCGTTCGGGCCGGTGGAGCCGGTGGTGACGTCCACGACGCCCGGGGCGTGCTCGGCGTACAGCCGGTACAGGTCCTGGTCGATCACGCCCAGGCGGTGGCCGGCGGCCTGGTCGGCCAGCGCCACCACGGCGGCGAACAGCGGGGAGGACTCGCTGGTGCCGGCGCCGTCGGCGGTCCAGCCGGTGTTGGCCGGGTCGAAGCTGGAGTAGAGCCAGAGCGCGCCGTTCGGCGAACCGGCCATGCTGATGTCGGGAGTGCCGCGGTGGTCGCCGACCACCGAGCGCACCGGGTTCTGGTACCCCGGGCGGGCGAAGACCTTGGAGAGCTCGCCGCCACTGCCGGACCAGGCGGCGTCGGGCGCGGTGCGGTGGCCCTGGCCGTCCAGGTACAGCTCGGTCCCGCCCACGGCGGTGACCAGCGGGTCGCCGGCCGGCCAGGCGGCGTCCAGCCGGCCGGCGTGGCCGCCGCCGTCGCCCGAGCTGGCGGTGAGCGTGACGCCGTGGTGGGCGGCGTTGGTGAAGGCGTAGCGCAGCGAGGTGAGGCTGGTGTAGTCGCCGACGTCGAAGCCCGGGAACATCGCCTCGCTGGTCGCCCAGCTCATCGAGACCACGTCGGCCTGACCCGCGTTCACCAGGTGGTTGATGCCGCTCATCATCTCGGGCACGCCGACCGGGCCGTCGGTCTCGGCGACCCCGGTCTCCAGCAGCACGATCTTCGCCCCGGGCGCGACGGCGTGCGCCGCCTCGACGTCCAGCGTCGTCTCGCCGGCCCAGCCCGCCATGTCCGGGTTCTTCGGGTCGAACGCCGGCACCTGCCCCCACTGCACCACGTCCACCGTGCTGCTGGGGATGCCCCACTGCTTGGAGTAGACGTCGAGGTCGTGCTGGATGGTCGGCGAGCCGAACGAGTCGACGATGACGATGGTCCGCCCGTCGCCCGTGATCCCCGCCCGGTACAGCGGGTCCAGGTCGTAGGCGGTCCGGTACTGCAACGGCGAGTAGCAGGCGCGCTGCAGCTGGGCGACGCAGTCCGCGGTGGGCACCGGCGCGGCGAACACGGGGTCGCCGCCCGAGGCCCTGGTGAACGCGTGCATCGGTACGGCGGCCCCGCGCGGAGCGGCGGCGGCAACGGAGGTGCCCCCGCCGAGCGCGGGCACCAGGGCGAGCGCGAACGCACCTGCGGCGGCGCCGGCGAGGCGCATACGTGTAGTCATGGACATGGCGGTCATCGTAGTTTGACGCCGCTTCAGCTGTCAGCCGTTCCGGGAGCGGGGTCCGGCGGCGACCGCCTCCCGACTACCGCTCCGCGAAGTCCAGCACGGCGACCGAGGGCAGCCGGGCGGCCAGCGGGGAGAGGTTCAGGGCCAGCGGCACCAGGCCGGCGAGCGGGCCGCGGGCGCCGGTCGGGCGCACCTCGCGGACGCCGACGATGGCGGGGCTCGCGCTGCGCAGCAGTTCGCGGTCGCCGGCGTCCATCGCCCAGGGCATCGGCGGGGCGTGGTAGCCGTGGCTGACCGCCTTGCCCTTGCGGGTCAGCCGACCGAACCAGTGCGGCACCGCGTCCAGCACCAGCGAGCCGCCGGGGAAGTGCTCGGCGCAGCCGGCCAGCAGGGCGCGCACCCGGGCGGGCTGGAGGTACATCAGCAGGCCCTGACAGGTGATCAGCACCCCGTGCTCGCGGTCCACCAGGTCGGCCCAGGAGGCCAGGTCGGTGGCGTCGGCGGCCAGGTAGCGCTGGCGCGGGCCGGGCGGCAGCAGGCGCTCGCGCAGGCCCACCGATTCGGGGAGGTCGACGGTGAGCCACTGGGCCCGGCCGTTGTCCACCCGCCAGTACTGGGTCTCCAGCCCCTCCCCCAGACAGACCACGGTGCCGCGCGGCTCCCTGGCCAGGAAGTCGGCCACCTCCCGGTCGAAGCACCCCACCCGCAGCGCCTGGAGCTGGGCCTGGCCGGCACTGGTGCCGAACCGCTCGGCGAACGGGTAGTCGATCCGGTCGACCAGCTCGACCGCCTTCGGATCGTGCAGCACGGCGTCCGGCCGCCGGGCCTCGGCGGCGCGCTGGTAGAGCGTCCACAGCGCCGTCTCCGGCACCGCGTCGAGCTCGACGGACACCGACGGTTCGTCAGAAGTCACCTGGGTCTCCTTGGGGTCCTCGTGTGCGATCGACTCTCCCGGACAGTCTGACACCGCGCCAGGTACGCGGGGCGCGGGCGCGGGAGGGCGCCCGCGCGTCGGGTCGTCGGCCCGAGCCGTCGATGAGCGGGTCAGGAGGTGGGCCGGCGCCGCCTCAGCCGATGCTGAACGCCCCGCTCGGCGGGGGCGGGGAGGGTTCGGCCTCGGCGTCCGGGACCGGGGTGGCGCGGGCTGCCAGGCGGCGCAGGTCGGGGCCGTCGACCAGGCGGGCCGGGAAGGGGTCGGCGGCGAGGCGGCGGGCCAGGGTGTCGGCGGGGAGGGGGTGGTCGGAGCCGACGAGGAGCAGGTTGCCGTAGCGGCGGCCGCGGAGCACCGAGGGCTCGGCGATCAGGCAGGTGTGGGCGAAGACCGCGCGCACGTTGGCCGTCTGGGCGGCGGCGAAGGCGAGCGGCGCGCCGTCCGCCAGGTTGGCCGCGTAGCAGCCGCCGGGTCGCAGGGCGGCGGCCGCGAGCCGGACGAAGTCGACGGAGTTCAGGTGCGCGGGGGTGCGGGAGCCCTGGAAGACGTCGGCCACCACCAGGTCCCAGCCGGCCGGTTCGGTGGCGGCCAGCCGCTCGCGGGCGTCGCCGACCGCCACCTCGGCGGCCGCTCCCCACGGCAGCACCTCGGCGACCAGGTCGACCAGCGGGCCGTCCGCCTCCACGGCGAGCTGCCGGGAGCCCGGGCGGGTGGCCGCGACGTAGCGGGGCAGGGTCAGCGCGCCGCCGCCCAGGTGCAGCGCGGCCAGCGGGACGCCGGCCGGGGCGAGGGCGTCCACCAGGTGTCCGAGCCGCCGGGTGTACTCGAACTCCAGGCGGGTCGGGTCGACCAGGTCCACGTACGACTGCGGCGTCCCGTCCAGGGTGAGCAGCCAGCTGCCGTCGCTGTCCAGGTCCGGCATCAGTTTGGCGGTGCCGAAGGCGGTCTGACGGAGCACCGGGAGCGGGTCCGGCGCTGCGCTCACAGGTAGGCCTTCAGCCAGCGGTCCAGCTCGGTGAAGACCTGGGCGCGCGCCTCGGGCCCGGAGAGCACCAGGTCGTGCATCCCGCCCTCGATCCGCACCACGGTGACCGAGCGGCCCAGCCGGGGCGCGACCGCGACGATGTCGTCGGCCCGCAGCACGGCGTCCCGGTGGTGCAGCGCCGGGTCCCACTTGGCCTTGGAGATGCTGGCGGTGGAGGCCATCACGAGCACCGGCACCTGGAGGCCGAGGCCGCGCCGGACCCGCTGGTGCCCGCGCTGGATGGCGGCCAGCCAGCCGGCGTAGAGCGGGAAGCCCTCGGCCGGCTTGAGCGAGAGGTCGAAGTCCCAGCTGCCCTGGTGGTCCTTGTGCAGGCTGTGCACGTAGTGCGGGCTCAGCGCGCTGGGCAGCTTGCGGGTGGCGGCGAGCCGGCCGAGCGCGCCGACGGCGGGCGCGCCCAGCACCCGGACCGCCGCCGCGGTGGGCATGGACAGGAACGGGCTGTTCAGGAAGAGCCCGTCGACCAGGCCGCGCCCCTGCCGGCGGGCCGCCCAGAGCGCGGCGACCAGGCCGCCGGTGGAGTGCCCGTTGACCAGCAGTTCGGTGTGCCCGTCCTGCTCGCGGATGACCCGGACCGCCGCGTCCAGCTCCTCGTCGTACTCGGCGAGGTCGCTGATGTAGTTGGGCGACTGGTGCGGGCGCAGCGAGCGGCCGTACTTGCGCAGGTCGAGGGCGTAGAACGAGTAGCCGAGCTCGACGAAGTGGTCGGCCAGGTGGGTCTGGAAGAAGTAGTCGACGTACCCGTGCACGTAGAGCACCGCGCGCCGCGGTGCCGCCGGGTCGGCCGGCTGCGGGGCGAGGCGGCGCACCAGGGTGGCGACGACCGGGCCCTCGGCGTCGGGCCGCAGCGTCAGCTCGGCGGACTCGTAGGGCGCGCCGAGGATGTCTGTTCCGAATTCCACAGCGCCGACTGTACTAGGGCCGTGTTACCCGGCGGTATTACCCGGTCGCGTTCCGGGCGCGCGCCTTCAGCCGGGCCCGGCGCCCGGGTCGGCCGCGCAACACGTCGACGATGCCGAGGCCGGCCGCGCACAGCGGCACGGCGAGCAGCGCGCCGAGGATCCCGGCGACGCCGGAGCCGGCCACCACGGCGACCATGATGGTGGCCGGGTGCAGTTCCACGGTGCGGCTCTGGATCACCGGCTGGAGGATGTTGCCCTCCACGGTCTGCACGGCGAGCACCACGCCGAGCGTCCAGAGCGCCTTGCCGAGCCCGCCGTCGGCGAGCGCGACCAGCACGGCCACGGTGCCGGAGAGGAAGGCGCCGACGAACGGGATGTAGGCGCCCATGAAGACCAGCGCGCCCAGCCCGGCGGCGCCGGGCACGTCGAGCACCAGCAGGCCGACGGTGATGAAGAGGGCGTCGATCAGCGCGATCAGCGTGGTGCCGCGCATGAAGCCGGCCATCGCCTCGAAGGCCTGTCGGCCGCAGCGGATCACCAGGTCGGCCCGGTCCGCGGGGACGGTGGAGCGCACCAGGTCCGCGGTGCGGTCTCCGTCGCGCAGGAAGAAGAAGACCAGGGCGAGCGCGAGGATCGAGCCGGTGACGACCTGGGTGGCCAGGCCGAGTCCGGAGACCACGCCGTTGGCGAGCTGGGCGGCGAAGGAGCTGCCGGCGTTGGAGGTGTGCTTCAGGGTGTCCTGCAGGCTCTTGCCGAGCGGGCCGAGCTTGGCGGCGAGCTGGTCGCCGGCCTGGGTGAGCGCGTGGGCGATCTGCGGGGCGCTGTGCACCAGGGAGTTGACCAGCAGGTAGAGCACGCCGGCGACGGCGGCGACCAGCACGGCGCAGGTCAGTCCGGCCGCGGCGCCGCGCCCGAGGCCGCGCCGGACCAGCCAGGGCACCACCGGTTCGAGCAGCGCGGTGGCGAGCAGCGCGATGATCAGCGGCACGGTGGCGGCGCGCAGCTCGACGGCGGCGAGGACCAGCAGCGCGCCGACGGTGATGAACAGGATCACCGCGGCGGACCAGGCCGCCGCCCGGCGGACTCCGGGCGGCAGCAGGTGGTCCGGCGGCTCGGGTACCGGTACTACCGCTTCCGATTCGCTCACATCGGGCATACCGCCATTAAATCTGACATCCAGTCAATGTCGCTCACCCGGCACTACCGGCGCGCGCGGTCCAGCTCGGAGCGGAGCACCGCGATCCGGTTGCTGGTCAGCGAGGCGACCCCGAGCGCGATCATCCGGCGCATGGTGCGGCGCAGGTCGACCGTCCAGGTGGCCACCTCCAGGCCGGCCTCCGCGGCCCGGGCCACCAGCCGCTCGTCCACCAGGCCGAACGGCGGGTTGAGGTAGCGCGGCCGCAGGTCGGCCAGGAGCGCGGGCACCGGCAGCTCCGGGCGCTTCCAGGTGAGCGAGAGCTGCGCGTCCGGGGCCTGCTCGCGCACCGCCAGCATCGCCTGGACCGGGCCGCAGAACGCCACCAGCCGCTCGGCGCCCAGCTCGGTGACGGTGCGCCAGGTGGCCCGGGCGGGGCCGGGATCGTCCAGGTCGATGAGCAGCCTGGCGCCGGGCTGCTCGGCGAAGAGCTTGAGGGCCTCGGCCAGCGTGGGCACCCGGTGGCCGCCGGCGAACTTCTGCGCGGCCAACTGGCTGCTGGTGAGCGCGCCGACCGGGCGGTCCAGCTCCCACAGCCGCCGCAGCGTCGGGTCGTGCAGCAGCACCGGCACGCCGTCCCGGGTGAGCTGCACGTCCACCTCCACCGCGTCGGCCCCGGCGGCGAGCGCGCCGGTGACGGCGGGCAGGGTGTTCTCCCGGAACCGGTACGGGTCGCCGCGGTGGGCGACGGCGAGCGGGCGGGACGGCGTTGCGCTCAACGGGACACCTTCCAGAGCCAAGGGGTCATCAGGTCGACGTGCTCGCGGTAGGTCGGTTCGCCGGGGACGGCGACCTTGAGGGTCTGGGCCGGCGGGAAGGTGCGCACCCGCACGTGCGCCAGGCCGGACCAGACGGCGTCGAGGAAGTCGGGCAGCACCTCGCGCCTGACGTCGAAGCCGACGCCCTCGACGGTGACCCGGGCCTCGTCGTGGGTGAACAGCCGGACCGTGACGGCCGGGGTGCCGCCGAACTCCAGCAGCGCCTCGTGTGGGACGGCGGAGGGGTCGGCGTCGTCCGAGCCGGTCGCGAGCAGCCCGGCGAAGGTCTGGTCGGCGCCGATGTCATGACTGGCCGTCACCGACCGTCCGTGGCGCTCGGCGGTCGCGGTCACGGCGGCCACCGCCGCCTGGGTGGTGGGCAGCACGGATCGGGGCACGGCACTCCTCGGACGGTCGGCGCGGGTCAGTGGATCAATCAGTGGATCAAGGCGCGGGTCAGCTGCGCTCGATCATCACATTGGTCGACTTGATGACGGCGGTCGCGGGTGCCCCGGGGACCAGCCCGAGCTCCTCCGCCGAGTCCCGGCTGATCAGCGAGACCACCCGGAACGGGCCCGCCTGGATCTCCACCTGGGCCGCCACGTCGCCGAGCACGACCTGGGTGACGATCCCCGGGAACCGGTTGCGCGCCGAGGAGCGGCCCTCCACGCCGTCGGCCGCGCCGGGCTTGGCCAGCTCGCGGGCGAACGCGGCCAGCGGCTCGCCCGGGATGATCCGGTGCCCGTGCTCGTCCCGCTCGGCGGACACCCGGCCCGCGTCGACCCAGCGCCGCATGGTGTCCGCGCTGACCCCGAGCATCGCGGCGGCCTCACCGATCCGGTAGTGGTTGACCGACCGACCCGGCTGGCTCATGGCGGCACTCCCTCGCCCTCTCGACGACCACCTCCGTGCGGTGATCCACGACGCACCCCATCCTGCCGCATCCGCCGCCCCTCGCCGTCCCGCTCCCACCCGGGGTCCTCGCGTCCCCGGCTCCGCGGGTCCGCGTCGCAGCGCCCGGCCGACCCTCCGTCAGCGGTCAGGCCCCGCCGAACAGGTCGCGCCGCACCGCGTCGGAGGCGATCAGCACGGCGCCGCCGAGGACCGCGCCGCCGCCCGCGGTGCCGGCCCGGACCTCGGTGCGCAGCGGGGTCAGCCCGGCGAGCCGCCGCTCGACCCGGCCGGCCAGGGCCGGCCCGCCGGCCCGGCCGATCTCGCCGCCGAGCACCACGCAACCCGGGTCGAGGATCACGCAGACCGCCGCCACGGCCACGGCCACCCGGCCGGCGAGCTCGTCCAGGAACGGCTCGCCGGCCTGGCCGGCCGCGAGGGCGGCGAGCACGGCGGCCTCGGCGGCGGGCGCGTCGTCGGCGCCGTCGCCGGGCACCGGCAGGCCGTGGTCGCGGGCCAGCGCGCAGACGGCGGCGCTGGCGGCCAGGCTGTGGAAGCCGCCGTCGCAGCTGTAGGCGCTGGGCAGTGCGGCGGTGCCGGGCACCGGCAGGAAGCCGATCTCGCCGGCCCCGCCGGAGGCGCCGCGCCGCAGCCGCCCGTCGAGCATCACCGCCGCGCCGGCGCCGTGGCCCAGCCAGAGCAGCACGAAGGTGTCCCGGTCGGTGGCCGCGCCGAGCCGGTGCTCGGCTATGCCGGCCAGGTTGACCTCGTTCTCCAGGATCACCTCGGCCGAGAGTGCGGCCCGCAGCTCGTCCACCAGGTCGCCGTGCCAGTGCGGCAGTTCGGCGGTGGCCCGCAGCCGCCCGCTGGCCGGGTCCACCAGGCCGGGCGCGCCGACCGCGACGGTGTGCAGGTCGGTGACGCCGACGCCGCGGGCCGTTTCCAGCAGGGTCCGCAGCACCTGTCCGACCATGTCGGCGGGCGGCGGGGCGAGCGGGTCGACGGGCAGGGCGGCGGTGGCCAGCGAGCGCCCGGTGAGGTCGGCGACGGTGAGCGTGACGCCGACCGTGCGGACGTCGATGCCGGCCAGGTGGGCGCGGTCGGCGCGCAGCCCGTAGACCCGGGCGTTGGGGCCGCGGCGCTGCTCGCCGCGCTCCCCCACGATGCCGACCAGGCCGCCGTGCTGCAGGCGTTCCAGCAGGTCGGAGACGGTGGGTCGGGACAGGCCGGTGAGCGTGCGCAGCTCGGTGGCGGTCAGCGGGCCGTGCGCGAGCAGCAGGTCGAGGGCCAGCCGGTCGTTGATCGCACGGGCGGTGCTCGGCGTGGCCGTGCGCGCGGTGGTCATGGCACGGCATCCTTCCAGACTCGTTCACCCGCTATCTATCAGGGTCCCTTCCTGATAATTTACCGGCTGCCGGATACGCCGGACACGGCTGCCGGACCGGACCTCACGGGAGGGAACCCTCATGCCGACCACCACCCCCGAACTACGCCCCCTGCTCCGGGCCAGGCGCGGCATCGCCGTGGTCTTCGCCGTGCACGGAGCGGTGGCGGGCACCTTCGCCAGCCGCATCCCCGCGATCCAGGGCCACCTGCACCTGAGTGCGGGTCAGCTCGGCCTGGCCCTGGTGATGCCGGCCATCGGCGCCTCGCTCGCGATGCCGCTGGCCGGGCGGATCGCCCACCGGCTGGGCAGCCGGGCCGCGCTGCGGCTGCTGCTCGCGCTCTGGTGCCTGGCGCTGGTCCTGCCCGGGCTGGCCCCGGGGCTGCCCTGGCTCTGCCTGGGGCTGGCCGTCTTCGGCGCCACGGCCGGGATGGCGGACGTCACCATGAACGCCGCCGGCGTGACGGTCGAGGGCGGGCTCGGCCGGGCGATCATGTCGGGGCTGCACGGGATGTGGAGTTTCGGCGGGCTGGTCGCCGCCGCCTGCGGAACGCTGGCGGCCCGTCAGCACCTCGCCCCGCGCGACCACCTGCTGCTCGCCTCGGCGCTGCTGCTGGTGCTCGGCCAGCTGGTCTGCGGCCGGGTGCCGGACGTCCGGGCGGAGCCGGAGGCCGAGGCACCGCCCCGGTTCTCGCTGCCGCCGCGCTCGGCCCTGCTGATCGGCCTGGTCGGCTTCTGCGCGGTCTTCGCCGAGGGCGCCGGGATGGACTGGTCGGGCGTCTACCTGCGCGACGTCACCGGCGCGGCGGCGGGCACCGCGGCGATGGCCTACACCGCGTTCGCTTGCACCATGACGGTCTCCCGGCTGGCCGGCGACGCGGTGGTGCGGCGGCTCGGACCGGTGCGCGCGGTGCGGGCGGGCGGCGCGGTGGCGGCGGCCGGCGGGCTGCTGGTGGTCGCGGCCACCGGCCCGGCGGTGGCGATCCCGGGCTTCGCGCTGATCGGGATCGGGATCGCGGTGGTGGTGCCGCTGGCCTTCGCCGCGGCCGGGCACGCCGGCCCCAACCCGAGCCAGGCGATCGCCGGCGTCGCCACCGTCACCTACACCTCGGGGCTGGTCGCGCCGGCCATCGTCGGCGGGATCGCCCAGGCCAGCTCGCTGCGGGTGTCGTTCGCGCTGGTCACGGTGCTGGCGGCGGCCCTGGTGGTGACGGCGGGCGCGCTGCGCCCGGCGGGCCTGGTCGCCCAGCGGGAGGTCCCGGCCAGGGCCGAGCAGCCGCACCGGGTGTGAGAGGCTCGGCGGGTGTCCACTCCCCCCGCCCCCGGCTCCCGCGCGCGCTGGATCCGGCTCGCCGCCCTGGTGCTGCTGCTCGCGCTGGCGGCCGGCTCGGCGGCGTTCTGGGACCCGCGCACGGTGATCGCCGCGGTGCCCGCCGGCTGGCGGGCACCGGCCTTCGCCGGGCTGTTCGCCCTGGGCACGCTGGCCTTCCTGCCCAAGCCCGCGCTGAGCGTGGCGGCCGGCCTGCTGTTCGGGGCCCGCTGGGGCGTGCCGGTGGCGGTCGCGGGCACCACGCTCGGCGCGGCGATCGCCTTCGGGCTCGGCCGCGGGCTCGGGCAGCAGGCGCTGCGCCCGCTGCTGCGCGGGCGGGCGCTGACCGCGCTGGACCGGCAGCTGACCGAGCGGGGCTTCCGCAGCGTGCTGCTGCTCCGGCTGGTGCCGGGGGTGCCGTTCCAGGTGGTGAACATCGGTGCGGCGCTGTGCGGGGTGCGACTCGGGCCGTACCTGGCCGGCACTGCCCTCGGGGTGCTGCCGGCCACCGCGGCGTACGCGGTCGCCGGGGCCTCGGCCGACCGGCCGGGCTCGCCCGCCTTCCTCGTCTCGACAGCGGCGGTGCTGCTGTTCGGCGCGGCCGGCCTGGCCGCCGCCTGGCGCGGTCGGCGCACCCAGGCGGCACCGGCGGCCTGACGATCCGTCAGAGCCCGCCCGCCACCCGCAGCACCGCGCCCGTGGTGTACGAGGCGTCCGGCGAGAGCAGCCAGGCAACCGCGGCGGCGATCTCCTCGGGGCGCCCCGCCCGGCGCAGCGGCACGCTCGGCGCGACCCGGGCGGCCCGGCCGGGCTCGCCGCCGAGGGCGTGGAACTCGGTGTCCGTGGTGCCGGGGGCGACGGCGTTGACCCGCACCCCGGCCGGGCCCAACTCCTTGGCCAGGCCGAGGGTGAGCGCGTCGACGGCGGCCTTGGTGGCCGCGTAGTGCACGTACTCCCCGGGGCTGCCGATGGTGGCGGCGGCCGAGGAGACGTTGACGATGGACCCGCCCGCGGTGAACTCCCGTGCCGCGCGCCGGGCGCAGAGCAGCACCCCGACCAGGTTGACGTCGACCACCCGGCGCAGGTCCTCGGTCCGCAGCTCGGCGAGGGTGCCCCGGGTGCTGGTGACGGCCGCGTTGTTGACCAGCCCGGTGGCGTGGCCGAGCCGCTCGGCGGCCTGGTCGAAGAACCGCTCGACGTCCGCCTCGACGGCGGTGTCCAGTTGCAGCGCGACGGCGAGCACGCCGGCCGCCCGGGCCTCGGCGGCCACCTGCTCGGCGGCCTCGGCGTCCCGCCGGTAGCCGATCGCCAGGTCGTGGCCGTCGGCGGCGAGTCGGCGGCACAGGGCGGCGCCGATGCCCCGGCTCCCGCCGGTGACCAGGGTGACGGGCACGGCGGCCTCCTCATGATCGACTGCCCGCCACGCTACCGTGCCGAAACCCGCTCGCCCGAACCGCCCCTGGTGGTCCAGGATGTCGGTCATGAACGCCCCGATCGACACCACCGAGCGCCAGGACCCGCCGTACACCGGTGGTGAGGCGGAGCTGCTCGCCTCCTTCCTCGACTACCACCGCAAGACGCTGACGCTCAAGTGCGCGGGCCTGACCGCCGAGCAGTTGCGGGAGCGTTCGGTCCAGCCGTCCGAGCTGACCCTGCTGGGCCTGCTCCGGCACCTGGCCGAGGTGGAGCAGTACTGGTACCAGGTGGTGCTGCTGGGCGAGGAGCGGCCGCCGCTCTACTTCACCGAGGCGGATCCGGACCGCGACATCCACGGGGTGGCCGACGCCGACCCGGTGGAGGCCCTCGCCGTCTGGCAGCGGCAGGTGGCGCTGGCTCAGCAGGCGGTCCAGGGGCTCCCGCTGGAGACGGTGGGGCGCGGGAAGCGCCGTGGCGAGGACGTGACGCTGCGTTGGATCCAGATCCACATGATCGAGGAGTACGCCCGCCACAACGGGCACGCGGACCTGCTGCGCGAGGCGGTCGACGGCGTCACCGGGGAGTGACGCGACGTCAACTCTCCTTGACGCCAGGGGCAATCGGGTGATCCCGGCGGCATCCCTGGAACCCTTCACCGACCTGCGGCGTCCGCTCAGTACGAGGACGGTGCGTGCCGCCGGCACGCGCCACCACCCCAACGGCGCGCCAGGGCGGGCACCGATGCGGTGATCAGTGCGATACTCGGACAGTTCCGACGAGTGGATGACGCGTCAGGTGGTCGCGCCGCAGACGGAACCGATCGGGGAACAGGACAGGGAGGCGCGGCATGGGAGCACTTCGCGACGAGGCCCACAACGGTTGGCTGATGCCGTCCGGGAGCTACCCGGCCGCGGTGTACGACGAGGACGACTGGGGTAACGCCGAGACCATTCCGGCCCTGCCGAACCCGCAGCGGATCGTCTCCGTGAAGCCCACCGGCTTCGAGTCGGCCCGGACCGTCGGCGAGCACGTGCGCGCCGGCACCCCGGTGGTGATGGACGTGACCGAGATGACCGACGCCGAGGCCAAGCGGATGGTCGACTTCGCCTCCGGGCTGATCTTCGGCACCCAGGGCGGGATCGAGCGGATCGCCCGCCGGGTCTTCCTGCTCACCCCGCCGGAGGTCGAGGTCATGGTGATCGACCGCCCGCTGGACGACAGCGGCTTCTACAACCAGAGCTGAACCACCTCCCTCCAGGGCGTCGGGCTGCATCCCGGCGCCCTTTCGCGTGCCCGCGCGCCGGACACCGAAGATTCATCTGAGACATCCATGTCTCAGATGAGCTATCCTCTTCTCATGGCGATCGATCCCGACTCCGTGCTCAAGAGCGCCGCCGACGTGCTCTCGCGCAACCCCACCGCGCACCTGGACGAGATCGCCCGGGCCGCCGGGATCAGCCGGGCCTCGCTGCACCGGATCTTCCCGGGCCGCGAGGCGCTGCTCCACGAGGTCGGGATGTTCGCGCTGCGCCGCTACCGCGACGCGCTGGACACCGCCGACCTCGAACACGGCGACACCGAGGAGACCGTGCGCCGCCTGGTCGAGCTGCTGGTCCCGGACGCCATGCTCTGCGCCTTCCTGGCCGGCGAGAACCAGCTCTACGACAACCCCGAGCTGTCCGAGCTCTGGGACCGCCTCGGCGACCGGATGCGGGCCTTCTTCCTGCGCGGCCAGCAGGAGGGCCGGTTCCGGATCGAGCTGTCGGCCGGCTGGCTGGCCGAGTCCTTCTTCGCCCTGGTGGCCGGGATCGGCTGGGCGGTGCAGGACGGCCGGCTGGCCCCGCGCGAGAGCGCCCAGGCCCTGACCGAGCTCTTCCTCGGCGGCGCCGCCCGCAAGACCGCCTGACCTGCCTGACCTGCCTGCCCCGTCCGACCCACCCGTCCCCCGATCCACTCCCTGCGTCCGGAACCTCCGGAGACTCCCGTGAGTACCCCCGTCCTGCCCACCCTCATATCCCCCGCCACCCCCACCGCCGACCGCCGCCGCTGGGCCGGCCTGGCCGTCCTGGTGCTGGCCGTGCTGCTGGTCGCGATCGACGCGACCGTGCTGGTGCTGGCCATCCCGTCGATCACCGAGACGATGGCGCCCAGCGCCACCCAGCTGCTCTGGATCGGCGACGTCTACTCCTTCGTGCTGGCCGGCCTGCTGGTCAGCATGGGCTCGCTGAGCGACCGGATCGGCCGCCGCCGCCTGCTGCTCGGCGGCACCGCCGCGTTCGGCGCCGCCTCGCTGCTGGCCGCCTACGCGGGCGGGCCGGGCACCCTGATCGCGGCCCGCGCCCTGCTCGGGCTGGCCGGCGCGACCATCATGCCGTCCACCCTGTCGCTGATCCGCGCCCTCTTCCCGGACGCCCGCGAGCGGGCCACCGCGATCGGCCTGTGGGGCGCGGCGGCCACCGCCGGCGCGGCCGGCGGGCCGCTGCTCGGCGGGCTGCTGCTGGAGCACTTCTGGTGGGGCTCGGTCTTCCTGCTCAACCTGCCGGTGATGGCGCTGCTGCTGGTGCTCGGCCGCTGGCTGCTGCCGGAGTCCCGGGACCCGTCGCCGGGCGGCTTCGACCTGCCCAGCGTGCTGCTCTCGATGGCCGGCCTGATCGGCGTGGTCTACGCGGTCAAGGAGGCCGCCGCCCACGGACCGGCCCACTGGCAGGTGCCGGTGGTCGGGCTGCTCGGCGCGTTCGCGCTCTGGCGGTTCGTCAGGCGCCAGCTGCGCCTCGACGCCCCGCTGCTGGACGTGCGGCTGTTCGCGGACGCCCGCTTCACGGCGGCGACGCTCGGCGCGCTGATCGCGATCTTCGGGATGGGCGGGGTGGTCTTCTTCACCTCGCAGTACCTCCAGCTGGTGCGCGGCTACTCGCCGCTGACGGCGGGTCTGGCGGAGCTGCCCGCCTTCCTCGGCTCGATGGCGGCCGCGATGCTGAGCGCCCAGCTGGCCCGGCGGGTCGGGGCCCGGGGCACGCTGGCCGGCGGCATGGCGCTGCTCGGCCTGGCGCTCGGGGTGCTCGGCTGGCTCCGGCAGGACACCCCGTACCTGGTGCTGGCCGTGGTCTTCGTGGCGGTCGGGGTGGCCGAGGGGCTGGTCTACACGCTCTCCTCCGCCCTGGTGCTCACCGCCGCTCCGGCCGAGAAGGCGGGCGCGGCCTCGGCCGTCTCGGAGACCGCCTACGAGCTGGGCACGGCACTGGGCATCGCGCTCTTCGGCTCGGTGGTCACCGCCGTCTACACCGGCTCGGTGCCGGTGCCGGCCGGGGTGGACCCGGCGGCGGGGCAGTCGCTGGGCGGGGCGCTGGAGGCGGCCAAGGGGCTGCCGTCGGCGCTCGGCGAGCCGCTGGTCCAGGCGGCCCGGGCGGCCTTCACCCACGGCATGGCGCTGGCCTCGCTGCTCGCCGGGGTGCTGGTGCTGGCCGGGGCGCTGCTGGCCTGGCGGCTGCTGAGGGAGCGTGAGTAGTCGGCCCGGCAGCTGATCAGCTGCCGATCGGCAGCTCCAGCTCGGCCCAGACCACCTTGCCCTGCTTGGTCGCCCGGCTGCCCCAGCGGTGCGCCAGCTCGTTGACCAGGTACATCCCGCGCCCGCCCTCGTCCTCCGAACCGGCCGGGCGCAGCCGGGGCTGCTGGCGCCCGGTGTCGGCCACCTCCAGGGTGAGCACCCGGTCCCGGTAGAGCCGCAGCCAGAGCGGGTCGCCGCCGTGCACCAGGGCGTTCGTGACCAGCTCGCTGACCAGCAGTTCGGCGAAGTCGGCGACCGGGCCGAGCCCCCAGCCGGCCAGCGTGGAGCGGGTGAACCGGCGGGCGGCGGAGGGGGTCGGGCCGTCGCCGGTGAGCGGCAGGGTGGCGATCCGGTCCCGGGGCACCGGCAGCACCCGGGCCATGATCATCGCCACGTCGTCCTCGGCGCCGCTGCGCACCAGGGTGGAGATCACCGCGTCGCAGTGCGCCTCCAGGGTGCGGCCGCGCTCGGCCAGGGTGCGGCGCAGCAGGCCGATGCCGTCGTCGATGTCGGCGCCGCGGCGCTCCACCAGGCCGTCGGTGTAGAGCGCCAGGATCCCGCCCTCGGGCAGGGTGAACTCGGTGTTCTCGAAGGCCGCGCCGCCGACCCCGAGCGGCACCCCGGGCGGGGTGGCGAGCATCCGGGCGTCGCCGTCCGGGCCCATCACCACCGGCGGCAGGTGGCCGGCGCTGGCCAGCGTGCAGCTGCGGTCCACCGGGTCGTAGACGGCGCAGACGCAGGTGGCGAACTGGCCCTCGCCGATCTGGTCGGCGGTCTCGTCGAGCCGGGCCAGCACCTGGGCGGGCGCCATGTCCAGGGTGGCCAGGGTGCGGGCGACGGTGCGCAGCTGACCCATCGTCGCGGCGGCCCGGATGCCGTGGCCCATCACGTCGCCGACCACCAGGGCGACCCGGCCGCAGGAGAGCGGCACCACGTCGAACCAGTCGCCGCCGACCTCGCTGACCACGCTGCTGGGCAGGTAGCGGTAGGCGATCTCCAGGCCGAGGGTGCGGTGGATCTCCTGCGGCAGCAGGCTGCGCTGCAGGGTCAGCGCGGTGTCCCGCTCGCGCCGGTAGAGCCGGGCGTTGTCGATGCAGACGGCGGTGCGGGCGACCAGCTCCTCGGCCAGCGCCACGTCGGCCTCGCCGAACGGCTCCGGGTTGGCGGTGCGGACGAACTCGGCGCCGCCCAGCACCATGCCCCGGGCCAGCAGCGGCACCAGCAGGTAGGAGTGCAGGCCGGCGGCCAACGCCGGCTCGACCCGCTCCTCGCGGGCCGCGATGACCCGCAGCTTCTCCTCCGTCACCTGGGGGACGTAGAGCGTGCGGCCGCTGCGCAGGCTCTGGGTGTAGACCCGCCCGGACTCGTAGGCGGTGGTCTCGCCGACCGCGTCGGCCGCCGTGGTCAGGGCGTTCTCGTAGGCCTCGCCGGCCGCCACCGCGCGCAGCAGCACGCCCTGGTCGGGGGCCAGCACACCGGGCTCCTCGCCCTGCAGGATCGGGTCGAGCAGGTCGACGGTGGCGAAGTCGGCGAACCGCGGGATGACGGCGGCGATCAGCTCCTCGGCGGTGCGCTGCATGTCCAGGGTGGTGCCGATCCGGGAGGTGGCCTCGGCCAGCAGCGAGAGCCGCTCCTGGGCCCGGGCCGCCCGGGCCTCGGCCTGGAACCGCTCGGTGACGTCGATCAGCGAGGAGCTGACGCCGAGCACCCGCCCGCTCGGGTCGGCGAGCCGGAAGTAGGAGGCGGACCAGGCCCGCTCGTGCTCCGGGTCGCCGGGGGTGCGGCCGTGCGAGCGGGCGTCCACCACCGGTTCGCCGGTGGCCAGCACGTAGCGCATCACCGCCTCGATCTCGGCGGAGTTCAGGCCGGGCAGCACCGCGTCGATCCGCCGGCCCAGGTGCTCGGGCACCGGCAGCCCGTTGATCCGGGCGAGCGCCTCGTTGAGCCGCACGAAGCGCAGTTCGGTGTCGTACACGGCCATGCCGATCGGCGACTGGCTGAAGAAGCCGTCGAGCATCGCCAGGTCCGACTCGACCTGGCGCACCGCGCGCGGGTCGGAGCCGGTGGCCAGCACCAGCGGCCGGCCGCCCGGGCCGGCGATACCGTAGGTGTGGAGTTCCAGCAGCACCTCGCTGCCGTCCTTGTGGCGCACCGGGAAGCGGCCGGTCCAGTCGCGGCCGGTGAGGATCTTCTCGTAGCGGGCCAGCACCTCGGGGCGGCGGTCCCCGGTGGTGAGCAGCGGGGCGGCGTACCGGCCGACGATCTCGGCGGCGGGCCAGCCGAGCAGCCGCTCCGCGTCCTCGCTCCAGTGCAGCACCACGCCGTCCGCGTCGAGCAGGGCGGTGGCGAGCGGGACCAGGCGATGGCCGTCCAGGGACGCGGCGTCGTGCTGCGGTGCTGGTCTGTCCATCGGCGGCAACCATCCGGCGGCTCGGCTGTGGGTCGGCTCGCCTTCCAGGTTGCCTGCTGATCGGCCGGGCGGCGACCGCTCGGTCAGTCTGACGGTCCGTCCGCTGACCCTCCGTCGGCCGATCGGGTGTCGGCCGCCCGGGCACCGGGGGCGGCGTCGAGGGCGGCGGAGTCGGGGGCGGCGGCGTCGAGGGCGGCCTGGAGCATCGCCGCCCACTGGCGGACCACGCCGGAGCGGCGGGCGCCGTCGTCGGTGAGCAGGTTGGCCAGGCCGAGGCCGCGGGCCAGGTCCAGGGTGGCCTGGACGGACTCGCGGACCCCGGCGGCGGCCTCGTCCAGGCCGAGGAACTCCAGCGCGGCCCGGTGCGACTCGCGGCCGACCCGGTTCTCCAGCGCGACGATCCGCTCGCGCAGCGGCTGCTCGGTGGCGGCGGCCACCCACAGGTGCAGCGCGGCGCGGAACAGCGGGCCGGTGTGCAGCCGCACGATCAGGTCGACCACCGCCTCGGTGCGGGCCGGCCCGGGCGGCGGCAGTTCGCCGGCGTCGGTGCGCACGGCGGCCAGCCGCTCGGCGGCCACGTGCTCGACGGCGGCGGTGAACAGGTCCTCCCGGGTCGGGAAGTGGTGCTGGGCGGCACCGCGGGTGACGCCGGCCCGTTCGGCCACCACGGTGACGGTGCTGCCGTTCCAGCCGAGTTCGGCCAGGCAGTCCACGGCGGCCTCCAGCAGCCGGCGGCGGGTGGCCCGGCTGCGGTCCTGCTGCGGGGTGCGGGCGGCGGTGGTCATCGCGGAGGATCCTTCGGGTGGTGCGGCTGCCGTGGTGCCGGGAGGAGCGGCCCGGGAGGAACCGTACCGTCCGCTACCGCGCGGTCCGCAGCTCGCGGCGCAGGATCTTGCCGGCGGCCGACTTCGGAACGGCCGCCAGGAAGGCGACCGCGCGGACCTTCTTGTACGGGGCGACCCGGGCGGCGACGTACTCGATCACCGCTTCCTCGGTGAGGGTGCTGCCCGGGGCGCGGACCACGAAGGCCTTGGGCCGCTCGGTGCCCTCGGCGTCGGTGACGCCGACCACGGCGGCGTCGGCGATCTCCGGGTGGCCGAGCAGCAGCGCCTCCAGTTCGGCGGGCGCCACCTGGTAGCCCTTGTACTTGATCAGTTCCTTGACCCGGTCGACGATGTGCAGGTAGCCGCGCTCGTCCTGGTACCCGACGTCGCCGGTGTGCAGCCAACCGTCGGCGTCGACCATCGCGTCGGTCTCGGCCGGGCGGCCGAGGTAACCCTTCATCACCTGCGGCCCGCGGATCAGCACCTCGCCGGTCTCGCCGGTGCCGAGGTCGGTGCCGGAGCCGTCGGCGGCCAGGATCCGCAGCTCGGTGGAGGCGAGCAGCTTGCCGACCGAGCCGGGGGACGGCTGCGGGTCGACCAGCAGGTCGGTGTGGCAGGCGGGCGACAGCTCGGTCATGCCGTAGCCCTGCTGGACGTGCGGGAGCTTGAGCCGGGCGGCGGCCGTGGCGGCCAGGTCGGCGTCGAGCGGGGCCGCCGCGCTGAGCACGTAGCGCAGCGAGGAGAGGTCGTAGCGGTCCACCAGCGGGTGCTTGGCGAGCGCGAGCACCACCGGCGGGGCGACCAGCAGGCCCTCGATGCGGTGCTCCTGGATGGCCGTCAGGAACTGCTCCAGGTCGAACTTGGGCAGCACCACGACCGTCCCGCCGGCCCGCAGCGGGCGGTGCAGCAGCATCACCAGTCCGTAGATGTGGAAGAACGGGAGCACGGCCAGCATCCGCTCGCCCTGGTAGGGCGGGCGCAGGGCGTCGACCTGGTTGAGGTTGGTGGCGATCGACTGGTGAGTGAGCATCACGCCCTTGGGCATCCCCGTGGTGCCGCTGGAGTAGGGCAGGGCGGCCAGGTCGGTGGCCGGGTCGATCCGCGGTTCGGGTATCGGGCCGGTGGAGGCGCGCAGGTCGCCCAGGGTGCGGTGGCCGCCAAGCTGCCCCGGGCCGAGGTCGGTCAGGAAGACCTCGGCCACCTCGGGGCCGCCGGGGGCGGTGGCGGCCAGCGCGACCGGCAGCAGCACCGGGGCGCTGATGATCCAGCGGGCCCCGCTGTCGCGCAGCTGGCCGGCCAGCTCCTCGGGGGTGGCCAGCGAGGAGACCGTGGTGACCACCGCGCCGGCCTGGCTGATCGCGTAGAGCGCGACCGGGTAGGCGATCGAGTTGGGGCTGTGCAGCGCGACCACGTCCCCCTGCACCACCCCCGCCTCGGCCAGGCCGGCCGCCACCTGCCGCACCGCCGCGGCGAGTTCGGCGTGCGTGATGGTCTCGCCCGTCAGGCCGTCGACCAGCGCGGGCTCGCTGCCGTACCGCTCGGCGCTGCCCAGCACCGCCTCGTGGAGCGGGAGCTCGACGATCGGTACGTCGGGGAACTCGCTGCGGAACACCATGGTGCCTCCTGGCTGATCAGTACGGTTGCCGAGTGTGCTACCCCCGCCACCTACCCGCACACACCCCCATGTCGGGACTCAGTAGGAGCGGGGCAGGCCGAGGCTGTGCTGGGCGACGAAGTTGAGGATCATCTCCCGGCTGACCGGGGCGACCCGGCCGACCCGGGTGGCGCTGAGCAGCGCGGCCAGGCCGTACTCCTGGGTCAGGCCGTTGCCGCCGAGGGTCTGCACGGCCTGGTCCACGGAGCGGCTGGCGGCCTCGCCGGAGGCGTACTTGGCCATGTTGGCGGCCTCGCCGGCGGCCAGGTCGTCGCCCGCGTCGTAGAGGTGGGCGGCCTTGCGCATCATCAGCCGGGCCAGCTCCACCTCGATGTGGCACTGGGCGAGCGGGTGGGCCAGGCCCTGGTGGGCGCCGATCGGGGTGTCCCAGACGGTGCGGGTCTTCGCGTACTCCACGGCGGTGTTGAGCGCCTGGCGGGCCACCCCGAGGGAGAACGCGGCGGTCATGATCCGCTCGGGGTTGAGGCCGGCGAAGAGCTGCTGCAGACCGGCGTTCTCCTCGCCGACCAGCGCCTCGGCGGGCAGCCGGACGTCGTCCAGGAAGACCTGGAACTGCCGCTCCGGGGAGACCAGTTCCATCGGGATCGGGCGGTACTCGAAGCCGGGCGCGTCGCGCGGCACGATGAACAGGGCGGGCTTGAGCTTGCCGGTGCGGGCATCCGCCGTGCGGCCGACCACCAGCACGGCGTCGGCGCCGTCGATGCCGGAGATGAAGACCTTGCGGCCGTTGAGGATCCAGTCTTCGCCATCGCGCTTGGCGATGGTGGAGAGCTTGTGCGAGTTGGAGCCGGCGTCCGGCTCGGTGATGGCGAAGGCCATCCGGCGGCTGCCGTCGGCCAGGCTGGGCAGCCAGTGGCGCTTCTGCGCCTCGGTGCCGAACCGGGAGATGATGGTGCCGCAGATCGCCGGGGAGACCACCAGCATCAGCAGCGGGCAGCCGACAGTGCCCAACTCCTCCAGCACGATGGAGAGTTCGTAGACGCCGGCGCCACCGCCGCCGTACTCCTCGGGCAGGTTGACGCCGAGGAAGCCCAGCTTGCCGGCCTCCGACCAGAGTTCGTCGGTGTGCTCGCCGGCCCGGGCCTTGGTCAGGAAGTAGCCGGAGCCGAAGCGCCGGCCCAGGTCGCCGACCGCCTGGCGCAGCGCGATCCGCTCGGGTGTCTCGATCAGCGGGCTCTCGGTCATGCGGGGTGCTCCTCTGTCGGGGTGTCGGTGTCCGGGCGCAGCACGGCGAGTACGGCGCCGAGTTCGACCTGCTGTCCGGTGGTGGCGCGCAGTTCGGTGAGCAGGCCGTCGGCCGGGGCGGCGACCTGGTGCTCCATCTTCATCGCCTCCAGCCAGAGCAGCGGCTGCCCGGCGGTGACCCGGTCGCCCACGGCGGCGCCGAGGCGGACCACGGTGCCGGGCATCGGAGCCAGCAGGGCGCCCGGCAGCTGCCGGACCACGGGCTCGGGGAAGCGCGGAACGGCCGTCAGGACGAAGGATCCTGACGCAGTGTCACAGTAGGCCTCGGCGCCGTGGACGGCGACCTCGACCGTGCGCCGGACCCCGTCGCACTCCAGCACCACCCGGTCCGGGGTGGCCGAGAGCAGCTCGACGCCCGGGTGCTCCGCGGTTCGCAGGCCGTCCCGAGTGTGACGGTAACGGACCGTCAGCTCCTCGCCGTCGGACGTGCGGTAGCGCTTCTGCTGGTGCTGGGAGGGCAGGTTGCGCCAGCCGGACGGGAAGGCGGTGCGGCGGCCGGCCGCGTCCGCCAGGGCGGCGGCGAGGGCGGCCAGCGGGAGGCCGTTCTTGTCGGGCACCGGGTGCAGCAGTTCGGCGGCGTGCTCGGTCAGGAAGGCGGTGTCCACCCGGCCGGCCAGGAACGCCGGGTGGCGCAGGGCGCGGACCAGCAGCTCGCGGTTGGTGGTGAGGCCGTGGATCCGGGCCCGGGCGAGCGCGCCGGACAGCTTGCGGGCGGCGGCCGCCCGGGTCGGGGCCCAGGCGATCACCTTGGCGAGCATCGGGTCGTAGTGCACCGTGACGACCGAGCCGTCGGTCACCCCGGAGTCCACCCGCAGCCCCTCGGCCACCGGCAGCTCGAAGCGGTGCAGGGTGCCGCTCTGCGGCTGCCAGTCGGCGGCCGGGTCCTCGGCGTAGAGCCGGGCCTCGATCGCGTGGCCGCGCGGGGCGGGCGGCTCGGCGGGCAGCGCTTCGCCCTCGGCGACGGCGAGTTGCAGGGCCACCAGGTCGACGCCGAAGACCAGTTCGGTGACCGGGTGCTCGACCTGGAGGCGGGTGTTCATCTCCAGGAAGAAGAACCGGCCGTCGGGGGCGAGCAGGAACTCGGCGGTGCCGGCGCCGGTGTAGCCGATGGCGCGGGCGGCCGCGGTGGCGGCCCCGGCCAGCTCGGCGCGCAGCGCGGCGTCCAGGCCCGGGGCCGGGGTCTCCTCGATCACCTTCTGGTGGCGGCGCTGGAGCGAGCAGTCGCGTTCGCCGAGCGCCCAGACGGTGCCGTGCGCGTCGGCGAGCAGCTGCACCTCGATGTGGCGGCCGGTCGGCAGGTAGGGCTCCAGGAAGACCTCGCCGTCGCCGAAGGCGGCCTCGGCCTCCTGCCGACCTGCCGTCAGTTCGGCTTGCAGCTGGTCGAGTTGGCGGACGATCCGCATGCCGCGCCCGCCGCCGCCGGCCGCCGCCTTGACCAGCAGCGGCAGGTCGGCCGCCGTCGCGGCGGCCGGGTCGACCGGGGCCAGCACCGGCACGCCGGCCTCGGCCATCAGGCGCTTGGCCGCGGTCTTGGAGCCCATCGAGGCGATCGCCCCGGGGCTCGGACCGACCCAGGTCAGCCCGGCGGCCAGCACGGCGCGGGCGAACTCCGGGTCTTCGGAGAGGAATCCGTAGCCGGGATGGACGGCGTCGGCCCCGGCGGCCAGCGCGGCGGCGACCAGCAGCTCGGCGCGCAGGTAGGTGTCGGCGGGCGCGGCGCCGGGCAGCCGCACGGCGGCGTCCGCCTCCCGCACGTGCGGGGCGTCGGCGTCCGGGTCGGAGTGCACGGCGACGGTGGCGATGCCGAGGTCGCGGCAGGTGCGGAAGATCCGCCGGGCGATCTCGCCGCGGTTGGCGACCAGCAGGCTAGTGATCATGGTGACGGTTCCTCACATCCGGAAGACGCCGTAGCCACGCGCCCCTTGGACGGGTGCGCTGTGGACGGCGGACAGGCACATTCCCAGCACGGTGCGGGTGTCGCGCGGGTCGATCACCCCGTCGTCGTAGAGCCGGCCGGAGAGGAAGGCGGGCAGCGACTCGGCTTCGATCTGCTGCTCCACGGCGGCCCGGATCGCCGCGTCGGCGGCCTCGTCGTAGGGCTGTCCCTTGGCGGCGGCGGACTGCCGGGCCACGATCGACAGCACCCCGGCCAGCTGCTGCGGGCCCATCACCGCCGACTTGGCGCTCGGCCAGGCGAACAGGAAGCGCGGGTCGTAGGCCCGCCCGCACATCCCGTAGTGCCCGGCCCCGTAGGAGGCGCCCATCAGGACCGACAGGTGCGGCACGGTGCTGTTGGAGACCGCGTTGATCATCATCGCGCCGTGCTTGATGATGCCGCCCTGCTCGTACTCCTTGCCGACCATGTAGCCGGTGGTGTTGTGCAGGAAGACCAGCGGGATGTCGCGCTGGTTGGCCAGCTGGATGAACTGGGCGGCCTTCTGCGACTCCTGGCTGAACAGCACGCCCTGGGCGTTGGCCAGGACGCCGACCGGGTAGCCGAACAGGGTGGCCCAGCCGGTGGCCAGGCTGGCGCCGTAGAGCGGCTTGAACTCGTCGAAGTCGGAGTCGTCGACGATCCGGGCGATCACCTCGCGCGGGTCGAACGGCACCTTCAGGTCGCCGGGGACGATGCCGAGCAGCTCCTCCTCGTCGTACCGGGGCGGGGCGGCCGTCGGGTCAGGGCCCGGGCCGGTCTTGCGCCAGTGCAGGCGGTGCACGATCCGGCGGGCCTGGCGGATCGCGTCGGTCTCGTCCAGCGCGAAGTGGTCGGCCAGGCCCGAGGTGCGGGCGTGCATCTCGGCGCCGCCCAGCGACTCGTCGTCGCTCTCCTCGCCGGTGGCCATCTTCACCAGCGGCGGACCGCCGAGGAAGACCTTGGCCCGCTCCTTGACCAGCACGGTGTGGTCCGACATGCCGGGCACGTAGGCGCCGCCGGCGGTGGAGTTGCCGAAGACCACGGCCACCGTCGGGATGCCGGCGGCGGAGAGCCGGGTGAGGTCGCGGAAGAGCGCGCCGCCCGGGATGAAGATCTCCTTCTGGCTGGGCAGGTCGGCGCCGCCGGACTCGACCAGGTTGACCAGCGGCAGCCGGTTTCGCAGGGCGATCTCGTTGGCCCGCAGCGCCTTGCGCAGCGTCCACGGGTTGCTGGCGCCGCCGCGCACCGTCGGGTCGTTGGCGGTGATCACGCACTCGGTGCCGGCGATCGTGCCGATGCCGGTGACCATGCCGGCGCCGACCGGGTACTCACTGCCCCAAGCGGCCAGCGGGGAGAGCTCCAGGAACGGCGAGTCCTCGTCGAGCAGCAGCTCGATCCGCTCGCGGGCCAGCAGCTTGCCGCGGGAGCGGTGGCGGTCCAGGTACTTGGGGCCGCCGCCGGCCAGCGCCTTGGCGTGGTCGGCGTCCAGCGAGGCGAGCTTGTCGAGCATCGCCGCCCGGTGCTCGCGGTACTCCGCGGCGCCCGGGTCCAGGCGGGTGGGCAGCACGGTCACAGCAGGGCCTCCGGGATGTCGAGGTGGCGGGAGCGCAGCCACTCCCCCAGCGCCTTGGCCTGCGGGTCGAACCGGGCCTGGGCGGCGACGCCCTCGCCGAGCAGGCCCTCGACGGTGAAGTTGACGGCCCGCAGGTTGGGCAGCAGGTGGCGGGTGACGGTGAGTTCGGCGGTCTCCGGGAGCAGGCCCTTCAGCCGCTCGACCGTCAGGGTGGCGGCGAGCCAGTGGTACGCCTGGTCGGTGCGGACCCAGACGCCGAGGTTGGCGTCGCCGCCCTTGTCGCCGCTGCGGGCGCCGGCGACCAGGCCGAGCGGGGCGCGGCGGGTGGGGCCCGCGTCGTTCTGGCTCGGGAAGTCGGCCGCTTCGACGTCCGGGACGCCTGGGACCTCCGGGACACCCGGGACGTCCGGGACGTCGGCGGAGGTGACGGGCGCCGGGTCGATCGCGTGCCGGGTGCCGTCCGGGTGCACGGCCCAGTGCTCCACCTCCGGCTGCGGCAGGAAGGCGCTGGTGAAGACGCCGTAGGGGGTGCCCGGGCCGGGGGGCGCGGTGACGTGGAACCCCGGGTAGCCGGCCAGGGCCAGCTCGACGGCCGCGTTGCTGACGGCCCGTCCGACCTTCGCCTGGTCCGCGTCACGCACCGTCAGCTGGAGCAGCGCGCTGGCCTGCTGCTCGGTCGCAGCGTCCGGCTGGTCGGTGCGGGCCAGGGTCCAGCGCACCTCGGCCGGCCCGTCCTCCTTGAGCACCGGCTCCAACTGCTCGCGCAGCAGCCCGGCCTTGGCGTCCACGTCCAGCCCCGTGAGCACGAAGGTGACCTCGTTGCGCCAGCCGCCGAGCCGGTTGAGGCCGACCTTGAGGCTGCGCGGCGGGGCCTCGCCGCGCACCCCGCTGATCCGCACCCGGTCCGGCCCCTGCTGCTCCAGGCGCACCGTGTCCAGCCGCGCGGTGACGTCCGGGCCCAGGTAGCGCGGGCCGCCGGTCTCGTAGAGCAGCTGGGCGGTGACGGTGCCGACCGTGACCGCGCCGCCGGTGCCCGGGTGCTTGGTGATCACGCTGCTGCCGTCGGCGTGCAGCTCGGCCAGCGGGAAGCCGGGGCGGCGCAGGTCGTGCCCGTGCGCGGCGAGCTCGGTGAAGAAGGCGTAGTTGCCGCCGGTGGCCTGCGCCCCGCACTCCAGCACGTGCCCGGCCACCACGGCGCCGGCCAGCGGATCGAAGTCGGTGCGCTGCCAGCCGAAGTGCGCGATCGCCGGGCCCACCACCAGGGCGGCGTCGGTGACCCGGCCGGTCACCACCAGGTCGGCGCCGGCCCGCAGGCAGTCGGCGATGCCGAAGGCGCCGAGGTAGGCGTTGGCCGCGAGCAGCCCGGCGGGATCGGTGAACTCGCCGGCCCGGGGCAGCAGGTCGTCACCGGTGACGTGGCCGACCCGCAGCTCCACACCCTGACGCCGCGCCAGCTCGCCGACGGCCTGCGCCAGCTTCTCCGGGTTGAGCCCGCCCGCGTTCACCACGATCCGCACGCCGCGCTCGGCAGCCAGTCCCAGGCAGTCGCCGAGCTGGCGCAGGAACCCCTTGGCATAGCCGAGCTCCGGGTCCTTCACCCGCTCGCGGGCCAGGATCAGCATGGTCAGCTCGGCCAGGTAGTCGCCGGTGAGCACGTCCAGCGGCCCGCCGGTGAGCATCTCGCGGAACGCGGCGAACCGGTCGCCGTAGAAACCGGAGGCGTTGCCGATCCGCAACGGCGACGGATCCTCCACGGTGCCTGGTTCGGACATGTGGCGACGGCCCCTCTCTGACGCGGTGCGCGGGTCCAGATGATGGTGGGTCAGCGGGACGAAAAAAGCAATCATGCGTGCTTGTTTTTCGTCACGGCACCCGGCGACCCCCAGTCCGGTGCTGTCGGCGGGCTACGGCATGATCTGCGCACGTGTCCTTCACCACCGTGTCCCGGGCGTGCCCGAACTGCGCCGCCCCCATCGAATCCGACTCCCGGTTCACCGACTGGTGCCCCGGCTGCGACTGGAACCTCGGCGCCGAGGCGCCGGCGCCCGGCCGCCGCGCGGAGCGCTGCCGGGCCCGCGACCGGGCCCGGGTCGAGGCGCTCTACCAGCGCCTGGCCGCCAGCGAGTCGCAGGAGTCGGGCCGGCACGGCGCCGCCTGGCTGGCCGCGGTGCTGATCGCCGGGCTGGTGCACCTGTGGACCCTGGCCGTGCTGGCCGGCTCGCTCTGGCTGCTGCTCCAGCCGGCCGCACCGCTGAAGGGACTCGGCGTGGTCGGGCTCGCGCTGGCTTGGCTGCTGCGACCCCGGTTGGGCCGCTGGCGCAGGGATCCGGCGGCGCTCGACCGGGACCGGGCGCCCGCGCTCTACGCGCTGCTGGACCGCACCGCGGACCAGCTGGGCACCCGCCGGCCGGACCGGATCCGGATCACCGGCGCCTGGAACGCCTCCTACCGCCGGGCCGGACTGCGCCGCCGGGTCGAGGTGACCCTCGGCCTGCCGCTGTGGACCGTGCTGACCGGCCCCGAGCGGATCGCCCTGCTCGGCCATGAACTCGGGCACGGCAGCAACGGGGACGCCCGGCGCGGCTTCTGGCTGGAGACCGCGCTGCGGACCCTGGAGGCCTGGTACCAGCTGCTCACCCCGCGCTCCGGCGAGGCCTTCCTCGGTTACCGGGCCCGCCGGGCGGCCACCGACGCGCTGGCCTCCGCGCTGCTCAACTGGCTCGCACTGCCCGTGCGCTGGGTGCACGGGGTGCTGTACCGGCTGACCATGCGCAGCAGCCAGCGCGCCGAGTACCGGGCGGACGACCTCGCCGCCCGGGCCGGCTCCTCCGCCGACGCCGCCACGATGCTCGGCAAGCTCCTGCTCGGCCCCGGCGTCGCCACCCGGATCACCCAGCAGCGGGCCGCCCACCAGCACACCCGCCCCGGCGCGGGCGAGGATCCGGCGGAGCGGTTCTGGACCGGCCTGCGCGAGTACGTGGACTCCATCCCCGGTACCGAGCGCGAGCGCCGCGCCCGCCTGGGCGAGCGCGGCATGAGCGCCGTCGACACCAGCCACCCGCCCACCCACCTGCGGGTCCGGATGCGCGCCGAACGCCCCGCGCAGGCGGCCCTGGTCACCGCCGACGCCACCGAGTGGGACGCCATCCACGCCGAGCTGGCCCCGGCCCGCCGCCGGGTGGCGGAGCAGCTGCTCGGGATCTGACCCGGCGCCGGGCGGCTACGCCAGGCGCGCCTCCAGCTGTTCGATGCGGGCGATCAGGGGCTGGAGTTGCTGCTGGAGCAGGGCGGCGAGGCGGTCGGGGTTGGTGGCGGGCTGGGCAGCTTGCAGGTAGCCGTAGCCGGCCAGGGCGGCGGCGACGGCGCGGCGGGCGATCCGCTGGTCGGCGCCCGCGTCGCGCAGGTGGCGGCCGGCGGTGCCGTCGGGGTCGGCGATCAGGCCGAGCAGCAGGTGCTCGGTGCCGACGTAGTTGTGGCCGAGCTGGGTGGCCTCGGCGACGGTGAGCTCCAGCGCCCGGCCGGCCGGGATGCTGAAGTGCAGGGCGCCCTCGGCGACCGGGCCGGGCTCCTCGGCGGGCGCGAGGGCGGTCAGCTGCTCGGGGGCGATCTCCAGCGCTCGGAGCACCTGGAGCGCCAGGTTGTCGCCCTCCGCGACCAGCCCCGCGAGCAGGCGGGCGGTGGACACGGTGGCCTCTCCCGCCTCGCGGGCCTGTTCGACGGCGAGCCCCACGGCGGTGCGTGCCTTCGCGGTGAACCGGACCAGCGCCAGGTCCGACCCGTTCAGGTCGTGCGCCGCCGCCGCGCGGACCGCGGTCACCTGGCGCACCGCGTGCTCCAGCGCCCGCTGGCAGATCGGCGAGACCGAGATGTCCGCCGCGCGGACCGCCTCGGCGAGGTCGTCCGGGAGGTACACGTTGATCTTGGGCATGGCTGTTGCCTCCAAGGGGAGTCGTTTCGACCGGTCTCCTTTCTAACCCCTCCTGGGGTCATGGCGATATAACCCCACTCGGGGATGTCAGTTCGACGAACGTTCCAGGCCACCGACCCGCCGACGCCTGACCGGTAACCGACCGATTACCCTGCGCCCCGCCGGGGAAGATCGACTACGCCCGACCTCGGGTGCGACAGAAGGAGAGCAGCCATGTCCGACGACCAGCCCACCGAGCTCACTCCCGAGGAGCTCGCCGCCAAGGCCAAGGCCACGCAGGTCGCCGCCAAGCCCGGCGAGCAGGGCACCCAGACCCTCGGCACCAAGTCCATCAAGGGACAGGTCATCACCCACACGATCGTCAAGCCGCTGCGCGACTAGCAGCAGCGGCGCGCAGGGGATGACGGACGGTCAGGCCCCGGGAGGCAAAGCTTGGTTCTTGCGGCGCTCGGAACTACCTGGGAGCCTGGTGGGAGCGGGCGGGAACGAAACCGTGCAAAGGCTAGCCAATCGGACATCCGATCCGCCCGCTTCGGCCCGCTACGGGCGGCAAGCTCCCAGGTAGGTCCAGGGTTTCCCAACGACGGTGCGCAAGAGTCGAGCTCGCCGCCGGTTGCAAACCCCCGTTGCGACCGGCGGCAGCCAGATGTCGAACCGAAGACCGACCGAAGACCAGGAGGCACCGGACTTGTCCCGGACCACCATTCGCACCGTCGGGGCCGCTGCGGTGCTCGCGGCGGGCCTGCTGCTCACCGGCTGCTCGTCCTCGTCGAGCAGCTCCAACACGGCTTCCGCCCCGTCCGCCTCGCCCTCGGCGAGCGCCTCCGGCAAGGGCGGTGCGGCAATGGCCGCGTACGCCGACTGCCTGCGCCAGCACGGCGTGTCGATCCCGACCGGCCGGCCCAGCGGCCGCCCGAGCGGTCGGCCCAGCGGCGCCCCGGGCGGCGGCGGTGGTGGCGGTGGCTTCTTCGGCGGCGGCGCCTCCGCCGACCCGGCCCGCCAGGCCGCGATGCAGGCCTGCGCCTCGCTGCGCCCGCAGGGCGGCGGTCGCGGCGGCAACGGCGGACTGAACAGCTCCGCGATGCAGGCGTTCACCGGCTGCATGAAGGACCACGGCGTGACCCTGCCGACCACCGGCGGCCTGCGCTCGCTCAACACGGCCGACCCGAACACCGCGGCGGCCTACAAGACCTGCCAGCCGCTGCTGCCGACCGGCGGCGGCGCGGGCGGCGGGGGTGGCGCGGGCGGTTCGTCCGACGCGCCTTCGCCCTCGGCGACCTGACGCCGACTCACACTCACTGCCGCGGTGCCCGGGGGTCGGGCACCGCGGCAGTGCTGTTTTTTCACACAGCGTCAGACTTTCCCGAACGTTATCGGACACTCGACCCCGCCTAGCGTGTGACATGTGCAATTGTACGCACCATGACCTCATCACCCTCAAGCGCGCGGCGCGGGACGGGGCTGTTCGCCTCCGCCCTGCTCGCGCTCGGCATGGCGCTGACCGGGCTCGCCGGAACCGCACAGGCCGCCGGCAGCGCACCTGACGCAGCGTCACATCCGGCCTCCGCCGGGTGGGTCCAGACGCACGGCGACTGGGTCCAGGTCCAGCCGGGCCACCCGCACGCCGCGCTGAGCGCACACCCGGGGGCGGCCACGGGGCCGACGACTCACGCCGACCCGGTCATGCCCATCGTCCCGGTCAACAACGACCAGCCGAACATGGCCTACCGCGGCGGCCAGGACTCGGTCGGCGTCACCTCCGGACCCCCCCAAGGTCTACGTGATCTATTGGGGTGCCCAGTGGGGAACGGCCGGTAAGGACGCCGACGGCTACACCACGCTCTCCAACGACCCCGACAATGCCGCGCCCTACCAGCAGTCGTTCTTCAAGGGCCTGGGCAGCAACAACGACGCCTGGAGCGGCGTGCTGACCCAGTACTGCGAGAACGTGGCGTCCGGCAGCGGCAGTTGCCCCGCCGACGCCCCGCACGTCGGCTACCCGGCGGCCGGCGGTGCGCTGGCCGGCGTCTGGGTGGACAACGACGCGGCCGCGCCGCAGCAGGCCACCGAGCCGCAGATCGCGGCCGAAGCGGCGGCCGCCGCCAAGCACTTCGGCAACACCACCGAGGCGCAGAACCGCAACGTCCAGTACGTGGTCACCACCGCGCACGGCATGGACCCGGACAGCTGGCACGAGCTGAACAGCTGGTGCGCCTGGCACACCTTCGAGCGCTCCTCGTACGGCACGCTGGCGTACACGATCATGCCGTACCTGACGGACTACAAGTACTGCGGCACCAACTGGATCAACCCCGGCCCGCGCGGCCGGCTGGACGGCTACTCCATCCTCGGCGGTCACGAGTACGCCGAGACCCTGACCGACACCAACGCGATGGGCGGCTGGATCGACCAGGCGGGCCAGGAGGACGGCGACAAGTGCGCCTGGATCACCCAGGGCACGCCCGGCGGCCTGTTCAACCTGCAGCTCGCCACCGGCGCCTTCGCGGTGCAGACCACCTGGGACAACGACAACCACACGTGTTCCGGCTCGCACCCGATCGAGCGCAACCAGCCGCTGGTCGTCAGCACCATGTGCGACCGCACGGCACCTCCGAGCCAGAACGTCTCGGTCCCGGTGATCGCTTCCGACACCGACTCCAAGCACCTGCGGTACTCGGCCACCGGCCTGCCCAGCGGGCTGCGGATGGATGCGGGCAGCGGTGTGATCAAGGGCCGGACCAGGGACCTCGGCTACCACGACGTGACCGTCACGGTCCGGGACGACAAGGGCAACCAGGCTTCGACGCACTTCTGGTACGGCTTCTTCACCACCGGTCAGTACGGCTGCCTCGGCATCGAGCAGATCGTCGACCCCGGCTTCGAGGTGCCGGCCGACGCCAAGGGCAACTACCCCGGCTGGTGGTCCCAGTCCTCCCCCGGGATCATCACCCAGTCCACCGCCCACCAGCCGCACTCGGGCGCCGGGTACGCCTGGCTCGGCCACAGCGCCGCCCAGGACGACTCGCTCTCCCAGGGCGTGGAGACCACGCCCGGCTACACCCGCGCCTCGCTCTCCTTCTGGCTGCACGTCGACTCCACGAACACGAACACCGCGCCGACCGCGCAGGACAGCCTGACCCTGGAGCTGGACGACCAGTACTCGGGCAAGCAGATCGCCGTCCTGAAGACCTGGAGCAACCTGGACGCGACCAACGGCTACGTCCCGGTCTCCTTCGACCTGACGCCGTACGTGGCACCGGAGTTCGGCTCCACGGTGATCGTGAAGTTCACCTCGCACGAGACCGGCGCGGCCCAGACCGCGTTCCTGGTCGACGACACCTCCCTGCGCTTGAGCTGAGCTGAGCCGACCCCTCAGACGCTCTCGACGCGTCCGACGATCTCCTCGCACAGCTCGTGCGTGCGCAGCGCGTCGGACGCGTTCAGCGTGCGGCCGGCCCGGACGGCGTCCAGGAAGAACCGGACCGCCTGCTCGATGCCGCGCTGGCGGGCCACCGGGACCCAGTCGCCGCGGCGGCGCACGGTCGGCTGGCCGCGGTGGTCGATCACCTCGGCGAGGTTGCGCACCTCGCGCTTGGAGTCGGCGCCGGAGACCTCCAGGACCTCCTCGGTGGAGCCGGAGCGGCGGTTCATCACGCCGATCGCGGTGAAGCCGTCGCCGGCCAGGGTGAGCACCAGGTGGTCCAGCATGCCGTCGCGCTTGCGGTACCGGACGTCGATCTCCTCGACTTCCCCGGGCGCCAGGAAGCGCAGGGTGTCCACCACGTGCACGAAGTCGTCGAAGACCATGCTGCGGACGGCCTCCGGCAGCGACTCGCGGTGCTTCTGCAGGACGATCAGGTCGCGCGGGCGCTCCAACGCCTGGGCGTAGCCGGGGGCGAAGCGGCGGTTGAAGCCGACCATCAGCGAGCGGCCCAGCCGGTCGGCCTGGGCGACCAGCCGCTGGGCCGGCTCCAGGTGGTAGTCGAGCGGCTTGTCGACGTAGACGTCGACGCCGGCGTCGAGCAGCCGCTCGGTGATCGGGGCGTGCTGGTCGGTCGAGGCGTGCACGAAGGCGGCCCGGATGCCGGAGTCGATCAGCGCGTCGAGCTCGGTGAAGCGCCGCTCGACGCGGTAGGCGTCGCCGAGCCGGTCCAGCTTCGCCTTGTCCCGGGTCATCAGCCGCAGGTCCAGCCCCGGCAGGGCGCTGAACACCGGCAGGTAGGCCTTCTGCGCGATGTCACCGAGACCGATCACCCCGACCGGGAGCGACTGGTCGGGGGCGGGGGGCTGGGTCACGGCGAGCTCCTGTCGTACGAATGATCATCATCGACCGGTGCTCAGCTTACGACCCGTCAGGCCTCCTCCAGCGCCTCGGCCGCGGTGGCCAGCGCGTGCAGCACCGGACGGATCAGCGGGTGCTCCTCGGCCCCGCCGCGCACCGCGGCGAAGACCTTGCGGGTGGCCAGCTCGCTGTCCACCGCGCGCACCGCGACCCGGTCCAGCTCCACCCCGCGCAGCGCCGAGCGCGGCACCAGCGCCACGCCCGCACCGGCCGAGGCGAGCGCGATCACCGCGCGGAAGTCGTCCGAGGAGTGCACCAGCCGGGGCGTGAACCCGGCGTGCTCGCAGGCCAGCAGCACCACGTCGTGGCAGGGGTTGCCCGGGTAGGGGCCGATCCACGGCTCCCCGGCCAGCTCGGCCACCGCCACCGGCCCGTCCCCGTCGGCCAGCCGGTGGTCCAGCGGCAGCACCGCGCGGAACGGCTCGGCGAACAGCGGGAACCGGGTCAGCCGCTGGTCCTCCGGGCGCGGCGCGCCCCGGTACTCGACGGCCATCACCAGGTCGGCCAGCCCGTCCAGCAGCATCGGCAGGCTGGCGTCGCCCTCGGCGTCCAGCACCTTGAGCCGCACCCCGGGCGCGGTGCGGGCCAGCGTGCCGATGGCCGGCACCAGCACCTGGGAGATGCCGGTGGCGAAGGAGGCCACGGTGACCTCGCCGCGGGCCCCGGAGGCGTAGGCGGCGAGGTCGGCCTCGGCCCGCTCCAACTGGGCGAGCACCGCGTCGGCGTGGCAGACCAGGATCTCGCCGGCCGCCGTCAGCCGCACCCCGCGCCCCTCCCGGGCGAGCAGCGCGTGCCCGGTCTCCTGTTCCAGCGCGGCCAGTTGCTGGGAGACGGCGGAGGGGGTGAGGAAGAGCGCGGCGGCCGCGGCGGTCACCGTCCGGTGGTCCGCCACGGCACGCAGCGTCCGCAGGCGTCTGGCGTCGATCACCTGCCCATTCTGCCAGGGAGAATCAGTGCCGAATCACTGCTCCAGCGCGGCCCGGGCGTCGATGAAGGCGGCCACGACGCGCTCGACGTCCTCGGTGGAGTGCGCGGCGGAGAGCTGCACCCGGATCCGGGCCGCGCCGTGCGGCACCACCGGGAAGGAGAAGCCGATCACGTAGACGCCGCGCTCCAGCAGCAGCTCGGCCAGCCGGCCGGCCTTGGCCGCGTCGCCGATCATCACCGGGGAGATCGGGTGGTCGCCGGGCAGGATCTCGAAGCCCGCCTCGGTCATCTTGGTGCGGAACAGCGCCGTGTTGTGGGCCAGGCGCTCGCGCAGGTCGTGCGAGGTCTCCAGCAGGTCGAGCACCTTGAGCGAGGCCGCGGCGATCACCGGGGCCAGCGAGTTGGAGAACAGGTACGGGCGGGAGCGCTGGCGCAGCAGGGCGACGATCTCGCGGCGGGCCGCCACGTAGCCGCCGGAGGCGCCGCCGAGCGCCTTGCCCAGGGTGCCGGTGATGATGTCCACCCGGTCCATGACGCCGTGCAGTTCGGGGGTGCCGCGGCCGTTCGGGCCGACGAAGCCGACGGCGTGCGAGTCGTCGACCATGACCATGGCGTCGTAGCGGTCGGCCAGGTCGCAGATCTCCCGCAGCGGGGCGACGTAGCCGTCCATCGAGAAGACGCCGTCGGTGACGATCAGGCGGCGGCGGGCGTCCTGGGTCTCCTTGAGGGCCTGCTCCAGCTCGGCCAGGTCGCGGTTGGCGTAGCGCTTGCGGGTGGCCTTGCAGAGCCGGATGCCGTCGATGATGCTCGCGTGGTTGAGCGCGTCGGAGATCACCGCGTCGCGCTCGTCCAGCAGGGTCTCGAAGACGCCGCCGTTGGCGTCGAAGCAGGAGGAGTAGAGGATCGTGTCCTCCTGGCCGAGGAAGGCCGAGAGGCGCTGCTCCAGCTCCTTGTGCACGTCCTGGGTGCCGCAGATGAAGCGGACCGAGGCCATGCCGTAGCCCCAGCGGTCCAGGGCGTCCTTGGCGGCGGCGATCACCTCGGGGTGGTCGGCCAGGCCCAGGTAGTTGTTGGCGCAGAAGTTCAGCACCTCTCCGGCCCGCCCGCCGCCGGTGACCGTGACGGCCGCGCTCTGCGGGCTGCCGATCACCCGCTCGGGCTTGAACAGGCCGGCCTCGGTGATCTCGTCCAGGGTGGACTGGATGGACTCGCGGACGGAGTCGAACACGTGATGGCTCCTCAGGAAGCAGGCAGGGAACGGAGGGTCAGACGTTCGACCAGTCGAGGATGATCTTGCCGCAGTTGCCGCCGGCCGCCTCGTCGAACGCGGCCTCGAAGTCGGTGGCGGCGTACCGGCCGGTGATCACCGGGCTGAGGTCGAGGCCGCCCTCCAGCAGCACCGACATGGCGTACCAGGTCTCGAACATCTCGCGGCCGTAGATGCCCTTGATGGTGATCATCGAGGTGACCACCTTGGCCCAGTCGATCGGGAACTCGTCGGCCGGCAGGCCGAGCATCGCGATCTTGCCGCCGTGGGTCATGTTGTCGATCATCGAGCGCAGCGCCTCGGGGCGGCCGGACATCTCCAGGCCCACGTCGAAGCCCTCGCGCAGGCCGAGCTTCTGCTGGCCCTCCTCGATGGTGTGCTGCGAGACGTCCAGCGCCAGCGAGACGCCGAGCTGCCGCGCCAGGTCAAGGCGGTAGGGGCTGACGTCGGTGATCATCACGTGCCGGGCGCCGGCGTGCTTGGCCACCGCGGCGGCCATGATGCCGATCGGGCCGGCGCCGGTGACCAGCACGTCCTCGCCGACCATCGGGAAGGAGAGCGCGGTGTGCACGGCGTTGCCGAACGGGTCGAAGATCGCGGCCACGTCCAGGTCCACCGGCACCCGGTGCACCCAGACGTTGGAGGCGGGCAGCGCGACGAACTCGGCGAACGCGCCGTCCCGGTTCACGCCCAGGCCGACGGTGTTGCGGCACAGGTGGCGCCGGCCGGCCAGGCAGTTGCGGCACTTGCCGCAGACCAGGTGGCCCTCGCCGCTGACCAGGTCGCCGACGTTGATCTCGGCGACGGACGGGCCGACCTCGACCACCTCGCCGACGAACTCGTGACCGATCGTCATGGGCGTGCGGATGGTCTGCTGGGCCCAGTTGTCCCACTTGCGGATGTGCAGGTCGGTGCCGCAGATCCCGGTGCGCAGCACCTTGATCAGCACCTCGTCCCGCCCGATCTCCGGCACCGGGACCTCGGTCAGCCAGAGTCCGGGTTCGGCGTGCTTCTTGACGAGTGCCTTCACGGCGGGGCTCCTGGGCGGGGTGTGCGGAGTGAGGGTGGGACCGGCGCGGGTCGGCGGACCGGACGGAAGCAATCTGCCTGGTGGGAGGCGGTGCGGTCCATCGAGGAATTCTTAACGGGCGTGACAGCTGGGCTTCACGATGGTGCCCGAGCAGCGGCCCGGGGGCCCTCGCACCATGCCGGGCCTCACCCTTACGGGCGAGGGTGCGTACGCTGCCGATCATGGACTTGACGCAGATCCTCGCGGCCGCGGCGCGCGGTCAGTTCCCGCCCTCGGCGGGGTCACGGTGGTGCCCCAGCCCGGTGAGCGGGAGGCCGGGGTGCTCTCGTTCAGCGCGCACGCCGTGGTCTTCACGGACGAGGACCCCGAGTGGGTGCGGTCCACCATCGCGGCCGCCTCCCATGACCCTCCTCCCAGCCGCCAGGCTGGGGGAGGATCGGGCGCCGGATCGGCAACACCGACCTGCTGACGGTGGCTCAGCGGCTACCCGGTCCGCCGCCGCTGGAGCTGGTGGGGATCGCCGACCGGGAGCACCCGCGCGTGGTGCGGGCGCTGCGCTTCCGCGAGGAGGTGCGGGTCTGGGAGGCCGACGGCGGGCTGGTGCTGCTCACGGCGGGAGGCTCGTGAGCAGCACCTGCCGAGGACTAGGCGAACTTGGCCTTGCCCGGCCCCTCCTCGACGAAGCTGGTCATGCCGGTCGCGGCGTCCTCGGTGGCGAACAGGCCGGCGAAGTGGGCCCGCTCGATCGCCAGGCCGGTGTCCAGGTCGCTCTCCAGGCCGCGGTCGATCGACTCCTTGGCCGCGCGCAGCGCCCAGGCCGGGCCGGCCGCCAGCTTGCCGGCCCAGGCCAGCGCGGTCGAGTAGACCTCCTCGGCCGGGACCACCTGGTCCGCCAGGCCGATCCGCAGCGCCTCCTCTGCGTCCACCATCCGGCCGGTGAAGATCAGCTCCTTGGCCTTGCTCGGGCCGACCAGCCGGGGCAGCCGCTGGGTGCCGCCGGCGCCGGGGATCAGGCCGAGCAGGATCTCCGGCTGCCCGAGCTTGGCGTTCTCGGCGACGATCCGGATGTCGGCGCAGAGCGCGAGCTCGCAGCCGCCGCCGAGCGCGTAGCCGGTGACGGCCGCGACCACCGGCTTGGGGATCCGGGCGACGGCGGTGAACGCGTCCTGCAGGGCGCCGCCGCGGGCCACCATGTCGGTGTACGACATGGCCTGCATCTCCTTGATGTCCGCCCCGGCGGCGAAGACCCGCTCCCCGCCGTAGATGACCACCGCGCGCACGTCCGCCCGCGCCGACGCCTCGTCCGCCACCTCGTGCAGCTGGTCCTGCATCGCGATGTCCAGCGCGTTCATCTTGGGGCGGTCCAGGCGGATGGTGCCGACGCCGTCGGCGACCTCCAGGGTGACGTACCGGGTCATGAGGGTCCCTCCTGAGTGCTGTGCTCTGTCAACGCTCGCGCTGTTAACGCTCGTGAACCCTGACAGTAGCGGCTGCGCGCCCCGGGGAGTACGGGGCGGGGGTGGGGGCGGTACCGGTCGCGCGGGGCACCTGCGGAGCCGTGCCGAGCGAGGTCCGTGCGACCTCGTCCAGCGAGCCGAGCAGCGGGTTGGGGTCGTCGGCGCGCGTGACGAGCACGACCTCGCAGGGCTCGACGTCGATCACGGGCACCAGCGCGATGTCCTCGCGCACGGCCGGGCGCCGGTCGCCGGCCGGGAAGACCGCGACGCAGTGGCCGGTGGCGATGAGCTCCAGCTTGTCCTGGTAGCTGTCGTCGATCGCGGGCGGGGGCGGTGCCGGGCGGTGGCCGACCGGCTTGGGCGTGCTCCAGAGGACCGGACTGCTGATGCAGCCGACCAGGTGCTCGTCCGACAGGGCTCGCATGCTGACGGCCTGCTCCTGCGCCAGCGGGTGACTCGTCGACATGACCAGGACCCGGGGCTCCTCATGAAGCCCGGTCACCTGGAAACCGTCCGTGGGCACGGGCACGGGCCGGTACGTGACGAGGGCGTCGACCCGCCCCTCGGCGAGGGCACCGGTGTCCCGCCAGTCGAGGTGCCTGGTGCGGACCTGGCTGTCGGGGTGGCGGCGGCGCAGCTCCTGCACCCAGCCGGTGATGACCAGTCCTTCGCCGCAGCCGACCGTGAGGGTGGGGGCCTGGACGGCGGCCCTGGCCGTGCGAGCGGCCTGCTCGGCCTCCTGGAGCAGGATCCGGGCCCTGGGGAGGAAGGCCTGGCCGGCCTCGGTGAGGCTGCTGCCCTGCGGCGAGCGGTCGAGCAGCCGGACACCGAGCTGAGCCTCCAGCCGCTGGATCTGACGGCTCAGCGACGGCTGCGCCAGGTGGAGCCTGGTGGCGGCCCGGCCGAAGTTGCCACACTCCGCCACGACCGTGAAGTAGCGCACCAGCCGCAGGTCGAGGTCCATCGGCCCAGGGTACGCGCGCGCCGTCATGCGCCCGGGGCATGACGGCATGCGGAACAGGTCTTGGACGGGGTGGGCAGGTGGGCATTTGGCTTGGGGGCATGACCACTTACCACGGCAAGAAGATCGTGATCACCGGCGGCAGCAGCGGCATCGGCCTGGCAACGGCCCGGCTGTTCGTGGACGGTGGGGCGCGGGTGCTGATCACCGGCCGGAGCCGGGCCACCCTGGACGCCGCGCTGGAGCAGCTGGGGGACGGGGCGATCGCCGTCCGCAGCGATGCCGCCTCGCTGACGGACATCAAGGCGCTGGCCGGCACGGTCCAGGAGCGGTTCGGCCTGCTGGACGCGCTGTTCGTCAACGCCGGCGTCACCGCGTCCGCGCCGTTCGAGGCGACGACGGAGGAGATGTACGACGCGCTGTTCGGCGTCAACGCCAAGGGCCCGTACTTCACGGTGCAGGCGTTGGCCCCGCTGCTGCGCGAGGGCAGCGGCGTGGTCCTCACCACCTCGGTGGTGAACGTCCTGGGCCTCGACGCGCTCAGCGTCTACTCGGCGAGCAAGGCCGCCCTGCGGTCGATGACCCGCACCCTGGCCCGCGAGCTGCTGCCGCGCGGAGTGCGGGTCAACGCCGTGAGCCCCGGGCCGATCGACACGGGCGTCCTGGACCGCTCCCCCTTGCCCGCCGACGTCATCGAAACGATGAAGGAGACCTACCGGAGCACGAACCCGATGCGGCGGCTCGGGGCGGCCGAGGAGGTGGCCGCCGCCGTGGCGTACCTGGCGTTCGGGGCGACCTTCACGACCGGAGCGGAGTTCCCCGTCGACGGCGGGGGAAGCCAGCTCTAGCCGCGCCGCGCCTACCCCTGCGGGGCGGTGCGGGCCAGCACGGCCACCGCTTCGGCGATCTGGCGCTCCGTCAGGTCGGCGCGGGCCGTCAGGCGCAGGCGGGAGAGGCCGTCCGGGACGGACGGCGGGCGGAAGCAGCCCACCGCGAGGCCCGCCGTGCGGCAGTCCGCGGCCCAGGCGACCGCCTGCTCGGGGCCGGGGGCGAGCACGGAGACCACCGCCGCGTCCGGGTCGCTCGCCCGCAGGCCCGCCTCGGTGAGCCGGGCGGCCAGGGTGCGCGCGACCTCGCGGGCCCGCTCGGCGCGCTCCGGCTCGGCCCGCAGCAGCCGCAGCGCGCCGAGCGCCGCGCCCACGGCGGCGGGGGCGAGCCCGGTGTCGAAGATGAAGGTGCGGGCGCTCTCCACCAGGTGCCTGATCACCCGTCGGGGCCCGAGCACCACGCCGCCCTGCGAGCCGAGCGACTTGGAGAGCGTCGCGGTCGCCACGGTGTCCGGCCGGCCGGCCAGCCCGGCGGCGGCCAGCGCGCCGCGCCCGCCGGGGCCGAGCACGCCGAGCCCGTGCGCGTCGTCCACCAGCAGGGCCGCGCCGCCGCGCGCGGCCGCGTCGGAGAGCGCGCCGAGCGGGGCCGCGTTGCCGTCCACCGAGAAGACCGAGTCGCTCACCACCAGCGCCCGGGGCTCGGCCCGTTCGGCCAGCGCCTCGGCGACCGCCGCCGGGTCGGCGTGCGGGGCCCGCCAGACCCGGGCCCGGGCGAGCCGGCAGCCGTCGATCAGCGAGGCGTGGTTGTAGGCGTCCGAGACGATGACGGTGTCCGGGTCGGTCAGGGCGGTCAGCACGGCCAGGTTCGCCGCGTAGCCGGAGGAGAAGACCAGCGCCGCCTCCACCCCGCAGAAGTCGGCCAGCTCGACCTCCAGCTCCGTGTGCAGCACCGTGGTGCCGGTGACCAGCCGCGAGCCGGTCGCGCCGCCGCCCCAGCGCCGGGCCGCCTCGGCCGCCGCCTGCGTCACGGCCGGATGCCGGGTCAGCCCGAGGTAGTCGTTGGAGGCGAGGTCCAGCACCGGGTCCTCGGCCGGACGGCTGCGCAGGATCCGGGTCAGGCCGGCCCGGGCGCGCAGCTCGGCCGCCTCGTCGAGCCAGTCGAAGACGGCGGCGGGGGCCTGCGGACGGGCGGTGGCGGTGGTCGGCTCGATCATGGCCGCACCCTGACACGCGGGCCGCGCCCGGGGCAACGTGCTCCCCGGCACACCGCGCGACGCGGCGGGGGTCGGCCGCGAACGAGCGGTGCCGGGGGCCGACGCAGTGCGTCTGGGCAGGCCTTTCCAGAGGTCGAACGACGATAGGGTGAGCAGGTGACACTCCTGGACCTGATGCCCAAGCCTGCCGACCCCGACGCGCTCTACACCACCTTCGCCGGGTGGGCCGAGGAGCGGGGCATCACGCTGTACCCCGCCCAGGAGGAGGCGCTGATCGAGCTCTTCACCGGCGCGAACGTGGTCCTGGCGACCCCGACCGGCTCCGGCAAGTCGCTGGTGGCCGCGGGCGCGCACTTCGCCGCGCTGGCCGAGGGCAAGCGGACCTTCTACACCGCCCCGATCAAGGCGCTGGTGTCGGAGAAGTTCTTCGACCTGTGCAAGATGTTCGGCACCGAGCAGGTCGGCATGATGACCGGCGACGCGAGCGTCAACCCGACCGCGCCGATCATCTGCTGCACCGCCGAGGTGCTCGCCAACATCGCGCTGCGGGACGGCGAGCGGGCCGACATCGGCCAGGTGGTGATGGACGAGTTCCACTTCTACGCCGAGCCGGACCGCGGCTGGGCCTGGCAGATCCCGCTGCTGGAGCTGCCGCAGGCGCAGTTCCTGCTGATGTCGGCCACGCTGGGCGACGTGCGCCGGTTCGAGGCCGACCTGACCCGCCGCACCGGCCGCCCGACCACCGTGGTGCGCTCGGCCACCCGCCCGGTGCCGCTGTTCTACGAGTACCGCCGCACCACCCTGCACGACACCCTGGAGGAGTTGCTGACGACCGGTCAGGCCCCGGTCTACGTCGTGCACTTCACCCAGAAGGAGGCGGTGGAGCGGGCCCAGTCGCTGATGAGCATCAACATGTGCTCGAAGGCGGAGAAGGACGCCATCGCCGCCCTGATCGGCAACTTCCGGTTCACCACCAAGTTCGGCCGCAACCTGTCCCGCTTCGTCCGGCACGGCATCGGCGTGCACCACGCGGGCATGCTGCCCAAGTACCGCCGGCTGGTCGAACGGCTCGCCCAGGCGGGCCTGTTGAAGGTGATCTGCGGCACCGACACGCTCGGCGTCGGGGTCAACGTGCCGATCCGCACGGTGCTCTTCACCGCGCTCTCCAAGTACGACGGCGTGCGGGTGCGGGTGCTGCGCGCCCGGGAGTTCCACCAGATCGCCGGCCGGGCCGGCCGGGCCGGCTTCGACACCGTCGGCCAGGTCGCGGCCCAGGCGCCCGAGCACGTGGTGGAGAACGACAAGGCGATCGCCAAGGCCGGCGACGACCCGAAGAAGAAGCGCAAGGTGGTGCGCAAGAAGGCGCCGGAAGGCTTCGTCGGCTGGAGCGAGGAGACCTTCGAGCGGCTGATCGGCGCCGAGCCGGAGCCGCTGGTCTCCCGCTTCAAGGTCACCCACGCGATGCTGCTCGCGGTGATCGGCCGCCCGGGCAACGCCTTCGAGGCGATGCGCAAGCTGCTCACCGACAACCACGAGGACCGGGCCGCGCAGCGCCGCCACATCCGCTCGGCGATCGCCATCTACCGCTCGCTGCTGGCCGGCGGGGTGATCGAGCGGCTGCCCGAGCCGGACCCGGAGGGCCGGATCGTGCGGCTCACCGTGGACCTGCAGGAGAACTTCGCGCTCAACCAGCCGCTCTCCACCTTCGCGCTGGCCGCCTTCGAGCTGCTCGACCCGGAGTCGCCGAGCTACGCCCTGGACGTCGTCTCGGTGGTCGAGGCCACCCTGGACGACCCGCGCCAGATCCTCGCCGCCCAGCAGAACAAGGCGCGCGGCGAGGCGATCGGCGAGATGAAGCGCGACGGCATCGAGTACGAGGAGCGGATGGAGCGGCTCCAGGAGATCACCTGGCCCAAGCCGCTGGAGGAGCTGCTGGAGCAGGCCTACGAGGTGTACCGGCGGGCCCACCCGTGGATCGGCGACTACCGGTTGCAGCCCAAGTCGGTGGTCCGCGACCTGTACGAGCGCGCGATGACCTTCACCGACTACGTCGGCCACTACGACCTGGCCCGCACCGAGGGCATCGTGCTGCGCTACCTGGCCGGCGCCTTCAAGGCGCTGGAGCAGACCGTGCCGGACGAGTTGAAGACCGAGGCGCTCAAGGACGTGATCGCCTGGCTGGGCGAGCTGGTCCGCCAGGTCGACTCCAGCCTGCTGGACGAGTGGGAGCAGCTCGCCAACCCGACCGACGAGCCGGAGAAGGAGCGGGAGTTGGAGGCCAAGCTGCAGCCGGTCACCGCCAACGCCCGGGCCTTCCGGGTGCTGGTGCGCAACGAGATGTTCCGCCGGGTCGAGCTGGCCGCGCTGGAACACTACGGCGCGCTGGGCGAGTTGGACGGCGAGGCGGGCTGGGACGCGGACCGCTGGGCGGACGCGATGGACGCCTACTTCGAGGAGCACGACGACCTGGGCACCGGCCCGGACGCCCGCGGGCCGAAGATGCTGCTGATCGAGGAGGACGAGGAGAGCAACCTCTGGCGGGTCCGGCAGGTCTTCGACGACCCGGCGGGCGACCACGACTGGGGCATCAGCGCCGAGGTGGACCTCTACGGCTCGGACGCCGAGGGCCGCGCGGTGCTGCAGATCACCGACGTGAACCGGCTGGACGGGGTCGGCTGAGCCGACCGGGCCGACGGCGGCTCGGCCCTGACCCCGTGCCAGGGGCAGGCCGAGCCAGGGGCGGGCCGAGCCAGGGGCGGGGTCAGCTGCCCATCGTCCACATGAAGGCGGCGCCGGCGGTGTAGGAGCAGGCCCGGGTGGCCTCGTCCAGGTCCGGGTCGACGGGCGCGGCCGGCGGGTGCCCGTCGGCGAACCGCGAGGTGGTGATGGTGACGTAGTGCCGCACCGCCTCCACCCGGGGGGCCGGGTCCACCGGCTTGCCGCCGGCCGTGGCGCTCGGCGAGGCGACGGTGGCGTCCGGCAGCACGAACCGCACCGCGGCGCCCTGGCCCCTGAGCAGTTGGACGACCTGGTTGCTGGTCGCCTCGTCGGCGAAGCGCAGCACGGTGACGCTGCTCAGCACCTTGCCGTCGTTGCGGGTGAAGCTGAGCGCCAGGTAGCCCTGGCAGGGCGTGCCCTTGAGCACGCCCTGGTCCTGGAGGATCTCCGAACAGTCCGGGCCCTGCCGGGCGCTGGTCCGCTTGCCCTTGTAGTTGTTCACCTCGACCGGCTTCGAGGACGGGAAGTAGCGGTTGGCGTCGAACGGGTTGGGGTCGGTCGCGGAGGTGGGGGCGGGGGTGCCGAGCACCAGGCTCCGGTCGTTGCTGGTGCTGCCGAGGCCGGGGAGCAGGTCTCCGGGGTGCGGCCGGGAGACCACCCAGCCGCCCACGCCGAGCACCGCGAGCGCACTCGCCCAGGCGATCACCCGTCGGGAACCGACTCTGCCACCGTTTCTGACGGACCCTGGGGTGGGTACCGACTCATCTGGCGTGGCGTGAGACTCCCCCTGCGTGGTCATGATCTGATTGTATGCAAGCTCTGCGAGGCGCAGGTCACAGGGACGACCCCCCAGCTCACCCTCAGGACCCGGCATGTGACAACTCGCACACCATCAACAGGCAGTTCTTGGACGGTTCGGTATGGCGCCGCCCGAGGTCCGACAGGCAGGATCGCCCTATGGATCTGCTCGACACCCTCGTTGCCAAAGGCCTGAACCGCGAGCTCCCCACCAGGGAGGAAGCACTGGCCGTGCTGGCCACCTCGGACGACGACCTGCTCGACGTCGTCGCCGCCGCCGGCAAGGTGCGCCGCCAGTGGTTCGGCCGCCGGGTCAAACTGAACTACCTGGTCAACCTGAAGAGCGGGCTCTGTCCCGAGGACTGCAGCTACTGCTCGCAGCGCCTCGGCTCCAAGGCCGAGATCCTCAAGTACACCTGGCTGAAGCCGGAGGAGGCCGCCAAGGCCGCCACCGCGGGCGTCGCCGGCGGCGCCAAGCGGGTCTGCCTGGTGGCGAGCGGGCGCGGTCCCACGGACCGCGACATCGACCGGGTCACCGACACCATCGGCGCCATCAAGGCCGCCGACCCGGCGGTGGAGATCTGCGCCTGCCTCGGCCTGCTCTCCGACAACCAGGCCGAGCGGCTGGCCGCGGCCGGCGTGGACGCCTACAACCACAACCTCAACACCTCCGAGAGCACCTACGGCGACATCAGCACCACCCACACCTACGCGGACCGGGTGGACACCGTGCAGAAGGCGCACGGCGCCGGCCTGTCCGCCTGCTCCGGCCTGATCGCCGGCATGGGCGAGACCGACGAGGACCTGGTGGACGTGGTCTTCGCGCTGCGCGAGCTGGGCTCCGACTCGGTGCCGGTCAACTTCCTGATCCCGTTCGAGGGCACCCCGCTGGCCAAGCAGTGGAACCTCACCCCGCAGCGCTGCCTGCGGATCCTGGCGATGGTGCGGTTCGTCAACCCGGACACCGAGGTGCGGATCGCCGGCGGGCGCGAGGTGCACCTGCGCAGCATGCAGCCGCTGGGCCTGCACATCGCCAACTCGATCTTCCTGGGCGACTACCTGACCAGTGAGGGCCAGGCCGGCCAGACCGACCTCGACATGATCAAGGACGCGGGCTTCGAGGTCGAGGGCCAGGGCGAGGCCTCGCTGCCGCGCCACCGCGCCGAGTACGCCGAGCAGTTGGCGGGCGGCTGCGGCGGCCACGGCGCGTCGGGCGGCTGCGGCGGCCACGGCGAGGCAGCGGCCGAGGCGGCCGGCGGCTGCGGCGGTGGCGCGTGCGGCCCGTGCGGCGACCAGCACGGCGAGGCGCCCGAGGCCGTCCCGGCCACCGCCTCGTCCACCGCCTCGGCGACCGCCGAGCAGGCCGCCGCCGACCCCGAGGGGCTGCGCAGCGACCTGGTGCGGGTCCGCCGCCGCGGCGCCGGCACCGAGCTCGCCCCCAACGCCTGATGGGTGTGAGCGACCTGACGACCACTCAGCAGACTCAGCAGCTGCTCGCGCTGGACCGCGCGCACGTCTGGCACCCGTACGGGCCGATGCCCTCGACGATCTCCTCCCAACTCGTCGAGTCGGCCGCCGGAGTGCGCCTGCGGCTGGCCGAACCGCTGGGCGGAAACCGCGAGTTGATCGACGGCATGTCGTCCTGGTGGGCGGCCCTGCACGGGTACAACCACCCGGTGCTGAACGCCGCCGTGCGCGAGCAGCTGGACCGGATGAGCCACGTGATGTTCGGCGGGCTCACCCACGAGCCCGCCATCCGGCTGGCCGCCCGCCTGGTGGAGATCACCCCCGAGCCGCTGCAGCACGTCTTCCTGGCCGACTCCGGCTCGGTGGCGGTCGAGGTGGCGATCAAGATGTGCCTCCAGTACTGGCAGTCCGTCGGGCGCCCGGCCAAGCGCCGGATGCTCACCTGGCGCGGCGGCTACCACGGCGACACCTTCCACCCGATGTCGGTCTGCGACCCGGTCGGCGGGATGCACCAGCTGTGGACCGGGGTGCTGCCGGACCAGCTCTTCGTCCCCGAGCCGCCGGCCGGCTTCGACGCCGAGGTCGACCCGGCCTACGCCGCCGAACTGGCCACCGCCATCGAGCGGCACGCCGACGAACTGGCCGCGGTGATCGTCGAACCGGTGGTGCAGGGCGCGGGCGGCATGCGCTTCCACTCCCCCGGCTACCTCACCCTGCTGCGCGAACTGTGCGACCAGCACGGCGTGCTGCTGGTCTTCGACGAGATCGCCACCGGCTTCGGCCGCTCCGGCGCGCTCTTCGCGGCCGACCACGCCGGGGTCTCCCCCGACGTGATGTGCCTGGGCAAGGCGCTCACCGGCGGCTACCTGACCATGTCAGCCACCCTGTGCACCGGCGAACTGGCCCACGGGATCAGCCGGGGCACCGTCCCCGTGCTCGCCCACGGCCCCACCTTCATGGGCAACCCGCTGGCCGCGGCCGTCGCCAACGCCTCGATCGAGCTGCTGCTCGACCAGGACTGGCAGACCGAGGTCAAGCGGATCGAACACGGGCTGCGCACCGGGCTCGCCGACCTCGCCGGAGCGCCCGGCGTGCGGGACGTCCGGGTACAGGGCGCGATCGGCGTGGTCCAGCTGGACCACCCGGTCGACATGGCGGCCGCCACCGAGGCGGCGGCCCGCGAGGGCGTCTGGCTGCGGCCGTTCCGCGACCTGGTGTACACCATGCCGCCCTACGTGACCGACGACGAGGACCTGGCGCGGATCGCCGCCGGAGTGGGAGCAGCGGCGGTGGCCGGATGAGCGACCGAGGACTGCTCTTCATCAGCGGCACCGGCACCGAGGTCGGCAAGACCGCGGTGACCGCCGCCGTCGCCGCCCTCGCCGTGGCGGCCGGCCGCTCGGTCGCCGTGCTCAAGCCCGGGCAGACCGGCATGGCCCCCGGCGAGGCCGGGGACTGCGCGGAGGTGGGCCGACTGGCCGGCCCCGCCGTGACGCTGCGCGAGCTGGCCCGCTACCCCGAGCCGCTCGCCCCCGACACCGCCGCCCGGCGCTCCGGCCTGCCCGCCCTGACGCTGAATCAGATCACCCTTACCATCAAGGAACTGACGGCCAGTCACGATCTTGTCCTGGTCGAGGGCGCGGGCGGCCTGCTGGTCCGCTTCAACGAGGACGGGCTGACCCTGGCCGACGTCGCCCGCGCCGTCGACGGCGAGGTGCTCAGCGTGGTGACCCCCGGCCTCGGCACCCTGAACGCCACCGCACTCAACGCCGAGGCCCTGCGGGCCCGCGGCCTGCGCACCCCGGGCATCGTGATCGGCAGCTGGCCTGCCTCCCCCGACCTGGCCATGCGCTGCAACCTCGCCGACCTGCCGAAGGACGCCGGCGCCCCCCTACTCGGCGCCCTCCCGGCCGGCGCGGTGGCCGACCCGACCGGCTTCGCAGAGCGCGCGGCCGCCGCACTGGCACCGCAGCTGGGCGGGCGGTGGGACGCGGAGGAGTTCAGCGCCCGCTGGGCTCCTGAGGCGCAGTCAGGGGCTTGACCCAGCGCCGCCACTGCTCCTCCCGCTCGTACCCGGAGGCCTGCCAGGTGAGGTGGGCCTCCGGGTTGGCGTCCAGCACCATGGCGTCCGCGCGGCGGGCGCCGAGCGCGGTGAAGCGGCGCTCGGCGGAACGCAGGAGGGCGGCGGCAATGCCCCGGCGGCGGTGCGGGCGATCCATCGCCTCGCGGCCGGAGTCCCTCGACTCAGAAGAGCCAACCGTCAATGCCTCAACTTCCCGAAGCTCCTGACAGACCGTAGATGTACACGCCACGATGGGTCACGCACATCCATGCAAGATCGCGCAAGCAATGTGACGTGAGGGGTGGACATGAAGGTACGGTTCATCGGTATCGACCCGGAGACCGGCCAGGGCAACAGTCCTACGGTGTGGGTGGACGAGGAAGTCGGGGACCTGCTTTGTCAGAGCTTCGGCGCTGACGAGGAGTCGATCGAAGGTTGCCTCGCGGCCGGCCACGGCCCGGACCACGACAACACGATCCCCGCCAACGAGACCGTGGTTCGGATCCCGGCCCGGATGATCCCGATTATCAGGAAGGCGTGCGATGAGGCAGAACGTTCCCAGCTTCGCTGAACTGCTGGACTCGGCCCGAGTCTCGGCGGTTCACCTGGAACTCCGCGATCAGTACGGCGTCGTGGAGGAAGCTGAGGAACTGGCCAAGTGGCGGCGTGGCGAGGCGGTAGACGTAGACCCCGACTCGGAGTACTGGCGCGGCTGGAGTGATCTCGTCCGGGGGATCGTCCGACGCGGCGTCACCGTCCAGCGAGCCCGGGTCGTGTCCGTCCCCGTGACGGACTACATCCGCTACGAGCACCACATCACCAGCGTGAACGCGGCGATCGGTGAGCAGGTTCGATGGCTCCCCCGCAGCGAGGCGTCGGGCATCGCGCTGCCCGGAAACGACTTCTGGCTCATCGACGGCCGAGCGGTCCGCTTCAACCTGTTCGATGGACCCGGCCGGGCGCTGGACCCGCAGTACTCGGAAGACCCCGAGGTAACCCAACTCTGCGCCTCTGCCTTCCAGGCTGTGTGGCACCGTGGCGTGGAGCACAAGAAGTTCGTGGTCTGATTCCACGACAACACCGGATAGCCAGCTCATGTCCCTGTCGCCGTCTTCGTCTGCCCAGGCAGCTCGGGAAGCTATCGCAAGCAGACTCCGAACTCTCAAGGCTGAGGCCCAGTTGAAGGGCAGCGAGCTGGCTGCCCGGTGCGGCTGGAGCGAGTCCAAGGTCTCTCGGATCACGCACACCAAAACGCCGCCATCGGATGACGACATCCTCCGATGGTGTGTCGCCTGCGGCGCGGAGGACCAGGCCGCGGACATCATCGCCGCCAATCGCCAGGCCGACGAGATGTACGTCCAGTGGCGCAAGGTCCATCGAGACGGGATGAAGCGCGCCCAAGATGCCGAGATGGAGCGGCTGGAGCAAACACGACTGACACGCGTCTACTACTCCAACGTGATCCCCGGGGTTACTCAACGCCGCGGATACGCAACGAGCTTGATGACGGCGATCACCCGGTTCCAAGAGACACCGAACGATGTCGATGCCGCCGTGGAGTCGCGGGTCGCCAGGTCGAACCTGTTCCGGCGAGCAAACCACCGGTTTGCGATGGTTCTCGAAGAGACCGTGCTGCACTATCCGTTCGGCGACGCAGACGCCATGCGCGAGCAACTCGGCTTCCTGCTAGAGATCATGAGACTCCCTCGGGTAAGCCTCGGGATCATCCCCCGGAACGCACCTCGTGAGATGTGGCCGCTCGAAGCCTTCTACATCTACGACGATCGCCAGGTGATGGCTGAACTGCTGTCAGCGGTCGTCACCATCACGACCCCTGGGGAGATCGCCTCCTACGACAAGGCGTTCAAGATCCTCGCCGGCATGGCCGTCTATGGGCCGCGGGCCAGGCACCTGATTCAGCAGGCCATCCACTCCTTCGAGTGACCTCATGCAAGACGGTGCAAGAAATTCGCACCGCCCAACAGCCCTTCCCTACGGTCTGTCTCGTGCCCCACCGCTCTGGTGAAGGAGACTGACCGAGGATGAGCGCCACCAGGTACGACCCCGCTGCCGCTCGTGCGAAGAGCAGGGCCCTGTACGCCGAACCGCCCTCCCCCAATCCTCCTCCGGCTCCCGTCGAGTTCCACATCACCTCCCAGGACGGCAATCCGGTGTCGCAGGCCCGGGAGACCGTCGTGCGGCTCGGCAAGAGCGTCTTCTTCCTCATCAAGCCCGACGTCCTGCCGGATGATCGTCGCCTCGGTCAGCTGGTTCGCGGTGCTGTGGCGGAGCCGGCCCCGGCCGTCGACTCCGAGCGTGCGGCGCCCCAGACCTTGTCGGCCTCGGCCTTGGTTCTCGCGTGACCAAGGCGGAGAAGGTGTCCGGCTGCAAGACGTGCGAGGGGCTGAGTGAGCTCGCTCGGACCGACGGCCTGAAGGTCACTTCGGTGCCTACCGCCATAGAGCGGTCCAAGGCGATCCACCGCCCGCGCTGCCCGCTCTGGCGGATCAAGGCGCGGCGCTGAAGGCGCCTCAAGATCTCCGTCGGCATCCCCGACGGATCGTTGCACCATCAATCAGAAAGGACGGAGCCGACAGATGAACGAGACCAGCATCGCGGCCGAGCACGACGAGGAGTTCGACGTCACCGTGATCGGCGACGCCGCTGCCCTGACCATGGGCGGCCTCGCCGACGGCGGCGAGGGCAAGCGGTTCGTGTACCAGTACACCAGCTGATTGGTGCCCTTCGGTGCGGCCCTTCGGGGCCGCACCGCTCCGCCTTTTCACCATCGCACTGGGAAGGTAACTATGGCTTTCGGGGGCTTCAGCAGTTCTGCGAAGGGAACCCCGCACCCGTTGGGAGCGACGCGACTGCATCCGCAGTCGAGCGTGTGGACGACCGGCATGACGCTGTCCCAGCTCCACGTCTTCGAGGACGACGTAGATCGCCGACTGTTCGTCCTTGGGCTGAGCGGCGCGCGGCCGGCGGATCTGAAGGCGTTGGGCAGCGCGCCCTTGCCGGTCGATCTGGCTTGGCGCTGGCCGGGGGTCTACGCGGTCGTGAGCGAGGCGGTACACGAAACGACGATCTTCACCGACCCGGCCGCCGCGCAGCCGGTCTACGTCACCCAGTTCGGTTCCGGATGGGCCTGGTCGTCTTCGGCGCAGTTACTCGCGCGGCTCAACAAGGCTCCTGTCGATGTGCGGCGGCTCGCCACTGCGGTGTTCACTCCGCTGCTCCCCGCTGTCGTTGCGGGCCGGTCGTTCTTCTCCGGGGTTGAGCAGTTGCCGCCGGGTGCTCGAACCCGACTCGTTCCGGGCAGCTCACCCGAGATCACGAACGTCTGGCTGCCACTGCCTGACTCCGAGGCCGAGCCAACTCTGCTCCTCCGTCACACGCTTGAGAACGCTGTGGGGCTGCGGCTTGCCGACGGCCCGTTCACCACGGACCTGTCAGGCGGCCTCGACTCCTCATCCATCACACTCCTGGCAGCTCGCCAAGCGCCGGGTGACGTGCGCGTCAACGCCGTCACGGCTCATCCCGAGGGCGACGAGACGGGTGCGGACCTCCGATTCGCCCGGCTCGTGGCCGACTCGATGCCAGGTCGGATCGAGCATCATCTACTGCCGACGCAACGCGAGCACCTGCCGTACACCGGGATCACCGACGTACCCGCCGCTGATGAGCCGGCCCCGTCCACACTGGCCTGGGCTGGGCTGCTCCGGCAGTTGGAGTGGATGACCGATCGATTCGACACCACACTTCATCTGACCGGTGACGGCGGGGATAGCGTCTGCTCCCAACCGCCGGTCCAGCTCGCGGATCTGGTGCGACACCGGCACCTCCACGCTGCCTTTCACCAGGCGGCGGGCTGGGCTCGACTCAGGCATCTTCCGTTCGCACATGTCCTCCGGCAAGCGTTCACAACGGCCCGACTCACCCGGGCTGACGCGCTCTCCTTGCTTGACGAACAGCTCGTCCGAAGCCCGTCCTCCTCGGTGGCCAACAGCGTCCATTGGTGCGCACCCGTGCAACTCCCGGCTTGGACTGGTGCCGAGGTCTTGCCGCAACTGCGGGGTGAGATAGGGCGCGTGGCGACTGCCCCAGACCCGTTCGTGGGTCTCGATGCCGGGGTCCGCACGCTCATTGACGAGATTCGTGAGGTGGCCCGGACGGCACAGGCGGATGCCGCGCTGGCGGAGGACGTCGGTATCCGGCTTCGCAACCCCTTCCTGGACGCCAGCGTGGTCAACACCCTGCTGCGGGTCCCGCTCGAAGCCCGCCCACCCGTGTACGCCTACAAGCCGCAACTGGTGCAGGCGATGAGTGATCTGCTGCCGGTTCCGCTCGCCGCCCGCATGTCCAAGGGCGCATTCAATGCCGACTTCTACACCGGTCGGCGGGCGAACCTGGATGCCCTGCTCAGCCTGGCGGATGGGCTCCTCGCTGCCTCGGGCCTGGTCGAGCCGCATGCCCTTCGCCTCGCGTTGAAGCAGGCCGCGATGGGCATGCCCGTCCCTACGGGGATTCTGGACCGGACGATCGCCGTCGAGGCGTGGCTCCTGTCTCTTGACCGCCAGTCGGAGTCGCAGTGGGTCGAGGCACAGGGAGTGGAAAACCGTGGCTGAGTCGCCTTCGTTCGTGAGCATGCCCCAGCACGTCCGTGCTCTGGACTTCGGGCACGCCGTTGTCCTGGTGAACTACCACAACGGCCAGGTCAGCACCCTAACGGCGTCGGCTGGCGCAGCTCTCCGTCACGCGGCGGAGTTAGGCGACGCCCGGCATCTCCCGAAGCCGCTACTGAAGTCGCTGCTGGCGGCGGGCTTGCTACTAGTGACCGACCGGCCACGGCCGGGGCGGAACGTCCGCGAAGTGGAGGCGCCGAAAGCAAGCTGGGGCGGCACCGAGTTCCGGGCCGGGCTGGCTCCTCCCCCGCCGGTCCCGCGTACCCGGACTCTGGCGGCAGCTACCGCCCTCTGCGTGGTTCACGTCGTCAAGGCCGCAGGCCCGGAGGATGAAGCGATGGGCCGCGTCCTCAAGCTGGTTCACTCCGCCAGTAGGACGCGTCGGGGACGGCCGGCGACCACTCGCGAAGCCGAACAGGCCGTCCACGCCGTACGAAGCGCGGGCTGGTACTCGCCCGGACGAACCAACTGCCTGGAGGAGTCGGCCGCCGCGACACTGCTGCTCAACATGACGGGGAAGAAGGTGGTTTGGCGCCACGGGATCGCTCCCGACCCGATACGGTTGCACGCCTGGGTCGAGACCGTTGACGGCGATGCCGTCGCCGAATCTGCATCAATCGGCTTGTTCACACCGATCTTTAGCATCACCGGAGTTCACCATGGCGTCCGCTGAACAGATCATCTGGCTTTCCGACGGCACCTGCGGCCTCGGCCCGCTCCGGGAGGACCTGGCGGAGGAGTACTGGCGCTGGGACGAGGACCCGACTTCCCTGATCGGTTACGGGCGCCCGGTTCCCGAGTCGCTGAAGAGCCGGACACAAGGACTCCAGCAGCAGCTACTCGGCAGGAACATCCGGTTCACCGTCTACGACGTCACAGAGGCCGGGAATCCGGTGCCCAGCGGCATGACCACGCTCCAACCCGACAACTACGTCCGCACCGCCGAATACATCCTTGTCATCGCACCCGAGGCACGTGGCAAGGGCCTCGCTACCCGAGCCACCAGGCTGACGCTGGACTTCGGATTCCACGTCGCCAACCTCCGGTCGATCTGGCTCAAGGTGCTCGCGCCCAACAAGTCCGCCGTCCGGGTCTACGAGAACGCCGGCTTCGAGCACGTCGGCGCGCTCCGCCAGGCCGGGTACTGGCGCGGCGCGGTGTGCGACGAGCTGATCATGGACGCGCTGGCCGCGGACTTCTCCGGTCCCAGCGTTCTGGCGTCGGACTCTAAAGCTCCGTCAGGGGCTTGACCCAGCGCCGCCACTGCTCCTCCCGCTCGTACCCGGAGGCCTGCCAGGTGAGGTGGGCCTCCGGGTTGGCGTCCAGCACCATGGCGTCCGCGCGGCGGGCGCCGAGCGCGGTGAAGCGGCGCTCGGCCGCCCGCAGCAGGGCGGCGGCGATGCCCCGGCGGCGGTACTCGGGGGCGACCGCGAGGCGGTAGAGGGAGGCCCGCCAGCCGTCCCAGCCGGCGATCAGGGTGCCCACGATCTCGTCGTCCTGCTCGGCCACCAGGAGGGCCTCCGGGTCGCGCTCCAGCAGCCGGGTCACTCCCGCGACGTCGTCGGAGACGCTGGTCCCCTTGGCTGCCCGGGCCCAGAAGTCGAGTAGCGCGGCCACCTCGGTGGGCTCCGCCGGTCGGACGATCAGATCACTCATGTCGTCAGTCCTAGCAGGGCCAGCGCCCGGCCTCCCACTGGTTATCGCGGGTCGAGACGCCAGACCGTGGTCGTCTTGAGCGCCGTGTCCTCCAGGTCGGCCACCACCGGCACCTGGTACGCCGCGACGCTGGTGAAGCGCTCGCGCGGCAGGTACGCCCGGCCCGGGTCCCCGACGACCACCTCGGCGCCCCGCGCCCGGGCCCGCTCCAGGAAGGGCAGGAAGCGGGCGGCCATGGTGCGCTCGTAGAAGACGTCGCCGGCCAGCACCACCTCGGCCGGCCCACCGTCGCCGTCCAGCACGTCCTGGGCCAGGGCCTCGACCCGCACCCCGTTCGCCGCCGCGTTCACCTCGGTCGCGGCGATCGCGTACGGGTCGATGTCGATGGCCAGCACCGAACTCGCCCCGCACAGCGCGGCCGCCACCGCGACCAGGCCCGAGCCCGCCGCCAGGTCCAGCACCCGGCGCCCCGCGACCGTCTCCGGGTGGTCCAGCACGTAGCGGGCCACCGCCACCCCGCCAGCCCACGGGAAGGCCCAGAACGGCGGCGGCAGGCCCACCTCGCCCCGGGCCGCCTCCAGCGCCTCCCAGAGCTCCAGCACCTCCTCGGCCATGTGCAGCTCGATCTCGGGAACGAACGGCACCGGCCCCCGGCGGGTCCGCTCCCGGACGAAGGCGGCGAGCTCCGCGGCGTCGAGCAGCAGACGGGATTCGTTCGGCATGCGCGCAGCATACGGGCGTCGGCCCGACCGGCCGAAACCCGCACGCGCGGCGCCGCGCACCCCACCCGAACAGGTGGTCCGCACCATGGGGTTGCCGGTCCGATAGGTCACTTTTCGATACAGAACCGGCGATGAGCTGCACCGATGCTCGCGGGCCGGTCGGGGCGCGGCTAGGATCCGGCTGACGCCCCTTCCGACGTGCGGCGCTCCCTCGTGACCCGTCGTCGGAACGGCGGTGCGCGGGGTCACCGGCGGCATCCGCGCGCAGGTGAAACGCGCGCCAGGGCAGTCGCGCGATGTGCGGAAAGGCAGCGACTTGGCTGATCGGCTCACCGGAGGAGACTCCTCGCTCCTGCGTCGGATCAACGCCGCCGTCACACTCCGGTCGCTGCGCGACGGCCAAGCCGTCACCCTGACCCAACTGGTCGGCGACACCGGGCTGTCCCGGCCGACCGTGGAAGGCGTGATCGACGGCCTGCTGGAGAGCGGACTGGTCGCCGAGGTGGACCAGAACCAGGACGGCGGGCGGCAACGCGGCCGCCCCGCCCGCTGGTTCCGGTTCCGCGCCGAGGCCGGGCACATCCTGGGCATCGAGGTCGGCGTCCACATGATCCGCGCCGTGCTGGCCGACCTGGCCGGCCAGCAGGTCGCCGGCCTGGCCCGCGAGGTGGCCGAGACCGCCGAGGTCGAGGACCGGCTGGGCGTGGTGCGCACGGTGGTCGCCGAGGTGCTGCGCAAGGCCGGGGTCTCCCGGGACAGCCTCTGGGCGGTCGGCGTCGGCACGCCCGGCATCGTGGACCGCGAGGGCACGGTGCGGCTCGGCACCGCGATGCCCGGCTGGACCGGCCTGGACCTGGGCGCCAAACTGCGCCGCTCGTTCCGCTGCCCGGTGCTGATCGAGAACGACGCCAACCTGGCCGCCATCGCCGAACACTGGCAGGGCGCCGCCGTCGGCATGGGCGACGTGGTCTTCGTGCTGGCCGGCCTGAGCCCCGGCGCCGGCTCGCTGATCAACGGGCGGCTGCACCGCGGCTTCGGCGGCGCGGCCGGCGAGATCGGCGCGCTGCACCTGCTCGGCCAGGAGGCCACCCCCGAACGCCTGCTCTCCACCACCGGCAAGCCGCTCGCCCCGCTGGACGAGGCCGCCGTGGCCCGGGTGCTCACCCTGGCCCGGGAGGGCGACGAGGTGGCCCGGGTCGCGATGGACCGCTTCCTGCGCCGCCTGGTGCACGACGTCACCGCCCTGGTGCTCGCCATCGACCCGCAGCTGGTGGTGATCGGCGGCTGGGCCGCCGGACTCGACGACACCCTGGGCCCGCTGCGCGAACAGCTGGAGCTCTCCTGCCTGCGGGCACCCGAGGTGGCGCTCTCCTCGCTCGGGGAGGAAGTGGTCGCGCTCGGCGCGCTGCGGCTGGCGCTGGACCAGGTGGAGGAGCAGCTCTTCGCGGTGGACCCGCCGGTCGCCCGGAACTGACGCGACGACAGCGAAGGGGCCCGCTCACCGAGCGGGCCCCTTCGCCTTTCGTTCTTCCCTGGATCAGCTCGCGGTGCGGAAGTCCGCCGGCACCGGGGTGACCTCGACCAGGCCGGTCTCCCCGAAGGTCAGCCGGCAGGTGTCGGCCCGGTAGGTGGAGACCGCCACCGCGGCCAGCCGACCGGCCGAGGCGTACTGCGTGGTCACCACCAGCACGGGGGTGCCCGGCGGGCGCTGCAGCAGCAGCGCCTCGTCCGCCTCGGCCACGCCGAGCTCGACCGACCGGGACTCGCCGTCCACGGTCAGCCGTTCCATCCGGCGCAGCAGCGCCCGCCCCTCGTCCTCCGGCCCGGCGCCGCTGCCCGCGGCGCCGGACAGACGGATCTCGGGCAGCATCGCCAGCGCCGAGTCCGGCACGTGCAGGGCCTCGGTGGCCACCGTCTTGCCCTGCTCCACGCGCAGCCGGCGCACGGTGTGCACCTGCTCGCCGACCGGCACGCCGAGCGCCTTGGCCAGCTGCTCACCGGCCGCGGCCACGGCGAAACCCACGGTCTGCCAGGCCTGTTCGCGGCTGCCGCCCGGCCAGCCCTCCTCCTGCCGGCTCACCTGCACGCCGACCCGCGGGGCGGCGACCAGGGTGCCGATGCCGCGCCGGCGGACCAGGCGGCCCTCCAGCTCCAGCTGGTCGAGGGCCTGACGCAGGGTCGCCCGGGCCACGTTGAACCGGGCGGCCAGCTCGCGCTCGTTCGGGATCACCTGACCGGTGGAGAACTCGGTGTCGATGGCGCGCAGCAGCACCGTGCGCAGCTGCCAGTACTTCGGCTCCGGTACCGCCGTGAGCTGAGCTGTCCCCACCGTGTCCTCCACCCTGGCCGGGCCCGGCCGCCGCTGTGGTGACAGCCGCCCGGCGTCCTGAAGGACCTGCTGCTCCGGCAGGTTGAGCCTGGTGACGGGCCGGAGCATTATCCGTCCTTCTTTATTAAAGGTCCTTGCAGTAAGTGACCCTAGGTGGTCGTCCGGGAGATGGTCAAGACCAATGACACGGGCTTGACCCGGCCGCCACGGACCTTAACCAGGCCTTAACCATTCAAGGGACGACTGGCCACTCGCGTGGCCCGCGAAACGCTGTCGGCGGCGGCCGGTAGGCTGCCTCGGTGATCGTGACGACTGTGAACGTGAACGGAATCCGGGCCGCGGCGAAGAAGGGCTTCGTCGAATGGCTCGCCTCGACCTCGGCCGACGTGGTCTGCCTGCAGGAGGTGCGCGCCGAGACCGCCCAGCTGCCCGCCGAGGTGCGGGACGCGGCCGGCTGGCACGCGGTCTGGGCCCCGGCCGCCGCCAAGGGCCGGGCCGGCGTGGCCGTGCTCTCCCGCACCGCTCCGCAGGCCACCCGGATCGGCTTCGGCTCCGCCGAGTTCGACGACTCGGGCCGCTACGCCGAGATCGAACTGCCCGGCCTGACCGTCGCCAGCCTCTACCTCCCCTCCGGCGAGGTCGGCACCGACCGGCAGGACGAGAAGGAACGCTTCATGGCCGAGTTCCTCACCCACCTCACCGACCTCAAGGCCCGCGCCGCCGCCGACGGCCGCGAGGTCGTGGTCTGCGGCGACTGGAACATCGCCCACCGCGAGGCCGACCTCAAGAACTGGAAGGCCAACCAGAAGAACGCCGGCTTCCTCCCCGAGGAGCGCGCCTGGCTCACCCGCGTCCTCGACGAGGCCGGCTACGTCGACGTCGTCCGCGCCCACCACCCCGAGCAGGAGGGCCCCTACAGCTGGTGGTCCTACCGCGGGCGCGCCTTCGACAACGACTCCGGCTGGCGGATCGACTACCTGATGGCCAGTCAGAAACTCGCGGACACCTGCACGGAAGCGTACGTCGAGCGGCCGGCCTCGCACGCGGAACGCTGGTCCGACCACGCACCCGTCACCGCCGTCTTCGGCACCGGGGCGCACTGAGCCTCGCCGAAGAGTCGGTGATTCCGAAACGATCGGTCACTCGTCCCAGGCGAGGCTCTGGTTGGGCGGCAGCGGGGCGCTGGCCGTCCCGCTCTCCCAGTCGCCCACGGTCCGGTGGTCCCACTTGAGCAGTGTGCCGGCATTGCGCTCGCACTTGTCGAAGTCGAGCACGCCGTAGCCGCGGTAGACGTCGATGGTCTGCGTCAACTGCTCGTACCCCTTGCCCGACTTGTACTCCATCTCCACCTCGGTCCGGACGACTGCGAGGTGGAGCTTTCCGGCCTTGCGCGACAGGACCCCGACCTGCTGGTTGCTCTTCTTCTGCGCCTGCCCTTCGTTCTGGATCGCCAGCGTGGCCATCTTCCTGATGGTCGTCATGACGCCCTCGAAGTCATCGGGCGTCATGACGTTCTGGATCAGGTCCGACACCGCGTTGACGCCCTTCTCCAGGGAGAGCGCGGAGATGGACGCAGTACGGGTGTCGTACGTGTACGTCAGGAAGAACGGGATCGTGGAGAACTTCTGGAGGAAGTTGCTCCAGGCGGCCGGGGCGAAGGTCGTGGACTCCGGGTTGAACGCGCTGGCGCTCTCAGCCTTGTGCATGATGGTGCTGGCGACCGACTCCCACGAGCCGAAACTCGCCAGCGGCCCCAGGTCGGGCAGCGAACTGCCGTCTCCCGCCGCCTTGTTGCCCACCGCCTGGTCCTTTCCCACCGAGTCGATCAGCGCGAGCGCGGCGATCGCGCCGACCTCCAGCTCGGGGGCAGGCGTCCGCCACAGCGCGAGCTCCACGGCCTCTCGGCGCAACTGGGACTGGCTGATCTCGATCATGACCGCTCCTTGTCTGCGGGTGAGGTGCTGCGGCGGGATGGGACGGCGTTCGCCACAGGGGCTCAGTTGCCCCAGGCGGGGCTGGTGTTGGGGGGGTACGGGAAGCTGGCGGTGCCGTAGAGCCAGTCGTCCAGATCCCGCCCTCCCCACTCCAGCAGCGTCCCGGCGTTGCGGATGCACATGTCGTAGTCGAGGCTCCCGAAGAGACGACTGACGGTGATCTGCTGGTTGAGCTGCTGGTACCCCTTGCCGGTCCGGTACTCCATCTGCACCACGGTCCGGAGCAACCCGAGGCGCAACTGCCCGTTCGCCACGGTCAGGACCCCCTGCTGCACGTTGCTGTTCTTCTGCTGCAGCCCCTTGTTCTCGACCGCCAACTGTCCGATCTTCTTGATGGAGTTGATGACGCCGGTCAGCGCATCCGACGACAGCAGCCCGCCGAGCAGCTCGCTCACCATCCAGATGGCCGGCCCCAGCGAGAGGGACGAGATGGACGCACTGAGGGTGTTGTCAACGAGGTTGACGAGGAACGGCATCGACTGGAACTGGCTCGCGAAGACGACCCACGCGAAGAGATCGAACTGCGTGGACGACTGATCGAAGCCGGCGGACTCCTCCGTCTTGCGCAGGATGGTGGCGGCCACCGACTGCCACGAGCCGAAGGGCGCCAGCGGCCCCAGGGCGGGCAGCCCGCTCCCGTCCTCGTGATAGGCGTTGCCGACTCCCGTCTCCTGGTCGCTCGTGTCGAGCGCGCGGCCGTCGGGGCCCAGCAGTCCGAGCTTCGCCAGCAGCTCCGGCGGGGGCGGCTGCCGGGTCTGCGCCCACAGGGCGATCTCCAGCGCTTCCCGCTGCGACTGCTGCGTACTCAGGGCGCTCAAGGTCGTCCTCCGGCAGTCAGGACGCGCTCGCGGCGTGCCGCGCGCGATTCGCAGATCAACCGCTCGATGTCCTGCACCGTCTCCACCTGGGGGATGGCCTGGAAGCCCAGGTTGACCTCGAAGCCCAACTCGACCGCGCCCAGAAGGCGCAGGAGCATCATGGAGTCAACCCCTGGCAGCTCCCTCACCATGGTGGTGTCCCTGATCTCCGCGGGCCCCTCCGCGCCGCCGGTGTCCAACTTCTCGCGAATCAGCGAGTGGAGCTGATCCCGCTCCCGGGGACTCAGTCGGGTGTCCATGGCTGCTCCTCAATTCGTCAATGAGGGTGTACGGATGGTGTTCGGCTCGTCGGGGAGCGCGCTCCAGTGGCCGTCGAGGTACTGCCGTCGCGTCCTGCTCCGCTTCAGCTTGCCGCTGGAGGTCTTGGGCAGCTCCCCCGGCACCAGCAGGAGGACCTCCGCCACGGCCAGGGACAGCCTCGTCTGGATGTGACCGCGAACCTGCCGCGCCACCGTGGCGGCGTCCCCCGCGCGGAGCTCGGCGACGATCACCACCTCCTCGGTGGCCCGGCCCGGCCGGGTGAAGGCCACGACGTTGCCCTTGCGCAGGCCGGGCACCTCGGCGGCAGCCCACTCCACCGTCTGGGGGTCGTGGTTGCGCCCGTTGATGATCAGCAGGTCCTTCTTACGGCTCGTCACGTAGAGGACGCCGTCGGCCAGGTATCCGCAGTCCCCGGTGTGCAGGCCGTGCGCCGTGAAGCTGCGCCGGGTCGCCTCCGCGTCACCGTGGTAGCCCGCGGCCACGCTCGGCCCCTGGAAGACCACCTCGCCGATGTGCCGCTCCGGGAGCGGATTCCCCTCCTCGTCCACGATGAGGACGCGGTGACCCGCGATGGGGCGTCCGCACGGCACGAGCGCCACCCGCGCGCCGGCGGGCGCCGCCTCCGGGGCGGGCCGCGCGAGGCCGCGCGAGTGGTAGGGCTCCTGCTCGATGACGTCCAGGGCGAGCGGAACCCCGATCTCGCCGAACGAGACGGCGAGCGTCGCCTCCGCCATGCCGTAGCACGGCACGACGGTCCCCGGCCGCAGCCCCGCCGCCGCGAAGTACGCCGCGAAGGAGCGCAGCGTCTCCGGGTGATTGGGCTCGGCGCCGCAGCCCACGACCCGCACGCAGGACAGGTCCAGCCGCTGGAGCTCCTGCGCCGGGGTGTGCTTGACGGCCAGCGCCAGGCCGAAGTTGGGCGCGAAGGTCACGGTCGCGCGGTGACGGCTCACCGTTTCCAGCCAGAGCCCCGGTGAGAACGCGAAGCGCAGCGTCGGCAGGAAGGTCACCGGGCAGCGCGCGATCAGCGGCGCCAGCACGAAACCGACCAACCCCATGTCGTGGTACATGGGCAACCAGCTCACGCCACGGTCCCGCCCGCCGTCGAGGCCGATGGCGCTGATGATGGCCGCGCAGTTGGCGAGCACGCTGCCGTGCGTGACCCGAACTCCCTTGGGGGCCGCCGTGCTCCCCGAGGTGAACTGCAGGAACATCACGTCCTGCGGGAGGATCGCCTCGGGTTGCGGCGCGCTCCCCACCAGGGGCTCGGCGAAGAACTCCTCCGGGTCGAGGACCCGCAGGCCCTCGACCGCGTGGAGGAGTGGGTCCAGCAACTCCGCCAGGTTCCGGGGCACCACGAGCGCGCGGGCTCCCGCCGCGCGCAGGATGCCGGCAGCGTCCTCGCAGTACGCCTCGAACTTGCCGACGCCCAGGGGCGGGTACATGGGGACCGGGATGACGCCCACCGAGACCGCACCCAGGAAGGTGAGGACGAACTCCTGCTCCTGCGGGACGATCAGCGCCAGGCGCTCCCCCTTGCGCCAGCCGCTCCGGAGCAGCCGGCGCCCCCGGCGCAGAGCCTCCCTCGACAGCTCCGACCAGCTCAGGAAGAGCTCGCGCCCGTCCTCCTGGACGAAGGTGTAGCCGCCGTCCGAGTGGCCGAGGTTCTCGGCGAGGACCTGGAGGAAGGTCGGGGCCGTCACTCCCTCGGGAGGCAGCGCTTCTTCAGGAAACATGGGACCTGCCGAGGGAGTCCGGTGGATCGCGGAAAGGCCTTGAACCGACTCACTTGTTCCAGGCGGGGCTCTGGTTGGGCGGCAGCGGGGCGCTGGCCGTCCCGTTCTCCCAGTCATCCACGTTCTGGCCGTCCCACTTGAGGATCGTGGGGGCTTGGCGCTTGCACATCTCGAAGTCGAGCACGCCGTAGCCGCGGTAGACGTCGAGGGTCTGCGACAGCTGCTCGTACCCCTTGCCCTTCTTGTACTCCATCGACACCGCGGTCCGAACGGCACCCAGGTAGAGCTGGCTCGCATTGCGCGACAGGACACCGACCTGCTGGTTGCTGTTCTTCTGCGTCTTCCCCTCGCTCTCGAGCGCCAGCTGGGCGATCTTCTTGATGCTCGTCACGACGCCGGTGAAGTTCTCCGGCGTCATGATGTTCTGGATCAGGTCCGACACCGCGTTGACGGCGTTCTCCAGGGACAGCGAGGAGATGGCCGCGTTGCGGATGTCGGCCACGTACGTCAGGAAGAACGGGATCGTGGAGAACTTCTGGAGGAAGTTGTTCCAGGCCACCACGTCGAAGGTCGTGGCCCCCGGGTTGAAGTTACTCATGGTCTCGGCCTTGTGCACGATGGTGCTGGCCACGGACTCCCACGAGCCGAAACTCGCCAGCGGCCCCAGGTCGGGCAGCAGACTGCCGTCTCCCGCCGCCTTGTTGCCCACTCCCTGGTCGCTGCTCTCGTCCGCCGCCTCCGTCTTGCCCCCGATCAGCGAGAGCTCGGCGATCGTGGTGGCGTCCAGTTCGGGGCAGGGCGTCTGCCACAGCGCGATCGCCACTGCCTCGCGGTGCAACTGGGACTGGCTGATCTCGGTCATGACTGCTCCTTGTCTGTGGGTGAGGCACTGCACAGCGGGACGGGGCGACGTTGGACGAGGGGGACTCAGCTGTCAGGGGCGGGGCCGGTGTTGGGCGACACAGCGCAACCGTCCGTGCTGCTGACTCGGGCATTCACGTCCTGGAGACCCCACGCGAGCAGCGCTCGGGACATCGGATAGTTCGTGTCCCGAGCATCGGATGGTTCGCATCCGGACTTTAGGGTGTACGCACGGCTTTCACCGATTCGGACCAGTCAGCATCCAGGAGCGGCCGCTCACTGAAGGCGGTCGGTACGCACTCGTCCGGGCGCTTCCCGCTTCCACGGAGTGATCTCCGCGGAGGCGTCCAGGTCCTCGAAGAACCGGTTGTCGGCCGGCGCCTCGCGGGGCGCGTCCCCGACCCGCCGGTCGGTACCCTGGCACGCGAGTCAGCTCCAACGTGAGGAACCGCAGGATGGACGACGAGCCGCTGTCCGAGTGGGCGGAACGCCGTGATGCGAGGATCGGGCAGCTCCGCGCTGCCCCCATAAGCACGGGAGACGGCCCCAAGGGGTCACACCTGAACCCGGGCGTGCCGCGCGCCATCGAGAGATGGAACGGACACACCTGGGAGCCCTTCGCAGTGGCCGCCAACCTCGCAGAGGCTCAGCGCATCCTGTTCCCAGGCGCACAGGACCCCCCGGTTTCAGCTCCAGTGCCCAACCCCCTGGGGCCTGGCACGGGAAGGCACAGGAAGCCCCCGACGCCCCGCTGACAACCGACGAAGGCCCCGTCCCTCATTTGGGACGGGGCCTCGCTGCTCATGCCGGCCCTGCTCTGACGCGCCGGCGGCTCGGGGCGCCGGGACCACGTCGGGTGGATGGCGGCAACCCGGCAGCGGGCCGTCGTGCTGGACCGGCCACGCCCGTGCCGATCCGCTGGCTGGGCTCCCAACGGGATTGCGCTGCTCGGTGGTTGACGCGACCAGCCCCTGCCGGCAGGTCGGAAACCTGCTCGCAGGGGCTGGTGACGGACGCCTTCCGTTTGCACGTTCACTGCGCTGTGCTCCGCAGCTTCAGGACCACAGCTCTGTCCCGGCGGCCTCGCGACGTGGACGTCGCGAGGCCGCCGGGACAGACACTCCGGCTCCTACCGGTCAGCCCACCATCTCCAGCAGTGCCTGGAGGCGGGAGCGGGCGAAGCCGCGCAGTTTCTCGTCGAGGTCCCCGTCCTTCGTGAGGGCCGTCTCCAGGTTGGCGAGTTGCTCGACGATGTCCTCGCCGGCCGGTGCCAAGGTGTCACCGAACTCTTCGAGCAGGAACCGGGCGAGCTCGTCCGGGGCCCGGTAGTCGAAGACCAGGGTGGCGGGGAGGGTGAGGCCGGTCTCGGTCGCGAGGCGGTTGCGGAGTTCCAGGGCGGTCAGGGAGTCGATGCCCATGTCGCGGAAGGGCCGCTGGACGTCGAGGTCCCCGGGACGGCTGTGGCCCAGGACGACGGCGGCGGCGACCCGGATGACCTCCAGGATCTCCTGCTCGCGCTCGGCCGGGCTGAGCGGCGCCAGCCGCGCCGCCAAGCTGACCGCACCCGTGTCCGCGGCAGCAGCCACGGCTGCGGTCGGGCGGGCGGGGGCGGCGGCGGCCAGGCCGCGCAGCAGCGGGAGCAGCGGGCGTCCGGGGCGTGCCAGGGCGGTCAGGTCCAGTCGGGCCGGGACCGTCAACGGCGTGCCCAGCGCGGCGGAGGCTTCGAAGAGCGCCATGCCCTGTTCCGTCGTCATCGGCTCGATGCCGCCACGGCGCAGACGGGACATGCCGGTGCCGTTGAGGTGCCCGGTCATCTCGGAGGTCTGGGCCCACAGGCCCCAGGCCAGCGACTGGCCGGGCAGGTGGCGGTCGCGGCGGTGGGCGGCCAGCGCGTCCAGGAACGCGTTGGCAGCGGCGTAGCCGGCCTGTCCGGGGTTGCCCACGACGGCTGCGGCCGAGGAGTAGAGGACGAACCCGGCCAGGCCCGCGCCCTCGGTCAGCTCGTGCAGGTTCCACGCCGCGTCGGCCTTGGCTGCCATGACGTTCGCGATCCGCCGCGGTGTCAGCGACTCCACCGTGGCGTCGTCGATCACACCGGCGGCGTGCACGACTGCCGTCAACGGCGACTCGATCCGCGCCAACACGGCGGCGAGGGCGTCCCGGTCGGCGGCGTCGCCGGCCTGCACCCGCACCTCCGCACCCGAAGCGGCCAACTCCGCTGCCAGGCGGGCCGCTCCCGGCGCGACCGCGCCGCGCCGGGACATCAGCACCAGGTGCCGCATGCCACGGACGTTCACCAGGTGCCGGGCCAACTCCCCGCCCAGCGTGCCGGTTCCACCCGTGACGAGCACCGTGCCCTGCGGGTCCCACTCGGCGGGGACGTTCACGACGACCTTGCCGAGGTGCCGGGCCGCCTGCAGGTAACGCAGCGCGGCCACCGCCTGGGACAGCTCGAAGCTCGTCACCGGCGGCGGGACCACCGTGCCGGCCTCGAACATGCCACCGAGCTCGGCCAGCATCTCCGCGACGCGCGGCACACCCGCGTCCATCAGGTCGAAGGCCTGGTACACCACTCCCGGGTAGGACTCGGCGACCTGCGCGGCATCGCGGATGTCGGTCTTGCCCATCTCGACGAACCGGCCACCGTGCGGCAGCAGTCGCAACGAGGCGTCCGTGAACTCCCCGGCCAGGGCGTTGACGACCACGTCCACGCCCTCGCCACCGGTCTCGGCCAAGAACCGCTCACAGAAGGCCAGATCACGGGTCGAGGCGATGTGGCTCTCGTCCACACCCATGGCCCGCAGCGCATGCTGCTTGGCCGGGCTGGCGGTCGCGAAGACCTCCAGCCCCCAGGCCATGGCCAGTTGCACCGCAGCCGTGCCAACTCCACCGGTACCAGCGTGGATCAGCACCCGCTGACCGGCGCGGGCCTGGCCCAGATCCCGCAACGCGTAGAACGCGGTGAGGAACCCGACCGGCACGGCCGCAGCCTGTTGGAAGGACCAGCCCTGCGGGATCGGGGCAAGCAGCCGGCTGTCCACGACGCCGACCGGCCCCCAACCGGGCACCAGGCCCATCACCGGCTGACCGACCGTCAGGCCGTCTACCCCAGCACCGACCTCCAGGACAACACCGGCGCCCTCGCCGCCGAGGACCCGGCCGTCGGAGACCATGCCCAGACCGGCCACCACGTCACGGAAGTTGACGCCCGCCGCACGCAGGCCGACCCGGACCTGACCCTCCGACAGCTCGGCGCCCGACTCCGGAGCGTCGACGACGGCCGCACTGCCCAGGTCGCCCGGCTGGGTCACCTCGACCCGCCAGTCCGAACCACCGGGAAGCATCAGCTCACCGGACGCACCGGCCCGGGCCAGCCGCCGACCGAACGCCGCGATTCCCCCGGCCTCGGGGCGGATGCGGACCTCGAACTCGTCGGCGTCCAACACTGCCGCCAGGACGGTCTCCACGTCGGCGTCGCGGCTGGGGTCCAGGCCGGCTGACGGGTCGACATCGACCAGCAGCAGACGGCCCGGGTGCTCCGACTGCGTCGACCGGATCAGACCCGTCACCGCTGCGGCAGCCAAGTCCTGCCCGGCGGCCGCACCCTGGGTCCAGATCACCAGGCGCGCGTCGTCGGTGTCGGGGTCGCCGAGCCACTCCTGCACCCAGTCCAACACTGTTGCGACGGCCTGCTGGGCCGCCTGCGGCGCCGAAGTACCGGGCTCAGCAGCCGGAACGGCCGCCACAACCACCGACGCCAGCTCGGACCCACCGTGCCGAGCCCACTTCACTGCGGCGGCCGGGACCTGCGGAAGCGGGACCCAGTCCACCGTGAACAGCGACTGCCAGGCCTGCCGACCGGGCCCGGCGAGCTGACCGGCCGAGGCCTCACGCAGCACCAACGAGCGTGCCTGCAGGACCGGTTGACCGACGCCGTCGAACGCCGTGACCGAGATCCCACCGGGCCCGGGGGCCAGCACCACTCGCAGGTGGCGCGCACCGCCGGCCAGCAGCCGCACGCCCGACCAGACGAACGGCAGCCCAGTCCCACCCCCGCTGCCACTGCCGCTGCCGGCGTTGTTGCTGGCGCCGGCGGCCAGCAGACCGTGCAGGGCGGCATCGAGCAGAGCGGGGTGCAGGCCGTACCCGGCAACATCCGCTTCTGTGGCCTGGGGCAGCTCGACCTCGGCGTAGACGGTGTCCCCGGCCTGCCAGACCTGGCGCAGGCCCTGGAACGCCGGGCCGTAGCCGTAACCGCGCTGGGCGAACATGTCGTACGCACCGTCGACCGGCACCAGCTCCGCACCGGCGGGAGGCCAGGCAGCCAGCGGGGCCGGGACGGGCTCGCTGCCGGCCGGGGCCAGCACGCCGGCGGCGTGCCGGACCCATTCGCCCGCACCCTCGCGCGACGAGACGGTGACCGTTCGCCGACCACTCTCGCCGTCGCTGTCGCCGACCTGGACCTGCAACTGCACGCCACCGGCGGTGGGCAGGAGCAGCGGTTCCTGGAGGGTCAGTTCCTCCAGCGTGCCGCAACCCGCAAGGTCACCGGCATGGATCGCCAGGTCCACGAACGCGGTACCAGCCATCAGCACCGTGCCGTGCACCGTGTGGTCGCCCAACCACGGCATCGCGGCCAGCGACAGACGACCCGTCAGGACCAAGCCATCGCCCTCGGCCAGCCAGACCTCGGCCGCCAACAGCGGGTGGCCGGAACGCTGCTGACCAGCCGACGAGGCATCCCCGCGACCCGCCACGGCCTTTGGCCAGTAGTGCTGACGCTGGAACGGGTAGGTCGGCAGGGTGATCTTGCTCGCGCCGTCGGTGGTCACCGCCGCCCAGTTCACCTCGACACCGGCCGCGTAGGCGCCGGCCAGCGAGGTCAGCCAGCGGCCACGGCCGCCGTCGCCGCGCTGCAGACTGCCCACGGCCACCAGGTCCTCGCCGGCCTGTGCGATCGCCAAGCCCAGCACGGGGTGCGGGCTGGCCTCGACGAAGACGCGGTGGCCCTCCTCCACGAGTTCGGCGATGACCTCGCCGAAGCGCACCGTCTGACGCAGGTTCCGGTACCAATAGCCGCCGTCCAACTCGGCGGTGTCCAGCAGCCGGGCCTCAAGCGTCGAGTAGAACGGCACCGAACCGGAGACCGGGGACACCCCGGCCAGGTCCTCGGCCAGCCGGTCGTTGACGGCTTCGACGTGCGCGGTGTGCGAGGCGTAGTCGACCGCAATCTGCCGTGCGCCGCGATCGCCGTAGGCCTCCGCGAACTCCACGCACGCCTGCGCGGCACCGGCCACCACGACCTGCCTCGGGCCGTTGACAGCGGCCACCGACAGGTCCTGGCCCCAGCGGGAGATCCACTCCCCCACCTCGTCCAGACCGGCCGGCACCGAGACCATCCCACCCGTACCCGCCAGACTCGCCAACGCCCGGCTGCGCAGGGCAACCACACGGGCGCCGTCCTCCAGGGACAGACCACCGGCGACACACGCCGCAGCGATCTCACCCTGGCTGTGACCCGCCACCGCGGCCGGCTCCACGCCGTTCGCGCGCCACAGCTCGGCCAAGCTGACCGCCACCGCCCACGACGCCGGCTGAACCACGTCCACCCGCGCCAACAGCTCCGCGTCGCCCAGGACATCACGCAACTGCCAGTCGACGAACGGCGCCAACGCCTGCGCACAACGCTCCATCGCCGCCGCGAACGCGGGCTCCTCGTCCCACAGTTGCAGGCCCATCCCGACCCACTGCGCACCCTGACCAGCGAACACGAACACCGGCCGCGACACCGAACCAGCAACCCCGCTCACCACACCGGGCGCCTCCTGCCCCGTTGCGGCGGCGGTCAGACCCGCCAGCAGCTGGTCGCGGTCCTCGCCCACCACCGCCAGGCGGTGCGAGAACGCCGTGGTCCGCGTCACCGCCAGCGACAGCGCCACATCCTTGGCCGCGACCTCCGGCCGCGCCGTCAGGAACTCCGCCAGCCGACCCGCCTGCGCTGCCAACGCGGCATCAGAGCGCGCCGACAGCACCCACGCCACCGGACCCGACCCAGGCTCCAACTCCTCCTGGACAGCGGCTTCCTGAGCAGGCTGCTCAAGGATGAGGTGCACGTTGGTGCCGCTGATCCCGAACGCCGACACACCGGCCCGACGCGGCCCGGCACCCGCCGGCCACTCACGCGGCTCGGTCAGCAGCTCCACCGCCCCGGCCGACCAATCCACATGCGTGGACGGGGCGTCCACGTGCAGCGTCTGCGGCACCAACCCGTGCCGCATCGCCTGCACCATCTTGATCACGCTGGCCACGCCGGCCGCCGCCTGCGTGTGGCCGATGTTCGACTTCACCGAACCCAGCAGCAGCGGCCGGTCCTCCGGCCGGTCCTGACCGTACGTCGCCAGCAGCGCCTGCGCCTCGATCGGGTCACCCAGCGACGTGCCCGTGCCATGCGCCTCCACCACGTCGACATCGCTCGGCCGCAGACGCGCACTGGCCAGCGCAGCCCGGATCACCCGCTGCTGCGAGGGCCCGTTCGGCGCCGACAGGCCATTGCTGGCCCCGTCCTGGTTGACCGCACTGCCTGCCACGACCGCCAGCACCCGGTGCCCCCGGGCGCGGGCGTCGGACAGCCGCTCCAACACCAGCACGCCGACGCCCTCACCCCACCCGGTGCCGTCAGCAGCCTCCGCGAACGGCTTGCACCGGCCGTCGGCAGCCAACCCCCGCTGCCGCGCGAACTCCGTGAACGCACCCGGGCTGGCCATCACGGTGACGCCACCGGCCAGCGCGACCCCGCACTCCCCGGACCGCAGCGCCTGCGCGGCCAGGTGAATCGCCGTCAGCGACGAGGAACACGCCGTGTCAATGGAGACCGCAGGCCCCTGCAACCCCAGCGAGTAGGCCACCCGCCCCGACGCCACACTCGCCATGGTTCCGGTCAGCCCGTAGCCGCCGGCACCGTCCTGGCCCCCGACCCGGTACCCGGACGTGATGACCCCGGCGTAGACCCCGGCATCGGTGCCACGCAGCGAGCCCGGATCGATCCCCGCGTCCTCCAGCGCCTCCCAGCACGTCTCCAGCAACAGCCGCTGCTGGGGATCCATCCCCAGTGCCTCACGCGGACTGATGCCGAAGAACTCCGCATCGAACTCACCGGCGTTGTCCAGGAAACCACCCACCCGGGCATAACCCGCACCGCCGTCACCGGAGTCCGGGTCAGGCCGGCCGGCCGCGTCCCAGCCGCGGTTCGCCGGGAAACCCGACATCGCGTCGGAGCCTCCGGCGACCAACCGCCAGAACCCCTCCGGGTCTTCGACCCCGCCCGGGAACCGGCAGCCCATGCCGACGATCGCCACCGGCTCGCGAATGCTCTCCTCAAGCCTCTGCAGTCGGTTCTGCAGCTGCCGACCGTCGTTGATGGCCCGCTTCAGATAATCCCGAAGCTTGTCTTCCTCGGACATGTTTCTCGTTACTCCTTGTTTCGCGGCAGACAATTCAGTCACTTGTCGAACCCACGCTCGATGATCTGGAACAGGTCCTCGTTCGTGGCCGAGTCCAGGTCGTCCTCGTCGTCCGCCTCTGATCCCTTGGCCCGCCAGTCCGCCATGAGGGCATACAACTGTTCGGTGATCCGCCCGCGATCGACGTCGTCGAGGGGCACAGCCGACAACACGGCGCGCAGGCCGTCCAGATCTGCCAGGGCAGTCTCGATGGCGCCGGCTTCGCGCGGTACCAGCTGGTCGTGCAGGTGCCGGGCGAGGTCCAGCGGGACGGGGTGGTCGAACACCAGGGTGGCGGGCAGGCTCAGGCCGGTCTCGGCCGAGAGCCGGTTGCGCAGCTCCAGCGCCGTCAGGGAGTCGATGCCCAACTCGCGGAAGGCCCGCTGGGGATCGATGTCCCCGGGTCGGGCATGGCCCAGGACGACGGCCGCGGCGGCCCGGACGATCTGCAGGACTTCCTGCTCACGATCGGCGGGAGACAGCGCGGCCAACCGGGCCGCCAGACCGCCCGCATCGGCAGCCACGGCCGCGGTCGGACGCTCGGTGGCACCACCAGCGGCCAGGCCCCGCAGCAGCGCGGGCACCGGCCGTCCGCCACGCGACAGCCCGGTCAGGTCCAGCCGGGCCGGGACCGCCAACGGCGCGCCCAGCGCGGCGGCGGCCTCGAAGAGCGCCAGGCCCTGCTCGGTCGTCATCGGCTGAACTCCACCACGGCGCAGGCGGGAAACCCCCGCGCCCGCCAAGTGCCCCGTCATCTCCGACGCCTGGGCCCACAGACCCCACGCCAGCGACTGACCGGCCAGCTGCCGCTCGCGGCGGTGGGCGGCCAGCGCGTCCAGGAACGCGTTGGCGGCGGCGTAACTCCCCTGCCCCGGGCTGCCCATGACAGCCGCGGCCGAGGAGTACAGCACGAACCCGGCAAGGTCTGCGCCCTCGGTCAACTCGTGCAGGTTCCACGCCGCATCGGCCTTGGCCGCCAGCACGGGAGCCATCCGCTCGGGCGTCAGCGACTCCACCGTGGCGTCGTCGATCACACCGGCTGCATGCACGACCGCCGTCAGCGGCCGCTCGACCGGAATCCGCGCCAACACCGAGGCGAGGGCGTCGCGGTCGGCGGCATCGCCGGCCTGCACCCGCACCTCCGCACCCGATGCAGCCAACTCCGCTGCCAGGCGCGCTACTCCAGGTGCGACCGGGCCACGCCGCGACATCAGCAGCAGGTGCCGCATGCCACGGGCATCCACCAGGTGCCGGGCCAACTCCCCGCCCAGCGTGCCGGTTCCACCGGTGACGAGCACTGTGCCCTGCCCGTCCCATGCGGCCGGCACGTTCACGACGACCTTGCCGAGGTGCCGGGCGGCCTGGAGGTACCGCAGCGCAGCCACGGCCTGGGACAGCTCGAAGCTCGTCACCGGCGGCGGAACCAGCGTCCCGGCCTCGAACATCGCCCCCAGCTCCGCGAACATCTCCGCGACGCGCGGTACACCCGCGTCCATCAGGTCGAACGCCTGGTAGACCACCCCGGGGTAGGACTCGGCGACCTGCGCGGCATCGCGGATGTCGGTCTTGCCCATCTCGACGAACCGGCCGCCGTTCGGCAGCAGTCGCAGCGAGGCGTCCGTGAACTCCCCGGCCAGGGCGTTCACGACCACGTCCATGCCCTCGCCACCGGTCGCCTCCAAGAACCGCTCGCAGAAGGCCAGATCACGGGTCGAGGCGATGTGGTTCTCGTCCACGCCCATCGCCAGCAACGCGTGCTGCTTGGCCGGGCTGGCGGTGGCGAAGACCTCCAAGCCCCATGCCTTGGCCAACTGCACGGCGGCCGTGCCGACTCCACCGGTACCGGCGTGGATCAGCACTCGCTGACCCGGACGGACCTGGCCCAGATCCCGCAGCGCATAGAACGCGGTGAGGAACCCGACCGACACCGCCGCAGCCTGCTGGAACGACCAGCCCTGCGGGACCGGGGCAAGCAGCCGGCTGTCGACGATCCCGACCGGACCCCACCCGGGCACCAGACCCATCACCGGCTGACCCACCGTCAGACCATTCACCCCAGGGCCGATCTCCAGGACGGTACCGGCGCCTTCGCCGCCGAGGACCCGGCCGTCGGAGACCATGCCCAGACCGGCCACCACGTCACGGAAGTTGACGCCCGCCGCACGCAGACCGACTCGAACCTGACCCGCCGACAGTTCGACGCCGGACTCGGGAGATTCCACAACGGCGGTGCTGCCCAGGTCACCCGGCCGGGTCACCTCGACCCGCCAGTCCGAACCACCGGGAAGCGCCAACTCCCCGGACGCGCCGGCCCGGACCAACCGCCGACCGAACGCCGTGACTCCCCCGGCCTCGGGGCGGATGCGGACCTCGGGCTCATCCGCGCCCAACACCGCAGCCAGAACGGTGTCCACGTCAGCGTCGCGGCTGGGGTCCAAGTCGGCTGACGGGTCGACATCGACCAGCAGCAGACGACCCGGGTGCTCGGACTGCGTCGACCGGATCAGACCCGTCACCGCTGCGCCGGCCAGGTCCTGGCCAGCGGCTGCGCCCTGGGTCCAGATCACCAACCGAGAGTTGTCGGTCTCGGGGTCACCGAGCCACTCCTGCACCCAGCCCAACACCGTCGCAGCAGCCAGGTGGGCCGCCTGCGGGGCCGAAGTCCCGGACGGGGCAGTCGGAACGGCCGCCACAACCACCGGCGCCACCGCCGAGCCGTGCCGCACCCACTGCACCGCGCCAGCCGGGACCTGAGGAAGCGGAACCCAGTCCACCGTGAACAGCGACTGCCGCACCTGCCGACCGGACCCGGCGAACTGACCGGTCGAGGCCTCACGCAGCGCCAACGACTTCGCCTCCAGCACCGGCTGGCCGACCCCGTCGAACGCCGTCACCGAGACCCCGCCCACCTCACGGGCCAGCACCACTCGCAGGTGGCGGGCGCCGCTCGCCAGCAGCCGCACCCCCGACCACGCGAACGGAAGTCCCGTCCCGCCACTGCTGTTGCCGTTGCCGACGGCCAGCAGACCGTGCAGGGCAGCATCGAGCAGAGCGGGATGCAGGCCGAACCCGGCCGCATCGGCTTCCACGACCTCGGGCAGCTCAACCTCGGCGTAGACCGCGTCCTCGGTGCGCCAGACCTGACGCAGGCCCTGGAACGCCGGACCGTAGTTGTAACCGCGCTGGGCGAACTGCTCGTAGGCGTCGTCGACCGGAACAGGCTCCGCACCCGCCGGCGGCCAAGCGGCCAGCGGCACCGGGACGGGCTCGCTGCCGGCCGGAGCCAGCACGCCGACCGCGTTCCGAACCCACTCGCCCTCACCCTCGCGGGAGGAGACGGTGACCGTTCGACGGCCACTGTCGCCGTCGGTGTCGCCGACGTGGACCTGCAACTGCACGGCGCCCTGGCCCGGCAGGATCAGCGGCTCCTGGAGCGTCAGCTCCTCCAGCGTGCCGCACCCGGCCAGGTCACCGGCGTGGACCGCAAGGTCCACGAAGGCGGTTCCGGGCAGCAGGACCGTGCCACGGACCGCGTGGTCGGCCAGCCACGGCATCGCGGCGAGCGACAGACGACCCGTCAGCACCAGGCCGTCGCCCTCGGCCAGCCACACCGCAGCCGCCAACAACGGGTGCCCGACCCCCTGCTGACCAGCCGACGAGGCATCCCCGCGACCCGCCACAGCCTTCGGCCAGTAGCGCTGACGCTGGAACGAATACGTCGGCAGAGCAACCTTGTTGGCGCCCTCGGCGGTAACCGCCGCCCAGTCCACCTCGACACCGGCCGCGTACACGCCGGCCAGCGCGGTCAACCACCGCCCACGGCCGCCGTCGCCGCGCTGCAAGCTGCCCGCCGCCACCAGGTCCTCACCGGCCTGCGCGATCGCCAGGCCCAGCACCGGGTGCGGACTGACCTCCACGAACACCCGGTGGCCCTCCGCCGCAAGCGCGGCGATGACCTCACCGAAGCGGACGGTCTGCCGCAGGTTCCGGTACCAGTAGCCGCCATCGAGCTCGGCGGTGTCCAGCACCCGGGCTTCGAGCGTGGAGTAGAACGGCACCGGGCTACTGCCGGCGGACACGCCCGCCAGGTCGGCGGCCAGACGCTCCCTCACCGCCTCGACATGCGCGGTGTGCGAGGCGTAGTCCACCGCGATCCGCCGCGCGCCCCGATCGGCGTAGGCGTCCGCGAACTCCGAACACGCGCTTGCCGCACCGGCCACCACGACCTGCCTCGGACCGTTGACAGCGGCCACCGACAGGTCCTGGCCCCAGCGGGAGATCCACTCCCCGACCTCGTCCAGACCGGCGGGCACCGACACCATCCCGCCCGTGCCGGCGAGCTCGGCCAGCACCCGGCTGCGCAGGGCAACCACCCGGGCGCCGTCCTCCAGGGACAGCCCGCCCGCCACGCACGCCGCAGCGATCTCGCCCTGGCTGTGACCGGCAACGGCCGCAGGCTCGACGCCGTAGGAGCGCCACAGCTCGGCCAGGCTGACCGCCACCGCCCACGACGCCGGCTGAACCACATCGACCCGCGCCAACAGGTCCGCGTCGCCCAGGACATCACGCAGTCGCCAATCGACGAACGGGGCCAGCGCCTGCGCGCAACGCTCCATCGCCGCCGCGAACGCGGGCTCCTCGTCCCACAGTTGCAGGCCCATCCCGACCCACTGCGCACCCTGACCAGCGAACACGAACACCGGCCGCGACACCGACAGCGAACCAGCGCTGCCGGTCACGACACCGGGCGCTTCCTGCCCCATGGCGGCGGCAGTCAGGCCTTCGAGCAACTGGTCGCGGTCATCGCCGACCACCGCCATGCGGTGGGAGAAGGCCGTGGTCCGCGTCACCGCCAGCGAGAAGGCCACGTCCTTGGCCGCGACCTCCGGACGATCAGCGACGAACTCCGCCAGCCGACCGGCCTGGTCGGCGAGTGCCGACGCGGTCCGCGCCGACAACACCCACGCCGCCGGACCGGACTCAGGCTCCACAACCTCCGGGACAGGGGCGTCCTCGGTGGGCTGCTCAAGGATGAGGTGGACGTTGGTGCCGCTGATCCCGAACGCCGACACACCCGCGCGCCGAGGACCGGAACCAGCCGGCCACTCACGCGGCGCGGTCAGCAACTCGACCGCCCCGGCCGACCAATCCACGTGGGTGGACGGGGCGTCCACGTGCAGGGATTGCGGAAGCATCCCGTAGCGCATCGCCTGCACCATCTTGATCACACCAGCCACACCAGCAGCCGCCTGCGTGTGACCGATGTTCGACTTCACCGACCCCAGCAGCAGCGGCCGACCCTCCGGCCGGCCCTGCCCGTAGGTGGCCAGCAGCGCCTGGGCCTCGATCGGGTCACCCAGCGCCGTACCGGTGCCGTGCGCCTCGACGACGTCGACATCGGCCGGCTGCAGCCCGGCGCTGGCCAACGCCGCGCGGATCACCCGCTGCTGCGAAGGGCCGTTCGGCGCCGACAGGCCGTTGCTCGCGCCGTCCTGGTTGATCGCGCTACCCGCCACGACCGCCAGCACCCGGTGCCCGCGCTCACGGGCGACGGACAGCCGCTCCAGGACCACTACGCCGACGCCCTCGCCCCAGCCGGTGCCGTCGGCGGCATCAGCGAAGGGCTTGCACCGGCCGTCGGCGGCAAGGCCGCGCTGCCGTGCGAACTCCAGGTACGCACCCGGGGTGGCCATCACGGTGACACCACCGGCGAGCGCGATCCCGCACTCGCCCGAGCGAAGTGCCTGTGCAGCCAGGTGAATCGCCGTCAGCGAGGACGAGCAGGCCGTGTCGATCGAGACCGCGGGGCCCTGAAGACCCAGCGAGTACGCCACTCGACCCGATGCCACACTCGCCGTCGTCCCGGTCATCCCGTAGCCGCCGGCGCCGTACTGGCCTCCGACCCGGTAGCCGGAGGTGATGATGCCGGCGTAGACGCCGGTGTCGGTGCCCCGCAGCGAACCGGGAGTGATGCCAGCGTCCTCCAGCGCCTCCCAGCAGGTCTCCAGCAGCAAGCGCTGCTGGGGGTCCATGCCCAGGGCCTCACGCGGACTGATGCCGAAGAACTCGGCATCGAAGTCGCCGGCGCTGTCCAGGAAGCCGCCCACCGGGGCATAGCGCGCACCCTCGTCGTCACCCGACTCAAGGTCGGGCAGGCCGGCCACGTCCCAACCGCGGTTCGCCGGGAAGCCCGACATCGCGTCGGCGCCTCCGGCGACCAACTGCCAGAACCCGTCCGGGCCTTCGGCCCCGCCCGGGAACCGGCAGCCGATTCCGACGATCGCCACCGGCTCGTCCGTGCCGCCACGGACCGCCGGCACAGCCGATGCGCCGACGGCCTCGTCGGTCCCGCACGCCTCGGTCACCAGGTGCCGGGCGAGTTCAAGGGGGACGGGGTAGTCGAAGACCAGGGTCGCGGGCAGGCTGAGGCCGGTCTCGGCCACCAGCCGGTTGCGCAGTTCCAGCGCGGTCAGCGAGTCGATGCCCATCTCGCGGAAGGCGCGCTGGGGATCGATGTCCGCGGAGCTGGCGTGGCCCAGGACGGCGGCGACAGCGGCCCGGACGATCTCCAGGACCTCCTGCTCACGCTCGGCGGAACCGAGCGCGGCCAACCGGGCCGCCAGGCCACCCGCGTCCGCAGCCGCCACCGCAGCCACGGCCGCGGTCGGACGGGCGGGGACACCGGCGACCAAGCCGCGCAGCAGCGGCGGCAGCGGCCTTCCGGGGCGGGACAGTGCGGTCAGGTCCAGCAGAGCCGGAACCGCCACCGGTGTGCTCAACGCAGCGGCGGCGTCGAACAGCGCCAGGCCCTGCTCCGTCGTCAGCGGCTGGATGCCGCCACGGCGCAGGCGCGACACGCCCGCACCCTCCAGGTGCCCCGTCATCTCCGACGCCTGGGCCCACAGGCCCCACGCCAGCGACTGACCGACCAGTTCCCGATCGTGGCGGTAGGTGGCCAGCGCGTCCAGGAACGCATTCGCGGCGGCGTAACTCCCCTGCCCCGCACTGCCCATGACGGCCGCGGCCGAGGAGTACAGGACGAACCCGGCAAGGCCCGCGTCCTCGGTCAGCTCGTGCAGGTTCCACGCCGCATCGGCCTTCGCCGACAGGACGTTCGCCATGCGCTCGGGCGTCAGCGACTCCACTGTGGCGTCGTCGATCACACCGGCGGCGTGCACGACCGCCGTCAACGGAGACTCGATCCGCGCCAACACCGAGGCGAGGGCGTCGCGGTCGGCGGCGTCGCCGGCCTGAACCCGTACCTCCGCACCGAGCTCAGCCAACTCCGAGACCAGGCTGGCGACTCCAGGTGCGACCGGGCCGCGCCGCGACATCAGCAACAGGTGCCGCATGCCACGGGCATCCACCAGGTGCCGGGCCAACTCCCCACCCAGCGTGCCGGTTCCACCCGTGACCAGCACCGTGCCCTGCGGGTCCCACTCGGCGGGAACGGTACCGGGCTCTTCAGTCCCGGCCCGGGCCAGCCGGCGCCCGAACGCGACCACACCCCCGCCGTCAGCAGCGGGGCGGACGCAGACCTCGGGCTCGTCGGCCTCCAGCACCGCCGCCAGCACGGTCGCCACGTCGGCGTCGTAGGCGGGGTAGAGGCCGGCTGACGGGTCGACATCGACCAGCAGCAGACGACCCGGGTGCTCCGACTGCGCTGAACGGACCAACCCTGCGACCGCTGCGCCGGCCAAGTCCTGGCCGGCGGCCACGCCCTGGGTCCAGATCACCAACCGCGAGCCGTCGGTCTCGGGGTCACCGAGCCACTCCTGCACCCAACCGAGCACCGTCGCGGCCGCCAGGTGGGCCGCCTGCGGCACCGACATGCCGAACGGGGCAGCCGGCAGAACCGCAACAACCACCGGGGCCGGCTTGGCGCCGGCCGGCTGGCCGTGCCGCGCCCACTGCACTGCGGCGGCCGGAGCCTGCGCCGGCAGCGGGACCCAGTCGACGGTGAACAGCGACTGCCGCACCTGTCGACCAGAGCTGGTCAGCTGACCAGCCGGAATCTCCCGCATCGCCAACGACCGCGCCTGCAGGACGGGTTCACCGACGGCGTCGAAGGCCGTGACCGAGATCCCACCCGATCCGGGTGCCAGGACCACTCGCAGGTGTCGGGCACCGCCGGCCAGCAGCCGCACGCCCGACCAGGCGAACGGAAGTCCCGTTCCCCCACTGCCGTTCCTGCTGCCGGCGGCCAGGAGACCGTGCAGCGCGGCATCGAGCAGCGCGGGGTGCAGGCCGAACCCGGCAGCATCCGCTTCCGCGGCCTGGGGCAGCTCGACCTCGACGTACACCGTGTCCTCGGCACGCCAGACCTGACGCAGGCCCTGGAACGCCGGACCGTAGCCGTAACCGCGCCCGGCCAGCCTCTCGTAGGCGTCGTCGACCGGAACCGACTCGGCACCGGCCGGCGGCCAGACGGCCAGCGGGGCGGGGACGGGCTCGCTGCCGACCGGGGTGAGCACACCGGCGGCGTGCCGAACCCACTCGCCTTCGCCCTCGCGGGAGGAGATCGTGACCGTTCGCGGACCGTCGCCGTCGCTGACGCGGACCTGCAACTGCACGCCGCCGTGCTCCGACAGCACCAGCGGTTCCTGGAGCGTCAGTTCCTCCAGGACACCGCACCCTGCCAGGTCGCCCGCGTGGACCGCCAGGTCCACGAAGGCGGTTCCGGGCAGCAGCACCGTGCCGTGGACGGCGTGGTCGGCCAGCCACGGCATCGCGGCCAGCGACAGACGGCCCGTCAGGACCACCCCGTCGCCCTCGGCGAGCCAGACTGCGGCCGCCAACAACGGGTGGCCGGAACGCTGCAGACCGATCGACGAGGCGTCCCCACGGCCGGTGACGGCCTTCGGCCAGTAGTGCTGGCGCTGGAACGGGTAGGTCGGCAGAGCGACCTTGCTCGCTCCGGCGGTCACCGTGGCCCAGTCCACCTCAACGCCGGCCGTGTAAGCACCGGCCAGGGCGGTCAGCCAGCGGCCACGGCCGCCGTCGCCACGCTGCAAGGTGGCTGCGGCCACCAAGTCGTCGCCGGCCTGCGCGATCGCCAGGCCCAGCACCGGGTGCGGGCTGACCTCCACGAACACGCGGTGGCCCTCGGCCGCGAGGGCGGCGATGACCTCGCCGAACCGCACCGTCTGCCGCAGATTGCGGTACCAGTAGCCGCCGTCCAACTCGGCGGTGTCCAGTACCCGGGCTTCGAGCGTGGAGTAGAACGGCACTGCGCTACTACCGGCGGACACTGCGGCCAGGTCCTCGGCCAGACGGTCCTCGACCGCCTCGACGTGCGACGTGTGCGAGGCGTAGTCCACCGCGATCCGCCGGGCGCCGCGATCGGCGTAAGCGTCCACGAACTCCGCGCACGCGCTTGCCGCTCCAGCCACGACGACCTGCCGGGGACCGTTGACGGCCGCGACCGACAGGTCCTGGCCCCAGCGGGAGATCCACTCCTGCACCTCGTCGAGGCTGGCGGGCACGGAGACCATCCCGCCCGTGCCAGCCAGGCCGGCCAGCGCCCGGCTGCGCAGGGCGACAACCCGGGCGCCGTCCTCCAAGGACAGGCCACCTGCGACGCATGCCGCGGCGATCTCGCCCTGGCTGTGACCGGCAACGGCCGCAGGCTCGACGCCGTAGGCGCGCCACAGCTCGGCCAGGCTGACCGCCACCGCCCACGACGCCGGCTGGACCACGTCCACGCGGGCCAACAGCTCGGCATCCGCGAGCACTTCGCGCAGTCGCCAGTCGACGAACGGCGCCAGCGCCTGCGCACAGCGCTCCATCGCCGCAGCGAACGCGGGCTCCTGGTCCCACAGTTGCAGGCCCATCCCGACCCACTGCGCACCCTGACCAGCGAACACGAACACCGGCCGCGAGACCGAACCAGCACTCCCGGTGACAACACCGGGCGCCTCCTGGCCCGTTGCGGCAGCGGTCAGGCCCGCGAGCAGCTGGTCGCGGTCCTCGCCGACCACCGCCAGGCGATGCGAGAACGCCGTGGTCCGGGTCACCGCCAGCGAGAACGCCAGGTCCCTCGCGGTGATCTCGGGGCGAGCCGTCGCGAAGTCCGCCAGCCGAGCCGCCTGCGCGGCCAGTGCCGGAGCGGACCGCGCCGACAGCACCCACGCCGCCGGACCCGCAGACTCCACGACATCCAGGACAGGGGCGGCCTCGGCGGGCTGCTCAAGGATCAGGTGGACGTTGGTGCCGCTGATCCCGAAGGCCGACACACCCGCACGCCGAGGGCCGGAGCCAGCCGGCCACTCCCGCGGCGCGGTCAGCAGTTCCACTGCTCCGGCCGACCAGTCGACGTGCGAGGACGGGGCGTCCACGTGCAGGGTCTGCGGCAGCATCCCGTGCCGCATCGCCTGCACCATCTTGATCACACCGGCGACACCAGCAGCGGCCTGCGTGTGGCCGATGTTCGACTTCACCGACCCGAGCAGCAGGGGCCGACCCTCCGGCCGGTCCTGGCCATAGGTGGCGAGAAGCGCCTGGGCCTCGATCGGGTCACCCAGCGCGGTGCCCGTGCCATGCGCCTCGACGACGTCGACGTCGCCGGGCTGGAGCCCGGCACTCGCCAGCGCGGCCCGGATCACCCGCTGCTGCGACGGGCCGTTCGGCGCCGACAAGCCATTGCTGGCCCCGTCCTGGTTGACCGCGCTACCCGCCACGACCGCCAGCACCTTGTGCCCACGGGCACGCGCGTCGGACAGCCGCTCCAGCACCAGCATGCCGACGCCTTCGCCCCACCCGGTGCCGTCAGCGGCCTCCGAGAACGGCTTGCACCGGCCGTTGGCGGCCAGGCCGCGCTGCCGCGCGAACTCCGTGAACGTCCCGGGCGAGGCCATGACCGTGACACCACCGGCCAGGGCCATTCCGCACTCCCCAGAACGGAGTGCCTGCGCGGCGAGGTGAATCGCCGTCAGCGACGAGGAACAGGCGGTGTCGATCGAGACCGCGGGACCCTGAAGACCCAGCGTGTACGACACGCGTCCCGACGCCACGCTCGCCGTGGTACCGGTCAGGCCGAAGCCGCCGGCACCGTCCTGCTCGGTGGCCCGGTATCCCGAGGCGATGATGCCGGCGTAGACGCCGGTGTCGCTGCCGCGCAGTGAGGCCGGGGTGATGCCCGCGTCCTCCAGTGCCTCCCAGCAGGTCTCCAGCAGCAGTCGCTGCTGGGGGTCCATGCCCAGGGCCTCACGCGGACTGATCCCGAAGAACTCCGCATCGAACTCACCGGCGCCGGCCAGGAATCCACCCACCGGGGCGAAGGCGTTGCCCTCGTCACCGGACTCGGACAGGTCGGGCGTCTCCCAGCCACGGTTCGCCGGGAAACCCGACATGGCGTCGGAGCCGCCGGCCACCAACTGCCAGAAACCATCAGGGTCTTCGACTCCACCCGGGAACCGGCAACCCATGCCCACGATCACCACGGGCTCGTCCGTGCCGCCACGGACCGCCGGCACAGCCGATGCGCCGACGGCCTCGGCTGTCCCGCACACCTCGGTCACCAGGTGCCGGGCAAGGTCGAGGGGGACCGGGTAGTCGAAGACCAGGGTGGCGGGGAGGGTGAGGCCGGTCTCGGCCGCGAGCCGGTTCCGCAGCTCCAGTGCGGTCAGGGAGTCAATTCCCATGTCCTTGAAGGCCCGCTGGGGATCGATGTCCCCAGGACGGGCATGCCCCAGAACGACAGCGGCAGCGGCCCGGACGATCTGCAGGACTTCCTGCTCACGCTCGGCGGAACCGAGCGCGGCCAACCGGGCCGCCAGGCCACCCGCGTCCGCAGCCACAGCAGCGGTCGGACGGGCGGGAGCGCCAACGGCCAGGCCCCGCAGCAGCGGAAGCAGCGGGCGTCCCGGGCGTGCGAGTGCCGTCAGGTCCAGTCGGGCCGGGACCGCCAGGGGCGCGCCCAGCGCGGCGGCGGCCTCGAAGAGCGCCAGGCCCTGCTCGGTCGTCAGCGGCTGGATGCCGCCACGGCGCATCCGGGAGAGGTCGGCGCCGGCCAACTGCCCGGTGATCTCCGAGGTCTGGGCCCACAGGCCCCAGGCCAGCGACTGACCGGCCAGGCGGCGTTCGCGGCGGTAGGCGGCGAGTGCGTCCAGGAACGCGTTGGCAGCGGAGTAACTCCCCTGACCGGGGCTTCCCAGAACGGAAGCCGCCGAGGAGTACAGCACGAAGCCGGCCAGGCCCGCGCCCTCGGTCAGCTCGTGCAGGTTCCACGCCGCATCGGCCTTGGCCGCCATGACGGTCGCCATGCGCTCGGGCGTCAGCGACTCCACCGTCGCGTCGTCGATCACACCGGCGGCGTGCACCACGGCCGTCAGCGGCCGCTCGATCCGCGCCAGCGCCGAGGCGAGGGCGTCGCGGTCGGCAGCGTCGCCGGCCTGCACCCGCACCTCCGCACCCGACGCGGCCAACTCCGCGACTAGACGGGCGACTCCCGGCGCCGCCGGACCCCGGCGGGACATCAGGACCAGGTGCCGCATGCCACGGACGTTGACCAGGTGTCGGGCCAACTCCCCGCCCAGCGTGCCGGTACCGCCGGTCACCAGGACGGTGCCCTGCGGGTTCCACTCGGCCGGGACGTTGAGCACGACCTTGCCCAGCTGCTTGGCGGCCTGGAGGTACCGCAGCGCTGCCACAGCCTGGGACAGCTCGAAGCTCGTCACCGGCGGCGGGACCACCGTGCCGACCTCGAACATCGTCCCCAGCTCGGCGAACATCTCCTCGATGCGCGGCTCGCCCGCGTCCATCAGGTCGAACGCCTGGTAGACGACACCCGGGTAGGTCTGGGCGACCTGCTCCGGGTTGCGGATGTCGGTCTTGCCCATCTCGACGAACTGGCCGCCGCGCGGCAGCAGCCTGAGCGACGCGTCCGTGAACTCCCCGGCCAGGGCGTTGAGGACCACGTCCATGCCCTCGCCTCCGGTCTCGGCCAAGAACCGCTCGCAGAAGGCCAGATCACGGGTCGAGGCGATGTGGCTCTCGTCCACACCCATCGCCCGAAGCGCGTGCTGCTTGGCCGGGCTCGCGGTCGCGAACACCTCCAAGCCCCACGCCTGGGCCAGTTGGACCGCCGCCGTGCCCACACCGCCGGTACCGGCGTGAATGAGGACTCGCTGGCCGGGGCGGACCTGGGCCAGGTCCCGCAACGCGTAGAACGCGGTCAGGAATCCAATGGGCACTGCCGCAGCCTGCTGGAACGACCAGCCCTGCGGGACGGCGGCGATCAGGCGGCTGTCGACAATGCCGACCGGCCCCCAGTTCGGCACCAGGCCCATCACGGACTGACTCACCGTCAGACCGGTGACCCCGGGGCCGATCTCCAGGACGACACCGGCGCCTTCGCCACCAAGGCCGCGGCTGTCGGCGATCATCCCGAGCCCGGCGACCACGTCGCGGAAGTTGACGCCCGCCGCACGCAGACCAACTCGGACCTGACCCTCCGCCAACTCGGCGTCCGCATCGGGGGTGTCGACCACAGCGGCGCTACCCAGGTCACCCGGATTGGCCACCTCGACCCGCCAGCCCGAACCACTGGGCAGTGCCAACTCACTGCCGCGGGCCAGCCGGCGACCGAACGCCGCGACTCCCCCGTCAGCAGCGGGACGGATGCGGACCTCGGGCTCATCGGCATCCAACGCCACGGCCAGCACAGCATCCACGTCGGCGTCGCGGGTGGGGTCCAGGCCGGCGGACGGGTCGACATCGACCAGCAGCAGACGACCCGGGTGCTCCGACTGCGTCGACCGGATCAGACCCGTCACCGCTGCGCCGGCCAAGTCCTGCCCGGCAGCTGCGCCCTGGGTCCAGATCACCAACCGAGCGCCGTCAGTCTCGGGGTCACCGAGCCACTCCTGCACCCAACCCAACACCGTCGCAGCAGCCAGCTGAGCTGCCTGCGGGGCCGAAGTCCCGGACGGGGCAGCCGGAACGGCCGCCACAACCACCGGCGCCATCGCCGAGCCGTGCCGCACCCACTGCACCGCGCCAGCTGGGACCTGCGCAAGCGGTATCCAGTCCACCGTGAACAGCGACTGCCGCACCTGCCGACCGGACCCGGCGAACTGACCAGCCGGAATCTCCCGCAGCGCCAACGACCGCACCTGAAGGACGGGTTCACCGACGGCGTCGAACGCGGTGACCGAGACGCCGCCCGACTTGCGGGCCAGCACCACCCGCAGGTGGCGGGCACCGCCGGCCAGCAGCCGCACGCCCGACCACGCGAACGGCAGCCCCGTCCCCGCACCGCCACCATCACTGGCGGCCAACAGACTGTGCAGGGCGGCGTCGAGCAGAGCCGGATGCAGACCGAACCCGGCCGCATCGGCTTCGACAACCTGGGGCAGCTCGACCTCGGCGTAGACGGTGTCCCCAGCACGCCAGGCCTGACGCAGGCCCTGGAACGCCGGACCGTAGCCGTAACCACGCTGGGCGAACGCTTCGTAAGCGCCATCGACCGGAACCGACTCCGCATCCGCCGGCGGCCAGACGTCCAGCCGGGCCGGGGCGGGCTCGGCATCGACCGAGGCCAGTACGCCGACCGCGTTCCGAACCCACTCCCCCTCACCCTCGCGGGAAGAGACCGTGACGGTTCGGCGACCGCTGTCGCCGTCGCTGTCGCCCACGTGGACCTGCAACTGCACGCCACCCTGGCCCGGCAGGACCAGCGGCTCCTGGAGCGTCAGCTCCTCCAGCGTGCCGCAGCCGGCCAGATCGCCAGCGTGAACCGCCAGGTCCACGAACGCGGTACCGGGCAGCAGGACCGTGCCCTGGACGGCGTGGTCGGCCAGCCACGGCATCGTGGCCAGCGACAGACGACCCGTCAGGACCAGCCCGTCACCCTCGGCCAGCCACACCGCAGCCGCCAACAACGGGTGACCGACCCGCTGCTGACCAGCCGACGAAGCATCACCACGACCCGCCACAGCCTTCGGCCAGTAGTGCTGGCGCTGGAACGGGTAGGTCGGCAGGGCAACCGTCTTCGCGCCCTCGCCAGTCAGCGCTGCCCAGTCCACCTCCACGCCGGCCGCGAAGAGTCCGGCCAGCGCGCGCAGCGCGGTCTCGGGCTCGTCCTGGCCGCCGCGCAGCGCCGGAACCCACGTCCCCGCGTTGTCATCGATCATCGACGAGAGGGCGCCGTCCGGGCCCAACTCGGCGAACACGCCGATGCCCTGGGCCCGCATCGCCTCGACCACGTCGTGGTGGCGGACCGTGTCACGCACGTGCGCGACCCAGTAGGCGGGGTCGGTCACGTCCGCGCCCGGCGTCCCGGACACCAGCGGAATGCGCGGCTCGTGGCAGGTCACCCCGTCCAGGACCTGGGCGAACTCCTCCAGCATCGGGTCCATCAACGGCGAGTGGAACGCGTGGCTGACCCGCAGCCGGCGAGCCCGCCCGCCCTGGTCCCGCCACAGCCCGGCCAGCTCGTCCACCACGGACTCGACACCGGAAATGACGGTCTGCCGCGCGCTGTTGACCGCCGCGACCGCCACCCCCTCATGCCCGGCAACCAGCTCCGCGACCTGCTCCGCCGAGGCGTCCAAGGCAGCCATCGCACCGCCGGCCGGCAGCTCCTGCATCAGCCGGCCACGCGCCGCCACCACCGCACACGCGTCCGCCAGGTCCCAGACCCCGGCCACATACGCCGCCGTGACCTCGCCGATCGAGTGCCCGGCCACGCACTGCGGGACCACACCCCACGAGGACCAGAGCCGGAAGAGCGCCACCTGCACCGCGAACAAACCAGCCTGGGCGAACACGGTCTGGTCCAGCTCCGGACCACCGGCCGCGATCACCTCACGCAGCGAACCGGGCAGAAGGCCGTCCAGGTGCCCGCAGACCTCGTCAAACGCCGCCGCGAACACCGGGAACGCCTCGTACAGACCAAGGCCCATCCCCACACGCTGGGAACCCTGACCCGAGAACACCACCGCAACCCGGCCATCACCAGCGGCCCCGGTCACCACACCCGTGGCAGCCGCAGTCAGCCCCTCCAGCAGCTGCTCGCGGTCCCGACCCACTACCGCCAGGCGGTGCGAGAAGGCTGTGGTCCGGGTGGCGGTCAGGGAGAACGCGACGTCCTTGGCCGCGACCTCCGGACGCGCGGCCACGAACTCCGCCAGCCGGCCCGCCTGCGCAGCGAGCGCAGCGTCGGAGCGCGCCGACAACACCCACGCCACCGGCTCCGCAGACTCCGGCCCATCCTGAACGGGAGCCTCCTCCACAGCAGGAACGTCCTGCGCGGGCTGTTCCAGGATCATGTGGACGTTGGTGCCGCTGATCCCGAACGCCGACACACCAGCGCGACGCGGACCGGCCCCAGCCGGCCACTCGCGCGGCGCGGTCAGCAACTCGACCGCCCCAGCGGACCAGTCGACGTGCGAGGACGGGGCGTCCACGTGCAGGGTCTGCGGAAGCATTCCGTGGCGCATCGCCTGCACCATCTTGATCACACCCGCCACACCCGCAGCGGCCTGCGTGTGACCGATGTTCGACTTCACCGAACCCAGCAGCAGCGGCCGGTCCTCCGGCCGGTCCTGGCCGTAGGTGGCCAGCAACGCCTGAGCCTCGATCGGGTCACCCAACGCGGTGCCCGTGCCGTGCGCCTCCACGACGTCAACGTCACCCGGCTGCAACCCCGCGCTGGCCAGCGCGGCCCGGATCACCCGCTGCTGCGAAGGACCGTTCGGCGCCGACAGACCGTTACTCGCACCGTCCTGGTTGACCGCGCTACCCGCCACGACCGCCAGCACCTTGTGCCCACGAGCCCGCGCATCGGACAGCCGCTCCAGCACCAGCATGCCGACGCCCTCGCCCCACCCGGTGCCGTCAGCGGCCTCCGAGAACGGCTTGCACCGGCCGTCGCCGGCCAACCCGCGCTGGCGCGCGAACTCCGTGAACGTGCCAGGGGTGGGCATGACGGTCACACCGCCGGCGAGCGCGATCCCGCACTCCCCGGAACGAAGTGCCTGCGCCGCCAGGTGAATCGCCGTCAGCGAGGACGAGCAAGCGGTGTCGATCGAGACGGCAGGACCTTGCAGCCCCAGCGAGTACGCCACCCGACCCGACGCGACACTCGCCGTCGTCCCGGTCATCCCGAAGCCGCCGGCACCGTCCTGCTCACCGACCCGGTACCCCAGAGCGATGATGCCGGCGTAGACGCCGGTGTCGCTGCCGCGCAGCGAACCCGGGGTGATGCCGGCGTCTTCCAGCGCCTCCCAGCTGGTCTCCAGCAACAGCCGCTGCTGGGGGTCCATGCCCAGGGCCTCACGGGGGCTGATCCCGAAGAACTCCGCGTCGAACTCGCCGGCACCGTCCAGGAATCCACCCAGCGGGGTGTAGGCGGCGCCGTCATCACCGGACAGGCCCGGCGTCTCCCAGCCACGGTTCACCGGGAAGCCCGACATCGCGTCGGTCCCTGCGGCGACCAACTGCCAGAAGCCCTCCGGGTCTTCGACCCCGCCCGGGAACCGGCAACCCATACCGACGATCGCCACCGGCTCATCCGTGCCGACCCGGACCACCGGCACGGTGGTCCCTCCGAGGACCCCGTCCGTGCCGCATGCCTCGGCAACCACGAACCGGGCGACCTCAAGCGGCGTCGGCTGGTCGAAGACCAAGGTGGCGGGCAGGGTGAGGCCGGTCTCGTTCGCGAGCCGGTTGCGGAGCTCCAGCCCGGTCAGGGAGTCGATGCCCATGTCCCGGAAAGCCCGCAGCGGATCGATGTCCCCGGGGTGTGCGTGCCCCAGGACAACGGCGGCGGCGGCCCGGACGATCTGCAGGACCTCCTGCTCGCGCTCGGCGGGGCCAAGCGCGGCCAACCGGGCCGCCAGGCCACCGGCGACCACGGCAACGGCCGCAGTCGGGCGGGCGAGAGCGCCAACGGCCAGACCCCGCAGCAGCGCAGGCACCGGGCGTCCCGGGCGTGCCAGTGCGGTCAGGTCCAGGCGGGCCGGGACCGCCAACGGCGTACCCAGCGCGGCCGCTGCCTCGAACAGGGCCAGGCCCTGCTCGGTCGTCAGCGGCTGGATGCCGCCACGGCGCAGGCGCGACAGACCCGCGCCCTCCAGATGGCCCGTGATCTCCGAGGCCTGGGCCCACAGGCCCCACGCCAGCGACTGACCGGCCAGCTGCCGGTCATGGCGGTAGGTGGCCAGCGCGTCGAGGAACGCGTTCGCGGCGGCGTAACTGCCCTGCCCCGGGCTGCCCATGACAGCGGCGGCCGAGGAGTAGAGCACGAAGCCGGCCAGGCCCGCATCTTCGGTCAGCTCGTGCAGGTTCCACGCCGCGTCGACCTTCGCCGCCAGCACGGGCGCCATGCGCTCGGGCGTCAGCGACTCGACCGTCGCGTCGTCGATCACACCTGCGGCGTGCACCACGGCCGTCAGCGGCCGCTCGATCCGTGCCAACACGGCGGCGAGCGCGTCGCGGTCGGCGGCATCGCCGGCCTGGACCCGAACCTCAGCGCCCGACGCGGCCAACTCCGCGACCAGACGGGCGACTCCCGGCGCCGCCGGACCCCGGCGGGACATCAGGACCAGGTGCTGCATGCCACGCACGTTCACCAGGTGCCGGGCCAACTCTCCGCCCAGCGTGCCGGTTCCACCCGTGACGAGCACCGTGCCCTGCGGGTCCCACGCAGCGGGGACGTTCAGCACGACCTTGCCCAACTGCCGGGCCGCCTGCAGATAACGCAGTGCCGACACGGCCTGGGACAGCTCGAAGGTCGTCACCGGCGGCGGAACCACCGTGCCCGCGTCGAACATGCCGCCGAGCTCGGCCAGCATCTCCGCAACGCGCGGCTCGCCCGCGTCCATCAGGTCGAACGCCTGGTAGACCACCCCGGGGTAGGCCTCGGCGACCTGCTCGGGGTTGCGGATGTCGGTCTTGCCCATCTCGACGAACTGGCCGCCGCGCGGCAGCAGCCTGAGCGAGGCGTCCGTGAACTCCCCGGCCAGGGCGTTGACGACCACGTCCATGCCCTCGCCGCCGGTCTCGGCCAGGAACTGCTCGCAGAAGGCCAGATCACGAGTGGAGGCGATGTGGGTGTCAGCCAGGCCCATCGCCCGAAGCGCGTGCTGCTTGGCCGGGCTGGCGGTGGCGAACACCTCCAGGCCCCATGCCTGGGCGAGTTGCACCGCAGCGGTGCCGACTCCACCGGTGCCGGCGTGGATCAGCACCCGCTGGCCCGCACGGACCTGGGCCAGGTCCCGCAACGCGTAGAACGCGGTGCTGAACCCGACCGGCGCCGCTGCGGCCTGCTGGAACGACCAGCCCTGCGGGATCGGGGCGAGCAACCGGCTGTCGACGACCCCGACCGGACCCCAGCCCGGCACCAGACCCATCACCGGCTGACCCACCGTCAGACCCGTGACTCCCGGGCCGATCTCCAGGACAGTGCCGGCGCCTTCGCCACCAAGGCCTCGGACGTCCGCGACCATGCCCAGACCGGTCACCACGTCGCGGAAGTTCACGCCCACCGCACGCAGGCTGACCCGGACCTGGCCGGCTGCCAACTCGGCGTCCAAGTCGGGGGCGTCGACGACAGCGGCGCTGCCCAGGTCACCCGGATTGGCGACCTCGACCCGCCAGCCCGAACCACTGGGCAGTGCCAGCTCGTTGGAGCGGGCCAGCCGGCGACCGAACGCCGCGACTCCCCCATCAGCTGCGGGACGGATGCGGACCTCGGGCTCATCGGCGTCCAACGCGACGGCCAGCACAGCGTCCACGTCCGCGTCGCGGGTGGGGTCCAGGCCGGCTGACGGGTCGACATCGACCAGCAGCAGACGACCCGGGTGCTCCGACTGCGTCGAGCGGACCAGACCCGCGACCGCTGCGCCGGCCAAGTCCTGCCCGGCGGCTACGCCCTGGGTCCAGATCACCAACCGCGAACCGTCGGTCTCGGGGTCACCGAGCCACTCCTGCACCCAACTCAACACCGTCGCGGCAGCCAGCCGGGCCGCCTCCGGGGCCGAAGTCCCGGGCGCGGCAGCCGGCAAAGCCGCCACAACCACCGGAGCGACCGACTCTCCATGCCGCGCCCACGGGACCACGGCGTCAGAAGTCTGCACCGTCAGTGGGACCCAGTCGACGGTGAACAGCGACTGCCGCACCTGGCGACCGGGCCCGGCGAGCTGACCGGCCGAAGCCTCACGCATCGCCAGCGACCGCACCTGCAAGACCGGCTGGCCGACACCGTCGAACGCCGTCACGGAGACGCCACCCGACGCACGGACCAACGCCACTCGCAAGTGGCGGGCACCGCCCGCCAGCAGTCGCACGCCCGACCAGGCGAACGGAAGTCCCGCCCCGCCATTGCCATTGCTGCTGCCTGCGGCCAGGAGGCTGTGCAGGGCAGCGTCCAGCAGAGCGGGGTGCAGGCCGAACCCGGCTGCGTCGGAGTCGATGCCCTGGGGCAGTTCGGCCTCGGCGTAGACGGTGTCCCCGGCCTGCCAGACCTGATGCAGCCCCTGGAACGCCGGACCGTAGCCGTAACCGCGCTGAGCGAACTTCTCGTAGGCGTCGTCGACCGGAACCGGCTCCGCACCCGCCGGCGGCCAGACGTCCAGCGGAGCCGGGACGGGCTCACTGCCGGCAGGGGCCAGTACACCCACGGCGTGCCGGACCCACTCGCCCTCACCCTCGCGGGAGGAGACCGTGACGGTTCGCCGACCGCTGTCGCCGTCGCTGTCGCCGACGTGGACCTGCAACTGCACGCCACCGGTGGTGGGCAGGAGCAGCGGCTCCTGGAGCGTCAGTTCCTCCAGCGTGCCGCACCCGGCCAGGTCACCGGCGTGGACCGCAAGGTCCACGAACGCGGTTCCGGGCAGCAGGACAGTGCCGTGCACGGCGTGGTCGGCCAGCCACGGCATCGCCGACAGCGACAGACGACCCGTCAGCACCAGGCCGTCGCCGACGGCCAGCCACACGGCTGCCGCCAACAGCGGGTGGCCAGAGCGCTGCTGCCCAGCCGACCAGGCGTCACCACGGCCAACGGCGGCCTTCGGCCAGTAGTGCTGATGCTGGAACGGGTAGGTCGGCAGAGCGACCTTGCTCGCTCCGGCGGCAAGCCCCGCCCAGTCCACCTCAACACCGGCCGCGTACAGACCGGCCAGCGCGCGCAACGCGGTCTCGGGCTCGTCCTGGCCGCCGCGCAACGCCGGAACCCACGTGCCCGCGTCGTCGTCCGCCATCGCGGACAGGGCGCCGTCCGGGCCCAACTCCGCGAAGACACTGATGCCCTGGGCCCGCATCGCCTCGACCACGTCGTGGTGGCGGACCGTGTCACGCACATGCGCCACCCAGTAGGCGGGGTCGGTCACGTCCGCACCCGGCGTGCCCGACACCAGCGGAATACGCGGCTCGTGGCAGGTCACCCCGTCCAGGACCTGGGCGAACTCCTCCAGCATCGGGTCCATCAACGGCGAGTGGAACGCGTGACTCACCCGCAGCCGGCGAGCCCGCCCACCCTGGTCCCGCCACAGGCCGGCCAGCTCGTCCACCACGGACTCGACACCGGAAATGACGGTCTGTCGAGCGCTGTTGACCGCCGCGACCGCCACCCCCTCACGCCCGGCAACCAGCTCCGCGACCTGCTCCGCCGACGCGTCCAGGGCAGCCATCGCACCGCCGGCCGGCAGCTCCTGCATCAGCCGGCCACGCGCCGCAACCACCGCACACGCGTCCGCCAGATCCCACACCCCGGCCACGTACGCGGCCGTGACCTCGCCGATCGAATGCCCCGCCACACACTGCGGAACCACACCCCACGACGACCACAGCCGGAACAACGCCACCTGCACCGCGAACAAGCCTGCCTGCGCGAACACCGTCTGGTCCAACTCCGGACCACCGGCCGCGATCACCTCACGCAGCGAACCGGGCAGAAGGCCGTCCAGGTGCCCGCAGACCTCGTCAAACGCCTCAGCGAACACCGGGAACGCCTCGTACAACCCCAGGCCCATCCCCACACGCTGGGAACCCTGACCCGAGAAGACGACAGCGACCCGGCCATCACCAGCGGCCCCGGTCACCACACCGGTGGCAACAGCGCCCAGACCCTCCAACAGCTGGTCACGGTCCCGACCCACCACCGCCAGACGGTGCGAGAACGCCGTGGTCCGCGTCACCGCCAACGACAACGCCACGTCCTTGGCCGCGACCTCCGGACGGGCCGTCAGGAACTCCGCCAACCGGCCCGCCTGCGCAGCCAACGCCGCATCAGAACGAGCCGACAACACCCACGCCACCGGACCCGCAGACTCCAACTCCTCCAGGACAGGGGCGTCCGAAGCAGACGCGTCCTCGGCAGGAGTCTCCGGGGTGGGCTCTTCAACGATCACGTGGACGTTGGTGCCGCTGATCCCGAACGCCGAGACACCGGCCCGCCGCGGGCCGGCACCCGCCGGCCACTCTCGCGGCTCGGTCAGCAGCTCCACCGCCCCGGCCGACCAGTCGACGTGCGAGGACGGGGCGTCCACGTGCAGCGTCTGCGGCAGCATCCCGTGCCGCATCGCCTGAACCATCTTGATCACACCAGCCACACCCGCCGCAGCCTGCGTGTGACCAATGTTCGACTTCACCGAACCCAGCAACAGCGGCCGACCCTCCGGCCGGTCCTGACCGTACGTCGCCAGCAGCGCCTGCGCCTCGATCGGGTCACCCAGCGCCGTGCCGGTGCCGTGCGCCTCCACCACATCGACGTCGCTCGGCTGCAACCTCGCGCTGGCCAGCGCCGCGCGGATCACCCGCTGCTGCGACGGGCCGTTCGGCGCGGAGAGACCATTGCTGGCCCCGTCCTGGTTGACCGCACTGCCCGAGATCACCGCCAGCACCCGGTGCCCGCGCTCGCGGGCGTCCGAGAGCCGCTCCAGCACCAGGACACCGACGCCCTCGCCCCAGCCGGTGCCGTCGGCCGCCTCCGCGAACGGCTTGCACCGGCCGTCGCCGGCCAGCCCGCGCTGGCGCGCGAACTCCGCGAACGTCCCGGGCGAGGCCATCACGGTGACACCACCGGCCAGCGCCATCCCGCACTCATCGGACCGCAGGGCCTGCACGGCCAGGTGAATCGCCGTCAGCGACGAGGAACACGCCGTGTCGATCGAGACAGCGGGGCCCTGAAGCCCCAGCGAGTACGACACCCGGCCCGACGCCACGCTCGCCGTCGTCCCGGTCAGGCCGAAGCCGCCGGCACCGTCCTGCTCACCGATCCGGTACCCGGAGGCGATGATGCCGGCGTAGACCCCGGTGTCGGTGCCCTTCAGCGACGCCGGGGTGATGCCCGCGTCCTCCAGTGCCTCCCAGCAGGTCTCCAGCAGCAGCCGCTGCTGGGGATCCATGCCCAGGGCTTCACGCGGACTGATCCCGAAGAACTCCGCGTCGAAATTCCCGGCGCAATCCAGGAAACCGCCCACCTGGGAATAGGCCGGGCCCTCGTCGCCGGTGTCGAACGCGGCCGCCGCGTCCCAGCCGCGGTTCGCCGGGAAGCCCGACATCGCGTCGGAGCCGCCGGCGACCAACCGCCAGAAACCCTCCGGGTCCTCGACCCCGCCCGGGAACCGGCAACCCATACCGACGATCGCAACCGGTTCCTGCTCGCGGGCCTCGATCTTCCGCAGGCGTTCCTTGGTCTCGTAGGAGTCGGCCGTGACCTTCTTCAGGTAGCTGAGGAGCTTCTCGTGCTCTGTCATCTCGGTCATTGGATTAGGAAACTCCTAGCTCTTTAGCAATAAAGTCAAAGACTTCATCAGCCGAGGCCGACTCAAGTTTCTGTGCCGCGGTGTTCTCCGCCGTCGGCTCCTGCTCGCGCATCCACTTCGAGAGCACGGTCCGCAGTCGGGCCGTGATGTCGGAGCGCATTTCGCTGTCCGCGGGTACCTCGGAGAGGATCGATTCCAGCTGGGTGAGCTGGGTGAAGACCGCCGGTTCCACCACCACGTCCGCGAAGATCTCCGGGCAGAGGTGCCCAGCGAGTTCGGCCGGTGTCGGGTGGTCGAAGACCAGGGTGGCGGGGAGGGTGAGGCCGGTCTCGGTCGCGAGCCGGTTGCGCAGTTCCAGCCCGGTCAGCGAGTCGATGCCCATGTCCTTGAAGGCCCGCTGGGGGTCGATGTCCGCGGGGCCGGCATGGCCCAGCACGACGGCGACCGCGGCCCGGACGACCTCCAGGACCTCCTGCTCACGCTCGGCGGGACCGAACGCGGCCAACCGGGCCGCCAGCCCACCCGTCTCCGCGGCCGTGGCCACGGCTGCGGTCGGGCGTGCGGCGACTCCGCCGGCGGTCAGGCCCCGCAGCAGCGCCGGCACCTCCCGCCCGCCGCGCGAGAACGCCGCCAGGTCCAGCCGGGCCGGGACCGCCAAGGGCGCGCCCAGCGCGGCCGCTGCCTCGAAGAGTGCCAGGCCCTCCTCGGTCGTCAGCGGCTGGACACCGCCACGGCGCAGGCGGGAGAGGTCGGCGCCGGCCAACTGCCCGGTGATCTCCGAGGTCTGGCCCCACAGCCCCCAGGCCAGCGACTGACCGGCCAGGTGCCGCTCGCGGCGGTAGGCGGCCAGCGCGTCCAGGAACGCGTTGGCAGCGGAGTAGCTCCCCTGCCCCGGGCTGCCCACGCTGGCTGCGGCCGAGGAGTAGAGCACGAAGCCAGCCAGGCCCGCGTCTTCGGTCAGCTCGTGCAGGTTCCACGCCGCATCGGCCTTCGCCGCCATGACGGTCGCCATCCGCTCGGGCGTCAGCGACTCCACCGTCGCGTCGTCGATCACACCGGCGGCATGCACGACCGCCGTCAGTGGCCGCTCAACCGCGTTCCTCGCCAGGACCGAGGCGAGGGCGTCGCGGTCGGCGGCATCGCCGGCCTGCACCCGCACCACCGCGCCCGAGCCGGCCAACTCCGCAGCCAGGCGGGCGACTCCGGGAGCGACCGGGCCGCGCCGCGACATCAGCAGCAGGTGCCGCATGCCACGGACGTTCACCAAGTGCCGGGCCAACTCCCCGCCAAGCGTGCCGGTTCCACCCGTGATCAGCGCCGTGCCCTGCGGGTCCCACTCGGCGGGGACGTTCAGCACGACCTTGCCCAGCTGCCGGGCGGCCTGCAGATAGCGCAGCGCCGCCACCGACTGGGACAGCTCGAAGCTCGTCACGGGCGGCGGGACCACCGTGCCCGCGTCGAACATCGCCCCGAGCTCGGCCAGCATCTCCTCGATGCGCGGCTCGCCCGCGTCCATCAGGTCAAACGCCTGGTAGACCACCCCGGGGTAGGCCTCGGCGACCTGCTCGGGGTTGCGGATGTCGGTCTTGCCCATCTCGACGAACTGGCCGCCGCGCGGCAACAGTCGCAGCGAGGCGTCCGTGAACTCCCCCGCGAGGGCGTTCACGACCACATCCATGCCCTGACCGCCGGTCACGGCCAAGAACCGCTCGCAGAAGGCCAGATCACGAGTGGACGCGATGTGGGTGTCAGCCACGCCCATCGCCCGCAGTGCCGGCTGCTTGGCCGGGCTGGCGGTCGCGAAGACCTCCAAGCCCCATGCCATGGCCAACTGCACTGCGGCCGTGCCAACTCCACCGGTACCAGCGTGGATCAGCACCCGCTGACCCGGGCGGACCTGGCCGAGATCACGCAACGCGTAGAACGCGGTGAGGAACCCGACCGGCACCGCCGCAGCCTGCTGGAACGACCAACCCTGCGGGATGGCCGCCACCATGCGGCTGTCCACGATCCCGACCGGCCCCCAGTTCGGCACCAGACCCATCACGGGCTGACCCACCGTCAGACCCGTCACTCCGGGGCCGGTCTCCAGGACGATCCCGGAGCCTTCCCCGCCGAGGATCCGGCCGTCGGAGACCATGCCCAGCCCGGTCACCACGTCGCGGAAGTTCACGCCCACCGCACGCAGCCCGACCCGGACTTGGCCTTCCGCCAACTCGGCGCCCAGCTCAGGTGCTTCGACGACGGTCGCGCTGCCCAGGTCGCCCGGTCGGGCGACCTCGATCCGCCAGCCCGTGCCACGCGGCAGCTCCAGTTCCCCGGCTGCCCCGGCCCGGGCCAGCCGCCGGCCGAACGCCGCGATTCCGCCGGCCTCGGGGCGGATGCGGAGCTCGGACTCATCGGCACCCAACACCGCCGCCAGGACAGCGTCCACGTCAGCGTCGCGGGTGGGGTCCAAGTCGGCTGACGGGTCGACATCGACCAGCAGCAGACGACCCGGGTGCTCCGACTGCGTGGAGCGGATCAAGCCCGTCACCGCTGCGGCGGCCAAGTCCTGCCCAGCGGCTGCGCCCTGGGTCCAGATCACCAACCGGGAGTTGTCGGTCTCGGGGTCACCGAGCCACTCCTGCACCCAACCCAACACCGTCGCGGCAGCCAGCTGGGCCGCCTGCGGGGCCGAAGTCCCGGGCGGGGCAGCCGGGACGGCCGCCACAACCACCGGCGCCACCGCCGAGCCGTGCCGCACCCAGCTGACTGCGGCCTCAGCGGCCTGCGGGGCAGGAACCGGGACCCAGTCCACGGTGAACAGCGACTGCCGCACCTGGCGACCAGCGCCGGCGAGCTGTCCGGCCGAGGCCTCGCGCATCGCCAACGACCGGGCTTCCAGAACGGGTTCACCGACGCCGTCGAACGCCGTCACCGAGACGCCGCCCGACTTGCGGGCCAGCACCACCCGCAGGTGGCGGGCACCGCCGGCCAGCAGCCGCACGCCCGACCACGCGAACGGCAGCCCCGTCCCGCCACCACCGTCGCTGGCGGCCAGCAGACCGTGCAGCGCGGCATCGAGCAGAGCGGGATGCAGACCGAACGCGGCCGCGTCCGAGTCGATGACCTGGGGCAGTTCGGCCTCGGCGTAGACGGTGTCCCCGGCACGCCAGACCTGGCGCAGGCCCTGGAACGCCGGACCGTAGTTGTATCCGCGCTGGGCGAACGCTTCGTAGGCGCCGTCGACCGGCACCAGCTCCGCACCGACCGGAGGCCAAGCGGCCAGCCGGGCGGGGGCGGGCTCACTGTCGGCCGGCGCCAGCACACCGACCGCGTTGCGAACCCATTCGCCTTCGCCCTGGCGGGAGGAGACCGTGACGGTTCGGCGACCGCTGTCGCTGTCGCCAACGTGGACCTGCAGCTGCACGCCACCGCGCTCCGACAGCACCAGCGGTTCCTGGAGCGTCAGCTCCTCCAGTACGCCACAGCCGGCCAGGTCACCGGTATGGACCGCCAGGTCCACGAACGCGGTTCCCGGCAGCAGGACCGTGCCCTGCACGGCGTGGTCGGCCAGCCACGGCATCGTGGCCAGTGACAGACGACCCGTCAGGACCAGCCCGTCGCCCTCGGCCAGCCAGACTGCGGCCGCCAACAACGGGTGGCCAGAACGCTGCTGACCGGCCGACGAGGCGTCACCACGAGCGGTGACGGCCTTCGGCCAGTAGTGCTGATGCTGGAACGGGTAGGTCGGCAGAGCGATCTTCCTCGCTCCGGCGGTCAGCCCCGCCCAGTCCACCTCAACACCGGCCGCGAAGAGGCCAGCCAGCGCACGCAGCGCCGTCTCGGGCTCGTCCTGGCCACCGCGCAGCGCCGGGACCCACGTCCCCGAGTCTCCATCGACCATCGCCGACAGCGCACCGTCCGGGCCCAACTCGGCGAACACGCCGATGCCCTGAGCCCGCATCGCCTCGACCACGTCGTGGTGGCGGACCGTGTCACGCACATGCGCCACCCAGTAGGCGGGGTCGGTCACGTCCGCGCCCGGCGTCCCGGACACCAGCGGGATCCGCGGCTCGTGGCAGGTCACCCCGTCCAGGACCTGGGCGAACTCCTCCAGCATCGGGTCCATCAACGGCGAGTGGAACGCGTGACTGACCCGCAGCCGGCGCGCCCGCCCACCCTGGTCCCGCCACAGGCCGGCCAGCTCGTCCACCACGGACTCGACACCCGAAATCACCGTCTGCCGCGTACTGTTGACCGCCGCGACCGCCACACCCTCACGCCCGGCAACCAGCTCCGCGACCTGCTCCGCCGACGCATCCAGGGCAGCCATCGCACCGCCGGCCGGCAGCTCCTGCATCAAGCGACCGCGTGCCGCCACCACTGCGCATGCGTCGGCCAGGTCCCAGACCCCGGCCACGTACGCGGCCGTGACCTCGCCGATCGAGTGCCCGGCCACGCACTGCGGCACAACGCCCCACGAGGACCAGAGCCGGAAGAGGGCCACCTGCACCGCGAACAGCCCGGCCTGGGCGAACACGGTCTGGTCCAGCTCCGGACCACCGGCCGCGATCACCTCACGCAGCGAACCGGGCAGAAGGCCGTCCAGGTGCCCGCAGACCTCGTCAAAGGCCTCAGCGAACACCGGGAACGCCTCGTACAGACCAAGGCCCATCCCCAGACGCTGGGAACCCTGCCCGGAGAAGACGACAGCGACCCGGCCATCACCAGCGGTCCCGGTCACCACGCCGGGTGCCTCCTGGCCCACCGCGGCAGCGGTCAGGCCTTCGAGCAGCTGGTCGCGGTCCCGGCCGATCACCGCCAGGCGGTGGGAGAAGGCCGTGGTCCGGGTAACGGCCAGGGAGAACGCCACGTCCTTGGCCGCAACCTCCGGACGGGCCACCGCGAACTCCGCCAGCCGACCGGCCTGCTCAGCGAGTGCCGGAGCGGACCGTGCCGACAGCACCCACGCCACCGGCTCCGTGGACTCCGGCCCATCCGGGACAGGTGCCTCAACAGCAGGAATGTCCTGCGTGGGCTGTTCCAGGATCATGTGGACGTTGGTGCCGCTGATCCCGAACGCCGACACACCCGCACGCCGAGGGCCGGAACCAGCCGGCCACTCCCGCGCCGTGCTCAGCAGTTCCACCGCTCCGGCCGACCAGTCGACGTGCGAGGACGGGGCGTCGACATGCAGGGTCTGCGGCAGCATCCCGTGCCGCATCGCCTGCACCATCTTGATCACACCCGCCACACCAGCAGCAGCCTGCGTGTGGCCGATGTTCGACTTCACCGACCCGAGCAGCAGGGGCCGACCCTCCGGCCGGTTCTGACCGTAGGTGGCCAGCAGCGCTTGGGCCTCGATCGGGTCACCCAGTGCGGTGCCGGTGCCGTGCGCCTCGACGACGTCAACGTCGGCCGGCTGCAACCCCGCACTCGCCAGCGCGGCCCGGATCACCCGTTGCTGCGACGGTCCGTTCGGCGCGGACAGACCGTTGCTGGCCCCGTCCTGGTTGACCGCGCTACCCGCCACGACCGCCAGCACCTTGTGCCCACGAGCCCGCGCATCGGACAGCCGTTCCAGGACCACCATGCCGACGCCTTCGCCCCAGCCGGTGCCATCAGCGGCATCGGCGAACGGCTTGCAGCGGCCGTTGGCGGCCAGGCCGCGCTGGCGCGCGAACTCCGTGTAGGTCCCCGGGGTGGCCATGACCGTGACGCCACCGGCGAGCGCGATCCCGCACTCCCCGGACCGCAGCGCCTGCGCGGCGAGGTGAATCGCCGTCAGCGAGGACGAGCACGCCGTGTCGATCGACACCGCCGGACCCTGAAGCCCCAGCGAGTACGCCACTCGGCCCGACGCCACGCTCGCCGTCGTCCCGGTCATCCCGAAGCCGCCGGCACCGTCCTGCGCACTGATCCGGTAACCCGAGGCGACGATCCCGGCGTAGACGCCGGTGTCGGTGCCCTTCAGCGAACCCGGGGCGATCCCCGCGTCCTCCAGCGCCTCCCAGCAGGTCTCCAGCAACAGCCGCTGCTGGGGATCCATGCCCAAGGCCTCACGCGGACTGATGCCGAAGAACTCCGCATCGAAGTCACCAGCACCGGCGAGGAAACCACCGACCCGGGCAAAGGCCCCTGCATCATCACCGGAATCAGCATCCGGCAGGGCGGCCACGTCCCAGCCACGGTTCGCCGGGAAGCCCGCCATCGCATCGGTCCCCGTAGCGACCAGCTGCCAGAAGCCCTCGGGGTCCTCGACCCCGCCGGGGAAGCGGCAACCCATACCGACGATCGCCACCGGCTCATCCGTGCCGACCCGAACCACCGGCACAACCGCCGACCCGACGGCTTCGGGCGTCCCGCAGGCCTCGGTCACCAGGTAGCGGGCGACCTCCAGCGGCGTCGGCTGGTCGAAGACCAGGGTGGCCGGCAGGGTGAGGCCGGTCTCGGCCGAGAGCCGGTTGCGCAGCTCCAGCCCGGTCAGGGAGTCGATGCCCATGTCGCGGAAGGCGCGCTGGGGGTCGATGTCCTCGGAGCGTTCGTGGCCCAGCACGACCGCGGCAGCGGCCCGGACGATCTCCACGACGTCGTGCTCGCGCTCAGCCGGGCTGAGCGCGGCCAACCGGCCTGCCAGGCCGCCCTCGTCCGCGGCCGTTGCCACGGCGGCAGTCGGGCGCGCGGTGACACCGCCAGCGGCCAGGCCCCGCAGCAGCGCGGGCACCGGCCGGCCGCCACGGGACAGCCCGCTCAGGTCCAGCCGGGCCGGGACCGCCAGCGGCGCACCCAGCGCGGCGGCCGCCTCGAACAGCGCCAGCCCCTGCTCCGTCGTCAACGGCTGAACACCGCCACGGCGCAGACGCGAGAGACCCGCGCCCTCCAGGTGGCCGGTCATCTCCGACGCCTGGGCCCACAGACCCCACGCCAGCGACTGACCGGCCAGGTGCCGGTCGCGACGGTAGGCAGCGAGTGCGTCCAGGAACGCGTTCGCGGCCGCGTAACTCCCTTGGCCCGCGCTGCCCATGACGGCTGCGGCCGAGGAGTAGAGCACGAAGCCGGCCAGGCCCGCGTCTTGGGTCAGCTCGTGCAGGTTCCACGCCGCGTCAGCCTTGGCGGCCAGCACGGTCGCCATGCGCTGCGGTGTCAGCGACTCCACGGTGGCGTCGTCGATCACGCCTGCGGCGTGCACAACCGCCGTCAACGGCGACTCGATCCGCTCCAGCACCGAGGCGAGGGCGTCACGGTCGGCGGCATCGCCGGCCTGCACCCGCACCTCTGCACCCGAGGCGGCCAACTCCGCGACCAGACGGGCAACTCCCGGCGCCGCCGCACCCCGGCGGGACATCAGGACCAGGTGCTGCATGCCACGCACGTTCACCAGGTGCCGGGCCAACTCCCCGCCCAGCGTGCCGGTACCGCCGGTGATCAGCACGGTTCCGTCGCGATCCCACTCGGCCGGCACGTTCAGCACGACCTTGCCCACGTGCCGAGCCGCCTGCAAGTACCGCAGTGCTGCCACGGCCTGCGACAGTTCGAAGCTCGTCACCGGCGGCGGGACCAGCGTCCCGGCCTCGAACATCGCCCCCAGCTCGGCGAACATCTCCGCGATGCGCGGTACTCCGGCGTCCATCAGGTCGAAGGCCCGGTAGACGACCCCGGGATGGGTCTGCGCGACCTGCTCCGGGTTGCGGATGTCGGTCTTGCCCATCTCGACGAACTGACCACCACGCGGCAGCAGTCGCAGCGACGCGTCCGTGAACTCCCCGGCCAGGGCGTTCACCACCACGTCCACGCCCTCGCCACCGGTCACGGCCAGGAACCGCTCGCAGAAGGCCAGATCACGAGTGGACGCGATGTGGGTGTCAGCCACTCCCATCGCCCGCAACGCAGGCTGCTTGGCCGGGCTGGCGGTCGCGAAGACCTCCAGGCCCCACATCTTCGCCAACTGCACCGCCGCCGTGCCGACTCCACCGGTACCGGCGTGGATGAGCACTCGCTGACCGGGGCGAGCCTGGGCCAGATCCCGCAGCGCATAGAACGCGGTCAGGAATCCTGCCGAGACCGATGCGGCCTGCTGGAACGACCAGCCCTGCGGAATCGGCGCAAGCAGCCGACCGTCGACCACCCCGACCGGTCCCCAACCGGGCACCAGACCCATGACGCGCTGACCAACCGTCAGACCGGTGACTCCGGGGCCGGTCTCCAGGACGATCCCGGAGCCTTCCCCGCCGAGGACCCGGCCGTCCAGGACCAACCCCAGACCGGCGACCACGTCATGGAAGTTGACGCCCGCCGCACGCAGGCCCACTCGGACCTGACCCGCCGACAACTCGGCGCCCGCCTCAGGGGCATCGATGACAGCCGCACTGCCCAGGTCACCCGGCTGCGCCACCTCCACGCGCCAGCCCGTACCACTCGGCAGCACCAACTCCCCGGACGCGCCGGCCCGGACCAGCCGCCGACCGAACGCCGCGACTCCCCCGGCCTCGGCGCGGATGCGGAGCTCGGACTCGTCCGCGCCCAGCACCGCAGCCAGAACGGTGTCCACATCCGCGTCGCGGCCGGGATCCAAGTCGGCTGACGGGTCGACATCGACCAGCAGCAGACGACCCGGGTGCTCGGACTGCGCGGAGCGGACCAGCCCTGCGACCGCTGCGCCGGCCAAGTCCTCCCCGGCAGCTGCGCCCTGGGTCCAGATCACCAACCGAGCGTCGTCAGTCTCGGGGTCACCGAGCCACTCCTGCACCCAGTCCAGCACCGTCGCAGCGGCCAGCTGAGCTGCCTGCGGCGCCGAAGTCCCGGACGGGGCAGTCGGCACGGCCGCCACAACCACCGGCGCCAACGCCGAGCCGTGCCGCGCCCACTGGACCACGGCGTCAGAGGTCTGCGCCGTCAGCGGGACCCAGTCGACGGTGAACAGCGACTGCCGCACCTGCCGACCAGCGCCGGCGAGTTGACCAGCCGGGGCCTCACGCATCGCCAACGACCGGGCTTCCAGCACCGGTTCACCGACGCCGTCGAACGCGGTGACCGAGACGCCGCCGGACTCACGGGCCAGGACCACCCGCAGGTGGCGGGCGCCCCCGGCCAGCAGTCGCACGCCCGACCAGGCGAACGGAAGTCCCGTCCCGCCACTGCCATCGCCGGCGGCCAGCAGACCGTGCAGCGCGGCATCAAGGAGAGCGGGGTGCAAGCCGAACCCGGCCGCATCAGCTTCCGCCGCCTGGGGCAGCTCGACCTCGGCGTAGACGGTGTCCCCGGCACGCCAGGCCTGACGCAGGCCCTGGAACGCGGGGCCGTAGCCGTAGCCCCGCTGGGCGAACTTCTCGTAGGCGCCGTCGACCGGAACCGACTCCGCACCCGCCGGAGGCCAGACGGCCAACGCGGCGGGGACGGGCTCACTGCCCGCTGGGGCGAGCACGCCGACGGCGTGCCGGACCCATTCGCCCTCACCCTCGCGGGAGGAGACCATGACGGTTCGTCGGCCGTTGTCGCTGTCACCAACGTGGACCTGCAACTGCACGCCACCGGTGGTGGGCAGGAGCAGCGGCTCCTGGAGCGTCAACTCCTCCAGCGTGCCGCAACCCGCCAGGTCGCCGGCGTGGGTCGCCAGGTCCACGAACGCGGTACCGGCGAGCAGGACGGTGCCGTGGACCGTGTGGTCGGCCAGCCACGGCATCGTGGCGAGCGACAGACGACCCGTCAGCACCAGCCCGTCGCCCTCGGCCAGCCAGACTGCGGCCGCCAACAGCGGATGTCCGGCCCGCTCCAAGCCGATCGACGGCGCATCCCCGCGACCGGTCACGGCCTTCGGCCAGTAGTGCTGGCGCTGGAACGGATACGTCGGCAGAGCGACCTTGCCAGCGCCGTCGGCCGTCACCGTGGCCCAGTCCACCTCGACACCGGCCGTGTACGCGCCGGCCAGCGCGGTCAGCCAGCGGCCACGGCCACCGTCGCCGCGCTGCAAGCTGCCTGCGGCTACCAGGTCCTCGCCGGCCTGTGCGATCGCCAGGCCCAGCACCGGGTGCGGGCTGGCCTCAACGAACACCCGGTGGCCCTCGGCCGCGAGTTCGGCGATGACCTTGCCGAACTGCACGGTCTGGCGCAGGTTCCGGTACCAGTAGCCGCCGTCCAACTCGACGGTGTCCAGCACTCGGGCTTCGAGCGTGGAGTAGAACGGCACCGAACCGGAGACCGGGGACACACCGGCCAGGTCCTCGGCCAGACGCTCCTCGACCGCCTCGACATGCGCGGTGTGCGACGCGTAGTCCACCGCGATCCGCCGCGCGCCCCGATCCGCGTAGGCGTCCACGAACTCGGTGCACGCCTGCGCGGCACCGGCCACCACGACCTGCCTCGGACCGTTGACAGCGGCCACCGACAGGTCCTGGCCCCAGCGGGAGAGCCACTCCCCGACCTCGTCCAGGCCGGCCGGCACGGAGACCATTCCGCCTGTGCCCGCCAGACTCGCCAACGCCTGGCTGCGCAGTGCGACAACCCGGGCGCCGTCCTCCAGCGACAGGCCACCGGCGACACACGCCGCGGCGATCTCGCCCTGGCTGTGACCGGCCACCGCGGCCGGCTCGACACCGTAGGCACGCCACAGCTCAGCCAGGCTCACCGCCACCGCCCACGACGCCGGCTGAACCACGTCCACGCGGGCCAACAGCTCGGCATCCGCGAGCACTTCGCGCAGTCGCCAGTCGACGAACGGCGCCAGCGCCTGCGCACAGCGCTCCATCGCCGCAGCGAACGCGGGCTCCTCGTCCCACAGTTGCAGGCCCATTCCGACCCACTGCGCGCCCTGACCGGCGAACACGAACACCGGCCGCGAGGCCGAACCAGCGCTCCCGGTGACAACACCGGGCGCCTCCTGACCCGTTGCGGCAGCGCTCAGGGCTTCAAGCAGCTGGTCGCGGTCCTCGCCCACCACCGCCAGGCGGTGCGAGAAGCCCGTGGTGCGGGTGGCCGCCAGGGAGAACGCCACATCCTTGGCCGCGAGCTCCGGACGCACCGTCAGGAACTCCGCCAGCCGGCCCGCCTGCGCGGCCAGGGCCGCGTCGGACCGGGCCGACAGCACCCACGCCGCCGGACCCGCAGCAGGCTCCAACTCGGCCTGGACCGAGGCCTCCCGGGCGGGCTCCTCAAGGATCACGTGCACGTTGGTGCCGCTGATCCCGAACGCCGACACACCCGCACGCCGAGGGCCGGAACCAGCCGGCCACTCCCGCGCCGTGCTCAGCAGTTCCACCGCTCCGGCCGACCAGTCGACGTGCGAGGACGGGGCGTCGACATGCAGGGTCTGCGGCAGCATCCCGTGCCGCATCGCCTGCACCATCTTGATCACACCCGCCACACCAGCAGCAGCCTGCGTGTGGCCGATGTTCGACTTCACCGACCCGAGCAGCAGGGGCCGACCCTCCGGCCGGTTCTGACCGTAGGTGGCCAGCAGCGCTTGGGCCTCGATCGGGTCACCCAGTGCGGTGCCGGTGCCGTGCGCCTCGACGACGTCGACATCGGCCGGCTGCAGCCCGGCGCTGGCCAGCGCGGCCCGGATCACCCGCTGCTGCGAGGGCCCGTTCGGCGCCGACAGACCGTTACTCGCGCCGTCCTGGTTGATCGCGCTGCCTGCGACGACCGCCAGCACCTTGTGCCCACGAGCCCGGGCATCCGAGAGCCGCTCCAGCACCAGGACACCGACGCCTTCGCCCCAACCGGTGCCGTCGGCCGCCTCCGCGAACGGCTTGCACCGTCCGTTGGCGGCCAGGCCGCGCTGGCGCGCGAACTCCGTGTACGCGCCCGGAGTGGCCATCACGGTGACGCCACCGGCCAGCGCGATCCCGCACTCGCCAGAGCGCAGCGCCTGCGCCGCCAGGTGAATTGCCGTCAGCGAGGACGAGCACGCGGTGTCGATCGACACCGCAGGGCCCTGAAGCCCCAGCGAGTAGGACACGCGTCCCGACGCCACACTCGCCGTGGTGCCGGTCATCCCGAAGCCGCCGGCACCGTCCTGCTCGGTGATCCGGTAGCCGGAGGTGATGATGCCCGCGTAGACGCCGGTGTCGCTGCCCTTCAGCGATCCCGGGGCAATCCCCGCGTCCTCCAGGGCCTCCCAGCAGGTCTCCAGCAGCAGGCGCTGTTGAGGGTCCATGCCCAGGGCCTCACGCGGACTGATGCCGAAGAACTCCGCATCGAACTCGCCGGCGCTGTCCAGGAAGCCGCCGACCGGAGCGAAGGTGTTGCCCTCGTCACCGGACTCGGACAGGTCGGGCGTCTCCCAGCCACGGTTCGCCGGGAAGCCCGCCATCGCGTCGGTGCCTCCGGCGACCAACTGCCAGAACCCGTCGGGGTCTTCGACCCCGCCCGGGTACCGGCAGCCCATACCCACGATCACCACCGGCTCGTCAGTGCCGACCCGGACCGCCGGCACAACCGCCGACCCGACGACCTCGGCGGTCCCGCACACCTCTGCCACCAGGTACCGGGCGACGTCCAGCGGTGTCGGCTGGTCGAAGACCAGGGTGGCCGGCAGGGTGAGGCCGGTCTCGCTCGCGAGCCGGTTGCGCAGTTCCAGCCCGGTCAGCGAGTCGATGCCCATGTCCCGGAAGGCCCGCAGCGGATCGATGTCCGCAGGCCGGGCATGCCCCAGAACCACGGCAGCGGCGGCCCGGACGATCTCCAGGACTTCCTGCTCGCGATCGGCGGGGCTGAGCGTGGCCAACCGGCCCGCCAGGCCGCCCGCTTCCGCGGCCGTTGCCACGGCCGCGGTCGGCCGTGCGGCGACGCCACCGGCGGCCAGGCCGCGCAGCAGCGCGGGCACCGGCCGGCCGCCACGCGACAGCGCGGCCAGGTCCAGCCGGGCCGGGACCGCCAACGGCGCACCCAGCGCGGCAGCAGCGTCGAAGAGCGCCAGGCCCTGCTCGGTCGTCAGCGGCTGGATGCCGCCACGTCGGGCCCGGGACAGGTCGGCACCAGCCAGGTGGCCGGTCATCTCCGAGGCCTGGGCCCACAGGCCCCAGGCCAGCGACTGGCCGGCCAGCTGCCGGTCGCGGCGGTAGGTCGCCAGGGCGTCCAGGAACGCGTTGGCGGCGGCGTAACTGCCCTGCCCCGGGCTGCCCATGACAGCGGCGGCCGAGGAGTAGAGGACGAACCCGGCCAGGCCCGCGTCTTCGGTCAGCTCGTGCAGGTTCCACGCCGCATCGGCCTTCGCCGACAGGACGTTCGCGATCCGCCGCGGTGTCAGCGACTCCACCGTGGCGTCGTCGATCACGCCGGCGGCGTGCACGACTGCCGTCAGCGGCCGCTCGATCCTCGCCAGGACCGAGGCGAGGGCGTCGCGGTCGGCGGCATCGCCGGCCTGCACCCGCACCTCCGCACCCATCTCAGCCAACTCCGCGACCAGACTGGCGACTCCCGGCGCCGCCGCACCCCGGCGGGACATCAGGACCAGGTGCTGCATGCCACGGACGTTCACCAGGTGCCGGGCCAACTCCCCACCCAGCGTGCCGGTTCCACCGGTGACCAGGACGGTGCCCTGGCGATCCCACTCGGCGGGGATGTTCAGCACGACCTTGCCGACGTGCCGGGCGGACTGGAGGTAACGCAGCGCCGCTACCGACTGGGACAGCTCGAAGCTCGTCACCGGCGGCGGGACCAGCGTCCCGGCCTCGAACATGCCACCGAGGTCGGCCAGCATCTCCGCGACGCGCGGCACACCGGCGTCCATCAGGTCGAAGGCCTGGTACACCACTCCGCGGTGAGCCTGAGCGACCTGCGCGGCATCGCGGATGTCGGTCTTGCCCATCTCGACGAACTGGCCGCCGCGCGGCAACAGTTGCAGCGAGGCGTCCGTGAACTCCCCGGCCAGGGCGTTCACGACCACGTCCATGCCCTCGCCACCGGTCACGGCCAAGAACCGCTCACTGAAAGCCAGGTCCCGGGTCGAGGCGATGTGGTTCTCGTCCACACCCATCGCCAGCAACGCGTGCTGCTTGGCCGGGCTGGCGGTCGCGAAGACCTCCAAGCCCCACATCCTCGCCAACTGCACCGCCGCCGTGCCGACTCCACCGGTACCGGCATGGATGAGCACTCGCTGACCGGGACGGACCTGGGCCAGATCCCGCAATGCGTAGAACGCGGTGAGGAACCCTGCCGAGACCGATGCGGCCTGCTGGAAGGACCAGCCCTGCGGAATCGGGGCAAGCAGCCGGCTGTCCACGATCCCAACCGGACCCCAGCCGGGCACCAGGCCCATCACCGGCTGACCAACCGTCAGACCGGTGACTCCAGGGCCGATCTCCAGGACGACACCGGCGCCCTCCATGCCCAGGACCCGGCCGTCCACGACCATCCCCAGGCCGCCGACCACGTCATGGAAGTTCACGCCCGCCGCACGCAGACCGACCCGGACCTGACCCGCCGACAACTCGGCGCCTGTCTCCGGGACGTCGATCACAGCGACGCTTCCCAGATCGCCGGGCTGGGTCACCTCGACCCGCCAGCCCGAACCACTGGGCAGTGCCAGCTCGTTGGAGCGGGCCAGCCGGCGACCGAACGCCGCGACTCCCCCATCAGTAGCGGGACGGATGCGGACCTCGGGCTCATCGGCGTCCAACGTGACGGCCAGGACGGCATCCACGTCCGCGTCGCGAGTGGGGTCCAGGCCGGCTGACGGATCGACATCGACCAGCAGCAGACGACCCGGGTGCTCCGACTGCGTCGAGCGGACCAGGCCCGTCACCGCTGCGCCGGCCAAGTCCTGCCCGGCGGCCACGCCCTGGGTCCAGATCACCAGGCGCGCGTCGTCGGTGTCGGGGTCACCGAGCCACTCCTGCACCCAGTCCAGCACTGTTGCGACGGCCTGCTGGGCCGCCTGCGGCGCCGAAACCCCGGGCGCGGCAACCGGCACGGTTGCCACAACCACCGGCGCCACCGCCGAGCCGTGCCGCGCCCACTGCACTGCGGCCTCAGCGGCCTGCGGGGCAGGAAGCGGGACCCAGTCCACGGTGAACAGCGACTGCCGAACCTGACGCGCAGAGCCAGCGAGCTGACCAGCCGAGGCCTCACGCATCGCCAGGGACCGCGCCTGCAAGACCGGCTGGCCGACACCGTCGAACGCCGTGACCGAGACACCGCCCTGCCCAGGAGCCAGGACCACCCGCAGGTGGCGGGCACCGCCCGCCAGCAGCCGCACACCCGACCACGCGAACGGCAGCCCCGTCCCACCGCCACCGTCGCTGGCGGCCAGCAGACCGTGCAGAGCGGCATCGAGCAGAGCGGGATGCAGACCGAACGCGGCCGCGTCCGACTCAATGACGGGGGGCAGCTCAACCTCGGCGAAGACGGTGTCCCCGGCACGCCAGACCTGACGCAGCCCCTGGAACGCCGGACCGTAGTTGTAACCGCGCTGGGCGAACTTCTCGTAGGCGCCGTCGACCGGCACCAGCTCCGCGCCCGTCGGAGGCCAGACGTCCAGCGGAGCCGGGACGGGCTCACTGCCGGCCGGAGCCAGCACGCCGACCGCGTTCCGAACCCACTCGCCCTCACCCTCGCGGGAAGAGATCGTGACCGTTCGCGGACCCTCGCCGTCGCTGACGCGGACCTGCAACTGCACGCCACCCTGGCCCGGCAGGACCAGCGGCTCCTGGAGCGTCAGCTCCTCCAGCGTGCCGCAGCCGGCCAGGTCACCCGCGTGGACCGCCAGGTCCACCAATGCCGTGCCGGGCAGCAGGACGGTGCCGTGCACGGCGTGGTCGGCCAGCCACGGCATCGCCGACAGCGACAGGCGACCCGTCAGCACAAGGCCGTCACCCTCGGCCAGCCACACGGCCGCCGCCAAGAGCGGGTGTCCGACCCGCTGCTGACCAGCCGACGAAGCATCACCGCGGCCCGTGACGGCCTTCGGCCAGTACCGCTCCCGCTGGAACGGGTAGGTCGGCAGGCCGACCTTGACCGCCCGGCCACCGTCGGCGGTCACTGCGGCCCAGTCCACCTCGACACCGGCCGCGTACGCGCCAGCCAGTGCGGTCAGCCAGCGGCCACGACCGCCGTCGCCGCGCTGCAGGCTGCCTGCGGCTACCAGGTCCTCGCCGGCCTGTGCGATCGCCAGGCCCAGCACCGGGTGCGGGCTGGCCTCCACGAAGACGCGGTGACCCGCGGCCGCGAGTTCGGCGATGACCTCACCGAAGCGCACCGTCTGCCGCAGGTTGCGGTACCAGTAGCCACCATCGAGCTCGGCGGTGTCCAGCACCCGGGCTTCGAGCGTCGAGTAGAACGGCACCGAACCGGAAACCGGGGACACCCCGGCCAGGTCCTCGGCCAGACGCTCCTGAACCGCCTCAACGTGCGCGGTGTGCGAGGCGTAGTCGACTGCGATCCGCCGCGCGCCGCGATCCGTGTAGGCGTCCACGAACTCGGTGCACGCCTGCGCGGCACCGGCCACCACCACCTGGCGAGGACCATTGACCGCCGCGATCGACAAGTCCTGAGCCCACTGGGAGATCCACTCCTGCACCTCGTCCAGCCCGGCGGGCACGGAGACCATCCCGCCCGTGCCGGCCAGCCCGGCCAGCGCCCGGCTGCGCAGTGCGACCACCCGGGCGCCGTCCTCCAGCGACAGGCCGCCTGCGACGCATGCCGCGGCGATCTCGCCCTGGCTGTGACCGGCAACGGCTGCGGGCTCGACGCCGTAGGCGCGCCACAGCTCGGCCAGGCTGACCGCCACCGCCCACGACGCCGGCTGGACCACGTCCACGCGGGCCAACAGCTCGGCATCCGCGAGCACTTCGCGCAGCTGCCAGTCGACGAACGGCGCCAGCGCCTGCGCACAGCGCTCCATCGCCGCCGCGAACGCGGGTTCCTCGTCCCACAGTTGCAGGCCCATCCCGACCCACTGCGCACCCTGACCTGCAAACACGAACACCGGCCGGGACACCGAACCAGCGCTCCCGCTCACAACACCGGGCGCCTCCTGCCCCGTTGCGGCAGCGGTCAGGCCCGCGAGCAGCTGATCGCGGTCCTCGCCCACCACCGCCAGGCGATGCGAGAACGCCGTGGTCCGCGTCACCGCCAGCGAGAACGCCAGGTCCCTCGCGGTGACCTCCGGACGATCAGCGGCGAACTCCGCCAGCCGACCGGCCTGCTCAGCGAGCGCCGGCGCGGTCCGCGCCGACAGCACCCATGCCGCCGGACCCGCAGACTCCACGACATCCAGGACGGGGGCGTCCTCGGTGGGCTGCTCAAGGATGAGGTGGACGTTGGTGCCGCTGATCCCGAAGCCCGACACACCCGCACGCCGAGGACCGGAACCAGCCGGCCACTCCCGCGGCGCGGTCAGCAACTCCACCGCCCCAGCGGACCAGTCGACGTGCGAGGACGGGGCGTCGACATGCAGGGTCTGCGGAAGCACACCGTGCCGCATTGCCTGCACCATCTTGATCACACCAGCGACACCGGCGGCCGCCTGCGTGTGGCCGATGTTCGACTTCACCGACCCGAGCAGCAGGGGCCGACCCTCCGGCCGGTCCTGGCCATAGGTGGCGAGAAGCGCCTGCGCCTCGATCGGGTCACCCAACGCGGTGCCCGTGCCATGCGCCTCCACGACGTCGACGTCGCCCGGCTCCAGCCCGGCACTCGCCAACGCCGCGCGGATCACCCGCTGCTGCGAGGGCCCGTTCGGCGCCGACAGACCGTTACTCGCACCGTCCTGGTTGACCGCACTACCCGCGACGACCGCCAACACCTTGTGCCCACGGGCACGCGCATCCGACAGGCGCTCCAGCACCAGCATGCCGACGCCCTCGCCCCACCCGGTGCCGTCAGCGGCCTCCGAGAACGGCTTGCAACGACCGTTGGCGGCCAGGCCGCGCTGCCGCGCGAACTCCGTGAACGCGCCCGGGGTGGCCATCACGGTGACGCCACCGGCCAGCGCGATCCCGCATTCGCCGGAGCGCAGGGCCTGCGCCGCAAGGTGAATCGCCGTCAGCGACGACGAGCACGCCGTGTCGATCGACACCGCAGGGCCCTGAAGCCCCAGCGTGTACGACACTCGACCGGACGCGACACTTGCCGTCGTCCCGGTGATCCCGAAGCCGCCGTCACCGTCCTGGTCACCGAGCTGGTAGCCCGATGCGATGATGCCCGCGTAGACCCCGGTATCGGTGCCCCACAGCGAACCAGGGGCAATGCCCGCGTCCTCCAGGGCCTCCCAGCAGGTCTCCAACAGCAGTCGCTGCTGGGGGTCCATGCCCAGGGCCTCACGCGGACTGATGCCGAAGAACTCGGCATCGAAGTCGCCGGCATTGTCGAGGAAGCCGCCTATCCGGGCATAGCCCGCGCCGCCGTCACCGGAATCCGGATCAGGCAGGCCCGCCATGTCCCAGCCACGGTCGGCCGGGAAGCCCGACATCGCGTCGGAGCCTCCGGCGACCATCTGCCAGAAGCCCTCCGGGTTCTCCGCCCCGCCCGGGAACCGGCACCCCATACCGACGATCGCCACCGGCTCGTCCATGCCGACGCGGACCACAGGAACGGCGGTCGCGCCGTCGGTCCCGCATGCCTCTGTCACCAGGTGCCTGGCGAGGTCGATCGGTGTCGGATGGTCGAAGACCAGGGTGGCGGGCAGGCTGAGGCCGGTTTCCGCCGCGAGCCGGTTGCGCAGCTCCAGCCCGGTCAACGAGTCGATGCCCATGTCCCGGAAGGCCCGCTGCGGGTCGATGTCCCCGGGTCGGCTGTGCCCCAGAACCACGGCGGCAGCGGCCCGCACGATCTGCAGTACTTCCTGCTCGCGCTCAGCCGGGCTGAGCGCGAGCAGGCGGCCCGCCAGCCCGCCCGCGTCGCCATCCGCAGCCACGGCCGCAGCCGGGCGCGCGGAGACACCACCGGCAACCAGGCTACGCAGCAGCGGAGGCACCGGCTGTCCGCCACGCGACAGCGCGGCCAGGTCCAGCCGGGCCGGGACCGCCAACGGCGCACCCAGCGCGGCAGCAGCGTCGAACAGCGCCAGGCCCTGCTCGGTCGTCATCGCCTGAACACCACCGCGGCGCAGACGAGACAGGCCGGCGCCCTCCAGGTGCCCGGTCATCGCCGAGGTCTGGGCCCACAGTCCCCAGGCCAGCGACTGGCCGGCGAGGTTCCTCTCCCGGCGGTGAGCCGCAAGCGCGTCCAGGAACGCGTTCGCGGCGGCGTAACTCCCCTGTCCCGCACTGCCCATGACGGCTGCAGCCGAGGAGTACAGGACGAAGCCGGCCAGGCCCGCGTCCTCGGTCAGCTCGTGCAGGTTCCACGCCGCGTCAGCCTTGGCCGCCATGACGGTCGCCATGCGCTCGGGCGTCAGCGACTCCACCGTGGCGTCGTCGATCACACCGGCGGCGTGCACCACCGCAGTCAGCGGCCGCTCGATCCGCGCCAGCACCGACGCCAGGGCGTCGCGGTCGGCAGCGTCGCCGGCCTGCACCCGCACACCCGCACCCGCCCCGGCCAACTCCGCGACCAGAACGGCGACTCCCGGTGCGGCCGGGCCGCGTCGGGACAGCAGCACCAGGTGCCGCATGCCACGGACGTTGACCAGGTGCCGGGCCAACTCCCCGCCCAGCGTGCCGGTGCCACCCGTGACGAGCACGATGCCCTGCGGGTCCCACTTGGCGGGGACGTTCAGCACGACCTTGCCCAGCTGCTTGGCAGCCTGGAGGTAGCGCAGCGCCGACACAGCCTGCGACAGCTCGAAGCTCGTCACCGGCGGCGGGGTCAGCGTCCCGGCCCTGAACATGCCGCCGAGTTCGGTCAGCATCTCCTCGGTGCGCGGAACACCCGCGTCCATGAGGTCGAAGGCCTGGTACACCACTCCGGCGTGGGACTCGGCGATCTGCGCCGCATCGCGGATGTCGGTCTTGCCCATCTCGACGAACTGACCACCACGCGGCAGCAGTCGCAGCGAGGCGTCCGTGAACTCCCCGGCCAGGGCGTTGAGGACGACGTCCATGCCCTGACCGCCGGTCTCGGCCAGGAACCGCTCGCAGAAGGCCAGATCACGGGTCGAGGCGATGTGGCTCTCGTCCACACCCATCGCCCGCAGCGCGTGCTGCTTGGCCGGGCTCGCGGTCGCGAAGACCTCCAAGCCCCACGCCTTCGCGAGCTGCACGGCGGCCGTACCCACACCACCCGTACCGGCGTGAATGAGGACTCGCTGACCCGGGCGGACCTGGGCCAGATCCCACAACGCGTAGAACGCGGTGAGGTACCCGACCGGCACGGCCGCGGCCTGCTGGAACGACCAGCCCTGCGGGATCGGGGCAAGCAGCCGGCTGTCCACGATCCCGACCGGAGCCCAGCCCGGAACCAGACCCATCACCGGCTGACCCACCGTCAGACCATCCACCCCAGGGCCGACCTCCAGGACGATGCCGGAGCCTTCGCCACCAAGGCCTCGGCTGTCCGCGATCATCCCGAGCCCGGTGACCACGTCGCGGAAGTTCACACCCACCGCGCGCAGGCCCACCCGGACCTGACCTTCCGCCAACTCGGCGTCCGCGTCGGGAGCGTCGACGACAGCGGCGCTGCCCAGGTCACCGGGATTGGCGACCTCGACCCGCCAGCCAGTACCGCCGGGAAGCACCAGCTCACCGGACGCACCCGCCCGGACCAGGCGCCGACCGAACGCCACCACGGTCCCGCCGTCAGCAGCGGGAGAGATGCGGACCTCGGGCTCGTCGGCACCCAACACGGCAGCCAGGACAGCGTCCACGTCAGCGTCGCTGGTCGAGTCCAGGCCGGCCGCCGGGTCGACGTCGACCAGGACCAGACGGCCGGGGTGCTCGGACTGCGCCGAGCGGACCAAGCCTGCGACCGCTGCACCCGCCAGGTCCTGCTCGGCGTTCACGCCCTGGGTCCAGATCACCAGGCGCGAACCGTCGGTCTCGGGATCGGCCAGCCACTGCTGCACCCAACCCAGCACCGTCGCGGCAGCCTGCTGGGCCGCCTGCGGGGCCGAAACCCCGGACGGGGCAGTCGGAACGGCCGCCACAACCACCGGCGCCATCGCCGAGCCGTGCCGCACCCACTGCACCGCGGCATCAGCGGCCTGCGGGGCGGGAAGCGGGACCCAGTCGACGGTGAAGAGCGACTGCCGCGCCTGCCGACCAGCGCCGGCGAACTGACCGGCCGGAACCTCACGCATCGCCAGCGACCGGGCCTGCAAGACCGGCTGACCGACACCGTCGAACGCGGTGACCGAGACGCCGCCCTGCCCGGGAGCCAGGACCACTCGCAGGTGGCGGGCGCCACCGGCCAGCAGCCGCACACCCGACCACGCGAAGGGGAGTCCCGTCCCCGCACCGCCATCGCTGGCGGCCAGCAGACTGTGCAGGGCGGCGTCGAGCAGAGCGGGGTGCAGACCGAAGCCGGCCGCATCGGAGTCGATGACCTCGGGAAGCTCGGCCTCGGCATAGATGGTGTCCCCGGTGCGCCAGACCTGACGCAGGCCCTGGAACGCCGGACCGTACCCGTAGCCCCGCTGGGCGAACTTCTCGTAGGCGTCGCTGACCGGCACCGACTCCGTACCCGCCGGAGGCCAAGCGGCCAGCGGGGTGGGGGCAGGCTCACTGCCGGCCGGAGCCAGCACACCGACCGCGTTCCGGACCCATTCGCCTTCGCCCTCGCGGGAGGAGACCGTGACGGTTCGCCGACCGCTGTCGCCGTCGCTGTCACCGACCTGGACCTGCAACTGCACGCCACCAGTGGTGGGCAGGATCAGCGGCTCCTGGAGCGTCAACTCCTCCAGTACGCCGCACCCGGCCAGGTCACCGGCGTGGACCGCCAGGTCAACGAACGCGGTACCGGCGAGCAGGACGGTGCCGTGCACGGCGTGGTCGGCCAGCCACGGCATCGCCGACAGCGACAGACGACCCGTCAGAACCAGCCCATCGCCCTCGGCCAGCCAGACGGCTGCCGCCAACAACGGGTGTCCGACCCGCTGCTGCCCAGCCGACGAAGCATCACCACGGCCGGCCACAGCCTTCGGCCAGTAGTGCTGGCGCTGGAACGGGTACGTCGGCAGAGCAACCTTCGTTGCGCCGGCGGTCAACCCCGCCCAGTCCACCTCAACACCGGCCGCGTACAGTCCGGCCAGCGCGCGCAGCGCGGTCTCGGGCTCGTCGTGGCCGCCGCGCAGCGCGGGAACCCACGTCCCCGCGTTGTCATCGACCATCGACGACAGGGCGCCGTCCGGGCCCAACTCGGCGAACACGCCGATGCCCTGGGCCCGCATCGCCTCGACCACGTCGTGGTGGCGGACCGTGTCACGCACGTGCGCGACCCAGTACGCGGGATCCGTCACATCCGCGCCAGGTGTGCCCGACACCAGCGGGATCCGCGGCTCGTGACAGGTCACCCCGTCCAAGACCTGGGCGAACTCCTCCAGCATCGGGTCCATCAACGGCGAGTGGAACGCGTGGCTGACCCGCAGTCGGCGAGCCCGCCCGCCCTGGTCCCGCCACAGGCCGGCCAGCTCGTCCACCACGGACTCGACACCCGAAATGACGGTCTGCCGCGCACTGTTGACCGCCGCGACCGCCACACCCTCACGCCCGGCAACCAGCTCCGCGACCTGCTCCGCCGACGCATCCAGGGCGGCCATCGCACCGCCGGCCGGCAGCTCCTGCATCAGCCGGCCACGCGCCGCAACCACCGCGCACGCGTCCGCCAGATCCCACACCCCGGCCACATACGCCGCCGTGACCTCGCCGATCGAATGCCCCGCCACGCACTGCGGAACCACACCCCACGAGGACCAGAGCCGAAACAGCGCCACCTGCACCGCGAACAGCCCGGCCTGCGCGAACACCGTCTGGTCCAGCTCCGGACCACCGGCCGCGATCACCTCACGCAGCGAACCGGGCAGAAGGCCGTCCAGGTGCCCGCAGACCTCGTCAAACGCCTGCGCGAACACCGGGAACGCCTCGTACAACCCCAGGCCCATCCCCACACGCTGGGAACCCTGACCCGAGAACACCACCGCAACCCGGCCATCACCAGCGGCCCCGGTCACCACACCCGTGGCAGCCGCAGTCAGCCCCTCCAGCAGCTGCTCGCGGTCCCGACCCACTACCGCCAGGCGGTGCGAGAACGACGTCGTGCGCGTCACCGCCAACGACAACGCCACATCCCGGACCGCAACCTCCGGCCGCGCCGTCAGGAACTCCGCCAACCGACCCGCCTGCGCAGCCAACGCCGCATCAGAACGCGCCGACAACACCCACGCCACCGGACCCGCAGACTCCGGGTCATCCAGGACGGGGACGTCCAGGGCGGGGGCCTCCAGGGCCTGTCCGTCCTCGTCAGCCCCGTCCGGCGCAGGGGCTCCCGGAGCCGGCTGCTCAAGGATGACGTGCACGTTGGTGCCGCTGATCCCGAACGCGGACACACCGGCCCGGCGCGGACCGGAGTCCGCCGGCCACTCACGCGGCTCGGTCAACAACTCGACCGCCCCGGCCGACCAGTCGACGTGCGTGGACGGGGCGTCCACGTGCAGCGTCTGCGGCAGGATCCCGTGGCGCATCGCCTGCACCATCTTGATCACGCCCGCGACACCAGCAGCCGCCTGCGTGTGACCGATGTTCGACTTCACCGACCCCAGCAGCAGCGGCCGACCCTCCGGCCGGTCCTGACCGTAGGTCGCCAGCAGCGCCTGGGCCTCGATCGGGTCACCCAGCGACGTGCCGGTGCCGTGCGCCTCCACGACGTCGACATCGCTCGGCTTCAACCTCGCGTTCGCCAAGGCCGCCCGGATCACCCGCTGCTGCGAAGGACCATTCGGCGCGGCCAGGCCGTTGCTGGCCCCGTCCTGGTTGACCGCGCTTCCTGCCACGACCGCCAGCACCCGGTGCCCACGAGCACGGGCATCGGACAGCCGCTCCAGCACCAGCATCCCGATGCCCTCGCCCCAGCCGGTGCCGTCGGCGGCGTCGGCGAACGGCTTGCACCGGCCGTCGGCAGCAAGGCCTCGCTGCCGCGCGAACTCCACGAAGGTCCCCGGGGTGGCCATCACGGTCACACCGCCGGCGAGCGCGATCCCGCACTCCCCGGACCGCAGCGCCTGCGCGGCCAGGTGAATTGCCATCAGGGACGAGGAACACGCCGTGTCCACCGACACCGCGGGACCCTGCAGGCCCAGCGAGTACGCCACCCGGCCGGAGGCCACACTCGCCGCGGTGCCGGTCATCACGTAGCCGTCGGCGCCGGTCTGCTCCTCGACCTGGTAGGCCGACGCGATGATGCCGGCGTAGACGCCGGTGTCGGTGCCCTTCAGCGAACCCGGCGCGATGCCCGCGTCCTCCAGCGCCTCCCAGCAGGTCTCCAGCAACAGCCGCTGCTGGGGGTCCATCCCCAGCGCCTCCCGCGGACTGATCCCGAAGAACTCCGCATCGAAGTCGGCAGCACCCTCCAGGAAGCCACCCACCCGGGCGAAAGCGGTGCTCGCATCACCCGGATCGGCGCCGTCCAGCCTCTCCAGGTCCCAGTCGCGGTTCACCGGGAAGCCCGCGATCGCGTCGGTTCCCGTGGCGAGCAGCTGCCAGAAGCCCTCCGGGTCCTCGACCCCGCCCGGGAACCGGCAGCCCATCCCGACGATCGCCACCGGCTCGTGCTCACGGGCTTCCATGTGCCTGAGACGCTTGCGCATCTGGAGGAGCTCAGCCGAGGTCTTCTTCAGGTAGTCGAAGAGCTTTTCCTGGTTTTCCATTAAAGGGCTTCCTCATCGATTCGTCGATCAAAGTCATCCGATTCCGACCCATGCAATCGGAATTCTTTGTCAAGGAAATCAAATACTTCGTCAGGAGTCGCTGAGTCGAACGCTATGGAGGTCCCGTCGGACTCGTCTTGCGACTGGACCCCACCCTGCGCAGCCATCCATTTCTCCAGCATTCCGCGCAGGATTGCAGTGATGCCGTCGGGCGTCTCGCAGCTCGCCGCCAGTTTCAGCAGGCGGGATTCGACCTGGTTGAGTTCGGCGATCATCGGCGCCGTTCCGGTCTCGCCGTCGGCGACCAGTTCGGGCCGCAGGTACCCGGCGACCGCGGCCGGTGTCGGGTAGTCGAAGACCAGCGTGGCCGGCAGGCTCAGGCCGGTCTCGGCCGAGAGCCGGTTGCGCAGTTCCAGCGCGGTCAGGGAGTCGATGCCCATGTCGCGGAAGGCCCGCTGCGGATCGACGTCCCCGGGGCCGGCATGGCCCAGGACGACGGCGACGGCAGACCGGACGATCTGCAGGACCTCCTGCTCGCGCTCAGCGGGGCTGAGCACGGCCAACCGGGCCGCCAAGCCGGCCGCAGCCGCGGCCACGGCCGCGGTCGGGCGGGCAGAGCCACCGGCGACCAGGCCGCGCAGCAGCGGAGGCAGCGGGCCGCCGGCTCGCGTCAACGCGGTCAGGTCCAGTCGGGCCGGGACCGCCAAGGGCGCACCCAGCGCGGCGGCGGCCTCGAAGAGCGCCAGGCCCTGACCGGTCGTCATCGGCTGGATGCCACCACGGCGCAGGCGGGACAAGCCGGTGCCGTTCAGCTGCCCGGTCAGCTCCGACTCCTGGGCCCACAGCCCCCAGGCCAGCGACTGGCCGGCCAGCTGCCGGTCGCGGCGGTGGGTGGCCAGCGCGTCCAGGAACGCGTTGGCGGCGGAGTAGCTCCCCTGTCCGGGGCTCCCCAGGATGGACGCCGCCGAGGAGTACAGGACGAAGCCGGCCAGGCCTGCGTCTTCGGTCAACTCGTGCAGGTTCCAGGCCGCATCGGCCTTGGCCGCCAGCACCGTCGCCATCCGCTCGGGCGTCAGCGACTCGACCGTCACGTCGTCGATCACACCGGCGGCGTGCACCACCGCGGTCAACGGACGTTCAGCCGCGATCTTGGCCAGCACCAGCGCGAGGGAGTCGCGATCGGCAGCGTCACCGGCCTGGATCCGCACCTGCGCACCCGACCGTGCCAACTCCGCGACCAGGCGGGCCGCCCCCGGTGCGGCCGGGCCGCGCCGGGACAGCAGCACCAGGTGCCGCATGCCACGGTCGTCGACCAGGTGCCGGGCCAACTCACCACCCAGCGTGCCGGTGCCACCCGTGACGAGCACCGTGCCCTGCGGGTCCCACTCGGCGGGCGCGGCCCCGGGCTCGTCCGTCCCGGCCCGGACCAGCCGCCGACCGAACGCCGCAACTGTCCCGCCGTCAGTGGCGGGACGGACGTAGACCTCGGGCTCGTCGGCCTCCAGCGCTGCGGCCAGGACGGTGTCCACGTCGGCGTCGCGGGTGGGGTCCAGGCCGGCTGACGGGTCGACATCGACCAGGACCAGCCGGCCGGGGTGCTCGGACTGAGCAGAGCGGACCAGGCCCGTCACCGCCGCGCCGGCCAGGTCCTGGCCGGTGGCTGCGCCCTGGGTCCAGATCACCAGCCGCGAACCGTCGGTCTCGGGATCGGCCAGCCACTGCTGCACCCAACCCAAGACCGCCGCGGCGGCAAGCTGGGCGCCCTGCGGCGCCGAAGTCCCGGACGGAGCAGCCGGGACTGCCGCAACGACCACCGGTGCCGGCACGGACTCGCCATGCCGCGCCCACTGGACGGCAGCAGTCGGAGCCTGAGGGAGCGGGACCCAGTCCACGGTGAAGAGCGACTGCCGCACCTGCCGACCGGCCCCGGCGAACTGACCGGCCGGAATCTCACGCAACGCCAGCGACCGCGCCTGCAACACCGGCTGGCCGACCCCGTCGAACGCCGTCACCGAGACGCCGCCCGACCCGGGTGCCAGGACCACTCGCAGGTGGCGGGCACCGTCAGCGAGCAGCCGCACGCCCGACCACGCGAACGGCAGTCCAGTCCCCCCACTGCCATCGCCGGCGGCCAGCAGGCCTTGCAGAGCGGCGTCGAGCAGCGCGGGATGCAGGCCGAATCCGGCCGCATCCGCTTCCGCCGCCTGGGGCAGCTCGACCTCGGCGTACACGGTGTCCCCGGCACGCCACACCTGACGCAGGCCCTGGAACGCCGGGCCATAGAGGTAACCGCGCTGGGCGAGCCTCTCGTAGGCGTCGTCGACCGGAACAGGCTCCGCGCCGGCCGGCGGCCAAGCGGCCAGCGGGGCGGGGGCAGGCTCGCTGCCGGTCGGGGCCAGGATGCCGACAGCGTGCCGGACCCACTCGCCGTCTCCGTCGCGGGAGGAGACCGTGACGGTTCGCCGGCCACTGTCGCCGTCGCTGTCACCGACCTGGACCTGGAGCTGCACGCCACCGGCGGTCGGCAGGATCAGCGGCTCCTGGAGCGTCAACTCCTCCAGCGTGCCGCAACCCGCCAGGTCGCCCGCGTGGACCGCCAGGTCCACGAACGCGGTACCAGCCATGAGCACCGCGCCGTGGACCGCGTGGTCGGCCAGCCACGGCATCGTGGCGAGCGACAGACGACCCGTCAGCACCAGGCCGTCGCCTTCGGCCAGCCAGACTGCGGCCGCCAACAAGGGATGTCCGGCCCGCTCCAAGCCGATCGACGGCGCATCGCCGCGACCGGTGATGGTCTTCGGCCAGTAGTGCTGGCGCTGGAACGGGTAGGTCGGCAGAGCGACCTTCGTCGCGCCGTCGGCGGTCACCGTGGCCCAGTCCACCTCGACACCGGCCGCGTACGCGCCGGCCAGCGCGGTCAGCCACCGGCTCCGCCCGCCATCGCCGCGCTGCAAGGTGGCCACGGCCACCAGATCCTCGCCGGCCTGCGCGATCGCCATACTCAGCACGGGGTGCGGGCTGGCTTCAACGAAGACGCGGTGGCCCTCGGCCGCGAGTGCGGCGATGACCTCGCCGAAGCGGACGGTCTGCCGCAGATTGCGGTACCAGTAGCCGCCGTCCAAGTCGGCGGTGTCCAGCACGCGAGCTTCGAGCGTGGAGTAGAACGGCACCGAACCGCTGGTCGCGACCACTCCGGCCAGGTCCTCGGCGAGACGGTCCTCGACCGCCTCGACGTGCGACGTGTGCGAGGCGTAGTCGACCGCGATCCGTCGAGCGCCCCGGTCCGCGTAAGCGTCCACGAACTCCGTGCACGCTTGCGCGGCACCGGCCACCACGACCTGCCGAGGGCCGTTGACGGCCGCGACCGACAGGTCCTGGCCCCAACGGGAGAGCCACTCCCCGACCTCGTCCAAGCCGGCGGGGACCGAGACCATCCCGCCCGTGCCGGCCAGCCCGGCCAGCGCCCGGCTGCGCAGGGCAACCACCCGGGCGCCGTCCTCCAGGGACAAGCCGCCCGCCACGCACGCCGCAGCGATCTCGCCCTGGCTGTGACCGGCCACCGCGGCCGGCTCGACGCCGTAGGCCCGCCACAGCGCGGCCAGGCTGACCATCACCGCCCACGACACGGGCTGAACCACGTCCACGCGGGCCAACAGCTCGGCGTCTGCGAGCACTTCGCGCAGCTGCCAGTCGACGAACGGCGCCAGCGCCTGCGCACAGCGCTCCATCGCCGCAGCGAACGCGGGCTCCTCGTCCCACAGTTGCAGGCCCATTCCGACCCACTGCGCACCCTGACCGGCGAACACGAACACCGGCCGCGAGACCGAGCCGGCAACCCCGCTGACGATGCCGGGCGTTGCCTGACCCGTGGCGGCAGCAGCCAGGCCCGCCACCAGTTGCTCGCGGTCCTCGCCGACCACCGCCAGGCGATGCGTGAAGCCCGTGGTGCGGGTGGCGGCGAGAGAGAACGCCACGTCCTTGGCCGCGAGCTCCGGACGGTCGGCGACGAACTCCGCCAGCCGACCGGCCTGCTCAGCGAGTGCGGGAGCGGACCGGGCCGACAGCACCCATGCCGCCGGACCCGACTCAGGCTCCACAACCTCCGGAGCAGGGGCGTCCTCGGTGGGCTGCTCAAGGATGAGGTGGACGTTGGTGCCGCTGATCCCGAACGCCGACACACCAGCGCGACGCGGACCGGACCCCGCCAGCCACTCACGAGGCGCCGTCAGCAACTCAACCGCCCCAGCGGACCAGTCGACGTGCGAGGACGGGGCGTCCACGTGCAGGGTCTGCGGAAGCATTCCGTGGCGCATCGCCTGCACCATCTTGATCACACCCGCCACACCCGCAGCGGCCTGCGTGTGACCGATGTTCGACTTCACCGACCCCAGCAGCAGCGGCCGACCCTCCGGCCGGTCCTGGCCATAGGTGGCGAGAAGCGCCTGGGCCTCGATCGGGTCACCCAGCGCCGTACCGGTGCCGTGCGCCTCCACGACGTCGACATCGGCCGGCTGCAACCCCGCGCTGGCCAGCGCGGCCCGGATCACCCGCTGCTGCGAAGGACCGTTCGGCGCCGACAGACCGTTGCTCGCGCCGTCCTGGTTGACCGCACTGCCTGCCACGATCGCCAGCACCTTGTGCCCACGAGCCCGCGCGTCCGACAGTCGCTCCAGCACCAGCACACCGACGCCTTCGCCCCACCCGGTGCCGTCGGCCGCCTCCGCGAACGGCTTGCAGCGGCCGTCGGCAGCAAGGCCTCGCTGGCGCGCGAACTCCGTGTAAGTCCCAGGCGTGGCCATCACCATGACACCGCCGGCCAGGGCCATCCCGCACTCCCCGGAGCGAAGTGCCTGTGCCGCCAAGTGAATTGCCGTCAGCGACGAGGAACACGCCGTGTCCACCGACACCGCAGGACCCTGGAGCCCCAGCGAGTACGCCACCCGGCCCGACGCCACGCTCGCCGTGGTGCCAGTCAGGCCGAAGCCGCCCGCGCCGTCCTGCTCGCCGAGCTGGTAGCCCGAGGCGATGACACCGGCGTAGACGCCGGTGTCGGTGCCCTTCAGCGAACCCGGGGTGATGCCCGCGTCCTCCAGTGCCTCCCAGCTGGTCTCCAAGAGCAGCCGCTGCTGCGGGTCCATCCCCAAGGCCTCACGCGGACTGATGCCAAAGAACTCCGCGTCGAACTCACCTGCGCCATAGAGGAATCCACCGACCGGGGCGAAGGCGTTGCCCTCGTCACCGAACTCGGACAGGCCCGGTGTCTCCCAGCCGCGGTTCGCCGGGAAGCCCGCCATCGCATCGGTCCCCGAAGCGACCAACTGCCAGAAGCCCTCGGGGTCTTCGACCCCGCCCGGGAACCGGCACCCCATGCCGACGATCGCGACCGGCTCATCCGTACCCAGACGGACCACCGGCGCAGCCGACGCACCGACGACCGCGTCGGTGCCGCATGCCTCTGCGACCAGGTACCGGGCGACCTCCAGCGGCGTCGGCCGGTCGAAGACCAGGGTGGCGGGAAGCGTGAGGCCGGTCTCGGTCGCGAGCCGGTTGCGCAGCTCCAGCGCGGTCAGCGAGTCAATTCCCATGTCACGGAACGCCCGCTGGGGATCGATGTCCCCGGGTCGGCTGTGACCCAGCACGACGGCGGTGCCGCCCCGGACGATCTGCAGGACCTCCTGCTCGCGATCGGCAGGAGACAGCGCGGCCAACCGAGCTGCCAGGCCACCCCCGACCGCCGCCACAGCTGCGGTCGGGCGGGCGGAAGCGCCAACGGCCAGACCCCGCAGCAGCGCAGGCACCGGTCCGCCGGCACGCGACAGCGCGGCGAGGTCCAGTCGGGCCGGAACTGCCAGCGGCGTGCCCAAGGCGGTGGCGGCCTCGAACAGCGCCAGACCTTGACCGGTCGTCATCGGCTGGATACCGCCGCGACGCAGGCGGGAGAGCCCGGTGTCGTTGAGGTGCCCGGTCATCTCCGAGGCCTGGGCCCACAGTCCCCAGGCCAGCGACTGGCCGGGCAGGTGCCGATCGCGGCGGTAAGTGGCCAGCGCGTCCAGGAACGCGTTCGCGGCGGCATAGCCGGCCTGACCCGGATTACCCACGACGGCTGCGGCCGAGGAGTAGAGCACGAAGCCGGCCAGGCTCGCGCCCTCGGTCAACTCGTGCAGGTTCCACGCCGCGTCGACCTTCGCCGACATGACCGTCGCCATGCGCTCGGGCGTCAGCGACTCCACCGTCACGTCGTCGATCACACCGGCGGCGTGCACGACTGCCGTCAACGGAGACTCGATCCGCGCCAACACGGCGGCGAGCGCGTCGCGATCGGCGGCATCGCCGGCCTGCACCCGAACCTCCGCACCCGACGCGGCCAACTCCGCGACCAGACGGGCAACTCCCGGCGCCGCCGCACCCCGGCGGGACATCAGGACCAGGTGCTGCATGCCACGCACGTCCACCAGGTGCCGGGCCAACTCCCCGCCCAGCGTGCCGGTTCCACCCGTGACGAGCACCGTGCCCTGCGGATCCCACACGGCGGGAACGTTCAGCACGACCTTGCCCACCTGCCGGGCCGCCTGCAAGTACCGCAGCGCCGCCACGGCCTGGGACAGTTCGAAGGTTGTCACCGGCGGCGGGGTCAGCGTCCCGGCGTCGAACATGCCACCGAGCTCGGCCAGCATCTCCGCGACGCGCGGCTCGCCGGCGTCCATCAGGTCGAACGCCTGGTACACCACTCCCGGGTAGGCCTGGGCGACCTCTTCGGGGTTGCGGATGTCGGTCTTGCCCATCTCGACGAACCGGCCACCACGCGGCAACAGTTGCAGCGAGGCGTCCGTGAACTCCCCAGCCAGGGCGTTCACGACCACGTCCACGCCCTCGCCACCGGTCACGGCCAAGAACCGCTCCCAGAAGGCCAGATCACGGGTCGAGGCGATGTGGCTCTCGTCCACACCCATCGCCAGCAATGCGTGCTGCTTGGCCGGGCTGGCGGTCGCGAAGACCTCAAGCCCCCACGCCTTGGCGAGCTGCACGGCGGCCGTACCCACACCACCCGTACCGGCGTGGATGAGGACTCGCCGGCCGGGACGGACCTGGGCCAGATCGCGCAGCGCATAGAACGCCGTCAAAAACACCGCCGAGACGGATGCGGCCTGCTGGAACGACCAGCCCTGCGGGACCGGGGCAAGCAGCCGGCTGTCCACGATCCCAACCGGACCCCAGCCTTGCACCAGACCCATCACCGGCTGACCCACCGTCAGGCCGGTGACGCCCGGGCCGGTCTCCAGCACGACCCCGGCACCCTCCATGCCCAGGACCCGGCCGTCCACGACCATCCCCAGGCCGGCCAGCACGTCGTGGAAGTTCACGCCCACTGCTCGCAGGCCCACCCGGACCTGACCCGCCACCAGCGCCGCACCTGTCTCGGGAGCGTCGATGACAGCGGTACTGCCCAGGTCACCCGGCTGGGTCACCTCGACTCGCCAACCCGAACCACCCGGCAGCGCCAACTCACTGGCCCGGACCAGCCGGCGACCGAACGCCGCGACTCCCCCGGCCTCGGGACGGATGCGGACCTCGGGCTCGTCGGCGTCCAACGCCACCGCGAGGACAGCGTCCACGTCCGCGTCGCGGGTCGGGTCCAGGCCGGCTGACGGGTCGACATCGACCAGGACCAGGCGGCCGGGGTGCTCGGACTGCGCGGAGCGGACCAGACCCGTCACCGCCGCGCCGGCCAAGTCCTGGCCGGCGGCTGCGCCCTGGGTCCAGATGACCAACCGCGAGCCGTCGGTCTCGGGGTCGGCCAGCCACTGCTGCACCCAACCCAGCACCGTCGCGGCAGCCTGCTGGGCGGCCTGCGGCTCCGAAGTACCAGACAGAGCAACCGGGACCGCTGCCACAACCACCGGTGCCGGCTCGGACTCACCATGCCGCACCCACTGCACTGCGGCGGCCGGAACCTGCGGAAGCGGGACCCAGTCGACGGTGAACAGTGACTGCCGCGCCTGCCGGTCAGAGCCGGCGAGCTGGCCGGCCGAGGCCTCACGCAGCACCAACGACCGCGCCTGCAACACCGGCTGGCCGACACCGTCGAACGCCGTCACCGAGACGCCACTCGTCTCACGGGCCAGCACCACCCGCAGGTGGCGGGCACCGGCGGCCAGCAGTCGCACCCCGGACCACGCGAACGGCAGCTCAGTTCCCTGAGTGCCATCGGCAGCGGCCAGGAGACCGTGCAGCGCGGCATCGAGCAGAGCGGGGTGCAGACCGAACGCGGCCGCGTCCGAGTCGATGACCTGGGGCAGTTCGGCCTCGGCGTAGACGGTGTCCCCAGCACGCCAGGCCTGACGCAGGCCCTGGAACGCCGGACCGTAGCCGTAACCGCGCTGGGCGAACTTCTCGTAAGCGTCGTCGACCGGCACCGACTCCGCGCCCGCCGGAGGCCAAGCCGTCAGCGGATCGGGGGCGAGCTCACTGTCGACCGGGGCGAGCACGCCGACCGCGTGCCGCACCCACTCGCCCTCCCCCTCGCGAGAGGAGACCGTGACCGATCGCGGACCGTCGCCGTCGCCGACGCGGACCTGCAACTGGACGCCACCGGAGGTGGGCAGGACCAGCGGTTCCTGCAAGGTCAGTTCCTCCAGGACACCGCAACCCGCCAGGTCGCCGGCGTGGACCGCCAAGTCCACGAAGGCCGTACCGGGCAGCAGGACGGTGCCGTGCACCGCGTGGTCGGCCAGCCACGGCATCGCCGACAGCGACAGACGCCCCGTCAGCACCAGCCCGTCACCCTCGGCCAGCCACACCGCAGCCGCCAACAACGGGTGACCGGAGCGCTGCTGACCAGCCGACGAAGCATCACCACGACCGGTGACGGCCTTCGGCCAGTACCGCTCCCGCTGGAACGGGTACGTCGGCAGATCGACCTTCCTCACGCCGTCGGCGGTCACCGCAGCCCAGTCCACCTCCACACCAGCCGCGAACGCACCAGCCAGCGCGGTCAACCACCGACCCCGGCTGCCATCGCCGCGCTGCAAGGTGCCCGCCGCCACCAGATCCTCGCCGGCCTGCGCGATCGCCAGACCCAGCACCGGGTGCGGGCTGGCCTCAACGAAGACACGGTGGCCCTCCGCCGCGAGCGCGGCGATGACCTCGCCGAAGCGCACCGTCTGCCGCAGGTTCCGGTACCAGTACCCGCCGTCCAACTCGGCGGTGTCCAACACCCGCGCCTCAAGCGTGGAGTGGAACGGCACCGAACCGGAAACCGGAGACACTCCGGCCAGGTCCTCGGCCAGACGCGCCTCGACCGCCTCGACGTGCGCGGTGTGCGACGCGTAGTCGACCGCGATCCGTCGAGCGCCGCGATCGCCGTAGGCGTCCACGAACTCGGTGCACGCCTGCGCGGCACCGGCCACCACGACCTGCCTCGGACCGTTCACGGCCGCAACCGACAGGTCCTGGCCCCAGCGGGAGATCCACTCCTGCACCTCGTCCAGACCGGCAGGAACCGACACCATCCCGCCCGTGCCGGCCAGCCCGGCCAGCGCCCGGCTGCGCAGGGCAACCACCCGGGCGCCGTCCTCCAGCGACAAGCCGCCTGCGACACACGCCGCAGCGATCTCGCCCTGGCTGTGACCCGCCACCGCGGCCGGCTCAACACCGTAGGAGCGCCACAGCTCGGCCAGGCTCACCACCACCGCCCACGACGCCGGCTGAACCACATCGACCCGCGCCAACAGCGCCGCATCGCCCAGGACATCACGCAACTGCCAGTCGACGAACGGCGCCAGCGCCTGCGCACAGCGCTCCATCGCCGCCGCGAACACCGGCTCCTCGTCCCACAGTTGCAGGCCCATCCCGACCCACTGCGCACCCTGGCCCGCGAACACGAACACCGGCCGCGATGCCGAACCAGCGCTCCCGCTCACCACACCGGGCGCCTCCTGACCCGTTGCGGCGGCGGTCAGGCCCGCGAGCAGCTGGTCGCGGTCATCACCGACCACCGCCAGGCGGTGCGAGAAGCCCGTGGTGCGGGTGGCGGCCAGCGAGAACGCCACGTCCTTGGCCGCGACCTCCGGACGGGCCGTCAGGAACTCCGCCAGCCGGCCCGCCTGCGCGGCCAGTGCCGCGTCGGACCGGGCCGACAGCACCCATGCCGCCGGACCCGCAGCAGGCTCCAACTCGGCCTGGACGGGGACATCCTGCGTGGGCTGTTCCAGGATCAGGTGCACGTTGGTGCCGCTGATCCCGAACGCCGACACACCAGCCCGGCGCGGCTCCGAACTCGCCGGCCACTCACGCGGCTCGGTCAGCAGTTCCACCGCCCCGGCCGACCAATCCACGTGCGACGACGGCGAATCCACGTGCAGCGTCTGCGGAAGCACACCGTGCCGCATCGCCTGCACCATCTTGATCACACCAGCGACACCAGCAGCCGCCTGCGTGTGGCCGATGTTCGACTTCACCGAGCCCAACAGCAGGGGCCGACCCTCCGGCCGGTCCTGGCCATAGGTGGCCAGCAGTGCCTGGGCTTCGATCGGGTCACCCAGCGCGGTGCCAGTGCCGTGCGCCTCCACGACGTCAACGTCACCCGGCTGCAACCCGGCACTCGCCAGCGCGGCCCGGATCACCCGCTGCTGCGAAGGACCGTTCGGCGCCGACAGACCATTGCTGGCCCCGTCCTGGTTGACCGCGCTACCCGCGACAACCGCCAGCACCCGGTGCCCACGAGCCCGCGCATCCGACAACCGCTCCAGCACCAGCACACCGACACCCTCGCCCCAGCCGGTGCCGTCGGCCGCCTCCGCGAACGGCTTGCACCGGCCGTCCGCAGCAAGGCCTCGCTGCAACGCGAACTCCGTGTAGGTCCCAGGCGAGGCCATCACCATGACGCCACCGGCGAGCGCGATCCCGCACTCCCCGGACCGCAGCGCCTGCGCCGCGAGGTGAATCGCCGTCAGCGACGACGAGCACGCCGTGTCGATCGACACCGCCGGACCCTGAAGACCCAGCGAGTACGACACCCGACCCGACGCCACACTCGCATGGGTGCCGGTGATCCCGTAGCCGCTCGCGCCGTCCTGCTCACCGACCCGGTACTCCGACGTGATGATCCCGGAGTAGACGCCGGTGTCCGTACCCCGCAGCGAGCCCGGCGTGATGCCCGCGTCCTCCAAGGCCTCCCAGGAGGTCTCCAGCAGCAGCCGCTGCTGGGGGTCCATGCCCAGCGCCTCACGCGGGCTGATGCCGAAGAACTCGGCATCGAAGTCGCCGGCGCTGTCCAGGAAGCCGCCCACTCGGGCATACGTCGGTCCCGTGTCACCGGACTCGGACAGGCCCGGCGTCTCCCAACCACGGTCCATCGGGAAGCCCGACATCGCGTCGGTCCCGGAGGCGATCAACTGCCAGAAGCCCTCGGGGTCTTCGACCCCGCCCGGGAACCGGCACCCCATACCGACGATCGCCACCGGCTCGTCCGTGCCGACCCGGACCGGAGATGCGGCGGATACGGCGGTCACGCCGTCGGTGCCGCATGCCTCGGCGACCAGGTACCGGGCGAGGTCCAGCGGGACGGGGTAGTCGAAGACCAGGGTGGCGGGCAGGCTCAGGCCGGTCTCGGCCGCGAGCCGGTTGCGCAGTTCCAGCGCGGTCAGCGAGTCGATGCCCATCTCGCGGAAGGCCCGCTGTGAGTCGATGTCCCCGGGGTTGGCGTGGCCGAGGATGACGGCCGTGCCGGCCCGGACGATCTGCAGGACCTCCTGCTCGCGATCGGCCGGGCTGAGCGCGGCCAACCGGGCCGCCAGGCCACCCACGACCGCAGCCACGGCTGCGGACCGGCGCACGGAGACGCCACCGGCAACCAGACCGCGCAGCAGCGCGGGCACCGGCCCGCCAGCACGCGACCAGGCGGCCAGGTCCAGCTGGGCCGGGACCGCCAACGGCGCACCCAGCGCGGCAGCAGCGTCGAAGAGCGCCAGGCCCTGCTCCGTCGCCATCGGCTGAACACCGCCACGGCGCAGCCGGGACAGGTCGGCACCGTCCAGGTGCCCGGTCATCCCCGAGGCCTGGGCCCACAGGCCCCAGGCCAACGACTGACCGGCCAGGTGCCGCTCGCGGCGGTGGGCGGCGAGTGCGTCGAGGAACGCGTTGGCGGCGGCGTAACTGCCTTGCCCCGGGCTGCCCAGGGCGGCCATGGCCGAGGAGTACAGCACGAACCCGGCCAGGCCCGAGTCTTCGGTCAGCTCGTGCAGGTTCCACGCGGCGTCGGCCTTCGCGGACAGCACGGTCGCCATCCGCTCGGGCGTCAGCGACTCCACCGTCGCGTCGTCGATCACACCGGCGGCGTGCACCACCGCAGTCAGCGGCCGCTCGATCCGCGCCAGCACCGAGGCGAGGGCCTCGCGGTCGGCGGCATCGCCGGCCTGCACCCGCACCTCCGCACCCATCTCAGCCAACTCCGCGACCAGACTGGCGACTCCAGGTGCGACTGGGCCGCGACGCGACATCAGCAGCAGGTGCCGCATGCCTCGCACGTTCACCAGGTGCCGGGCCAACTCCCCGCCCAGCGTTCCGGTTCCACCCGTGATCAGCACCGTGCCCTGCTGGTCCCACTCGGCGGGAACGTTCAGCACGACCTTGCCGAGGTGCCGGGCGGCCTGGAGGTACCGCAGCGCAGCCACGGCCTGGGACAGCTCGAAGCACGTCACCGGCGGCGGAGTCAGCGTGCCGGCCTCGAACATCGCCCCGAGTTCGACCAGCATCTCCCCAACGCGCGGCACACCGGCGTCCATCAGGTCGAACGCTCGGTAGACGACTCCGGGGTAAGCCTGAGCGATCTCCCCGGCATCACGGATGTCGGTCTTGCCCATCTCGACGAACCGGCCACCACGCGGCAACAGTTGCAGCGAGGCGTCCGTGAACTCCCCAGCCAGGGCGTTCACGACCACGTCCATGCCCTCGCCACCGGTCACGGCCAAGAACCGCTCGCAGAAGTCCAGATCACGAGTGGAGGCAATGTGGCTCTCGTCCACGCCCATCGCCAGCAGCGCGTGCTGCTTGGCCGGGCTCGCGGTCGCGAAGACCTCCAGCCCCCATTCCTTGGCCAACTGCACGGCGGCCGTGCCGACTCCACCCGTCCCGGCGTGGATGAGCACCCGCTGGCCGGGACGGGACTGGGCCAGATCCCGCAACGCGTAGAACGCCGTCAGGAACGTCACCGGCACCGCTGCGGCCTGCTGGAAGGACCAGCCCTGCGGGATGGGCGCAAGCAGCCGGCTGTCGACGACGCCGACCGGACCCCAACCGGGCACCAGACCCATCACCGTCTGACCAACCGTCAGACCGGCGACCCCTGGGCCGATCTCCAGCACGACCCCGGCGGCCTCCAGGCCCATGACGCGGCCGTCCGAGACCATTCCCAGACCGGCGACCACGTCACGGAAGTTCAGGCCGGCCGCACGCAGGCTTACCCGAACCTGACCTTCAGTCAACTCGGCGTTCGCCTCGGGAGCATCGATCACGGCGGTGCTGCTCAGGTCACCCGGCCGGGTGACCTCAACTCGCCAGCCGGAGCCCTCCGGAAGCACCAGCTCACCGGACGCACCCGCCCGGACCAACCGTCGCCCGAATGCCGCCGCACTGCCGCCGTCAGCGGCGGGAGAGACGCGGACCTCGGGCTCGTCGGCACCCAGTGCCACGGCCAGCACGGTGTCCACGTCGGCGTCGCGAGCGGGGTCCAGGCCGGCCGCCGGATCGACATCGACCAGCAGCAGACGGCCCGGGTGCTCGGACTGCGCCGAGCGGACCAAGCCCACCACTGCCCCGCCGGCCAGGTCCTGACCGGTGGCCACGCCCTGGGTCCAGATCACCAAGCGCGAACCGGCGGTCTCCGGATCGGCCAGCCACTGCTGCACCCAACCCAGCACGGTCGCGGCAGCCAGCTGGGCTGCCTCCGGGGCCGAAGTCCCAGGCGCGGCAGCCGGAACGGCCGCCACAACCACCGGCGCCACCGCCGAGCCGTGCCGCACCCACTGCACCGCGCCAGCCGGGACCTGCGGAAGCGGGACCCAGTCCACCGTGAACAGCGACTTCCGCGCCTGCCGGCCGGAGCCGGTGAGCTGCCCGGCCGAAGCCTCACGCAGCGCCAACGACCGTGCCTGTAGCACCGGTTCGCCGACGCCGTCGAACGCCGTGACCGAGACCCCACCGGGCCCGGCCGCGAACGCCACTCGCAGCTGGCGGGCACCGCTCGCCAGCAGCCGCACGCCCGACCAGGCGAACGGCAGCTCCGTCCCACCACTGCCGGCGGCCAGGAGACCGTGCAGGGCAGCGTCGAGCAGAGCGGGGTGCAGACCGAACCCGGCTGCGTCGGAGTCGACGACCTGGGGCAGCTCGGCCTCGGCGTAGACGGTGTCCCCGGCACGCCAGGCCTGACCCAGGCCCTGGAACGCCGGACCGTAGTTGTAGCCGCGCTGGGCGAGCCTCGCGTAGGCGTCGTCGACCGGAACCGGCTCCGCACCGGCCGGAGGCCAGACGACCAGCGGAGTCGGGACGGGCTCACTGCCGGCCGGAGCCAACTCGCCAACCGCGTGGCGAACCCAACTCCCCTCCCCCTCGCGGGAGGAGACCATGACGGTTCGCCGGCCACTGGCGCCGTCGCTGTCGCCGACCTGGACTTGGAGCTGCACGCCACCGGTGGTGGGCAGGATCAGCGGTTCCTGGAGCGTCAGTTCTTCCAGCACGCCGCAGCCGGCCAGGTCACCGGCGTGGACCGCGAGGTCCACGAAGGCCGTGCCGGGCAGTAGGACCGTGCCGTACACCGCGTGGTCGGCCAGCCACGGCATCGCCGTCAGCGACAGACGACCCGTCAGGACCAAGCCATCGCCCTCGGCCAGCCACACGGCGGCCGCCAACAGCGGGTGGCCGACCCGCTGCTGACCAGCCGACGAGGCATCACCCCGGCCAACGGCGGCCTTCGGCCAGTAGTGCTGGCGCTGGAACGGGTAGGTCGGCAGAGCGACCTTGCTCGCTCCGGCGGTCACCGTGGCCCAGTCCACCTCGACACCAGCCGCGTACGCGCCGGCCAGCGCGGTCAGCCAGCGGCCACGGCCGCCATCGCCGCGCTGCAACGTGGCCGCCGCCACCAGATCCCCGTCGGCCTGCGCGATCGCCAGGCCCAGCACCGGGTGGGGGCTGACCTCCACGAAGACGCGGTGACCCTCCTCCACGAGTTCGGCGATGACCTCACCGAAGCGGACGGTCTGGCGCAGGTTCCGGTACCAGTAGCCGCCGTCCAACTCGGCTGTGTCCAGCACGCGGGCCTCAAGCGTCGAGTAGAACGGCACCGAACCGCTGGTCGCGACCAGTCCGGCCAGGTCCTCGGCCAGACGCTCCTGAACCGCCTCAACGTGCGCGGTGTGGGAGGCGTAATCGACCGCGATCCGCCGCGCGCCCCGATCCGCGTAGGCGTCCACGAACTCGGTGCACGCCTGCGCGGCACCGGCCACCACAACCTGCCTCGGGCCATTGACGGCCGCAACCGACAAGTTCTGGCCCCAGCGGGAGATCCACTCCCCTACCTCGTCCAACCCGGCAGGAACCGACACCATCCCGCCCGTGCCGGCCAGCCCAGCCAACGCCCGGCTGCGCAACGCCACAACCCGCGCGCCGTCCTCCAACGACAGCCCGCCCGCGACACATGCCGCAGCGATCTCGCCCTGACTGTGACCCGCCACCGCGCCCGGCTCCACGCCGTACGCCCGCCAGAGCTCGGCCAGGCTCACCACCACCGCCCACGACGCCGGCTGAACCACGTCCACCCGCGCCAACAGCGCCGCATCGCCCAGCACATCACGCAGTCGCCAGTCGACGAACGGCGCCAACGCCCGCTCACAGCGCTCCATCGCCGCCGCGAACACCGGCTCCTCGTCCCACAGTTGCAGGCCCATCCCGACCCACTGCGCACCCTGACCCGCGAACACGAACACCGGCCGCGACACCGAGCCGGCAACCCCGGTCACCACACCGGGCGCCTCGTGGCGCGTTGCGGCAGCGCCCAGAGCCTCCAGCAGCTGGTCACGGTCCTCGCCGACCACCGCCAGGCGGTGCGAGAAGCCCGTGGTCCGGGTGGCGGCCAGCGAGAACGCCACGTCCTTGGCCGCAACCTCCGGACGGGCCGTCAGGAACTCCGCCAGCCGGCCCGCCTGCGCGGCCAGCGCCGCATCGGACCGCGCCGACAGCACCCACGCCACCGGGCCCGGCTCAGGCTCCACAACATCCGAGACGGGGGCGTCCTCGGCGGCCTGCTCAAGAATGACGTGCACGTTGGTGCCGCTGATCCCGAAGCCCGACACACCCGCCCGACGCGGGCCAGTCCCCGTCGGCCACTCACGCGGCTCGGTCAACAACTCGACCGCCCCAGCCGACCAATCCACGTGCGAGGACGGAGCATCCACATTCAGCGTCTGCGGCAGCTTCCCGTGCCGCATCGCCTGCACCATCTTGATCACACCCGCCACACCCGCAGCCGCCTGCGTGTGACCGATGTTCGACTTCACCGAACCCAACAGCAGCGGCCGACCCTCCGGCCGGCCCTGCCCGTACGTCGCCAACAGCGCCTGCGCCTCGATCGGGTCACCCAACGCGGTGCCCGTGCCATGCGCCTCCACGACGTCAACATCGCCCGGCTGCAACCCAGCGCTCGTCAGCGCGGCCCGGATCACCCGCTGCTGCGACGGCCCGTTCGGCGCCGACAGGCCGTTACTCGCACCATCCTGGTTGACCGCACTACCCGCGACGACCGCCAACACCCGGTGCCCACGAGCCCGCGCATCCGACAACCGCTCCAGCACCAGCACACCGACGCCCTCGCCCCAACCGGTGCCGTCGGCCGCCTCCGCGAACGGCTTGCACCGGCCATCGGCAGCCAACCCCCGCTGCCGCGCGAACTCGGTGAACATCTCCGGGTTGGGCATGACCGTGACGCCACCGGCGAGCGCGATCCCGCACTCCCCGGAACGCAGCGCCTGCGCCGCAAGGTGAATCGCCGTCAGCGACGAGGAACACGCCGTGTCGATCGACACCGCCGGCCCCTGAAGCCCCAGCGAGTACGCCACTCGACCCGACGCCACACTCGCCGTCGTCCCGGTGATCCCGAAGCCGCCGGCACCGTCCTGCTCGCCAACTCGGTATCCCAGCGCGGTGATTCCTGCGTAGACGCCGGTGTCGCTGCCACGCAGCGAACCCGGAGCGATCCCCGCGTCCTCCAGAGCCTCCCAACACGTCTCCAGCAACAGTCGCTGCTGGGGATCCATCCCCAGCGCCTCACGCGGACTGATCCCGAAGAACTCCGCATCGAAATCGCCGGCGCCTTCGAGGAAACCGCCCACCCGGGCGAAGGGCGCGCCCGCAGCACCGGAGTCGGAGCCGTCCAGGCGCTCCAGGTCCCAGTCCCGGTTCGCCGGGAAGCCCGAGATCGCGTCTGTCCCTGCGGCGATCAACTCCCAGAAACCATCCGGGTCTTCGACTCCGCCCGGGAACCGGCACCCCATACCGACGATGACCACCGGCTCCTGCATCAGCGCGACCGCGGCAGGCGCTTCCCGCAGGACCTCCTGCTCACCGGTCAGTTGCTGCCGCAGGTAGGCGACCAGCGCTGTCGGTGTCGGGTGGTCGAACAGGACGGTGGCGGGCAACTGCAGTGCGGTGGCCGTCTTCAGCCGGTTGCGGAGGTCGAGCGCGCTGTAGGAGTCGAAGCCCTGCTCACGGAAGCTCCGGTCGGCGTCGACGTCCTGCGGGCCGTCATGACCGAGCACCTCGGCGGCGAGGGTCAGGACCAGACGGGCGAGCTGGCGTTCCCCGTCGGCCCCCGACGAGCCGGTGGCCTGGGCGCCATGGTTCCGAGCCGGCGTCACCTCGTGGCGTGATCCGCCCAGGATGGTGGACCGCAGCTCATCGGTGAGGTCCGCGATGACGACGGATGCGTGGTCGTGTCCCACGGTCCAGGCAAGTACCTCGGCCAGGCCGTCCGGGTCGGTGTGGCGCAGGCCGTCGACGGCTCCGGTGCCGGAACCGTGCCAGGCGATGGCGGTGGCCGAGCGGCCGGCTGCCCGGCGCAGGCTCACCAGCGCGTCGGCGAAGGCACTGTAGGCACGCTGGTCCGCGTCCTGGTCGACCCCGAGCTGGGCGGCGGCGTGGGAGATCACGACGAACGCCGACAGCTCGCGGTCGGCGGCATGCTCGTGCAGGCGGAGCAGCGCCTCGATGTCCTGGTCCGGTAGGGCGATGACCGCGGTGGCGTCCTGGGGCAGGTCCGTTCCCCGGACGACCTCGGCGCCCGCGGCCGTCAGCCATCGGGTGAGTGCCGCGGTGAGCGGGCCGTTGTCGTCACCGGTCAGCAGCACCTTGCCGGTCGGCTGCCACGGCAACCGTGACGTGTCGGCGTCGATGGGTGCGACGCGCACCTTCCTGGCGAACACGCCCGCCGGGCGCAGTGCCAGCCGGTCCTCGCTGTACTGGCCGCCGAGCACGGCGCGCAGCAGGCCTCGGGTGGTGGCGTCCCAGGCGCGGGGCAGGTCGAGGCAACCGCCGCGGCCGGCCGCCATCGACGGCCGGTCCCAGATCGCGGACTGCCGCAGGTCGCCGGGCTGGTCGGACAACTCGGCCCGTACTGCCTCGACCGTGGCGTTCCACACCGGGACGCCGTCGATGACCGGCTCGCCAGGAGGAAGGAAGGAGACCACGCCGACGGCCTCGGGGTAGCGCGTACCCAGCAGGGCACCGACCTGTGACAGGTCGGTCTGAAGACGGTGGACCACGCCGCCATCGGCGGACAGCGCCTCCGCCACCTCGGCGGCGACCCTCTCATCGGCGAACCCCGGGGGGACGACGATCAGCCAGTTACCGCTGACCGCCGGTCGGATGTCCGCGGTCACCGGTTCCCATGCCACGCGGTACAGCTGCGAGTTGAACTTCGCACGGCTGCGCTGCCGCTGCCGCAGGCCGGAGAGCGCCGGCAGCAGCGATTCGACCACCGAACGCTCGGCGGTCAGGCCGAGCACTCCGGCGAGTGCCTCGGCGTCATTGCTCTCGATCGCCTGCCAGAACTCGCCATCGGCCGAGCCGCCGTCGTGGTCGGCGGCGACGGTGGCCTTCGGCCAGTAGGGCTGGCGCTGGAACGGGTAGGTCGGCAGCGCGACCTTGCTCGCTCCGGCGGTCAGCCCCGCCCAGTCCACCTCAACACCGGCGGCGTACAGTCCGGCCAGCGCGCGCAACGCGGTCTCGGGCTCGTCCTGGCCGCCGCGCAACGCCGGCACCCAGGTACCCGCGTCGTCGTCCGCCATCGTCGACAGGGCGCCGTCCGGGCCCAACTCGGCGAACACGCCGATGCCCTGGGCCCGCATCGCCTCCACCACGTCGTGGTGGCGGACCGTGTCACGCACATGCGCCACCCAGTAGGCGGGGTCGGTCACATCCGCGCCCGGCGTCCCCGACACCAGCGGGATCCGCGGCTCGTGGCAAGTCACGCCATCAAGGACCTGGGCGAACTCCTCCAACATCGGATCCATCAACGGCGAGTGGAACGCGTGACTGACCCGCAGCCGGCGCGCCCGCCCGCCCTGGTCCCGCCACACGCCGGCCAGCTCGTCCACCACGGACTCGACACCCGAAATCACCGTCTGCCGCGCACTGTTGACCGCCGCGACCGCCACACCTTCACGCCCGGCAACCAGCTCCGCGACCTGCTCCGCCGACGCATCCAGGGCAGCCATCGCACCACCGGCCGGCAGCCCCTGCATCAAGCGGCCGCGTGCCGCCACCACCGCACACGCGTCCGCCAGATCCCACACCCCGGCCACATACGCCGCCGTGACCTCGCCGATCGAATGCCCCGCCACACACTGCGGGACCACACCCCACGAGGACCACAACCGGAACAGCGCCACCTGCACCGCGAACAAACCAGCCTGCGCGAACACCGTCTGGTCCAACTCCGGACCACCGGCCGCAATCACCTCACGCAACGACCCCGGCAGCAAACCGTCCAGGTGCGAGCACACCTCGTCAAACGCCTGCGCGAACACCGGGAACGCCTCGTACAACCCCAGGCCCATCCCCACACGCTGCGAGCCCTGCCCGGAGAAGACGACAGCGACCCGGCCATCACCAGCAGCACCGCTCACCACACCCGTGGCAGCCGCAGCCAGACCCTCCAACAGCTGCTCACGGTCCCGACCCACCACCGCCAGGCGGTGCGAGAACGACGTCGTGCGCGTCACCGCCAACGACAACGCCACATCCCGGACCGCAACCTCCGGCCGCTCCGCCACGAACTCCGCCAACCGACCCGCCTGCGCAGCCAACGCCACATCAGAACGAGCCGACAACACCCACGCCACCGGACCCGCAGACTCCGACTCATCCAGGACAGGGACGTCCAGGACTGGCGCCTCGCCGACCACCACGTGGCAGTTGGTGCCGCCCATCCCGAAGGAGCTGACTCCGGCGACGAGCGGCCGGTCGGCCTGCGGCCAGGGCGTGGTGCTGGTCTGGACCCGCAGGTTCAGCTCGTCGAGCGGGATCTGCGGGTTCGGCTCACGGAAGTTCAGGCTGGCCGGGATCTCGCGCCCGCGGATGGCCAGTGCGACCTTGAGGAAGCCGGCGATGCCCGCCGCGGATTCGAGGTGCCCGATGTTCGTCTTGACCGAGCCGACGGCCAGCGGGCCGTGCTCGCGACGGTCCTGCCCCAGCGCGGCGCCGAGCGCGGCCGCCTCGACCGGGTCGCCGACCCGGGTTCCGGTGCCGTGCAGCTCGACGTACTGCACGTCCGCCGGCTGGAGGCCCGCGAGCTGGTGGGCGCGCCGGATGACGGCTTCCTGCGCCGCGCTGCTCGGGACGGTCAGGCCGTCGCTGGCGCCGTCGCTGTTGACGGCGCTGCCGCGGATCACGCAGTACACGGGATCGCCGTCGGCCACCGCGCTCGACAGGGGCTTGAGGACGAGCACGCCGCCGCCCTCGCCGCGTGCGTAGCCGTTGGCGCGGGAGTCGAACGTGAAGCAGCGTCCGTCCGGCGAGAGGCCGCCGAACTTCGCCTCCTCGGCCGCCGTCTCCTGGCTGATGCTGAGCTTGACCCCGCCGACCAGGGCGCTGGTGCACTCCCCGCGGCGCAGGCTCTCGCAGGCCAGGTGGACGGCGACCAGCGAGGACGACTGGGCGGTGTCCACGGTCATGCTCGGGCCGCTCAGCCCGAGCGCGTAGGAGACCCGGTTGGCGATCATGCCGCGCTGCAGGCCGGTGTTGCTGTGGGCCGTGATCGCGTCCGTGCCGCGCCCGCGCAGCAGCGCGGCGTAGTCGTCGCGGTTGGCTCCGATGAAGACGCCGATCCGGTCGCCGCGGACGTCGCCGGGCACAATGCCGGCGTCCTCGAACGCCTCCCAGCTCAGTTCGAGCACCAGCCGCTGCTGGGGGTCCATCGCGGTGGCTTCGCGGGGGGAGATGCCGAAGAACTCGGCGTCGAACCGGTCGACGCTCTCCAGGTAGCCGCCGAAGGCGGTGCCGGGCAGGGCTTCGCCCGCGCGCGGCCGACCGATCTCCTCCCGGTCGGCCGGCACGCGCGTGATCGCGTCGCCGCCGGTGCGCAGGAGCTGCCAGAAGGCTGCGAGGTCCGGTGCCTTGGGCAGACGGCATGACATACCGATGACCGCGATCATCTCGTCCTGCGCAGGAAGTCGTTCAGCGCCTGGCATGTCCATCCGTCCCCTGCGAAGAAGGAAATTAGCGTTCTCAGAAGGCCGTGAGCCTGTTGAAGCTGTGAGCCTGTTACCGCCGGCACCGTCCGCCGTGGCGGTGCCTCTGTGCCCGGGTCAGTGCCGATGTGCGCGCCGACCGCACCGCGCTCGGTCCCGGTGCCGCGGCTCGCTCGCACCGGTCGGCAGGGGGCCTGACGTCCGGGAGGGACCTGTGCCGGGTGCTCCGGCGGCACTGACGCGAAGAGCGCCGCGCGCCGGTCGCCCTCGACCCAGCCGCGGCAACTCGCCCCCCAAGACACGCGGCAGGCTCACCGGCCGATCTTCCAGTCCCTCATGGGAGGAAGCTCACCACGTGGGCGGACGGCCCGAAAATGACGCCGTTCCACCAGGCGCCCATCGGGAGGCAACCAGGTCATCCAGGCTGGGTGCCGATTCGGACAGCCGGCGCACGCCCAGGTGGGCGGACATGAGGATCCGGGCGGTCAGCGCCCGGGAAGTGCGGAGTTCCCGGTGGATGGAATCCCGCCATCCGGTGGTTCGCTCGCCGGGCCTGTTATCGTGGCGGACCGCCCGTCAACAACGGGGCCCGGCACGTCTGCTGGGCGCCGTGCCGGTGTTCGCCGGGGCGTACGCCGCCGCCGGGACCGCCGCCGGCCGCACGGCTGACCGTCGTTTCCTGACGGTCCGTGGGATCGAACCACCTACTCACACCCAGGCCCGACGCCAGTACTAGCACTTGGAGTGGCATGTCCGTCCTGTCCGTCGACGATGATCTGTGGTGCCGCCGCTACCACCCGTCCCCCACGGCCACGGCCCGCCTGGTGTGCTTTCCGCACGCGGGCGGCTCGGCGCCGTTCTACCTGCCCGTCGCATCGGCGCTCAGCCCCGCTGTGGACGTCATCGCCATCCAGTACCCGGGGCGTCAGGAGCGGCGCGCGGAGCAGCCGTTGACGGATGTGGACTCGTTGGCCGACCGGATCCACGACCTCCTGGTGCGGCAACCGCCGCTTCCGGTCACGTTCTTCGGCCACAGCCTCGGCGCCACCATCGCCTTCGAGACGGTGCGGCGGCTGGAGGCCGGCGGCAGTCCGGTGGCGCACCTGTTCGCGTCCGGCCGCCGCGCCCCGTCCGCGCACCGCGACGCGGCCGGCGTCCATCTGCGGGACGACGACGGCATCCTGACCGAGGTGCGCCGCCTGAACGGCACGTCCGCGAGCGTCCTCGACGACCAGGAGCTGATGCGGGCCGCCCTGCCGTCCCTGCGTGCCGACTACCAGGCGGCCGAGACCTACCGGTGCGCCCCGGACGCGACCGTCGCCTGCCCGGTCACGGTCCTGACCGGCGACCGCGACCCGGAGACGACGCTGCCCGAGGCCCACGCCTGGGAGAAGCACACCACCGGTACGTGCACCGTCCGCACCTTCCCGGGCGGGCACTTCTTCATCACGGCGCACGTGAAGGAGATCAATGCCCTGCTCAAGGAGCACTTCTGACGGTTCGCCAGGCTAGCTGGCCAACACCGCTACCGCCTCCGCGATGCAGCGGGAGGCGGTAGCGGTAACGCTGACGGAGAACGACGCGGCTCAGCGGCGCAGGCCGGTCCCCGTCGTGGCGGCGAGGCGGTCGGACACTACCGACACGACCCCGGCGATCTCCTTGACCAGGTAGAAGTGCCCGCCGGGGAAGACCCGGAACTCGAAGGCGCCGTCCGGCGCCTGCTGCTCCCAGTCCCTGACCTCCTCGACGCCGGCCTCCCGGTCCCGGTCCCCGACGAGCGCGGTCACGGGGCAGCGCAACGGGTCGCCCGCGACGTAGCGGTAGCGCCCCACGGCCGCGTAGTCGCCGCGGAGCGTCGGCAGCACCATCTCCCGCACTTCCGGGTTCTCCATCGCCCGGGCCTGCGGGCCGCGCCGCGAGCGGATCTCCGCGATGATCCCCTCGTCGTCGAGCAGGTGGTGCGTCTCCTCGCGCAGGCGGGTGGGGGCGCGCCGGCCGGAGACGAACAGGTGCGCTGGCCGGCCCGGGTGGTCCCGCTGGAGGCGCTGGGCGACCTCGAAGGCGAGCACGGCGCCCATGCTGTGGCCGAACAGCGACAGCGGACGGTCCAGTGAGCCGGTCAGCGCGTGGGCGATGTGGTCCGCCAGGGTGGGGATGTCCTCGATGCAGGGCTCGGCCCGCCGGTCCTGGCGTCCGGGGTACTGCACCGCGAGGACGTCCACGGTCGGCGCCAGCGCTCGCGCCATCGGCAGGAAGAAGGGGGCGGAGGCGCCCGCGTGCGGGAAGCAGACCAGGCGGTTCACCGCCTGGTCCGCCGGGGCGAAGCGCCTGAGCCACAGGCTCTCGTCACCCAGTCCGTCGTCGATTCCCATCCGGTCCCTCCTGGCGTTCCTGGCGTTCCTGGCGTTCCTGGTGCTTCTGGTGCTTCTGGTCGATGTCCTGGGCTGAAGCGGGGGCGGGGTTCACGCGCCCTCCGGCAGCGCCGCCCAGCCGTGCGCGGCGTCCGAGGGCAGCAGGACGCTGACGGTGACCTCGACCACCGCGTTCTCCGGTATGCCGCCCCCGCGGCGGCTGATCCTCTCGATCAGCGGGGAGGAGTGCTGCCCGCTGATGCCGGCGAGCAGCCCGCGCAGTTTCTTGAGCTTGTCCGGGCCTCCGATGAGCATCTTCACCCGGTCCGGCCGGTGCGGCTGCGGGAGGAGTTCGAGCGCCTCCCAGGCACCGTCGCCGACCCGCTCGTACCGCACGCAGCACTCGGTGGCGCGCTTGGTCTCCTCGCCGACCCAGACCTGTCCCGCCGGTGCGGCGCTGGCCAGTTGGAGGCAGCGGCCGACGACGGCGCTGTCGAGGGCGCGCAGGGTGCCGTCGCCGGGGCGGTAGCTGTGGATCGCGTCGGTGGACACGACCGCGACCTTGACCACCGCCGGCGGGACCCCGCCGTCGGCGGCGTCGCGGACGGACCGGACCCGGCCGAGCGCGGCGCGGATCGCCAGGGCGGCCTCGACGGCCCGGTCGGGGGCGTGGTCGGCGTCGTCGAACAGGATCCAGCTCACGGAGGCGATCCTGCTGATGACCACTCCGCCGTGGCGGCCGACCTCGCGGTCGACCGTCGCGGCCACCGTGTCGAACGCGGAGGCCGTCTCGGCGACGTCCGCCCCGGGCCCGACCTCGCCGACGACGGCCAGCACGGTGGCCAACTGCCCCTGGGGCAGCGGCACGTCGCAGCCGTCCGTCGGGACGAGCGCCGGGCGGCGGGGCTCGGCGGGCGGTTCCTCGGGCGGCGCGGCGGCCGGCACCGCCGGCTCGGCGGGGACGGCGGTCGGCCAGGGGACGCCCACGACGGCGTTGTCGCCGAGCGCGGGCATCTCACCGCCGTGCCAGTCCAGCCGCACGTCCTGATTGAGGATCAGGTGTTCGAGCTCCTGGAGCTCCCGGCTGGGCTCCAGTCCGTGGGCCTCGATCAGCGACACCCGGGCGCGGCGGTAGACGTCGAGCGCGTCCGACTGCCGGCCGCACCGGTACATCGCGAGCATCAGCTGTGCCACCAGGCGTTCGTGGGACAGCTCCCGGGCTGCGAACAGTTCGAGTTCCGCGATCACCTCGCGGTGCCGCCCGCAGGCAAGTTCGGCATCGAACAGTTCCTCGACGGCGACGACGTACGCGTTCTGGACCGCGGCGGCCTCGGGCCACGCGGTGCACGTCTCGGCCAGGTCGGCGAGCACCGGGCCGCGCCAGACGTCGAGCGCCTCGCGAAGCACTCGGCGTGCGGATTCCCAGTCGGCGTCGGCGGCGTGCGCGCGGCCCCGTTCGGTGCGTTGCGTGAACACGTTCAAGTCGATGCTGCCGGGTTCGACGCGCAGCAGGTATCCGGGCGTGTGGGTGAGGAGTACCGGCGGGTCGGCACTTCCGCCGTCACAGGCCAGCATTCCGCGCAGCGAGGAGGCCGCATTCTGCAGCATCTTCCGTGCGGTCGGCGGAATGCGGCCGTCCCAGAGGGAATCGAGCAGTTTGCTCGACGGAACGATCCGGTTCGCTCTCAGGAGCAGCATGCCCAGCATCGCACGCTGCTTGATCCCGCCGAGCGGCACCACCCTGTCCTGGGAAACCACTTCCAGTGGACCTAGGATATTGAACTGCAATTTGGCCTCCCGCCACGCGCGACGCAGTTCGTCCACAATTGGACAGGCCTGCAAGGTGCTCAGGAATCAATGGGCTGCAGGAATTCACGGACTACCGGGTTCGCTGAACTGCTGAGGGTTGTTCAGAGCGGGAGAAGTTGTCCTGCGGAGCCCTTGCCGACGCTATTGGCGGCAACGGACGAACGTATCTGGCACTGCGTCAGAGAACGGTGGTGGCCCGGGAACCGGTAGCGGTGGATTCGCGCACTTCACCGGTCGCCCCTGCCGCCGGGAATCTCACCCCGGCTCTTCGGCCTTCCCACCCGAGGACGTCACGGCCGCACCGGACGCTCGAATTGGTCTCGACCTGTGCGGGAAGCGTCGTCCGCGGCCGCGCCGGCACCGATCCCGTCATCATCCCCATCGTCCCCCGATCGCCGTCACCTGAGGTTACACGAGTGTGACGTGAAGATGAGGCGAATACGTGTCCGCATCGATCTTCTTGCGCTCCCTACCGCACCCCTCCCTTGCTCCCCTTCGGTACCCGCGGCAAACCTCGGGGCAGGCGGGAGCCATTGAGACAAGATTCACACCGGGGATGTCCGTGATATCGCCGGGGGAAGCTGGTTTGCCCACGTTTTCAGCCACACCCGGAATTCGGTAAAGCTTTGGTGTGGTTACTCACGGTCAAACAAAGCTGACTCGGCGTCGAACTCGGCGCCGGGTGCCCCGGGCGGGGCCCGTCAGGGGGCGGGCGCGCCGGCCTGCTCGTCCGGGCCGGCCGTGGCGGGGGCGTCGGCGAGTTGGTTGAGCAACTGGGCGGACAGGGCGAGCAGCTGCTGCTCGACCGGGCTGAGCGCGCCGAGGGCGCCGCCGAGCCAGGCGGCGCGCTGCGCGAGATCGTCGGACAGCGCCTGGGCGCCGGCGTCGGCGATCGAGAGGATCGAGGCGCGCCGGTCGGTCTCCGAGCGCTGCCGGGTGATCAGGCCGTCGGCCTCCAGCTCGGCGAACGTCCGGGTCAGGGCCTGGAGTTGCTGGTGCTCGGCGAGGGCCACGGCGCTGGGGGTGCAGGGCCCGTTCCGCCGCAGGTGGCCCAGCACGATGATCTTGTTCGCGGTCAGGGCACCGGGCGGGCGCTCGTGGCGCAGGCGGGAGCCCAGGCGGAGCAGGCCCTGGAGCAGGGCCTGGGCGCAGTCGTCGGTGTCCATCCTTCAATACTAAACCAGCATGTAGTATCAGCAGAACGGGGGCCCGGTAATCTGCGCAGAATCAGCAAGGCAGAGGGGTGAGAATGCTAACCAAAGTCTATTATTCGACGGTGGCGATGGTCGCCGTGCTGGGCTCCTTCTTCACGGCGGTGGAGATCGCGCGCCACGCCGCGGGGTACCCGGGGGCGGTGCTCGCGGTGCCGGCCGTGATCTTCGCGTTCACGGTGTCGCGCCGCCCCGGCGGTGAGCCGGTCCCGCAGAAGGTCATGGCGGCCGTCGCGCTCTCGGTGCTCGCGGGGGCGAGCGTCTGGCTCGGTGCGCAGATGGCCGGGCATCCGGTGATCGGCGGGGCGGTGTTCGTGGCGCTGATGGCGGGTTCGATATGGACCAGGCGGTACGGGGCGGCGGTCACCCGGCTGGGGGCGCTGGTCCCGCTGGCGCTGATCGCCGCCCTGCTGTCCGCCGGCACCAGCACGGGGCACCTGGTGTGGTGGCCGATCTGCGGCTGGATGGCGCTGGTGGGGTGCAGCGCCTTCGTGTGGGTCCGGGTGGTCCGCCTGGTCGCCGAGAGGCTGACCGGCCTTGCGGGTTCGCCGCCGGCGCCGGCCCCCGCCAAGCGGGCGGCGAAGCGCGCCGGGCTGTCGCCCCGCGACCGGATGGCCCTGCAGATGGCGGTGGCGCTGAGCGCCGCGTTCTCGCTCGGGCACCTGATGTTCGGCCAGCACTGGCAGTGGTGCGTGATCAGCGCGATGGTCGTCAGCCTCGGCCCGGTCGGCCGCGGGGACTTGGCCCTCAAGGGCGTCGAGCGCGGCCTGGGCGCGATGGCGGGCACGCTCGTCGCGGCCCTGATCGCGGCGGTTGCCGAACCCCACGGCACGACCAGCATCGTGCTGATCTTCGTGGTGCTGGCCGTGGCCACCACCCTGCGCACCTACAACTACGCCTTCTACGCCGCGGGCATCACGACGGCGCTGTCCATGTTCTACGCGTACTTCGGCCAGTCCCCCCAACACCTGCTGCTCATCCGCCTGCAGGCGCTGGTCCTCGGGGCCGTGCTGGCGGTCATCGTGGGCTGGTTCCTGGTGCCGGTGCGCACCGTCGACGCGGTGCGCGCCCGGCTGGGCGCGGCCCTCGCCGCACTCGCCGCGCTGCTCGACGCCCGCCGCGACGGGGCCTCCACCGCCAAGGCGCTCGCCGCGTTCGACGCCGCGGCCACCAACCTGAACGCCAGCGTCCGTTCGCACCGGCTGCACCGCAGGGCCACCCGGAAGCTGGGCGTGGCGCACGGGATCACGCCGGCCGACGCCGGCGAGGCGCTGCTCGCGGCCCGCGGCCCGGTGCACGCGCTGGCCGCGAGCGTGCCCGACCCGCGCGAGGATGCCACCGCCGAGACCGTCAAGCTGCTGCGCCGTGCGGTGTCGGCCCCGGCGAACCCCCTGCCCGAGTTGCCGGAGCCCGCCGCGACGGCGCCACTGGCCGATCTCGATGCCGCGCTCCGGCGGCTCGCCGCCGCGATCCCGGCCCTCGCCAGGCGCCGCCCGGTTGAGCCGGCCGGCGGCGGCGGGGCCCTCCAGCCGCCGGTGTCCGCCGCCTGACGCGGCACCAGCCCACCGCCCGGCTGACCTGCCGTCAGTTCGACGTGGTCAGCCGGAGGTGCTCAAGACCGCGCAGGACGGTGTGGGGCTTCCACACGGGCTCCTCCGTCATCCGGGACTCGGCGAGGACGGGCAGCAGGCTGCGCAGGGCGATGGCAGCCTCGGCGCGGCCCAGCGGGGCGCCCAGGCAGAAGTGGATGCCGTGGCCGAACGACAGGTGCCGGCGGGCGGGGCGGAGGAAGTCGAAGTCCTCCGGGTCCTCGCCGAGCGCCTCGTCGCGGTTGGCCGCGCCGAGCAGCATGAGGGCGCGCGCGCCGGCCGGGACGGTGGTGTCGCCGACCGTGGTGTCCTCCAGCGCGGACCGGACCAGCAGCTGGATGGGCGGGTCGTAGCGCAGCACCTCCTCGACGCACCGCTCGACCAGGTCCGGGTCGGCCCGCAGGGCGGCGAGCTGGGCGGGGTGGTTGAGCAGGGCGAGGACGGACCCGCCGATCAGGCTGCGGGTGGTCTCGTGGCCGGCGATGAGCAGCAGCCGGCAGGTGATGATGATCTCGTGCTCGGTCAGCGTGCCGTCCTCGTCGTGGACGTGCACGAGGGCGGAGACGAGGTCGTCGCCCGGTTCGAGGCGCCGCTTGGGGATCAGCGCGCCGAGGTACTCGTGGAAGCTGTCCCGGGCCGCGCGCATGGTGACGCGGTCCTCGGGCGTGATCAGGAAGCCGGGGTCGATGCTCCGGGAGAGCTGCTCGGACCAGGTCACCACCATCGGCCGGTCGGCCTCCGGGATGCCGAGCAGCTCGCTGATCACCCGGACCGGCAGCGGGAGCGCGAGGTCGCGGATCACGTCGAAGTCCGGGCCGAGCTCGCCCACCAACTCGGCGGTGATCTCCTCGATGCGCGGCATCAGCGCGCGGACGCTCGCCGGGGTGAGGGCGCGGGAGACCAGGCGGCGCAGCCGCGTGTGGTCGGGCGGGTTCAGCCGGAGCATGTTGCTGGCGTTGTCCTGGGCGGTGACCACGGCCGCGTCGGCGTCGGCGGCGCTGGCCGTCTCGGGGACGGCACCGGCCGTCGTCTCCGGGGCGGCGGGTGCCGGTCGGCCGGTGCCCCGCCACAGGCTGCGCAGCGGGCTGGCCTCGCGCGGGGCGTGGCCGAAGGCCGAGCTGCCGAGGACCGCCGCGCAGTCCTCGTAGCGACTGAACACGAACAGCTTCTCGTGCGGGCGGACGACCGACTGCCGCGCCCGCCACTTCGCGTATTCCGGGTACGGGTCACCGAGGCCGAAGAGAGTGGCGAGGGCCTGGAGTTCGTCCGGGCGGACCTCAAGGTCAGTCATCAGTGTGTCCCCGTCGGCTGTGCGGGCTCACGGGTGAGCCGGGTGGTCAGTTCGGTGAGGGCGGTTCGGTGAGGGCGGTTCGGTGAGGGCGGTTCGGTGCCGTCGGTTCGGTGAGCTTGTCGATCAACGCGGCGTCAGGGCGGGCACGGTCACAGGACGGTGTCCTCGTAGCCGGTCGGCCGGCCTTCGAGGATCACGGTCTTGGTTTCGAGGTAGGGCAGCAGTCCCTCGCGGCCGCCTTCGCGGCCGATGCCGGACTGCTTGAACCCGCCGAACGCGACGCCGAGGTCGCTGCGCAGCGCGTTGTGGCCGACGGTGCCGGAGCGCAGCTGCCGGGCGACCTCGCGGGCCCGGTCGGCGTCGTTGGTGAACACCGCCGCGTTGAGGCCGTAGATGGTGTCGTTGGCGATCCGGATCGCGTCCTGCTCGTCGGCCGCGGGGATGACGGACAGCACGGGGCCGAAGATCTCCTCCTGGGCGATGACCGAGCGGTTGTCGACGTTGCCGAACACGGTGGGCTCGACGTACCACCCGCGGGTCAGGCCCTTCGGGCGGCCGCCGCCGGTGGCCAGCGTGGCCCCCTCCGCGACGCCCTTGGCGATGTACCCCTCGACCCGGTCCCGCTGCCGGCTGGCCGCCAGCGGCCCCATCTGCGAGCGCGGGTCGAACGGGTCCCCGACGCGCACCCGGGAGAACACGCCGGCCAGGGCCTCGACCAGTTCGTCGTGCCGCGAGCGGCTGACCACGATCCGGGTCAGCGAGGAGCAGACCTGACCGGTGAGGAAGCACTCGGCCTGGGCGAGGGTGCGCGCGGCCGTGGCGAGGTCCATGTCGTCGAGGATCACGGCGGCGGACTTGCCGCCGAGCTCCAGCGTGCAGCGGGCCACCCGCTCGCCGCAGATCGCGGCGATGCGCCGGCCGGCGGCCGTCGACCCGGTGAAGGTGATCTTGTCCACCCGCGGGTCGCGCACCAGCAGTTCGGACACCTCGCGGTCGGCGGTGACGACGTTCAGCACGCCGGGCGGCAGGCCGGCCGCGGCGGCGGCCTCGGCGAGCAGGTAGCCCTCCCCCGGCGCCTCGGGCGCCGACTTCAGGATCACCGTGCACCCGGCGAGCAGCGCGGGGCCGACCTTGTTGGCGATCATGCCCATCGGGGCGTTCCACGGGATGATCGCACCGACCACACCGGCCGGTTCGCGGACCAGCAGGCCGAACTGTCCGCCGGCCGTCGGCTTGACCGGCTCCTCGAACGGGAAGGTGCGGGCCAGCGCGGCGTACCGCTTGAAGGCGGTCTCCGCGCCGGAGCCGGCGTTGGCCGCGAAGGTGTGCAGGACACCGGACTCGCGCGGCCAGATCTCGGCGATGTCCTCGCCGCGGAGCCTGAGTTCCGCGCCGATCGCCCGCAGGTACCCGGCCCGCTCGGCCGGCGTCAGGCGCGGCCAGGGGCCCTCGTCGAAGGCCTCCCGCGCCGCCGCGACGGCCCTGGCCATGTCGGCGGCCTGCGCCTGCGCGACCCTGAAGTAGAGCTCCTCGGTCGCGGAGTCGATCACGTCGATCATGGCGCCGGACGACGGCACCACCCACTGCCCGCCGATGAAGAATCGGTCCGTCCGACCGATCGGCGCCTCCGCGCGTCCCGTCAGGCTCATCCGGTCATCCTCCCGATCGCCGTCACGACGGCGCTCATGTTCGCGTGCGCCCGGCCGACGCGTAAATGGCGCTCCGCCTACGATCCGCCACTGCGGGGTAACTGGGACTTCCATCGCGGGGCGCGGCCCGTCCGGGGCCCGGGCGAGCTCTTGACTGACCGTCAACTGCCCGCCAATCGCCTGCCGGGACGGCCCATCGAGCTCTGCTACGCTGCCAACGGCCCCTGCCACAGGGGTCCGACGTCGCTACTTGAGTCCCGTGAACACCCGGGGCGATCCAACAGGATGGAACAGCGTGGACATCGGCATCCGGGAAGCAGTCGGTCCGAAGCCGGGGTCCGGCACCGTCCGGCCCGAGAAGCTGCTGCTGCGCGCACTCGCGGGTGAGCGCACCGAGCGGCCGCCGGTCTGGCTGATGCGGCAGGCCGGACGCTACCTGCCCGAGTACCACAAGGTCCGGGAGGCGGCCGGCGGCATGGTGGGGCTCTGCACCACGCCCGAGCACGCCGTCGAGGTCACCCTGCAGCCGCTGCGCCGCTTCCCGCTGGACGCCGCGATCGTGTTCGCGGACCTCCCGCAGGTCGCCGCCGCCCTGGGCCAGACCCTGGACTACCGGGTCGGCGAGGGGCCGGTGCTGACGCCGCCGGTGCGCTCGACGGCGGACATCGCCGAGTTCCTGAGCATCTCCCGGCTGCACGAGGAACTGGCCCCGATCTACGAGACGGTCAGTCAGCTGACCCGCGCGCTGCCCGCCGAGACGGCCCTGATCGGCTACGCCGGCGCGCCGTGGACCATCGCCACCTACATGGTCGAGGGCCGCGGCGGCGCCGCCTCCGAGCACTCCGTCGTCAAGCAGTGGGCGCTGAGCGACCCCGACGGGTTCCAGCCCCTGATGGACCTGCTGACGACCGCCATCATCCAGTTCCTCGGCCGGCAGATCGAGGCGGGCGCGGAAGCGGTCCAGCTGTTCGACAGCTGGGCCGGGGTGCTTCCCGACGTCCTCTTCGAGCGCTGGTGCGTCAAGCCGATCGCCGCCATCATCAGCGCGCTGAAGGCGCAGTACCCGCACGTTCCGGTCATCGCGTTCCCCCGGGGCGCCGGGCTCTCCTACAACGGCTTCGCCGAGGCGACCGGCGCCGACTGCATCGGCCTGGACTCCACGGTTCCCCTCGACTGGGCCGCGCGCACCCTCCAGCGCGGGCTGGGCCGTTGCGTGCAGGGCAACCTCGACCCCCAGCTGCTGATCGCCGGCGGCCCCGCGCTGCACGCCGAGACGGAGCGCATCCTGCGCGGCCTGAGCGGCGGCCCGTTCGTGTTCAACCTCGGGCACGGCATCGTCAAGACCACGCCCATCGAGCACGTCAGTGCCGTCGTCGAGCAGGTGCGCGCCTGGAGCTCGCCCACGGCGTAGGGCGGTACGCAAGTCGAGGGGCCCTGGGACCCGGCGCGAGCCGGGTCCCAGGGCCCCTCGACTTACTTGACCTGGTGTCAGCTGATGTGCAGCGGCAGGTTCAGCGGTCCGCGGGCCAGGCGCCCGCCCCAGACCACGCCGTCCGGCTCCTGGAGGCGGAACTCCGGGATGCGCTCCAGCCAGACCTCCAGCGCGACGCGCAGCTCCATCCGGGCCAGGTGCGAACCGAGGCAGCGGTGGATGCCCAGGCCGAACGCGGCGTGCCGGTTGCCCTCACGGTCGATGAGGACCTCGTCGGCCCGGTCGAACTGCGCCGGGTCGCGGTTGGCGGCCGGGTAGGAGAGCAGGATCCAGTCGTCGGCCTTCATGTCGACGCCGCGCCAGTGCATGTCCTCCTTCACCAGGCGGGACATGGTGACCGGCGCGAAGGCGCGCAGGAACTCCTCCATCGCGGTGGGCAGCAACTCCGGCTCGGCGAGCAGGCGTTCGCGGTCCTGCGGGTGCCCGGCCAGGTGCCACAGCGAGGAGCCGATCGACTTGGTCGTCGTGCCGATGCCCGCCGCGAAGAGCAGCAGCATCATGCTGATGATGTGGTTCGGGTCGAGCTTGCGGCCGCGCAGCTCCACGTTGAGGAGGTAGGTGATCAGGTCCTCGCGCGGGTTCTTGACGTGCTCCTTGATCTCCGCGAGCAGGAAGACGAACATCTTGCTCAGCTGCTCGACGTGCTCGTCCCGCGAGTCGAGGGCGTCTTCGCGGTTGATGTTCGAGATGAGCTCGCGGAACAGCTTCCGGTCGCCCTGCGGGATGCCGAGCAGGTCACCGATGACCTGCTCGGGGACCCGCTGCGCGTACTCCTCGGCCGCGTCGACGACGTCGCGTCCCTTGAAGCCGTCGATGAGGGAGTGGCAGTAGGCCCTCGTGGTCGGCTCCAACCGGGCCACGGCGGTCTTGGTGAACGCCGGCAGCAGCAGCTTGCGCGCGCCGTGGTGGAACGGCGGGTCGGAGGTGATGGGCGGGAGTTCGCCGATCGGCGCCAGGTTCTTCGGCGGCCGGAAGTTGCCGACGTTCACCGACCGCGAGGAGAAGTTCTCGGTGTCGTAGGCGACCGCCGCGATGTCCTCGTACAGGGTCGGCACCCACGCGCCGCCGAACCGGTCGGTGTGCGCGATCGGGCAGCGCTCCCGCAGGTCGTCCATGATCGGGAAGGGATCCTCGGCCCACCGCGGATCGAGGTGCGAGAAGTCCGTCGCCCAGTCGGTGACCGGGCCGGAGATCGTCTCGCCGCGGATGGTGTGGTACTGGTCCCGGTTCGGGTCCCGGAAGTCCTTGTTGAAGCGATCGTCGGCGGTCATCTCACGCCCCCTCGATCAGGGTGATCGCCCGCTCCGGGCAGCTCGCGACCGCGAGGCGGGCCTCGCGCTCCCCGCCCTGCGGCACGGTGCCGTCGCCGGACACGGTGCCGTAGCCCTCGACGTCCTCGTCGAACGCGCCGGGCGCGATGTCGTAGCAGCGGCCGTGTCCCTGGCAGCGCCCGGAGTCGATCTGTACTTTCACAGTGAACCGTCCCACTTGTCATGAGGCTGATCCGCATGGCCCCGTTCGGCCATCCTGCACGGCAGGCCAGCGGCGGCGGAGGTCTCCGGGAAGGCGATGACGCCCCGGCCCGGCGGGTTCGACGGGCGAACGGGCCCCATGGCGACGGGCGGTCCCCTCGGCATGCGGTCGAGCCGGATACCTGCGGTGTTCATGCTGCCCGGCATCGCCCGGCCACCGAAAGGGAGATCGGCCATCGCCCGGGCATCGCAGGGTAATTGAGTGCCCATTACGGGCGGGGTCGAGATGCAGAAACACGCCGTCGGCTGGGCGGACGGCGTGTCTCTGGGCAGCGGGGCCGTGGCTCCGCGGCGGGTTCGAACCGGTGGACGCGGCCCGCGCTCAGTCCGTTCCGGCGCCGACGGCCACCGGCTCCTTGGCCTCGGCCTCGGCGCCCTCGGCGCCCGCCGGCTGGGCCGGGACGGTGAGCTCGGAGACGCTGAGGTCCGTCACCTCCGCCACCGCCGCGAGGGCCGACTCGATGGCCTCGGCCAGCGAAGGGGACACGGCGTCATCGAAGTCCAGCTTCGTGACGGTGACCTCGGCGTTGGTCGGAAGCACGTCGGTGCCGAAGTCGGCAGCGCCGCCGCAACCCACCTTCAGGGTGGTCATCTCGTCCTCGGTAATCTCCCGGCTGAGAACCAGCGAGAACACATACCCCATTGACTGTCACCTTTTCATCTTCTGTGTCACGTCTTCTGTGTAACGCGGTATCGCGGAAACGTACTTCAGCAGGCGGATGTGTCGTCGGGGGGCGGTGTGCTCGCATCCGGCCGACCCTCGGGGATCACCATCACTTCGTCGTCGCCAGGCTCGTCGCGACCTCATGCTCGCCGGGGCCGCGCGATCGTGTAAAGGGTGGTCGGCCATCGCCCGGCCACTGCGGGGTAACTGGCGCGCGCCGCCGCCGTCACGGGCGCCGGCCTGCCCCCGATGGGCACTCAGTTACCCGGCGATGGACGGGCGATGGCCGACCTCCCTTTCCGCGACCGCTCGGTGCCAGGAAGCATGGACCGCGTCGGCACCCGGCCTGCGAGGACCCCGTGCTCGCGCGCGGGCCTCGGCATGGAGCTGATCGAACGGCCCGACGAGCCCGGCACGGCGAGTACGGCGAACGGGCGTGCAGATCGGTTTCACGACAAGGGGACGGTTCACTGTGGAAGTACAGATCGACTCCGGGCGCTGCCAGGGGCACGGCCGCTGCTACGACATCGCGCCCGGCGTGTTCGGCGAGGACGTCGAGGGCTACGGCAACGTTCCCGGTGACGGTTCGGTGCGGCCGGGCGAGGAGCGCGAGGCCCGCCTCGCGGTCGCCAGCTGCCCGGAGCGGGCGATCACCGTGGTCGAGGGGGTGTGACGTGGCCGTCGACGACCGCTTCAACAAGGACTTCCGCCACACCGACCGGGACCGGTTCCACGTCTCGCGCGGCGAGATCGTCACCGGCCCGGTGACCGACTGGGCGACGGACTTCTCGCACCTGGACCCGCGGTGGGCCGAGGATCCCTTCCCGATCATGGACGACCTGCGGCAGCGCTGCCCGATCGCGCACACCGACCGGTTCGGCGGCGCCTGGCTGCCGACCCTGTACGAGGACGTCGCGGCGATCGCGTACGACACCGACCACTTCTCCTCGCTCGGCACCAACCTGAGCGAGTTCCGGCCGCCGCGGGACCTGGCGCCGATCGGCGAAGCACCGCCCATCACCTCCGACCCGCCGTTCCACCACGGCGCGCGCAAGCTGCTGCTCCCGGCGTTCACCAAGACCGCCGTCGCCAAGCTCGAACCCGGCACGCGGGCGTTCTGCCACTCCCTCATCGACGGCTTCAAGGGACGCGACGTCGTCGACGCCGCCCACGACTACGCGCAGCAGATCCCGAGCCGCGTCATCGGCGACATGCTCGGCCTGCCGCCGGAGGACCGGCAGCGCTTCCACGAGCTCGCCACCAAGCTGGAGGGCGAGGGCAAGCAGTCGCGCGAAGAGCGCATCGAGCACATGGGCCGGGTGTTCATCTACCTGCTCGCGGAGGTCAACAAGCACGTCGAGCAGCCGCGTGACGACCTGATCAGCTACCTGCTCAATGCGGAGCTGCACGGCCGCAAGCTCGAACCGAACCACGTCATCGGCACCATCATGCTGCTGCTCATCGCCGGCATCAGCACCACCTACAGCGCCATCGGCACCTCCCTGTGGCACCTGGCCGGGCACCCGCAGGACCGCGAACGCCTGGTCGCCGAGCCCGAGCTGCTGCCGACCGCGCTGGAGGAGTTCCTGCGCGCCTACGCGCCGGTCACCATGGCCCGGCTCGTGAAGGACGACATGCACTGGCGCGGCGTCGACATGAAGGCCGACGACTGGATCCTGCTCTCCTTCCCGGCCGCCAACCGCGACCCCGCCCAGTTCGACCGCGCCGACGAGGTCGTCATCGACCGCGAGGCCAACCGGCACGCCGCCTTCGGCCTCGGCATCCACCGCTGCCTCGGCTCCCACCTGGCCCGGATGGAACTGCGCGTCGCCCTGGAGGTCTGGCTGGAGCGGGTCCCGGAGTTCAGCCTCCAGAACCCGGCCACGGTGGCCTGGGGCGGCACCCAGGCCCGCGGCCCGAAGACCCTCCCACTGCGCATCCGCTAGCGGCACCGGCCCGTTCCCGCCCCCGGGCGGGAACGGGCCGTCGTCCCGTCGAGCACCTGTCAGCCCGTCGGCTTCCGCCGCTCGCCCTCGGGGGTGAAGGTCACCGAGGCGCGGAACGGTCCCGGGCCGAACCGCACGGCGAGGAGCAGCGGTTGCTCGTGCTCGGGCGGCCACGGTTCGGCCCCGGGTCGGCTGCCGTTCCACAGGTGGAAGACCACCATCGGCTGCCGGGGATCCTCGGCGAGGTAGCCGAGGGCCTTCCCGTACAGGGGGTTGTTCCCACCGAACAGCACGGAGGGCGAGCCGAACTCCGCCGTCACGTCCGCCCAGGTCCGGTCCGCGGCGGCCCACTGGCGGACCCGGCCCGCGAGGGCCTCGTACGCCTCGCCCGTGAGCACGCGGTCCGGCTTGAGCCAGCCGCGTCGGTGCGCGAACTCCGCGTACACCGAGGCGATCTCGTAGGAGTCGGCCTGGGCGGGGAACAGGTCCTGGAGCGTCCCGGCGATGCCGATGGGGGTCCGGAGTCCCCGGTCGTCCCAGTCCCGCTGGAGCTGCGCCCACGCCTCGGGCCGGCGTTCCACGAACAGCAGGTGGTCGATCAGCACCCGCAGTGCCGTCTCACCCCCGTACATCCCGGGCCGGCGAAGGACGAGGTTGAGCCGGCCGACGAGGTGGGCGTGGATCTCCTCGGCGGCGGCGAGCGGAGTGGGAGGGGGCACTCGCACAGTCTTCCGCAGCGCCGCCGTCGTGCGGGGTGTCAGTTGTCCGATTCCCGGAATGAATCCGGCCCGGTGGTGGGTGCGGTGGGGCGGCGCCGGGTGGGGATGAGCAGGGCGGCCGCGATCAGCAGGGCGCCGAGGATGCCGGCGATGATCGGGATGATGGTGCCGACCCAGGAGATGGCGTCCCGGCCGTCCTTGGCGTCGTCGACGGCGGAGGAGACGGCGGCCGGGGTCTGCTGGTAGGTGGCGTCGATGACGGGGAGCAGCGGGACGAGGGTGCCGCCGGGGGCGGTGAGCGCGGCGGTGCGCTGCTGGACGCGCTTGACGTCGATCACGCTGCCGGTCTCGGGCTCCACCCAGAAGGTGTCGTTGCCCTGGAGGGTGTACGAGAGCGGTGCCGGGTCGCTGAGGGTCGGGAGCAGGGCCGTGAGCTTGGCCTGCTGATCGGGGGTCAGCTGGCCGAACTGGACGAGGAGTTTCAGGTCGCTCTGCGGCAGGGCCTTGGGCAGGCCGGCCAGCACCTGGCTGTCGGTGATCCGGGAGGCGGGCGTGGTGGCCTGGTAGACGTAGGTCTGCAGGCCGGAGCGCTGCTCCGAGTGGCTGTAGGTGACCGGGACGGTGGTCGCGGTCTCCGGGACCCAGCCGGTGTAGGTCTGCTTCCCGGCGCCGAACGGGAAACTGACGGTGAGGCCCTTCGCGTCGACCACCGACCAGCTGCTCGGGTGGTGGTCGACGGGTTCCAGGCTCTTGCGGTCCACCGCGTACTGCCAGGTGGTCTGCTCGACCGGGGTTCCGGCGGCGCGGGTGGTCCGGGCGTCGCTCACCAGGGCGGAGCCGCCCGAGGTCGCCACCACCTTGACGTTGCGGTCGATGGTGAGCGGGACGTTGTGCTTGAGCGCGCCCAGCAGGTTGCCCTGGGCGAGTGCCTGGCCGTCCAGCAGGGTGGTGAAGGTGCCGGCCAGCGGACGTTGGGCGTTGACGTCGTCGGGCAGCCGGTCCACGTAGCTGGGCGTGATCCAGAAGGCGGTCAGGAACGCGCCCGCGATCAGCAGGAGGCCGAGGAGCACGCTACCGGCACGGAGGGGGGTCGTCGGTCGTTGCATGTCGGCCAGAATCCTCGGCCCCGGGGCCCGTGTCCGGCACGAGCGGGGTGTTGGGGGCGGAACCGGCGTGCGGTTCAGCCATTCGGTCCCCCGGGGGCGGTGGCCGTGCGGTCGCCCGACCCCTCCCATGACATGTTTCAGCCAACTGTGTGCAAGGCGTACACACGTTCCCCGCCGGAACCTACAGTGGTCCCCGTTCACCTGACGCCCCGGCGGTCAACACGCCTCGTGCCGGGCGGAGTTCAGCGCAGCCGAAACCGACAGCGAGGGCAGCCCGCGATCCCGGGCCGCCCTGTCCCCAGCGGAGGGCCGGGTTCATGTCGCAGGCGCTCCAGGCCCCGGGTTTCGCCGCGCTGGCGCCCGGGCGCGCGGTCGAGACCCGGATGGTGGGCGGCCGGTGGCAGGCGGTCGCCTGGGACCTCGGGACGGGGCGCCGACGAGTGGTCACCGACCGGCCGCACGGGGTGGACCTCAGCGAGATCGAACCGGACGGCGCCCACCTGTGGTGGTTCGACGCCGACACCAGCGGCGAGGGCCGCTGGCGGCGGCAGCCGTTCACGGACGGCGGGCCCGTCGAGGCGCTGACCGGCCTGCCGCGCGGGCGCGCGTACGGCCTCGCCTTCGACCGGGCGGGCTCGCGCGCGGCGGTCGGCATCGGCGTCGGCGGCGCCTCGCACTGCTACCTCGGGGAGCCCGGCGGCGCGGGCCGACTGGTCGGCACCGCCCCCGGCTACCTGAGCCTGGCCGACCTCTCGCCGGACGGGCGCCTGCTGGCCCTGGGCGGCCGGCCCGACGGGCCCGACGCGGTACTGCTGTGGCCGACGGACCCGCCCGGCAGCGCCCCGGTGCGGCTGCCCGGCGGCAGCGGGCTGCGGCTGTGGCCGATCGAGTTCCGGCCGCAGGACGGCCCGGACCCCGAGCTGCTGTTGATCGCCGAGCTCAACGAGCAGTACACGGTGGCCATTTGGCGGGCGGACCGGGGGCTGCGCCCGCACCCGCGGCTCGCCTTCGCCTCGGAGATCTCGGTCGGCTGGTACGGCGGTGCCCGCGGCGTCCTGGTCCAGCAGGAGCAGGACGGCCGCAGCCGGCTGCTCGCCGTCGACCTCGACGCAGACTGGGACGGGCCGCGCGAGATCCCGACGCCCGGCGGCACCATCCACGATCTGTCCTGCGCGCCGGACGGCACCCTGCACTGCCTGTGGAGCCGCACCACCGTGCCCCCGCGCCCCCTGCTGATCCCGCCGGGCGGGCTGAGCGCAGACCAGGTCTCACCGACCGTCAACTCGCCGCACCCCGGCCAGCGTTGGACCTCCGGACCGGCCGGCCCGATCCACAGCTTCGTCAGCACCCCGCCCGGGCCGGGCCCGTGGCCGACCCTCTTCCTGGTGCACGGCGGCCCGGCCACCCACGACCGGGACTCCTACGACCCGAGCGTGGGCGCGCTGGTCCGGCACGGCTACGCCGTCGTGCGCACCAACTACCGCGGCTCGACCGGCTACGGCGCCCGCTGGCAGCGCGAGTTCGGCCACCGCGTCGGCCTGGCCCAGCTGGAGGACCTGGCGGCCGTCCGGGCCGCCCTGGTCGACGAGGGGGTCGCGGACCCCGGGCGCACCGGCCTGTGCGGGTTCTCCTGGGGCGGCTACCTGACCCTGTTGGGGCTGGGCGCGCAGCCGCAGTTGTGGTCGCTGGGCATGGCGGCGCACCCGATCGCCGACTACCCGGCCGTCTACCGGGCCACCACGCCCGCGCTGCGCGTCATCGACCAGGAGCTGTTCGGCGGCACCCCGCAGGAGGTGCCCGAACGGTACCGGGCCGCAAGCCCGTTGAGCTACGTGCAGCAGGTGCGCTCCCCCGTCCTGCTGGTCGTCTCCGAGGCCGACGAGCGGTGCCCGGCCGAGCAGGTGACGCGGTACGCGAAGGAGCTGGCACGGCTGGCGGTGCCGCACGAGCTGTTCTGGACGGACGGCGGGCACCGCAGCCGCCTGGCCGCCGACCACGACGCGGTGTTCGCCGCGATGCTGCGCTTCGCGGCGCACTGCTGGCCGACCCCGCCACCCCCCTGACCGCTCCGGTGCGGCCCGCCCCGGAGTGCCCGACGCACCGCGAGAGGAGGTGAATTCCCATGAAGCGACGCAGCGTTCAGAACGACCCGATCAGCGCTCCGGAGCGCGACCGGGGCGCGGTCATCGTGAACAGCTTCGCCCTCGACATCACCAAGGCCGCTCCCGTCAAGCCCGCCCTCAAGGGCGAGCGCAAGCCGGCCGCCGAGAGCAAGTAGGCGAGCGGTAGCCAGTCGAGCACCACGCAAGCATGAGCACCGCACGGCAGCGCGCAGCTGAGCACCGCCGCTCCGGAGCCACCGCCCCGGAGCGGCACCTCGGTCTCCCCCGACCGAGCCCGGCCGAGCCCGGCCGCCCCGGTCACACGTCCGTCGACGGAAGCAGGACCATGCGTATCGTTCTGGTGCACATGCCGTGGGGCGCGCTCGACATGCCGTCGCTGGCGCTGGGCATCCTGCGCGCGGCCGCCGAACGGGCCGGCCACCGGGTCGAGGTGCGCTACGCCAACCTGGAGTACGCCGACTGGGCGGCCGAGCACGCCGGGTTCGGCCTGGCGGACTACACCTACTTCTCCGAGCGGTCCTACTTCCAGGGCGCCGGGGACTGGGTGTTCGCCGGAGCGCTCTACCCGGACGCCGCCGAGCCGGACGCCACCGAGCAGGGCGCCCACACCGACCCGGGCCGCTACCCCGGCCTCGACCCGGCAGCGGAGTTCGAGGAGTACCTCCGGTTCCTCGCCGCCAACGGCGCGAGCCTGCAGGAGACCGAGCTGGCGCTGGCCACCCGCGCCACGGCCCCCGAGTTCATCGTCCGCCTGGTCGACTCGATCGCCGCGGACCCGCCCGACCTGGTCGGGTTCAGCACCACCTTCCAGCAGAACGCCGCCAGCCTCGCGGCGGCCCGCCTGCTCAAGCGGGTGGCCCCGCAGGTCCGGACGGTGTTCGGCGGCGCGAACTGCGACGGGCCGCAGGGGGCCGCACTGCACCGCAACTTCCCGTTCCTGGACTTCGTCGTGCGCGGCGAGGGCGAACTGGCCTTCCCCGCCCTGCTCGACCTGCTCGCCGAGCCCGCCGCCGGTGCGGCCAGGCCGGCCGGGCCGGCCGGCGTGCCCGGGCTGTGCTGGCGCGACGAGCACGGCGTCCCGCAGGCCAACCCGATGGCGACCCGGCCGCTGCCGCCCGCCGCGATCCTCACCCCGCGCTACGACGGCTTCTTCGAGCGGCTGGACGCCTCGGTGGCGGCCCGCTGGGTGGAGCCGAAGCTGGTCCTGGAGGGGTCCCGCGGCTGCTGGTGGGGCGAGAAGCACCACTGCACCTTCTGCGGGCTCAACGGCTCCTCGATGGAGTTCCGCTCCAAGCGGCCGGCGGACTTCCTGCACGAGGTGCTGTCGCTGGCCGAACGGCACCAACTGCTGGACGTCTACGTGGTCGACAACATCCTGGACATGGGCTACTTCGAGACCGTGCTGCGGCCACTCGCCGAGCTGCCGGTGGACCTGCGGCTGCACTTCGAGATCAAGGCCAACCTGCGCCGCGAGCAGTTCCAACTGCTGGGCGACGCGGGGGCGGTGCAGGTGCAGCCGGGCATCGAGAGCCTGAGCAGCCGGGTCCTGAAGATCATGGACAAGGGTGTGACGGGCTGTCAGAACGTCCGCGCGCTGCGGGACGCGCAGAGCGCCGGCGTCTCGGTGACCTGGAACTACCTCTACGGGTTCCCCGGGGAGCGGCCGGCCGACTACGAGTCGGTGCTGCGGCAGCTGCCGGCACTGCACCACCTGGATCCGCCGACCGGCGCGGGCCGCATCGTGATCGAGCGCTTCAGCCCCTACTTCAGCCGGCCCGAGCTGGGCTTCGAGCTCACCCGCCCGGCCTACCAGTACCGGGCCACCTACCGCCTCCCGGAGGGTGAACTGGCCGATCTGGCCTATGTGTTCACCACTGCTGCACGCGGCATCGACGAGGCGCTGGCGGACCGGCTGACGGCCGCGGTGGACGGCTGGCGCGCGCGGTTCCCGGACAGCAGGCTGAGCTACCTGGACACCGGCGAGCGGATCGTGCTGGCCAACTCCCGCCCCGGGTACGACTGGCGGGTGCTGGAGCTGACCGATCCGGTGGAGCTCGCACTGTTCCGGCTGCTGGACCAGCCGCGTTCGCCGGCTGCGCTGGCCGCCCGCCTGCCGGGCGGCGCAGCGACTGTCGCGTCGCTGCTGCCGCACTGGGAAGCCCTGGGGCTGCTCTTCCACGACGGGGAGCGCTGGCTGCAGGTGGCGGTCGAGTCCGACAACCAGGTGCTGATGCGGGTCGAGCACCGGCACGCGCCCACCGCCGCCGAGCCGGACCAGGCTCCCGACACCGGAAGGGGGCGCCATGTCGACGCGCTCGGCTGAGCTCGAAACACCCGCCCTGGAGGTGGAGTTGTGGCTCGACTACGACCCGGCGGTGCAGCGGCTGCCCGGCATCGCGCTCGGGGTGCGCGGGCTGCGCGCCCCGGCCCGGTCCGAGGTCACCGAGCTGCACCGGTCGGGCGTGCGCTGCGTGCGGCTGGTCGAGCCGGTCGCGCTCTGCCGCGACGCTCCCGCCGCGGCCGCGCAGGCGCTGCTGTTCGTCCGGGAGGCCACCAGCCAGGGGCTGGCCGTGCGTTGGCGCGCCCGCTGCGCGGACGGCTGCGCGGCGTCCGGCCTGTTCCACCACCTCTACCCGCCGCAGGAGGTGCTCGGCGCGCCGCCGGAGGTGGCCGCCCGCTGGCGGGACGGGTACTTCCCCAGCCGGTGCGTCTTCCGGCGCGGCCCCGGGTTCGTCGAGGTGCGCGACCGGCGGTTCGGCACGCTGGAGTTGTTCACCATCGACGATCCCGAGCACCTCGCCGAGATCGAGGCGCTGTCCGAGGGGGCCGAGGCCGGGCGCCTGCCGGCGGCCGTCCGCCGGGACTTCACGGAGGCCGGCCTGATCACCGAACAGGCGGGCCTGGCCTGGTGGTTGCCGATGCGGGTGCGCCGCTGGCCGTTCCCCTCGCTGACCGTCTGACCGTCCGACCGCCCGGCCACCGGACCCGTTCGGCCCGCTCGACCCGCTCGACCGTAGAGGAGAGGATTCCGCCATGACCACCGCGGTCGACGACGCCGACGCGCGCATGTCCGCCTTCATCCGCGACCCCTACCCGACGCTCGCCCGGATCCGCGAGGCGTCGCCGGTGTCGGTCGTGGAGTACGGCGCCGACCTGCCCGTCTGGATGGTGACCCGCTACCACGACGTCCGCAACGCGCTCGTCGACCCGCGCTTCGGCCAGGACGTGCGGCGCAGTCAGGCGATCGCGAACGAGCGCGGGGCCGGCCTGACCCTGGGCTCGGACGTCGTCCACATGCTCAACAGCGACCCGCCCGACCACACCCGGCTGCGCCGGCTGATCCAGGGGGTGTTCACCCGCAAGCGGGTGGAGGCGATGCGCCCGCTGGTCGAGCGGATCGCCGGCGGCCTGCTGGACGGCCTGCGCGGGCACCCGACGATCGACGTGGTGCGGGACTTCGCGTTCCCGCTGCCCATCATGATCATCTGTGAGCTGCTCGGCTTCCCGCCGGAGGACCTGCACTCCTACCGCACCTGGTCGACGGCGATCCTCACCCGCGGCAGCGGAATGTCCTTCGAGCAGGCGACCACCGAACTGAACGCCTACCTGCGGGAGTTGATGGCGCTTCGGCGGAGCTCGCCGCGCGAGGACATCCTGACCGACCTGGTGCGGGCCCGCGACGCCGGCGAGCTCACCGAGCAGGAGGTGTTCTCGATGGTCTTCCTGCTGCTGATCGGCGGCCACGAGACGACCGTCAACCTGCTCGGCACCGCCACCCTGGCCCTGCTCCACCACCCCGACCAGCAGGCCTGGTTGCGGGCCAATCCGGCGGCGATGGGCATGGCCGTCGACGAGTTCCTGCGCTACGAGTCGCCGGTGAGCATGGCGACCATGCGGTTCACCACCGAGGCGGTGGACGTCAGCGGGGTGGAGATCCCGGCGGGAGAGCTGGTGCTGGTCTCGCTGGGCGCGGCGAACCGCGACCCGTCCCGGTTCACCGATCCCGACCGGCTGGTGCTGGACCGCGACGACCCCGGCCACCTGGCGTTCGGACAGGGCCTGCACCGCTGCCTGGGCTCGTTCCTGGGCAAGTTGGAGGGCGAGGTCGCGCTCGGCGGGCTGCTGGAGCGGTTCGCCGGGATCGAGCTCGCGGCGGACGAGGCCACGCTGCCCTGGCGCAACACCTTCATGCTGCGCGGCCTGGAGTCGCTGCCGGTCGCGGTGACCGGCCCGACCGCGGTGCGCCGTGGCTAGCCCGCCCCGCACCGACGGTGCCACCGGGCAGGCCGGGCCCACGCCGCAACGGGTCGGCCCGCTGGGCCGGTTCCGGCCCCGGCTCAGCCTGCTGCCGCTGCGGGCCCGCGGCTTCCGCCTGCTGGTGATCGGCCAGGCGACCTCGGAGTTCGGCAACGCCTTCCAGGTGGTCACCCTCCCCCTGCTGGTCTACGCCTTCGGTGGCGGGGCCCGGCAGTTGAGCCTGGTGGTGGCCGCCTACGGGGCCGGCCGGCTGGTCGCCACCCCGCTCGGCGGGACCTGCGCCGACCGCTGGGGCGCCTGGCGCGTCATGATGGCCGCCGACCTCGGCCGGCTGCTCGTCACCGCGGCGCTCGCGGTGGTCGCCGCGCGCCACGTCGAGGACTTCTACCTGATCGGCGCGCTGGCCGGCCTGGTGGGGCTCGGCGCGGGCCTGTTCCTGCCGGCCGCCTGGGCCATCGCCCCGAGTCTGCTGCCCGCCGAGCAGCTGGGCGCCGGCAACGCCCTGAGCAGCACCGTCAACTTCGGTGCGGGGCTGGTCGGTCCGGCGGTGGCCGGGCTGGTGGTGGCCTGGCTGGCCCCGGCGGTGGCACTGACGGTCGACGCGGCCACCTTCGCCGTGTCGGTGCTGACCCTGCTGCTGATCGGCCGGGGCCCGTTCGCCGCCCCGGCGCCGGAGGTGGCCGGGCGGGCGGCCGTGCCGCGCAACTTCCTCGCGCTGCTGCGCGAGTCCCGGCTGCTGCGCAACGTGCTGACCGTCACCGTGGTCGCCAACCTCACCATGGGGGGCATGACCCGGGTGGCGCTCCCCACGCTGGCCACCCACGGGTTCGGGGCCGGGGCGATCGGGTTCGGCTCGCTGCTGGCCGCGTTCACCGGCGGCGCGCTGGTCGGCGGGCTGGTGGTCGGCGGGCTCACCGGCCTGCCCTCGCGCGGCCGCACCGCGATGACCTCGGGCCTGGTGATGGGGGTGGCCGTCGGACTCGTCCCGTTCACCGGCCTGTTCGGGGCGCTGGCGATGCTGGCGGTCGCGGGCGTCGCCAGCACCGTCACCAACGTGCTGGTGGTGACCGGCGTGCAGCGCAACACCCCGCCCGCGCTGCTGGCCCGGGTGATGGCGGCGATCACCTTCTGCGGGCTGGGCATCTTCCCGCTCTCGGTGATCGCCGTCGGCGCGGCCGTCGCCGCGTTCGGCAGCCGCGGGGTCTTCGTCGCCACCGGGCTGTCGCTGCTCGCGGCCTTCAGTTACGCCCTGACCAGGAGCGAGATGCGCGGGCTGTGAGCGCGGCGCCCGCGGGGAGGCGCCACCGCCCGTCCGTACGGTTCGCACACGGCCCGTTGTCCGGGGTGGCGCGGGCCCGTGCCGCCCGGCGCACCTAGGGTCACCGGAACCCAAACCCAAGGAGAGGGGCATCGGTGAACTGGCTGATCCACGACTACCGCGAGGACGACCTGGCGGCGGTCGTCCACCTGATCGACAGCACGGCCGAACTCGGGCAGGAGTCGGTGTTCTCGCTGGCGGAGTGCATCGCGGCGCTGACGGCGCGTCAGCCCGCGGTCGTCGCGGTACACGGCTCGGTGCCGGTCGGGGCGGCGCTGGCCCAGGTGGGGGGCGACCGGGCGTGGGTGATGCGGATCGCCATCCACCCGGCCTGGCGGGGCCGGGGGCTGGCCAGCGCGCTGCTGCGCGAGCTGGAACGGCGGCTGGTGGAGGCTCGGGTGCGGCGGATCGCCTACGTGCTCCCGCAGGAGGAGCTGCTGGGCGACGGGCTGCACAACGCCGGGTACGTGCGGCGCCCGGCGGTCGCCTACTTCGAGAAGACCGAGCCGGGCTCGGGCGGGTCGGCCGACGTGCTGACCGAGCTCGGCGGGCGGCTGCTGCCGGCCGGCCTGTGGGAGGCGGTGGCGGGGATGGCCGCGGAGAAGACGCTGATCGAGCGCCGCGTCGTGCTGCCGCTGGCCGAGCCCGAGCGGGCGGCCCGGCACGGCGTCCGGCCGCCGCGCGCGATCACCCTGTTCGGCCCGCCCGGCACCGGCAAGACCACCTTCGCCAGGGCCGTGGCCTCCCGGCTGGGCTGGCCGTTCGTCGAGCTGCTCCCCTCCCGGCTCGCGGACGAGGGCAGTCTGGCGGCCGGGCTGCGGGAGGCCTTCGCGCGGATCGCCGAGCTGGACCGGGTGCTGGTCTTCATCGACGAGGTCGAGGAGATCGCGCCGGTGCGGACCGGCTCCTCGGCGATGCACGGGGTCACCAACGAACTGCTCAAGCTGATCCCCGGGTTCCGGGAGCGCGACGAGCGGCTGCTGGTCTGCGCCACCAACTCGGTGCGGTCCCTGGACCCGGCGTTCCTGCGCCCCGGCCGGTTCGACTACGTGATCCCGATCGGCACGCCGGATCGGGCCGCCCGCGCGGCCATCTGGTCCCGCTACACCGGCCAGGGCGGCGAGGTGGACGTGGCGGCGCTGGTCGACGCAAGCGAGCTGTTCACCCCGGCCGACATCGAGCACGCGGCCCGGACCGCGGCGCAGGCGGCGTTCGAGCGCGACCTGGCCGCCGACGAGGGCGGACCGGTCGCCGACCAGAGCGACCCGTGCCCGGCGGGCGCGAGCACCGGCGACTACCTGGCCGCGCTCGCCCAGTGCCGACGGACCGTCACCGGCGAGATGGTCGAGGAGTTCACCGTCGACATCTCCTCCCACGCCCGGGTGTGAAATATCACGGGTGAGAAACGGCGCATCCCCAGGTACTCTCCAATTGCCACACGCCGCCATCACAATCGAGGGGAGCCCGACGGGATGTCAGGCGCCAAGGTCACCACCCCCGTTCCGCAGCTCAGCCGCCGCAGCCTGCTGCTCGCCGCCGCCACGACCGCGCTGGCCGGCAACGCGCTGGCCGGCGGGCTCGCCGCCACCCGCGCCGACGCCGCCACGCCCGGCGCCACGCCCGCCTTCACGCCGCTGCGCCCGCCGGCCGTCCCGCTCGCCGTCCGCTCGCCCTACCTCAGCACCTGGCAGGCGGGCGACAACCTGGCCGGCACCTGGTCCACCTTCTGGAACGGCCACGTCACCGCCTTCTGCGGGATCGCCAGGATCGACGGCACCGGCTACCTGTTCGCCGGCAACCCGCAGCAGTCGCTGATCAGCACCAGCATGACCCAGGTCTCGCTGCAACTGACCGCCACCCGCTCGATCTACACCTTCACGGCCGGCGGCGTCACACTGACCGTGACCTTCTTCTCCCCCGTCGACCTGAACAACCTGCAGCGCCAGAGCGTCCCGTTCAGCTACGTGTCGATGCAGGCGGTGGCCAACGACGGCGGGAGCCACTCGGTCCAGCTCCACCTGGACATCTCCGGCGAGTGGGCACACGGCGACATCACCCAGGCGGTGAACTGGGCACAGCAGCAGACCGCCAACGGGAACGTGGCGCTGACCTTCACGCCCACCAACCCGAGCGTGCTGGCGCAGAGCGGCGACCAGGCCTCCTGGGGCTCCGTGGTCCTCACCACCGCGGCCGCCCCGGGCGTCAGTTGGCAGATCGGCACGGACCTCACCGTGCGCAGCACCGCGATCTCCAGCGGCACGCTGCCCGGCACGGTGGACGCCAACCAGCCCCGGGCGATCGACAACTCCTGGCCGGTGCTCGGCTTCTGCCGCGACCTCGGGCCGGTGGGTGCCACCCCGTCCGCCGAGTTCGTGGTGGCGGTCGGCCACGTCCGCACCCCCGCGCTGAGCTACCTGGGCGGCAACCTGAACGCGTGGTGGTCGACGTACTGGCCCGGAACCAGCGGGTGGACGGACATGGTCGACTGGTTCCTGGCCGACTACGGCGCTGCGCTGTCCGCCGCGACGGCGCTGGACACCCGGATCCAGAACGACGCCACCGCGGCCGTCGGCGGCGGCTCGGTGGGCGCGAACTACGCGGCGCTGTGCGCGCTGGCGCTGCGTCAGGCGGTGGCCGGCACCGAGCTGGCCGCCCACGGCGGCTCGCCCTGGGCGTTCCTCAAGGAGATATCCTCCGACGGCAACGTCTCGACCGTCGACGTCATCTACCCGGCGCTGCCGCTCTTCCTCTACTTCTCCCCGAGCTACCTCCAGTTGCTGCTGGCCCCGATCCTCGCCTACTGCGAGCAGGGCGGCTGGCCCGAGCCCTTCGCGGTGCACGACCTGGGCTCCAACTACCCCGTTGCGGACGGCCACAACAACGGCAAGGAGGAGGACATGCCGGTCGAGGAGTCCGCCAACATGCTGATCATGTGCGCGGCGCTGCTCCAGCAGTTGGCCGCCACCGACGCGGCCGCCTTCGCCCAGGCGCACTACACCATCCTCAAGCAGTGGGCCGACTACCTGGTCGGCAACGCGCTGGACCCCGGCAGCCAGCTCTCCACCGACGACTTCGCGAGCCTGATCGTGCACAACGCCAACCTGGCGCTCAAGGGCATCATCGGGATCGGCGCGATGGGCATCGTCGCCGGCTTCGCCGGGAACACCGCCGACCAGGCGAAGTACGCGGCCACCGCGCGCGGTTACATCAGCCAGTGGCTGACGAACGCCCAGGACCCGAACGCCGCCCACCTGGACCTGGCCTACGGCTCGGCGAACACCTGGGGCCTGAAGTACAACGGCTTCGCCGACCAGTTGCTCGGCCTGGACCTGGTCCCGGCCGGCGTCGCCTCCCAGGAGGCCGCCTGGTACCAGGCGAACGCCGGCGGCTACGGGGTGATGCTGGACGGCAAGGGCTACACCAAGGCCGACTGGGAGCTGTGGACCGCCGCCTGGCTGCGCGACCAGGGCGCGATCCGCGACACCCTGGTCAACGGCGTCTACGCCTTCGCCGACACCAGCCCGCAGCGCGCCCCGTTCGGCGACTGGTACGACGTCAGCAGCGGCGCCAACAGGACGTTCGAGGCCCGTCCGGTGGTCGGCGGGGTCTTCAGCCTGGTGGCCCCGCGCACCGCCTCCGCGGTCTCCTGGCACCGGATCCAGAACCAGCACTCCGGCAAGCTGCTGGCCGTCTCGCTCCAGTCGCTGCTGGACAACGCCAACGTCACCCAGTGGTCGGACAACGGCAGTCCGGACCACCTGTGGACCGTGGTCGACAACGGCGACGGCACCGTGAAGATCTACAACCGGGCCACCGGCAAGCTGCTCGCGGTCCAGGACCAGAGCCTGGCCGACGGCGCGCTGGTGCGCCAGTACTACGACAACGGCACCCCCGACCACCTCTGGCGGCTGGTCGACGCCGGCGGCGGCTGGTCGAAGATCGTCAACGTGCACAGCGGCAAGGTGATGGCCGTTCAGGACCAGAGCCTGACCGACGGCGCCCAGGTGACCCAGTGGACCGACAACGGCTCGCCGGACCACCTCTGGCGCCTGGTCTGAGCCTCACTCAGGCCGCGGCCAGACCATGCTCGGGCCGCGCTCAGGCCAGCCGGAAGACCGGGCCGCGGGGGGTGAACGGCAGCCCCGCGGCCCGGGGCACCAGGTAGGCGTGCTCGCGGCGCACGCGCAGCACGTCGCAGTCGCCGTCGGTGATCACCAGGATCGGCGCCGCCTTCGGGAAGTCCTCGGCCCGCTCCAGCAGGTCGATCCCGGGCTGGAGCACGGTGCCGCCGCGGCCGCGGACCCGGACCCGGCCCGCGATCTCCGCGGTCGGCAGGAAGCCGGCGTCGTACGCGGCCGCGTCGCAGAACACCACCCGGGCGGCGGCCACTTCACGGGCCGCCGCGTACGAGGCGATCGCGCCCAGCGCCTTGCCGAGGAGTGGGCGGCTCATCGAGCCGGAGGTGTCCAGGACCACCCCGAAGGTGCACCGGGCCACCTCCTCCGGCGGGTGGTACCGCCCCGCGCGCGGGATGTCGGGGGTGGCGTGCTGGCGCCGGGACGGGCGGGCGTAGCTGCGCACCGGCTGCGGTGACGGCACGAACTCGTCGAACCAGCGGGCCAGTTGCGCGTCCCAGGGCAGCGGCGGCTGGGACAGCGCGCGGATCTCCTCGACCAGTGCGGCGGGCAGCAGGCCGCGTTCGCGCTGGTGCAGCTCGAACCCCTGTTGCAGGCCGCGGCGGTAGAACTCGTCGAGGTCCACGTAGTCGCGCGCCGGACCGACCGGTTCGCCCAGCAGGTCGCCGCGGCCCTTCCCGGCCAAGGTGGCGAGGCGCCGCATCCGGCGCTGGTCGCGGACGATCCGGTCGTACACCTCCTCGGCCGACAGGCCCTTGAGCGCGGGGTCGTGCAGCAGGCCGTCGGGCATCTCCCCGACGCCCATCTCCAGCAGCCAGCCGTTGATCACGTAGTCGGCGGCGACGTTGAACAGGTACGGGTCGCGCGCCCCGCAGCGCTCGCCGTGGCGCAGCGCGGCGTGCAGCATCTCGTGCGCCAGGACGAAGCGCCACTCCTGGTCGCTGTGGCGGACCAGCGGGTTGAGGTAGATCTCCCCGGCCTCGGCGTTCACGGCGGCGATGGAGATGCCCTGGGCCCGGGCGAGTTCGGCGTCCGCGACGAGGGTGATGCCGGCGGCGATCCCGCCGAGCAGCGGGTAGGAGGAGATGAACCAGTTGAGCGCCCTGGTCCACGGCCGGGTGGGGGCGGGCGCGCCGGTCAGCTCGTCGCGGCGGCCGCCGGCCACGTCCATGGCGGCGGACATCGTGCGGGTGAGCGCGGCGGCGAAGGCGGTGGTCCAGTCCTCCGGCGCCTGCCAGTTGCGGCGCCAGGCGACCAACTGCTGGTCCGGACGGCCGGGGCCGGCCGTGCCGGGCACGGCGGGCAGACCGTCGCGCCGCCAGCGCGCGGCGAGTTCCTCCTCGTCGCCGGCCGGGATGTCAGGCGGCAGTTCGAAGGGCGCGCGGCCGAGCGCGAAGGCCGCCTGGAAGCGGTGCACCACCGCGCAGCGGGCGGCGAGTTCGTACGGATCGGGCGCCGGGCGCGGGCCGTTCGCCGCCGGGACGTGGCCGAACCCGAGGTGGAGCAGGCAGTGCGCCAGCACCCAGGCCCACTCGGCCGGTTCGGCCCGCCGCCACGGGTTGGCGTGGACCGTGCCGTTGGAGTCGACCACCGCCCAACCGCCGTGCTGGTGGGCGGCGCAGGCGCGGTCCTGGCAGATGTTCGCGGTGATCGAGGCCAGCGCGTGGTTGCCGTGCAGGATCCGCCTCCCCTCGGCGAAGGCCTCGGCGGCCGGGTCCCGGACGGCCTGCTGCTGCGGCCTGCTCACCGGCGGGCCTCCACCAGGCGGGGCATGTCCCGGGCGGCTTCGATCAGGAACCAGGAGGGCAGCACCGGGTTGCCGTCCGACCCGTCCGCGATCACCGTCTGGGCCACCTCGACCGAGATCTCGGCCAGCTGCACCAGCAGCGTCTTGGCCCGGTAGGCCGTCTGGCGCACCGAGTTGGAGGCGTGCTCCTTGCGCGCCGGGAGGTCCTTGACCAGCCGGCCGCGGAAGCTGTCGGCCAGGTAGTAGAGCAGGTCGCGGTCCTGAAGGCGGTGCGGCCAGCGGGCGTCGCCCTTGAGGATCGCGTCCAGTCCGTAGGAGTTGCGGACGATCTTGGCGTAGCCGCAGAACGCCACCGCGTGCTGCGGGGTGAGCAGGCCGTGGGCCAGCACCTTGAGGGTCTCCTCCGTCGGCGCACCGAAGGAGTGCAGTGCGTCGGAGAGCATGTGCCAGGCCCGCGGGGTGGAGAACGGCTCCTCGGTCTTCGGCGGCGCGCTCCACAGGTGGTCGGGCCGGTCGGTGAGGTGGTCCACGATCCACGGGTGGATCCCGTTGCCGGCCGCCCAGTTGAGCCAGTCCGCGGCGCTGGCCCGCAGGTGCACGTGGACCAGCCGGTTGACCAGCGCGGAGGCCATCGGCCGGGCCAGCGCGCCGTCGGTCGCCCGGTTGCCGGCGCCGATCACGATCGATCCCGGCGGCAGGGAGTAGGAGCCGATCCGGCGGTCCAGGATGAGCGAGTAGAACGCCTTCTGCACGTCGGGGGTGGCCGCGTTCAGCTCGTCCAGGAAGAGGCAGTACGGCTCGTCCCGCGCGATCGACTCCGGCGGGCAGAACCGGGAGCGGCCGTCCGGGGTGATCTGCGGCACCCCGATCAGGTCCTCGGGGGCCAGCTGGGTACCGATCAGGCTCACGCAGTCCAAACCGAGCGAGTCGGCGAACTCCCGCACCAGTGAGGACTTTCCGATCCCCGGAGCGCCCCAGAGGAACACCGGCCTGACGGTGGCCAGCCCGAGCAGCAGCTCGGGAACCTGGGACGGCGAAACGGTGACGGACCCCTGCACGGCACTCCTCTGATCGGCTGGTGCCGCCAGTCTGGACGCGGGGCCCGATGGTTGCATCCGAATATCGGCCCACCCCGGACCTGACGGTCAGTCAGCTGCCAGGCGCAGGTTGGCGAGAACCCGGGTGCCGCCCGCGCTGAGGGCGACGAGGCGGCCGTCGCGGTGCCAGAAGGTCGCCGTGCCGCCGTGGTGACGCAGGCCGAACCCGCCCGGGTTCGCGGCGGGGAACCGCAGCCGGGCCACCGTCGCGGAGCCCCGGCCGGTGCCGAGCGTCAAGGTGGTCGCGCCGTCGCGGGTCTTGGTCACCAGCGCGTACCGGTCGGCATCGGCCAGCAGCACGTGGGCTTGGCCGTCCGCGACGGCGGTCCGGATCCGGCTCTGCTGCTGCTCGCCACCGCGCAGCAGTTCCGTCCGGTCCGGGCTGAGGGTCAGCGTCGTGCCGTCGGCGAGCACCGCGTCGGGCGGCGGGGCGTCCGCCAGCGGCAGCCGCGAGCGCAGCTGCCAGCCCGGCAGGTCCCAGCGCCACCGCTCCAGCAGCGCCCCGGTGGCGACCACGGCGCTGCAGCTGCCGGCGGTGCGGGCGAGCGGGCCCACCGGCACGGAGCCGTCGCCGAGTTCACGCCAGACCACCGAGGGCTTGGGCGCCAGGGTGTCGAGCACGGCGATGCCGTTCTCGTCGACCGTGATGAGCAGCCGGCCGTCGAAGGAGGGCGGCAGGTCGCGGACCCGCAGGGTGGTCCACGGCCGGACCCGCCGGGTGGCCAGGTCCAGCCGGGCGATCTCGCTCGCCTGCCCGTGGCGCGCGACCAGCAGGACCGTGCCGCCGTGGTCGGCGACCACCAGGCGCTCCGCCGGGGTGTCCCAGCGAGCGCGGACACGGCCGTCGGGGGTGAGCAGCCGCACGCCCGCCTGGCCGCAGGCGACCAGCACCGAGCCGGACTCCAGGGCGACCGCGTCGCGCAGCGGCAGGCGGCCCGGCTCCGGGTCCGCACTGACCGTCAGCGGCCCGGCGGGCGCGGCCGGGCCGGGCTTCGGCGGACGCAGGTCGGCGGCGGCGAGCGGGTCGGCCCGCTTCAGCAGGGCGTAGAAGAGCGCGCGCCCGGTGCGGGCGTCGAGGTCCGGCTCGAAGCCCCGGTCCCGGACCAGGGCCCGGGCCGCCGCGGTCGCGACCTCGCGGTCCAGCGCCGGATCGCTGCCCGGCAGGCGGCCGAGCGCGGCCGCCAGCTGGGCCCGCTCGGCCCGGCCACCGGGCTCCCGGCCGTCGAGCAGGGCCAGGACCAGCGGCGCGCACGCCCGGCCCGCGCCGAGCGCGAGCAGGTGGGCGAGCGAGCGGGCCCGGGTCGGGCCGCCGAGCGCGACGCCGTCGCGCAGGTCGCCGGCGATCAGCGGCCGCAGGTGCTCGTCGGGCCAGGCGGCCTCGACGGCACCGGTCCGGTCACCGGCCGCCTGGCAGGAGCGCACCCAGGCCGTGCGCAGCTCGCGGGCGGTGTCCTGGTCGATCTCCGCCAGTCGCCGCACCGCGGCCGCGAAGGCGCCGTGCTGCTGGGCGATGCGCACGGCGCGGTCCCGGTCGCCGGCCCGCCACCACAGCCGGACCAGCCGCTCGGGGTCGAGCTCGCGGCCCTCGGCCAGCTCGGCGGCGGCGCGGTGGCGGCCGTGCCGCTCCAACAGGGCGACCGCCTCGGCCGGCGCGACGAGCAGGTCCGCCAGCAGGAAGGCCGCCTCCTCGATCCGGCCCTCCCGCTCCAGGGCCGTGGCCGCCTCGCGGTAGACCTCGGTGAGGTGCTGATGGACCGTCTGGTCGGACAGCGGCGAGGCCGGGCCGCCCGGGGTGCGGTGCGGATCGGCCCGGAGTTCGCCCGTGCGGCGCTGCGGCAGGGCGAGCGAGAGCCAGGACGTCTGCTCGGCGTCGGCGCCCGAGGCCGAGCCGAGGGCGATGGCGTTGCGCAGCGCGTCCTCCCAGCGGCGCTGGTGGAAGGCGCGCGACAGCTCCCGCAGGTAGCGGGCGTGGCGGCCGCGCACCACCTGGCCGGCCGGGCTGCGCAGGGCGAGCGCGGCGAGCAGGCCGGTCACCGGCGCCCACGCGGGGCGCCGGGGGCGGCCGGGGGTGCGGGACTTGCGGAAGAGGCGGAACTTGCCGGTGCTGCGGGCGGTGCCGGGGTTGGACGAGTTGCCGGTGGTGGGCCCCTTGACGGACCTGGACCTGGACCTGGACTTGAACTTGGACTTGAACTTGGACCTGGTTCCGGCTCCGACTCCTATGCCGGGGAATGCGAGGACGAGCCCCGCCACCAGCACGAACATCACGGCCGCGGTCACCACGGTGAGCACGGGGTTCAGCCGGGCGGACCGGCCGAGCGCGCCGGCGGCGATGGCGACCAGGAAGACGATGCGCCGCACCCGCAGCGTGCCCACCGGTGCGCCGAGCTGCGGCCCGCCCTTGCGCCGGCCCCTGGCAGCGGCGGGCCGCACCCCGGCCGCCGCCCGCAGGTCGGGCCGGGGGCGCTCCAGCACCGCGTCGAGGACCGGCTCCGGGTCCGGTGCGGCGTCCAGCGGCATGAGCTGACGGATCGTCAACTCGTCGAGGGCGAGCCAGTCGGCGGGCCGCAGGCGCGGCAGTGCGGCGAGGTCGTGGCGTTCGAGCACGCCCCGGTGACGGCGCACCAGGTGGCCGGCCTCGGCGCTCTCGTCCTGGGCGTCGAGCGTGCGCAGCGCGCCGCCCCGGGCGAGCAGGGGCAGGCCGGGGGCGCGGTCGGCGCGCACCTGGACGGGGTCGGCCAGTTCCAACAGCCAGGATCCGCAGGGGAGTTCGAGGAGCCTGGCGCCGTCCTGCCAGTGCCGCAGCACCCGCTGCGCGGCCTCGTCGGCGCCGATCGACGGGACGTCCAGCACGAAGCCGGCGGCCGTCACCTCGGCCCGGTGGAGCCCGGCCGCCGTACCGCTCGCGTTCACGTTCGCGGTCGCCTTCACGTTCGCGGTCGCATTCATGTTCGCGGTCGCGTTCACGTTCGCGTTCACGGTCATGTCGTGCTTCCGATCTGCAGGTGCACCTGGCCGGTGAGCGCGTCGCCGACCAGGATCCGGCCGGGGTGCGGCTCGGTGGCGACCAGCGGCATCGCGGGGTGGACGGCCGGTCGGCCGGCCCCGCCGGACAGCCGGCTGAGCGTGCGCGTGCCGTCGGGCCGGACGCTGCGCAGCACCAACCCCATGGCGGAGCAGGTGATCAGCGCGACGGTGTCGCCCTGCTGGACCAGGCCGACCACCTCGGCACCGGACGGGACGAGCACCTCGGCGTCCCCGCCGTGGCGCCGCCGGATCCGCCAGCGCTCGCCGTCCTCCGCCCAGGCGACGGCGTCCTGGGCGAAGACCAGCCCGGCCGCCCGTTCGACGGCCTCCGGGAACTCCCCGCCGTACAGACGGGGTTCGCGCGTCCAGTCGAACCCGGCCGGCCCGTCGGCGGCGACGCACGGGCCGGTGTCCGCCACCTCGCCGGTCGCGGCGATCGACCACCACCGGCCGGCCAGCGGCACCGAGAGCAGGCCGTTCTCGTAGGTCAGCGGGAGCACCGGCCGCCGGAGCAGCGCGTCCAGCCGCGCGCGGTCCAGGCCGAACCGCGCCAGCGGGACCGGTTCCCAGGACGCCGGGGAGAGCGGTCGGCCGATGACGTGCGCCAGCAGCCCGTCAGGCCTGGCCAGCAGGACGATCAGGCGGCGCCCGATCCGGGCGGCCGCGACGACCGGCCAGCCGAAGCCGTGGGTGCGCGGCCGTCCCGGCCGCAGCGCGCTGCCGGAGCTGAAGGCGGTCACCACCAGGTGGGCGGTGGTCGCACCACGGGCCACCAGGGCCGGCGCGAAGCTGTTGAAGACGGGCAGCCGCGCCGCGTCCACCGAGGCCGCCCGCTGCTGCGGGGCCCGCCGGAACTCGGCGCCGCGCAGCGCCCGGACGGCGATCTCCGGTGCCGGGAGCGGGAGTTCGACCGTCGCGGCGTCGAGCTTCACCCGCACCCGGGTCACCCCGGCCGCGCTCCAGCCACCGGGTTCGGCGGTGAGCGTGCGGCGGTGCCCGGGCAACTCGGCGGCAAGGCCGGGGGTGGTGAGCAGCCAGGCCTCGTCGGGTGCGTCCAGCGCCGCCCGGGCGTCGGTGACCGAGGTGGCGTCCGGTTCGGTGTCCCGGCGGGCGTCCAGCCAGTGCCGGAACAGCGCGGCCGGCTCCCCGGTCAGCCAACTCCCCGGCGGATCACCGAGGATGCTGACCACCAGCTCCGACCCCCGGACGGCGGCCCGGCGTTGCAGCACCACCAGGGCGGCGAGCTGCACCAGGCGGACCGCACCCGCCGCCCCCGGGCCGGTGTCGACCAGCACGGCGAGCCGGCCGCGCCGGCTGGTCCGGCGGAACTCCGGTGCGGTGTGGAGCAGTTCGCCGCTGAGGTGGCGGCGCAGGAACTCCTCGGGCAGCTCGTCGGCGAGCAGCCACTCGGAGGGCAGCAGCTGGTCCGGTCGGCCGGTCCGGCTCAGGCCGCCGTAGCCGTCCGGCTCGCCCTGCTCGGCGGTGCGCGGTTCGCGCTCGGCGACGAGGCGGTCGATCCGGCGCACCATCGGGCCGATGGCCAGGGCCAGGGCCGGGGTCAGCGCGGACAGCCCGCCGGCCCAGGGGGCGAGGCCGGCCGGCAGCAGCCTCGGCGACGCGGCCGTGGCGGGCGGGCCGGCCGTGGTGGCCTGGGTGGTCATGCGCTCGCGTCCTCGTCGAGACCGGTCACCCGGTCGAGCGCGGCCGGGTCGGCCGGGCGGGTCGGCAGCTCGGCGACCAGCGCGGTGCCGGGCAGCAGGACGACCAGGTGGGGAACGTCCGATGACGGTGCGTCAGCTGACGCCGCGTCGGGCATGAGGGCCTCCCGCCAGAGCGCGGCCGCCGGCCAGGGGCGGGCCGTGGTCGGGACCAGCACGCCGCCGTCCCAGCCGAGGTACCGCACGCCCTCGGCCCACGGCAGGTCGTCGGGCTCGCCGAGGACCACCAGGGTCCGCCGGTCGGCCACGGCACGCAGCCGGGCTCCCGAGGTGAGCCGTTCCCGGGTGGCGCCGGCCAGCGCGCGGGCCGCCGGACCGCACCCGGCCACGCCGGCCACCGCGAGCGGCGGCTCCCGGCGCTCCCAGCGCAGTCCGGTGCGGGCCGCCCCGGTCACGAACGGACCGCGGTCACGAGTCGGGCCCGTATGCCGGCCAGCCGCTCGGGCAGGTCGGCGGGATCGAAGGAGGCGTCCACCTCGCGCAGGGTGGCCTCCAGGCGCAGGCGCAGGTCACGGGCATCGTGATCGTCACCGCCGTCACCGCCGTCACTGCTCTCGCGGCCGGTCGCCGTCGCGAACTCGGCCAGCAGCGCGTCGCCGACGCGGGCGAGGCGCTCGCCGCGGGCCCGGGCGCCCCGGGACAGTTCCTCCGCGGCGTACACCAGGCTGCGGTTGGCGGCCTCGCCCACCAGGTCGGCCAGGGTCTCCCGGGCCAGCGCCTGGGCGTCGGCGGCCGGCGCGATCAACGGCAGCACCCACAGGTCGCCGGCGGTCGCCGTGGTCCGCCCGTCGAGCGCGGCGGCCGCGGCGATCAGGCGCTGCGCCCGCACGACGCGGCGGTCGCTGAGCGGCACGCCCGCGCCGCGCAGCCGCCGGACGGCGGTGGCGACCACGGGTGTCACCCGGTCCAGCTCGCAGCGGCGGGCGGCGGCCGCGAGGCGGTCGAGTTCGCCGAGCAGGCCGGGCCCGGCCGGCGGCTCGGGCGCGGGCCGGCGGCCGGCCTCAAGCAGCTCCTCCAGCCGGTCGTCGGGGACGGGCTCGACGAACAGCCGGGCCAGGAAGCGGTCGGCGAACGCCTCCAGCGCGGGGTCCTCGGGCAGGCCGTTGGCCGCGCCCACGCACACCCGCAGCGGGCTCGCGAGGACGGTCCGGCCGCGCCGGAAGACCCGCTCGTTCAGCAGGCCGAGCAGGGTGTTGAGGATGGCGGTGGAGCCGAGGAACACCTCGTCGAGGAAGGCGACCTCGGCCTCCGGCAGCATCCCCTCGGTCTCGAACTCGACCCGTCCCTCGCGCAGTCGGCGCAGGTCGACGGGGCCGAACAGCTCGTTGGGCTCGGTGAAGCGGCCGAGCAGGTACTCGAAGTACCGCCCGCCGAGCTGCGCGGCGACCCGCCGCACCACCTCGGACTTGGCGGTCCCGGGCGCGCCGACCACCAACAGGTGCTCCCCCGCGACGGCGCACAGGGCGACCACCTCGGCGAGCACCTCGCGGTCCACCATCCCGGCCCCGGCGACGGCCACCGCCTCGCCGACCCGCTTCGCATCGGCCGCCAGGGCCGCGTCCCACTGCTCAGTCACAGGAACAGGAGTCTAAGCGCGCAGGTCACGGCCGGTTCGACCGGGTACCCGGCGACTGTAGGATCACCGCAACAATCCGTGTCCTGGAGCTGGAACGATGAGCGAGCGTCCTGACCCCGTGCGATTCAACCTGCTGGGGCCGGTGAACGTCACCCTCCCGGACGGCAAGGTCGTGCTGCCCCCCGACGGTCCGCGCGCCGCACTGGTGATGCTGCTGGTGAACGCGAACCGGGTCGTGTCGGTGGAGCAACTGGCGTCGGCGGTGTGGGGCGCAACCCGGCCGTCCACCGCCACCGCGAGCCTGCGCAACCACGTGCTCCGGCTGCGCCGGATGCTCGGCGACGAGTCGGGGCTGCGGCTGCGCACCGTGGCGCCGGGCTACCTGCTGACGACGGCTCCGGGCGAGCTGGACACCGACGAGTTCGTCGAGGGCTGCCGGCTCGGCGCGGACCAGTTGCGCGCGGGTGAGCTCGCGACCGCGAGCCGGACCCTGGCCGGCGCGCTGGAGCTGTGGCGCGGCGAGCCGTTCGCCGACCTGCCGCCCGACGCGGACGGCGCCGCACGGGTCCAGGAGCTCGACGAGACCCGCATGACGGCCTGGCAGCACCGGATCGAGGCCGACCTCGGGCTCGGGCGGCACGGGGAACTGGTGGCCGAACTGCGCGGCCTCACCCGGGCCCACCCGCTGCGGGAGGCGCTGCACGGACAGCTGATGCTGGCGCTGTACGGCGCCGGTCGCCAGGCCGAAGCCCTCGCGGTGCACCAGGACCTGCGCAAGCGTCTGGTCGCCGAGCTCGGGGTCGAGCCCTCCGCGCAGGTCACCGAGCTCCAGCTGCGGATCCTCGCGGCCGACCCGACGCTGCTCGAACCTGCGAAGCCCGCGGCGCGGCGCGGCACCCCAGCCCCGGCTCCAGCACCAACTCCGGCCCCGCCCGGCTACACCCCCCGCAACAGCCTCCCCCGGGACGTCGCCGACTTCACCGGCCGGGTCCCGGAGACCGACCGCCTGCTGGCGGCCGCGGCCGCCCCGGCGACCAGCGCCGTCGTCATCTCCGCGATCGACGGGATGGCCGGGGTCGGCAAGACCACGCTGGCCGTCCACGTCGCCCACACCCTGGCCGACCGGTACGCCGACGGCCAGGTCTTCATCGACCTGCACGGCTTCACCCCCGGCCAGACCCCGCTCGACCCCGGCACCGCGCTGGCCCGGCTGCTGCGCGCCGTCGGGGTGGCCGAGGAGGCCCTGCCGGCCGACGCCGAGGAGCGTGCGGCGCTGTGGCGCAGCACCGCCGCCGAACGCCGCCTGCTGGTGGTGCTGGACAACGCCGTCGACGCCGCCCAGGTCCGCCCCCTGATCCCCGGCTCCCCCGGCAGCCTGGTCCTGGTCACCTCGCGGCGCCGGATGCCCGCGCTCGCCGGGGCCGGGGCGCTCTCCCTGGACGTCCTCGAACCGGCCACGGCCGTCGCCCTGTTCGGCCAGATCTGCGGCCCGGACCGGATCGCCGGCCAGCACGAGGACGTCGCCGAGATCGTCCGGCTCTGCGGCTACCTGCCCCTGGCGATCCGGATCGCCGCCGCCCGCCTGGCGCACCGCAGCACCTGGACCCCGTCCCACCTGCTGGCCCGGCTGCGGGACCGGATCAGCCTGCCCACCGAGCTCCGGTCCGAGGACCAGAGCGTCGCCGCCGCGTTCGCCGTCTCCTACGACGCGCTGACCCCCGATCAGCAGCGGCTCTTCCGCCTGGCCGGCCTTCACCCGGGCGACGCCTTCTCCGCGTACGCCCTGGCGGCCCTGGCCGACCTGCCGCTGGCCGACGCCGAGGACCTGGTCGACGAGCTGCACGACCACCACCTGGTCATCGAGCGCTCCCCCGGCCGCTACACCTTCCACGACCTGCTGCGCCAGCACGCCCGCGGCCTGGCCGACGCGGCGGAGCCGGAGGCCGACCGGCAGGCCGCGCTGGACCGGCTCCTCGCCTACTACGCCCACACTGCGGCGGCAGCGGCGGACATCCTCTACCCGCACGAGGCGAACCGGCGTCCGCATCCGCCGAAGCCCGGCACGCCCACCGACCCGCTGGGCGGCACGGAGAGCGCCCGGGACTGGCTCGACACCGAGCTGACCAACCTGATCGCCGCCGGCACCCACCCCGTCGCGGCCGTCACGCGGCACAGCAGCGACCTGTCCGGCGTCCTCGCCCGCTACCTGGACCACTACGGCCACTACAGCGCCTCGCTGACCCTGCACACCGCCGCCGCCGCGGCCACCACGGCCACCGGCGATCTGGCCGGGCACGCCACCGCCCAGACCAACCTGGCGGGCTCGTACTGGCTGCTGGGCCGCTACCCCGACGCCGTCGACTGCTTCCAGGCCGCGCTGCTCGTCTTCCGCGACCTCGGGGACCAGGCCGGGGAGCGCCGGGTGCTGACCAACCTCGGCGCGACCTACTCCCAGCTGAGCCGCCATCAGGAGGCGATCGACCACTTCACCTGGGCGATGGCCGCCTACGAGGCGGCGGGCGACCGCGCCGGCCAGGTGATCGTGCTGAACAACCTCGGCTCCACCTGCGAGCAGCTGAAGGATTTCGAGCAGGCGGCGCAGTACCACCGGCAGGCCCTCGCGCTCGCCCGGGAGGTCGGCGACCACATCACCGAAGGACGGGCGCTGGCCAACATCGGCATGACGCTGCACCAGCTCGGCCGGCCCGCCGAGGCCGCGGAGATGCTGCACCAGGCCCTGGCGATGGCCACCGACGCCGGCGACCGGACCCGCCAGCAGCTCGCGCTCAACGGACTCGGCGACGTCGAACGCGCGACGGACCCGGCCCGGGCACTCGCCCGCCACCAGCAGGCCCGCGAGATCTGCGCCGCGATCGGCGACCGGTTCTCCCTGGCGGGCTGCCACCTGCGGATCGGCGACGACCACCGGGCGCTGGGCGATCCCGCCACGGCCCGGGAGCACTGGGAGCAGAGCGCCGCGCTCTACACCGAGCTGAACGCGAGCTCCCAGCTCGCGACGGTCCGCGGGCGGCTCGACGGGGCCTGATCGTGCGCCCGCCGAGCCCGGCCCCGAGCCGGCCCGCATGGTGTGGCCCGAGCGGGGAAGGGTGCCTGGTGGCCGGCCCGCGGCTGCGGCGGCGGACGGCCGTGATCCCCGTGCGTCCAGCGCGGTCAAGGCATGTGGGAAGAGGAACCTCTGTGAGTACTACTCCCGCCCCCGCGGCGGCCTCCGGCACCTTCCCGCTCGGTGGCGACCTGCCGGTGCACCGGCTCGGGTTCGGCGCCATGCGGATCACCGGGCCCGACGTGTGGGGCGAGCCGAAGGACCCCGAGGAGGCCGTGCGGGTGCTGCGCCGCACGGTCGAGCTCGGGGTGACGTTCATCGACACCGCGGACTCCTACGGGCCGGACGTGAGCGAGCAGTTGATCCGGCGGGCGCTGCACCCGTACGCGGCCGACCTGGTGATCGCCACCAAGGGCGGTTTCACCCGCTCCGGCCCCGACCGGTGGGAGCCGAACGGCCGGCCCGATTACCTGCGTCGGCAGGCCGAGTCGAGCCTGCGCAAGCTCGGCGTCGAGCGCATCGACCTCTACCAGTTGCACCGGATCGACCCGCAGGTGCCGGTCGAGGAGTCGCTGGGCGAGCTGGTGCGGCTCCAGGAGGAGGGGAAGATCCGGCACATCGGCCTCTCCCAGGTGTCGGTGGCCGAGATCGAGCGGGCCCGCGCGACCGCCGAGATCGTCTCTGTGCAGAACCTCTACAACCTCGCCGACCGCAGCTCCGAGGACGTCCTCGACCACTGCGAGCGCGAGGGCCTCGCCTTCATCCCGTGGTTCCCGATCGCCACGGGCACCCTGGCCGCCGCCGGCGGTCCGCTGGCCGGGATCAGCGCCGACCACGGCGCGACGCCCTCGCAGCTGGCGCTCGCCTGGCTGCTGCGGCGCTCGCCGGTGATGCTGCCGATCCCGGGGACGTCGTCGGTCGCGCACCTGGAGGAGAACGTCGCGGCCGCCTCGGTCGAGCTGTCGGACGAGGAGTTCGAGACCCTGGCGAAGGCGGTCTGACCGAACCGCGCGGCGTGCGGGACGGGTTGGGCGGGCAGCCCGCGAACCCGTCCCGCACGTGGGGCCGGTGGGCGAACGCGGCTCCGAGCGCAGTGGTCACCCATTGGGACGAAGAGGGCGACCGGAGTCCGCTATGTCCCGATTGCCGACTGCGACCCGGTGGGCCGTTCGGCTGAGATGACACCGAGCAAACCGACGGGGCGTCATCCAGCACGGAGGCCGGGCCACATGGGATTCGCGGGAAGCAAGTTCGCCAAGGTCGCGACCGTCGCGATCAGCACGGTGTCGCTCGGGGTGATCACCGCCTCCGCCGCCACGCCCGCGATGGCCAAGCCGCCCGTCTGCGGCGAGGTCGACTGCCCCAGCCTGGTGCCGACCCACCTGGGGGCCAGTCAGGCCACGCTGAACGTCACGCAGATGCAGCTGGAGAACCTCTCCGCGACCGCCACCGAGGCCATCACCGGCCGGCCGCTGGTCGGCGCGCTGATCGAGTTCTTCACCACCGACGGCCGCAAGCTGGGCTCCGCCTACACCGGCTACGACGGCAGCGCGGGCATCAGCGCCTCGGAGAACTTCGGCCCCGGCACCGTCCAGGAACTGCTGAGCGGCTACAACGCCGTGCTGGTCGGTGACGGCGTGCACGCCACGGCCTCGGCCCACGGGGCGATCACCATCGGCACCGACTGCGCGAGCAGCGCCCCCTGACGGCGACCGGGAGTCGGAGCGAGCGATGACGACGACGGATCCGGTCGGCACGGCAGGCACGGCTGACGAGGTCGACGAGGTCGGTACGGTCGACGAGGTCGGGCTGGCGGCGCTGCGCGAGCTGGTGGCCGCGCCCGGCGACCGCTTCCGGCAGCGCCCGGCCCCGGGAGCGGCCCAGGAACACCGCACCCTCACCGTGGGCATGGCGACCTACGACGACTACGACGGCGTGTACTTCACCGTGATGAGCCTGCTGCTCTACCACGCCGAGGTCATCGACCGGATCAACATCCTGGTCGTCGACAACCACCCCACCGGCCCGCGCTCCTGGGCCCTGAAGCAGCTGGAGCAGCAGGTCCCCCAGCTGCGCTACGTGCCCTACGACCGCCGGGTGGGCACCGCCGCCCGCGACCGGATCTTCCGCGAGGCCGCCTCCGACTGGGTGCTGTGCGTCGACTCGCACGTCCAACTGCCGCCCGGCGCCCTGGCCGCACTGCTGGACCACATCGACGCGCACCCCGACAGCGACGACCTCCTCCAGGGCCCGCTGGTCTCCCCGGACGGGCGCAAGGTGTCCACCCACTGGGAGCCCCGCTGGCGGCAGTGCATGTACGGGGTCTGGGGCACCGACCCGCGCGGCACCGACCCCGCAGCGCCGCCCTTCGAGATCGGCATGCAGGGCCTGGGCGTGTTCGCCTGCCGGACCGCCGCCTGGCCCGGCCTCAACCCCGCCTTCGCCGGCCACGGCGGCGAGGAGGGCCACCTCCAGGAGAAGTTCCGCCGCGCCGGCGGCCGCACCCTCTGCCTGCCCGCCCTGCGCTGGACCCACCGCTTCGACGTACCCGGCGCCACCACCCGCACCCAGGACTGGTACCAGCGCCTGCGCAACTACCTGATCGGGTTCGACGAACTCGACCAGAGCGCGGACGAGGCCCTCGAACACTTCGCCTCCCTGGTGGGCGGCGCCCTCGTCCGACAGGGCCTGGCCGACTACCGGGCTGAGCGGAACAACCCGTTCACCGCCTTCGGGGGCATCACCTGCATCAACCTCGACGCGCGCCCGGACCGCTGGCAGGCCATGGAGGGCCGGCTGGCCGCCCTGGGCATCCGCCCCGAACAGGTCCACCGCCAACCCGCCTTCGCCACAGCCGCCAACCACCACATCGGCTGCGCGCTCTCGCACCGCGAGGCCATCCGGCAGGCCCGGATCGACGGCCTGGAGAGCGTGCTGGTGCTGGAGGACGACGCCGTCTTCCTCCCCGGCGCCGTTTGGGTGCTGCGCCGCGCGCTGGCCGAACTCGAAGGGAGGGAGTGGTCGTTGCTCTACCTCGGCGGCGCCGACTGGGGCAAGACCTTCCCGCGCCCCGAGGGCTGCCACCACCTGGAGACCGTCACCGGCGTGACCACCACCCACGCCATCGCCTACCACCGGAGCGCCTTCACTCGTCTGCTCGACGAACTGCCCGACACCGTCGAGGAGATGACGACCTGGATCCAGCGCAACACCGCCATCGACCAGTACCTCGCCCGCTGGACCCGACCCGACTGCTACCGCACCGTCCCGGTCATCGCCGCCCAGGCCAACCAGATCGAGCTGGTCGCCCCCGACCTGCGCGACCAGTTCACCCCATGACCCCGACCGCCCGCCGCGACCAGGTGCGCGTACTGGAGCTGCCGGACGGCCGACTGGCCGTCTACGACGAACGCGCCGAGCAGGGCCACGTGTTGAGCCCACTGTGCGCTGTCGTCTACCGCCTGGCCGACGGCACGCTGCCGCTGGCTGGGCTCACTGCTGCGGCGGCCCGGGTCAGGCCGGAGGCCGACACGGCGTCAGTGGAGCTCGCCCTCGCGGCGCTCGACGCGGCCGGGTTGGTCGAGGCGCCGCCCGACGGCGCGTAGGGCGGCACGGGAAAGGGCCCGCCTCAATCGGCAGCCACACCGTCACGGCGCAGGACGCGCTTCAGGACCTGCTGGACGTCGTCCTGGACCGCCGCCAGCAACTCGGCACCGAACACGCAGAGCGAGTGCTCCCACGGGTGCCCGAAGGTCCCGAACCGAAGGTCCTCCGCAAGATGGACGGTGTAATCACCATCCGGGTACGGCCCGAACGGCCACCCCGCCCGCGAGCGCCCCTCGACCACGGCAGGCAGGAACACGTCCCCCACCGGCAGATCCGGACGGACCCGGTAACAGGTGTGCTGCCAGTCCAGCACCCACAGCCCCTCCCCCGGCTCACTGCAACCGGCGAGCCCGTCCTGCACGACGTCGACCAGGCGATCGAGCTTCCGGTACCCGGGATCGTCATCAAGCGCGTCAAGACTCCAAGTGATCGACGGCGCCGACTCTTTGATCCCCGGGAAGACGGACATGCTGGGCCGGAAGCCGAACTCCGCATCGAAGCGGTTCCAGATGTCGGCATACTCGGTCCCGGTGAGACGGCGAACGGGTTCGTTGGTCATCGGATGAACCTATCCTCGCGGAGCCCAGTGCTGCTGACTCACAGTCGAGAACAGCACACCCGCCAAGCGCCAGGATGAGGACGGCACGCCGACCACCGCGGTCACCGAGCCCAGGCGGCCGAATGACCGCCGGGGCCGCGTTCCGCGCCGTCGCCACGAAGGTCGGGTCTACGGTTCCACGGACGGCGCACACCACACGCGCAGCAAGTGCTGCTGGGAGGAACCGGGGAGGACGAAGGAGAGTGCGAGGTCGCCGTCCCGCGCCAAGGCGCGTGCGACGTGGTCGGCAGCGTTCTCGCGGGTGAGGTAGTAGCCGAACCAGTCATGCTGGAGGTCACCGAGCGGCAGGACCTGCATCGCCCGCCAGAGGGCGGCGAGGGCCTCGGGCAGGCAGGGGAAGGCCGCCGGGAAGGTGACCCCGGTCAATTCAACGACGACCGGCACGGGTTCTGGTTCGGCGGCAGGCGGCATGGCAGTCACTGCGCAGGCTCCGCACCGCCGGGCGTCGGGCCGACAACGGCCCAGACCCTCTTGCCGACGCCCTCACGGGGGCTGCAACCCCACTCGCGAGCGAGCTGATCGACGATCAGCAGGCCACGGCCCGCCTCCTGACCGATCGTCATCGGGCGGACCAGGGGCTCGGTGCTACTGGCGTCCTCGACGGCGATGTAGAGCCGCTCGTGGTCGACCTCGAAGCCGGCCCAGATCCGCTGACCGGGGACGGTGCCGTGCTGCCAGGCATTGGTGACGAGCTCACTGACGAGCAACTCGCCGACGTCAACGAACCGGAGGCCGCCGGCCACGCCCGCGAGCAGGTCGCGCAGCCTCCGGCGCGCGAGGGCGGGCGCACGCTTGCTGCGGGGGAGCCAGCAGGTGGCGGTGAGTGGCAGGACGAGGAGGTCGTTGGGCATTTCGGGCATGGTGCAGCTCCCGACTGAGTGCGGCTGGATGAAGTGAGCGCCGTGAGCACCGGGAAGTCACAAGCGGCCGAGGCCAGGCAGGGCAAGGCCAGTTGACGAACCAACATGCTCACTTGAAGTGACACGTGTTCAACAGTTGGTAGCCTGCTCCCACTCGCACCTAAAGTGCAACCCGCACTTCAGAAGTGTCCCCGAAAGGCTGACGGAAGTTGGATCTCCTCTGTTGGGAGGGAGGAGACTGATCCCCGATCGTCAGGGAGGTGCGGACATGCCCGCAGACCAGAGTCCAACCGTGCGCCGCCGCCGTCTCGGGGCGGAGCTACGTCGCCTTCGAGAGGAGGCGGGCTTGACCGCAGAGCAGGTGGGTGTCGAACTGTCCTGCCACGCCTCCAAGATCGGCCGGATCGAGAACGGCCGCAGCGGCGTCCGAGCACTCGACCTGCGAGAGATGCTCAGCCTCTACCGGGTGACGGACGCCAAGACCCGTGACCAGCTGACCGGACTCGCCAAGGAGAGTCGGAAGCGCGGCTGGTGGCACGTCTACAACGATGTGTTGTCCCCGACCACGGCCGAGTTCCTCAGTCTGGAAGCATCGGCGAGCCAGATCCGGAGTTACGAGCCGATCCTGGTCCCCGGTCTACTCCAAACCGAAGACTATGTGCGAGGCCTCATGAAGGGCGGACGCGCCGGATCGTCAGCTGAGGAGGTCGAAAAGCGAGTTCGCCTCCGGATGGAGCGCCAGGCACGCTTCTTGGCAGCAGATCCACAACAGCTCTGGGCCGTCATCGGCGAAGGCGCGCTCCGCAAGAGGATCGGCGGCGCGGAAGTGATGCGAGGTCAGGTACAGCGCCTGCTGCTTGCCTGCGACCAGCCCAGCGTGACGCTCCAGGTGCTCCCGTTCGAGGTGGGCGCGCATCCAGGGGTCGAAGGAGCCTTCACCGCTCTGTCCTTTCCAGAGCAGGACGAACAGGACGTGATCCTCATCGAGGCGATGACGAGTACCCTCTACTTGGAGACCGAACAGCAGGTCAGCCGCTACAAGTTCGCGTTCAACCACATCCGCGCGGCTGCCCTCGCCCCGGCGCAGTCCCAGGAGTTCCTGGAACGAATGCTGCACGAACACTCGACGTGATGAGATTGAGGTACGCGATGACCGCCCCTGACTTGCCCCATGGCCGCTGGTTCAAGAGCAGCTTCAGCGGGACCGAAACCAACTGTGTCGAGGTCGCGGACGGCTTCGCCGGCATCATCCCCGTGCGGGACAGCAAGGACCCGAGCGGCGGGGCGCTCGTCTTTCCTGCCAAGTCGTGGGCGACCTTCGTCGCAGGGCTCAAGGCGGGCGAGTTCGGGGCTTCCTGACGCAGGTGCACGCGGTGAGGGCGGCGAAGCTTGCGGGCAGCGTGGTCGGTTCGATGGGTGATTCGATCAAGGAGTATCGGTGAGCAATCGCGCGGTCTTCGACTTCCGCAAGAGCAGCTACAGCGGCTCGCAGGGCGAGTGCGTGGAGGTGGCGCTGAATGTGCCCGCGCGGACGGCGGTTCGTGACTCCAAGGACTCGGCGGGACCCTTGCTGGTCTTCCGCTCTGACGCGTGGTCGGCCTTCGTCGCCGACGTCAAGGCCGGTGATCTGCCCGCCCGCTGATCGGCGTGCGGATGTGTGCTGCCCCGGCCGGGGCAGCACACGTGGCTCCGCCGCTATGCCGACGGGGCGGCGCAGTGGATCTGGACCTTGGCGTTCCAGCGGACCGGCTGGCCGACTGCCACGGTGGGCCAGAGCTGCTGGCTGGTCGTGGTGCACTCGGTGGACGGGAAGCCCTGGGTGTTGGCGTAGTTGTAGACGGCGTTGGTGGCGTTGTTGAGGGCGGCGGTCTGGGAGTAGAAGGCCCAGCCGGTGGCGTAGTAGTCCCCGGTGGTGCCGGGGGCGGCCTGGGCGGAGGCGGCGGGGGCGAGTCCGACGAGGAGTAGTGCGCCGGCGGCGAGTGAGGTGCCGAGGACGCGGTTGAGCGTCAGCATGGGGGGTCCCTTCCGGAGTGCGGACTGTGCGGCAGGTACCTTGGCAGCCCGGCCGCCGGGCCGTCATCGTCGATCACCGTCCGAGCGGCTCTTTGGCGTGATCCGACTCCGCTTTGGCGCAAGCCCGTTGGATCACAGCGGGTCTCCCCCGCCGAAGCTCCGACTACTTCTTCGACCGTAGCTTTACGCGAGTTTACAAACGGCAACCTTGAGTCCGGTCCGGCCTGCCAGGCACAGTCAACTCGCGCTCGTCAGCGCCAACTACCCACTGGTGTACGGAACTTGCGTCCGTACCCGGACCAAAAGAGGGAGTCCGATGACCAGGTCCGCCGCACGCCTCGCCGCTCCGCTGCTCCTCGCACTGGCCGCCTTCGGCGTCGCCACCCCGGCGCACGCCGACACCACGCTCACCGCCGGCTTCGGGACCGGAGCCTGCACGGACGACGGCTTGATGCCGGGCAAGGTGAACGTCGACGAGTTCGACTGCAGCGCCTGGGCCAGCGGGGGCACCGGCAGCTACACCTACGCCTTCAGCGGCGTGGTCAACGCCACCTTCCGTGGCTACATGAGCCCTGACGACGGTTGGGGCATCTGCAACCTGGGTCAGCACACGACCGTCGAGGTCACCGTGACGGACTCCGCAGGCGACACCGCGACTGCCCAGACCAGCTTCCTCTGCGGCGAGCTCTAGAGATCCCGTCAACCGGGGCTGACGGTCTTTCGGGTCGGGTGCTGTTCAATGCTCGCCATGAACGTTCACGATTTGGTGCCCAGGTTGGCCGAGCCGGACGTCCTGCGGGCCCGCTGCCGGGCGCTGGCGCTGCTCGACTTCATGCTCGCCGAAATCTCTCCGAGATATGACTACCAGTCGAACTGGCGCCCAGGGGTGGACCTGGCCACGATGGACGACGGCTCCGGCGATCTGTACGGGATCGTCTTCGATCCGGCCGGGGTCCTCCTCTACGGCTTCGCCTACGAGAGCGATGCCGCGCGGGAGCGGCCCCGGGCCCATTGGCCCGGGTTGCTGGACGAACTTCCGGCAGGGTTGGCGCACTACCCGGCAGACCCGGAGCTGCAGTCCGACGGGTTCTTCGAGGCGACGGTGTGCGCATGGCGCGAGGCCGGCGCCTCCGCGTGGCAGTGCGGGCCGGTGGTGTTCGCCGACGGCGAGTCCGACGGAGCGGGTTGGCTGTTCGGGGTGCTCGCGGACGGCAGTACGGAGGCCGTCAGCAGGAATGCCGAGGGCTTCCACGAACGACCCGTCAATCGCGATGCCGTAGCCGCGATCCTGGCGGGCAGCCCGCTGACGCGCTGGACGGTCGCGGCGCTTGAGCCTGCGCTGGACTTGGCGGCGAGTGCTGCTTACGCCCGCGAGATCGGGCACTCGGTGGCGGACATCTGACCGCTGCCTGCACGGAGCAATACGGTGGCCTGGCCGGCGTTGCCGACCGGGCCACCGTCTCCAGGCCGCCGTGCCACTCGGCGTGGCCGGCCGTCTCAGCTCACTGGCCTGCGAGCCGGTGGAAGCGGCTCGCCTGGAAGACCAGGGGCGGGACCGCGTGGTCGGCGGCGAGGTCGTGGATCCGCAGCAGCACGATGTCGTGGTCGCCCGCCGGGACGATCCGGTCGACGGCGCACTCGAACCAGGCGCTGGCGCCGTCGATCAGCACCGCACCGTCGGCGGTGCCGCGCCAGGACAGGCCGGCGAAGCGGTCGCCGTCGCGGGCGGCCAACTGGCGGCAGGCGCGGTCCTGGTGGGCGGCGAGGACGCTGATGCCCAGGCGGGCGCGGTCGCGCAGCAGGGGCCAGGTGGTGGAGGTGTGGGCGACGTTGATCGAGGCCAGGGGCGGGTCGAGGGAGACGGAGGTGAACGAGCTGGCGGCCAGGCCGATCGGTGTGCCGTCGTCGGCCAGGGCGGCGACGGCGGTGACGCCGGTCGGGAACGTGCCGAAGGCGTGCCGGAGTTCGGCGGGGCCGAGGGTCGGCCGGGCCTCCTGGATCGCGGTCATCGCCGGCCCCATTCCTCGGCCAGGAGCTGGTAGGAGCGCACGCGGTCCTGGTGGCGGTGGGTGATGGTGGTGATGATCAGCTCGTCCGCGCCGGTGGCGTCGCGCAGCGTCTCCAGCTGGTCGGCGACCTGGCGGGGCGTGCCGACGAACTGGGTGTCGACCCGGTCGGCGACCAACGCCCGGTCGGCTTCGGTCCATTGGTGCGCGCGGGCCTCGTCGGGGGTGGGAAACGGGATCGCGCCGTCGCCGCTGCGGATGCTGCGCACCCACGGGGCGTAGCCGGTGGCGAGTTCCCGGGCGGTGGCCTCGTCCTCGGCGACCACGACGTCGGCGGAGACGCTGACGTGGGGGCGGTCGAGTTCGGCGGAGGGCTGGAAGGCGGCCCGGTAGCCCTCGGCGGCCTCCAGCACGGTGGCGGGGCTGACGTGGTAGTTGGCGGCGAACCGCAGGCCGTGCTCGCCGGCCACTTCGGCGCTGATGCCGCCGCTGCTGCCGAGGATCCACACCTGGAGTGCGGCGCCCTCGCCGGGCACGACGTGCGCCTCGGTGCCGTCGGCGGTGGTGTAGGTGCCGGCGAGCAGGGCCAGGATGTCGGCGATCTGCTCGTCGTAGGGCTGGGATTCGGCGCCGGGCAGCTGGAGCAGCTTGTGGTGCAGGGCGAAGCGCGGGTGCCGCAGCAGCTGCTCGTAGGAGAACCGGGCGGGGATCCGCAGGCCGCCGGGAGTGCGGCCGTCGACCACGGGCGTCGCGCCGACCAGGGCGGGTTGCCGGGCGCTGCCCGGCGCGGAGCGGCCGCCGGAGCGGCCGAGGCCGAGGTCGAACCGGCCGGGGTGCAGCGCGTCCAGCAGCCCGAACTCCTCGACGGTGGCGAGCGCGGTGCGGTGGCCCAGTTGGACGGCGCCGGCGCCGAGCCGGATGGTGGAGGTCGCGGCGGCGGTGAGCGCGAGGACGACGGCGGGCGAGGTGCCGGCGACGCCGGGGTTGAGGTGGTGCTCGGCGAACCAGTAGCGCGCGTAGCCGAGTTGTTCGGCCTGCCGGGCCAGGTCGATGCTGTTGCGCAGGGCCTGGGTCGCGTCGGAGCCGGAGGATATCGGGACGAGGTCGAGGACGGTGAGCGGGGTGTCGGCCATGGGGTGGTTCCTTCGTCAGTGCGCGGTGGGGGTGGCGGCCGGGCCCCACGTCCACGGCGGGTCGGGGATCTCCCGGCGCAGTGTGGGGGCGATGTCGGACTGGAACAGCTCCAGGCTGTCCCGGTGCTGGGTGTCGGTGAGGCCGGAGGCTTCGGCGTGCAGGTGCAGGACGCTGTGGCCGAGTTGCTCGTGGTAGCGGTGCACCTTCTCGATCACCTGTTGCGGGCTGCCGATCAGGGCGGAGCTGCGCTCGACGAAGTCCTCCAGGGTCTGGAAGACCGGGTCCAGGCCGAGTCGCTTCTGCAGGGCCAACTGCCCTTCGAAGACCGGCCGGTAGTCGGCGAGTGCCTGCTGCGAGGTGGGCGCCGCGTAGTAGCCGGCGGTGCCCGCGCCGACCGTGGCCAGGGCCGGGTCGTGGCCGTGGTGGGCCCAGCGCTCGCGGTAGTGGCGCACGAGTTCGGCGTAGGGCTCGATCGGGTTGGTGACGTTGGCGGAGAACAGCGGGTCGCCGTAGCGGGCGGCGAGCTCCACCGACTCGCGGCTGGTCGCGCTGCCGTGCCAGACCCGGACGGGCTGCTGGAACGGCCGGGGCCACACCTCGGCCTCGGTCAACTCCGGTCGGTAGTGCGGGGCGTAGGTCACCTTGTCCTGCCGCCAGATCCGCCGGAACAGCTCGTAGGACTCGGCGTTGCGGTCCCACTGCTCCTCGGGGCTGACCTGGAAGAGCTCGCGCTGGGCGGCGCCGTTGCCCTTGCCGATGATCAGTTCCAGTCGACCCTGGGAGAGGTGGTCGAGGGTGGCGTAGTCCTCGTAGGCGCGGACGGGGTCGAGCAGGCTGAGCGTGGTCACCGCCGTGAAGAGCCGGATCCGGCGGGTCAGGGCGGCGAGGTGGCTGAGCACCACGGGCGGCGAGGAGGAGATGAACGGGCGCTCGTGGCGCTCGCCGACGCCGAAGCCGTCGAAGCCGAGCTCCTCGGCGAGCAGCGCGCTGTCGATGACCTCCCGGAACCGCTTCTGGGTGGACCCCAGTTCACCGGTGACCGGGTCCGGCGCGTGCACGATCAGGGTGATGGCGAGGAACTTCACGAGTGCACCTCCACCGTGCCGCGGGCCGGGCGGCGGGCGCCGAGCCCGAGGTGGTCGCGCAGGGTCTCCCCCGCGTACTCGGTGCGGAACACCCCGCGTTCCTGGAGCAGCGGGACGACGGTGTCGGCGAACTCGTCGAGGCCGCCCGGGGTCAGGTGCGGCACCAGGATGAAGCCGTCGCTCGCGTCGGTCTGGACGAACTCGTTGAGCTGCTCGGCGATCCGGGCCGGGGTGCCGATGAAGGTCTGACGGCCCGTCACCTCGATGATGAGCTCGCGGGTGGAGAGCTTCTTCGCCTCGGCGATGGCCCGCCACTCGGCGGCGACCTCCAGCGGGTCGCGGTGGTGGCGGACCGAGGCCCGGCCCTGGGCGACGGTGTGCTCGCCGACCAGCGGGTCGATCGCGGGCAGCGGTCCGTCGGGGTCGTGGTCGCTCAGGTCGCGGTTCCACAGCTGTTCCAGCAGCCGGATCGCGGTCTGGCCGCTGACCTGCTGACGGCGGATCAGGTCGGCCCGCTCCTGCGCGTCGGCGTCGGTGTCGCCGAGCACGAAGGTGACGCCGGGCAGGATCTTCAGCTCGTCGTGGGAGCGGCCGTAGCGGGCCAGCCGGCCCTTGACGTCGGCGTAGAAGGCCCGGCCGGCCTCCAGGGTGCCGTGCCGGCTGAAGATCGCGTCGGCCGCCGAGGCGGCGAACTCGCGGCCGGCCTCGGAGTCGCCGGCCTGGAAGATCACCGGTCCGCCCTGCGGGCTGCGCGGCACGTCGAAGCGGCCGGTGATGTCGAACTGGCTGACGTGGTGGTCGAACCGGCCCGGGTGCGGCTCGCGCAGGAAGACCCCGCTCTCCTTGTCCGCCACGATCTCGTCGCCGCGCCAGGAGTCGAACAGCTCCCAGGTGGCGGTGAGGAACTGCCGGGCGCGGTCGTAGCGGTCCGGCTGCGCGAGGAAGCCGCCGCGGCGGAAGTTCTCGCCGGTGAAGGCGTCCCAGGAGGTGACCACGTTCCAGGCGGCGCGGCCGGCCGAGAGGTGGTCCAGTGAGGCGAACTGCCGTGCCACCTCGTAGGGTTCGTTGAAGGTGGAGTTGATGGTGCCGGCCAGGCCGAGCCGGTCGGTGACGGCGGCGAGGGCGGCCAGCACGGTGAAGGTGTCGGGCCGGCCGACCACGTCCAGGTCGTAGATCTCACCGTTCTGCTCGCGCAGCCGCAGGCCCTCGGCCAGGAACAGGAAGTCGAACTTGGCGCGCTCGGCGGTGCGGGCGAGGTGGACGAAGGAGCTGAAGTCGATCTGGCTGCCGGCCGCCGGGTCGCTCCACACCGTGGTGTTGTTGACGCCGGGGAAGTGCGCGGCGAGGTGGATCTGCTTGACGGGCTTGCTCATCGCGCGGTGGCTCCTTCGGCTCCGACGAGGTCGGCGGCAGCGGCAGCACCGGCTGCTCCAGCAGCAACGCCGGCGTAACGGTTGGCGGGGCGGGGCAGACCGAGCAGCCCGCGCAGGGTGCCGGCCTCGTAGGCGGTGCGGAAGGCCCCGCGGCGCTGGAGCTCGGGCACCAGGCCTCGGGTGATCCCGGTCAGGTCGTGCGGCAGGGCGCCGGGGCGCAGGCGGAAGCCGGTGAGCCCGGCTTGCTGCCATTCCTGGAGCAGGTCGGCGAGTTGGGCGGGCGTGCCGGTGAAGACCCGGGCGTCGCTGGTGTACCCGGTGCCCGCCAGCCGGTCCAGCCGCAGCTTGCGGTCGGCGGCGGCGCCGGGCTGCTCGTCGAGGAAGACCACCAGGTCGCCGAAGACGTGCAGGGGCTGCTCGGCGCGGCCGGCGGCGGCCTGGGCGGCGCGGATCTCGGCGACGATCGCCCGGGCGTCCGCGGCGTCCTGCGGGGTGGTGAAGCCGAGGTCGGCCGAGCGGCCGACCAGCCGGAACGGCTCGCCGCGGTGCGCCAGGGCGGCGACCACCGGCTGGCCCTGCGGCGGACGCGGGGTGATGGACGGGCCGCGCACGCTGAACCGGCGGCCCTCGAAGTCGATGTAGTGCAGCTTCGCGCGGTCGACGAAGCGGCCGGTGGCCACGTCGCGGATCTCCGCGTCGTCCTCCCAGCTGTCCCAGAGCCGGCGCAGCACCTCGGTGTAATCCTCGGCCTCGCCGAAGAGGTCGCGCAGCAGCTCCTGCCCGACCGGCGTGTCCAGGTCCTCGATCCGCAGCTCGGGCACGGTGCGGCGGCCGAAGTGGGCGGCCTCGTCGACCCGGCCGGACACCTTGAGCCGGATGCCGGCCCGGCCGCCGCTGACGTGGTCGAGCGTGGCGATCGCCTTGGAGAGGTGGAACGGCTCGGTGTGGGTCGCCACCGCGGTCGGGACCAGGCCGATGTGGCTGGTCAGCGGCGCGATCCGGGCGGCGATCAGCACCGCGTCCAGCCGGCCGCGCACCTGGTCGGTGCGCCCGTCGGGGCGGAAGGGGTGGGTGGACTGGAGGCTGAGCGAGTCCTCGATGGTCACCAGGTCCAGCAGGCCGTGCTCGGCCTCCGCGACCAGGTCGGCCCAGTAGCGCGCGGTGAACAGGGCCTCGGGCCGGGCGTCGGGCTCGCGCCAGGCGGCCGGGTGCCAGCCGGCGCCGTCGAGGGCGACGGCCAGGTGCAGGGGTTCTGGGGTTTCGGGCATGGGGAACCGCTTCCGGGTCGAAGAGGTGGTCGTTGACGGGGCGGGACGCGGCACGCCCGACACGGCTGCCGGCCGGGGCCGGTGCGGTCAGGACGGAGGAGGTGCGGTGACCCGGGTCAGACGGCGGAGCGCGGCACTGCGGTGGGCCGCACGGCGCGAGGCGCTAGGAGGCGGGACAGAGTGCGGTGGTCACGCGCTGCAGGTCTATGTGGAGCCGCGCGTACGACGTGGTGACCCGGCAGCGGGCCTTGACGGTGACCGGGGCGGTCCGCAGCGCGAGGGCCTGTCGCACTCCCGTCATCTCCGTCCCCCTTCGGGTCGCACCGTTTCGAACTCGCGCTTGCGGTGCCGCCGTTCGGCACCGCCCGGTCCTCACCTGGGGCACCCCGCCGCGTGGGAGGGTTGCCGGTCAGCAAGCCAGGGCTTGACGCTGACACTCATGACCTTGATGCACCGTAACCCGACAGTGTCGTCCGGCACAATCCCCGCCGGATGACGGACGATCATCGTGGCGCCACGCCGGTCCCGTGCGTCACTGCTCGTCAACCGACGCACTCCGGACCGGGGTTGACACGGCGTGAGGGTCGTGGATCTCATGCTCCGGGCGGTCGTTGACATCCGCCGCGCAGGGCTCCTAGCTTTGCTCGAACGTCCCGATGGGAGACCTCCCGACCATGTCCACCAGCGTCCACCCGCCGCAGCCGTCGCAGCCTCAGCCGACCGCCGGCGGGATCGCGCCCCACCCGCTCGACAACCCCGCCTGGGCCGCGCTCACCGGCCCGCACCTCCGGTTCGCCGAGCGGGTCGGCCTGGCCGCCCGCTACCGCGCCGACGTCTCGCCGATCACCGCGCTCGCCGACCCGGCCGATCCGCGCGCCTGGGCGGACCTCGCGGCCCTGGTCGGGCCGGGCAACCTGACCTCCGTCGGCGGGGAGATCACCCCGCCGTCCGCCGACTGGCGGATCGAGGAGTCGGGCCGGCTCGTGCAGCTGGTCGACACCGCGCTGCGGGCCGAGCCCGACCCGGAGGCGGTCCGGCTCGGGGCGGCGGACGTGCCCGAGATGCTCGACCTGGTCGCCCGCACCCGGCCGGGGCCGTTCCTGCCGCGCACCGTCGAGCTGGGCGGCTACCTCGGCATCCGGCAGGACGGCCGACTGATCGCCATGGCCGGCGAGCGGGTGCGCCCGCCCGGCTGGACCGAGATCAGCGCCGTCTGCACGGATCCGGAGCACCGCGGCCGGGGCCTGGCCACCCGGCTGGTCCGCGCCGTCGCCGCCGGGATCAGGGAACGCGGCGACACGCCGTTCCTGCACACGGCCGGCACGAACACCGGGGCGATCCGGCTGTACGAGTCGATCGGCTTCACGCTGCGGCAGACCAGCTCGTTCCACCTGCTGCGCACGCCCGGCGCACCGCCCGCGTAGTCTCACCTCGGCTCGAACTTCCTGAGCAGCGGCAGCAGTTGGTCGCCGATCCGGGCGATCTCCCGCTGGTAGGGCGTGTCGGAGAGCACGAAGTGCGTCACCCCGAGCTCGCGGTAGCGCAGCAGCGCGTCGGCGACCTCCCGGGCGGAGCCGACCAGCCAGGTGCTGCCGGCCCCCGCCCCGCCGTAGCGGCCCGGCGCGGTGTAGAGGCAGCTGTCCAGCACCTCGCCCCGGTCCACCAGGTCGAGCAGGCGGCGCTGGCCGACCGCACCGCGGCGCTGCGCCGCCTCCGGGTCGTGCGCGCCCTGCCGCGCCATCCGGGCCACCTTCTGCTCGGCCGCGCGCCAGGCCTGCTCGCTGGTGTCCCGCACCACGGTGGTCACTCGCAGCCCGAACTCCAGGGGCGGGTGCGGGCGTTCGAGGCGCTCGCCGAGGGCACGGAGCCGGGCGATCCGCTCGGCCACGCCGTCCAGCGGCTCGCCCCAGAACAGTTGGACGTCGGCCTCGCGCGCCGCCACCTCCTCGGCGGCCGGGCTCGCACCGCCGAAGTACAGCGGCGGGTGGCGCCCCTCCTCGGCGCCCCACGGGCGGGGCCGGAGCGTGGAGTCCGTCACCCGGTAGTGCTCGCCGTGGAAGGTCACCCCGTCCTCGCCCCACAGCCGGCGCACCAGTCGCAGGAACTCCAGGGTGCGCGCGTAGCGGCGGGACTGGTCGAACTCACCGTCGCCGTAGGCCGCCGGGTCGTCCAGGCCGCTGACCACGTTGACCAGCACCCGGCCCCGGCTGAGCCGGTCGAGGGTGGCCGAGGCCGCGGCGAAGTTCGCCGGGTGCCAGTAGCCGGGCCGCACCGCGATCAGCGGCTTGAAGGTGGTGGTGCGGGCGGCCAGAGCCGCCGCCACCGTGAAGGTGTCGGGCCGGCCCCAGCCGGTGCCGAGCAGCGCGCCGGCCCAGCCGTGCCGCTCGACCGCGAGCGCGAGCTCGGTCGAGTGGTCGAGCGTGTCCCAGTCCTCGCGCACCTCGTCGCCGCGGTGGCCGGCCTCGACCGTGTTCGGGATGTACCAGAGGTGTTCGCCCATGTCGGCCTCCCCTGTTGCTCGTTGACTACCGGTGGTGGGCCCGGTCACGGCAGCACGACCACCTGGCCCGCGTACGCCAGGCCCGCACCGAAGCCCACCAGCAGGGCCAGGCCGCCCGGCTCGACGGCGCCCTCGCTGAGCAGCCGCTCCATCGCGAGGGGCACCGAGGCGGCCGAGGTGTTCCCCGCCTCGGCGAGGTCCCGGGCCACCGCGACGTGCTCGGGCAGCTCCAGCGCCTTCACGGCCGCGTCCACGATCCGCAGGTTCGCCTGGTGCGGGATGAACGCGGACAGCTGCGCCGCGCCCACCCCGGCCGCCGCCAGCGCCTCCCGGCCGACCTCCGGCACGGTCGCCACCGCCCAGCGGAACACCGCCTGACCGTCCATCCGCATGGTCGGCCAAGCCCGGCGCGGCTCGGTGTCGGCCTGGCGGGCTGCGGTGCCGGCCGGCCGCAGCTCCGTCCACGGGCCGGTGTGCGCGATCGCCGCCGCGCGCGAACCGTCCGAGCCCCACACCACCGGCCCGATCCCGGGCGCCTCCGCCGGCCCGACCACCACCGCGCCGGCGCCGTCGCCGAACAGGAAGGCGGTGCCCCGGTCGGTCGGGTCGATGATGTCGCTCATCCGCTCCGTGCCGGCCACCACCACGTGCCGGCTCTGCCCGGAGCGGACCAGTCCGTCGGCCAGCGCGAGGGCGTGGCAGAAGCCGGCGCAGGCCGCGCCCAGGTCCATCGCGCCGGCCTCCGGCGCGCCGATCTGGTGCGCCAACCGCGGTGCTGCGGGCGGCGACTGCTCCAGGTTCGACATGGTCGCCAGGATCACCGTGTCCACCGAGTGCGGCGGCACGCCCGCGTGGGCCAGCGCCTTGAGCGAGGCCGCGGCGGCCATGGCCACCAGGGTCTCGTCCGGCGCGGCGAACCGGCGGGTGGCGATGCCGGAGCGCCGCCGGATCCACTCGTCGCTGGAGTCGATGGCCGGCGCCACCTCGTGGTTCTCCACCACTCGGCTGGGCCGGTAGGCGCCGACGCCGAGGATCCGCGCGCCGCCGACCGGCGCCGGTGCCCGCAGCAGCCCGGTCACCGCCCGGCCTCCACCCGCTCGCGTGGCGCCGCGGCCTGCGCCGCCCCGAACTCGCCGTCCAGGTAACGGCGTCGGGTCTCCCGGCGCTGCACCTTGCCGCTGGAGGTCTTCGGCAGCGAGCCCCGGCGCACCAGCACGATCTCGTCCGCCTCCAGGCGCTGGCTCTCCTGCACGGCGCGGCGGATCCGCTCGCGCAGCTGCTCGCCGCCGCCGCGCAGCGTCCGGCCGTCCGCCTCGACCACCAGGACCAGGCGCTCCGCGCTGCCGTCGTCGGCGGAGAACGCCGCCGCGCAGTTCGGGTGCAGGCCCGGATCGGCGTTCTCGGCGGAGAGTTCGATGTCCTGCGGGTAGAAGTTGCGGCCCTGACGGATCACCACGTCCTTGATCCGGCCGGTGACGAAGAGCTCCTCCCGGTGCCAGAAGCCGAGGTCGCCGGTGCGCAGCCAGCTGCGCTGCTCGGCGCGGTCGGCGCGGCGGGCCCGGAAGGTCTGCTCGGACTCCTCGTCGCGGCCGTGGTAGCCGGCGGCGACGCACGGGCCGCTGACCCAGATCTCGCCGACCCGACCGTCCGTCAGGGTGGCGCGGGTCTGCGGGTCGACGATCCGCACCAGGCTGTCGCCGACCACGCCGCCGCAGCCGATGCTGGGGACCACGGCGCTCCCGGCCTCGGATTCGGTGTCGGCCTCGGTGTCGGCCGCCTCGGCGTCGGGGGCCGGGGCCTCGACCGCCCGCCCGGCCCGCAGCTCCTCGGCGGAGAGCCACAGCACGGTCGGCAGCCGGTCCTCGGGGCTGCCGGTGGCCTTGAGGGTGTTCTCGGCCAGGCCGTAGCCCGGGCACATCGCCTCCGGGCGGAACCCGGCCGGGGCCAGCGCCCGCTCGAAGGACCTGATGGTCTGCCAGCGCACCGGCTCCGCCCCGTTGGCCGCCACCCGCCAGGAGGAGAGGTCCAGGCCCGGCGCGAAGTCGCCGTCCGCGACCGCGCGGGCGCACAGCTCGTAGGCGAAGCTCGGCGCGGCGGCGTGGGTGCCGCGGAACCGGGAGATCGCCTCCAGCCAGCGCGCCGGGCGGCGGACGAACGCGTCCGGGGCCATCAGGTAGGACGGGATGCCCGACCAGAGCGGCAGCACCACGCCGAACAGCATCCCCATGTCATGGAAGAGCGGCAGCCAGTTCACCACCCGGGCGTCGCCCCGGGTGGGCCAGAGCCGGTCCGTCTCGTCCACGTTGCTGCCGAAGTTGGCGTGCGTCACCCGTACGCCCTTCGGCGTGCCGGTCGAGCCCGAGGTGTACTGGAGCAGGGCCAGCTCCTGCGCGCCGATCGGGCGCGGCTGCCAGCCGGCGAGCACCTCGGGCGCCTGCCGCTCGGCGGCCGCGGCCAGCGAGTCCGGGTCGTGCAGGGTCAGCCCGGCCAGCTCGGGCAGGGTGCCGAACCGCTCCTCCAGGTCGCGCTTCACCTCGGGGGTGGTGAGCAGCACGGTCGTCCCGGCGTCGTCGGCGATCTTCCGCAGCCGGTCCAGGCCGCGGGCGCGCGACGGCACCTGCACCGGCGCCGCCGCCACGCCCGCGTACATGCAGCCCAGCAGGTCCGCCACGAAGCCCAGCCCGGACGGGTGCAGCAGCACCACGCTGCGCCCGCCCAGCCCGAGCGCGGTCAGCCGCGCCGCGACCTGCCGGGCCCGCAGGTCGAGCTGGCGGTACGTCAGGGTTTCGGCGACCTCCTCCCCGTTGCGCAGGAAGGCGTACGCCAACTCGTCCGGCTGCTCGGCGCTGCGCCGCGCGAGCACCTCGGGCAGGCTCGGCAGCGCCGCAGGAACGCTCGGCAGTGCCTCGGGGAGGCTCGGCGCCTCGGAAGGGCTCGGCAGCGCGCTCGGCGCGGCACCAGGAACGCGATCGGTCATGGCAGGCATCCTCGATATCGCTAAGAGCGGGCGGGGCGGGTCCGGGCGGACGGGTCGGGCGGTCCTGGGTCTCAGGCCGCGACCAGGCGCACCGGAAGGTGGGTGAGGCCGTGGAACTGGTACGAGCGCAGCCGCCGGGCGGGGCCGGCCGGCTGGAACTCGGCCACCCGCTCGACCAGCGTGCGGAACATCAACTCGACCTCCAGCAGGGCGAGGTGGCGGCCGATGCAGAAGTGCGGGCCGCCGCCGCCGAAGCCCAGGTGGGGGTTCGGGTCGCGCCCCACGTCGAAGGTGAACGGGTCGTCGAACACCTCCTCGTCGCGATTGGCCGAGGTGAGGTGCGCCATCACCTTGTCGCCCGCCCGGATCAGCTGCCCGCCGAGTTCGACGTCGGTGACCGCCGTGCGCCGGAACACCTTGGTCGGGGTCTCCCAGCGGACGATCTCCTCCGCCGCGGTGGTCACCAGCGACGGGTCGGCCTTAAGGCGCGCCCACTGCTCCGGGTGCGCCATCAGGGCCTGCACCCCGCCGGCGATCGCGTACCGGGTGGTCTCGTTGCCCGCCACCGCGAGCAGCACGAAGAAGGCCTGGAACTCGCTCTCGGTCAGCTCGTTGCCCTGGGCGTCGGCGCTGACCATCCGGGAGACGATGTCGCCCGCCGGACAGCCGCGCCGCTCGGCGCCCAGCACGGCCGCGTACTGCCCCATCTCCTGCGCGGCCACCCGCGCCGCCCGGGCGCCGCCCGAGTCCGGGTCGGCCTCCCCGGCCACGCCCTTCGACCAGGCGAACAGCTTGTGCCGCTGGTCCCGGGGCACGCCCATCAGCTCGGCGATCACCACGATCGGCAGCTCGGCGGCGACCTGTTGGACGAAGTCGCCGCCGCCGGTGCGCAGCGCCTCGTCGACGATCCGCTCGCACTCGGCGGCGATGCGGTCGCGCAGCTGCTCGATCATGCGCGGGGTGAAGCCGCGGTTCACCAGGCTGCGGACCCGGGAGTGCTGGGGCGCGTCCTGGTTGATCATCATCATCCGCTGCATCCCGATGGCCACCTCGTCGTACTCCATCGGCTGGGCACCGGCCAGCTCGGAGGAGAACAGCTCGGGCTTGCGGGCGATCCAGGACACGTCCGCGTGCCTGGTCACCGCCCAGTGGCCGGTGGGCAGTTGGGGGTCGGTCTGCCAGTACACCGGGGCCTGGGCCCGGAGCACGGCGAAGTCGTGGTGCGGGGGCGTGGGGACGTACCGATCCGGGTCGAACACGTCGATACCGGTCGGGACGGTGTGCGAGGTCATCCAATGCTCCTCGGACGGCAGCGGTCGGCGGCGCTGCGGGTGGGCGGCTCGGAGGTGGTGACGGTCGGTCAGCCGACCAGGGCCGGTCCGCGGTCCTCGGCCAGCGGGCTCAGCCAGTCCTCGCCGAGCCGGGCCCGGGTCGCCGGGTCGGTGACGCCGAGGCCGGGGCGGTCGGCCAGGCAGAGCACGCCCACCTTGCCGGTGTGGCCGTTGGTCTGCACCAGTCGGGCGGCCTCGCCGATCTCCGCCAGCGGGTAGACCCGTGACACCACCGGTGCCAGCAGGCCGAGTTGGTAGAGCCGCATCATCTCGGCGGCCTCGGCCAGGTTCATCCCGTGACTGCCGATGATGCGCTTCAGGTTCATCCAGAAGTAGCGGTTGTCGAAGGTGTGCTGGTAGCCGGTGCTGGAGCCGCAGGTGATCACCGTGCCGCCGCGGCGGGCCACGATCACCGAGATGCCGAAGGTGGCCTTCCCGACGTGGTCGAACACGACGTGCGGGTCCTCGCCGACCTGCTGGCGGATCGCCCGGCCCAGCCGCTTCGCCAACTCCACGGTCTCGCCGGTGGATTCGGGGGCCCGGCCGATGCCGATCTCCTCCCGGTTGATCACCACGTCGCAGCCGAGCCGGCGGACCAGGTCGGCCTTGTGCTCGGAGTTCACCACCCCGACCGGGATGCCGCCGCCGTTCTTCACCAACTGCACGGCGAACGCGCCGAGTCCGCCGCTGGCGCCCCAGATCAGCACCACGTCGCCCTGCTTGATCCGGGCACCCCGGTCGCTGACCAGCATCCGGTAGGCCGTGCCGCCGCACAGCGGGATGCTCGCCGTCTCCTCCCAGGTCAGGTGCGGCGGCTTGGCCACCAGCTGGTTGGCCCGCACCACCGTGTAGTGCGCCAGGCCGCCGAAGTTGGTCTCGTAGCCCCAGGCCTTCTGGTCCGCGCCGAGCATGCCGTCGGAGTGCGTCACCGGGTCCTGGTCGTCCACCACCGCGGTGCTGACCGCGACGTGGTCGCCGACCTTCCAGCGCCGCACGCCGGCGCCGGTGCGCACGATCACGCCGGCCGCGTCGGAGCCGATCACCTGGTACGGCTGGTCGTGCCGCGCGGTGTAGCCGCCCGCGCGGGCGTAGCGCTTGAGCGCGTCGAAGGTCGACACCGGCTCGAAGGTCGCCGACCAGACGGTGTTGTAGTTCACCGAGCTGGCCATCACGGCCACCAGCACCTCGTCCGGCGCCAGCTCCGGCAGCGGCACCTTCCCGACGCGCAGCGAGCGGCGGACGTCCTTGTCCGCAACACCCTGAAACATCGAGACATCTTCTTGTCGCAAATGCGCGGCGGTGTAATCCTGCGGCAACGCAAGACTCGCCAGCTCCTCCGCCGGCGCGTCCCGCAGGACCGCCTCGGTCAGCTCATCCACCTGAATTCCCCTCACCCCGGAAGACGGTTGTCCGGACCTTCTCAATGGTCGTCGCCGACGCTACGCGAGCACCTTCCGGACTGGGAACCCCTAACCCTCCCGACCCCCTGACGATCGATTAATCAGCAGGTCAGAGGCCATCATTGGATCCCCGAGGCAGCTCGCGACCCCAGTCGGGCGCGACGCCCGGGCCGACAGTTAGGGGTGGACCGGAAAACCCGCGGACGCGGATACTTCCAGGACGCGCACCGATCCGGACGAACACCGCACGGAATTCCGGGCCGGACTCCACTCGGAACGAATTGTGAGCGGCCGGGGAATTCCCGGCCGAATCGCCGGACGTCAACGCCGAACACTGCTGAAGGGGTGTCACCGCCACCATGACGAGCCAGGAACAGCGACCCGCCCCCGGAACCGGGACACCCGGGCTGCCGCCCACCGCGGTCGCCGTGGTCGGCCTGGCCTGCCGGCTGCCCGGTGCCCCCTCCCCCGACTCCTTCTGGACCCTGCTCGCCGAGGGCCGCAGCGCGATCGGCCGCCCGGCCGCCGAGCGCGGACTGGACCCCGGGCTGCCGCCCGCCGGGTACCTGGACCTCGTCGACCGCTTCGACGCCGACTTCTTCGGCCTCTCCCCGCGCGAGGCGGCCGAGACCGACCCGCAGCAGCGCCTGCTGCTCGAACTCGGCTGGGAGGCCCTGGAGCACGCCGGGATCCTGCCCGCGGCCCTGCACGGCACCCGCACCGGGGTGTTCGTCGGCGCGATGGCCCACGACTACCGGCTGCTGAGGAACCGTCAGGACGCGCCGCCGGCCTCCCGGCACACCCTCACCGGGCTCGGCCACGGCCTGCTCGCCAACCGGATCTCCTACACCCTGGGGCTGCACGGCCCCAGCCTCACCGTCGACACCGCCCAGTCCTCGGCGCTGGCCGCCCTGCACCTCGCCCACCGGGCGGTGCGCGACGGCGACTGCGAGCTGGCGCTGGCCGGCGGCGTCAACCTGATCCTGAGCTCCGGGAGCACCGTCGAGGCGCGGGAGTTCGGCGGGCTGTCGCCGGACGGGCGCAGCTACGTGCTGGACGCCCGGGCCAACGGCTACGCCCGCGGCGAGGGCGGCGGGCTGGTGCTGCTCAAGCGGCTCGACCGCGCCCGCGCCGACGGTGACCCGGTGCACGCGGTGATCCTGGCCAGCGAGACCAACCACGGCGGCGCGGCCGACGGGCTCACCGTGCCCAGCGCCACGGCGCAGCGGGAGCTGATCCGGCTGACGCTGGGGCAGTCCGGGGTCGCGGCGGCGGACGTGCAGTACGTGGAGCTGCACGGCACCGGCACTCCCGTCGGCGACCCGATCGAGGCGGCGGCGCTCGGCGAGGTCTACCGGGCGGCGGACGGCGGCGGGACGAGGCAGGAGGGCGACGCACTGCTGGTCGGCTCGGCCAAGACCAACGTCGGCCACCTGGAGGGCGCGGCGGGCATCGTCGGGTTCCTCAAGGCCGTGCTCAGCATCCGGCACCGGCAGGTCCCGGCCAGCCTGAACCACCACACGCCCAACCCGCGGGTCCCGCTCGACCGCCTGGGCCTGCGGGTGCCCGACGCCCTGGCCCCCTGGCCCGACCCGGAGCGCCCGCTGATCGCCGGGGTGAGCTCCTTCGGCATGGGCGGCACCAACTGCCACGTGCTGCTGACCGAGGCGCCCGCCACGGCCGACGCGCCGGCCGACGACGCCACGACGCCCGTCCGCCCCGGCGGGGTGGCCTGGCCGCTGTCCGGACGCACCGAGGCCGCGCTCCGCGCCCAGGCGGCCCGACTGGCCGAGCACCTCGACGCGCAACCGACCACGGAACCGGCCGACTTGGCCGACCTGGCCGAGGAGGCCCGGGTGGCGGTCGCGCTGGCCACCACCCGCACCCGTTTCCGGCACCGGGCCGTACTGCTCGGCGAGCACCGGGCCGAACTGCTGGACGGTCTGCGGGCGCTGGCGGAGGGGGCGGCGAGCCCCCGGACCGTCCTCGGCACCGCGCCCGCCGGGCCGACCGGCGGCCTCGCCCTGCTGTTCTCCGGCCAGGGCAGCCAGCAGGCCGCCGCCGGGCGCGAACTGTACCGGGCGGTGCCGGAGTTCGCGGCCGCGCTGGACGAGGTGACCGCCGCGCTCGACGCCCGCCTGGACCGGCCGCTGCGCGACCTGCTGTTCGCCGAACCGGACTCCCCCGAGGCGGCGCTGCTCGACCGCACCGAGTACACCCAGCCCGCGCTGTTCGCGCTGGAGACCGCCGTCCACCGGCTCGCCGAACAGCGCGGCCTGCGGCCCGCGTTCGTCCTCGGCCACTCCATCGGCGGGATCAGCGCCGCGCACGCCGCCGGGGTCCTCGACCTGGCCGACGCCGCCACCCTGGTCACCGCGCGGGGCCGGCTGATGCAGGCCGCCCGGGCCGACGGCGTGATGACCGCCGTCCAGGCCGGCGCCGACGAGGTCGCGCCGCTGCTCGACGCCTACGACGGGCGGGTCTCGCTCGCGGCGGTCAACGGGCCCGAGGCGGTGGTGCTCTCCGGGGACGCCGAGCCGGTGGCCGAGCTGGCCGCCCGGTTCGCCGAACAGGGCCGACGGACCCGGACGTTGCGGGTCAGCCACGCCTTCCACTCGGCCCACATGGACAGCGCGGTGGCCGAGTTCCGCCGGATCGCCGCCGGGCTGCGCTACCGGGCGCCGCGGCTCACCGTGGTCTCCGACGTGACCGGCCGGGTGGCGGGCCCGGACGAGCTGGGCTCGGCCGACTACTGGGCCGAGCAGATCCGCCGCCCGGTCCGCTTCCACCAAGGGGTGCTCACCCTGGCCGAGTTGGGCGCGGGCGGGTACGCCGAGGCCGGCCCGGGCCAGGTGCTGGCCTCGCTCGCCCGGCAGACCCTGGCGACCCGCCCGACCGCCGACGGCCTGCGCCGCCCGGTGGTCCCGCTGCTGCGCGGCGGCGACGCGGAGCCGGCGAACCTGCTTCGGGCGCTCGCCGAACTGCACGTCAACGGAGTGGAGTTCGACTGGTCCGCAACCCTCGGCCGGCCCGGCGGCGCCCGGGTGGCGCTGCCCGGCTACGCCTTCCAGCGCGAGCGGTACTGGTTCACCGACGCCCCGCAGAGCACGCCCGCACCCCAGACACCCCAGACACCCCGAGCCGCCCAGGCCGCCGGGCTGCCGCAGGTGCTGGCCGCCGTCGCGGCCGTGCTCGGGCACCAGGACACCGCCCGGGTGGACGCCGACCGGTCGTTCCGGGACCTCGGCCTGGACTCGCTCGGCGCGGTCGAGTTCAGCGAGCGGCTCAGCTCCGCCACCGGGCGCGACCTGCCGGCCACCCTCACCTTCGACCGCCCGACCCCGCGCGCGGTGGCCGAGTACCTCGCCGAGGAGGTCGGCGCCTCCGTGGCGGCATCCCAGGTCCGCCACGCCTCGGACGAGCCGATCGCCATCGTGTCGATGGCAGGCCGGTTCCCCGGCGGGGTGAACTCCCCGGAGGAGCTCTGGGAGTTGGTGCGGGAGGGCCGGGACGCCATCGGCGCCTTCCCGACGGACCGCGGCTGGCCGCAGGAGCTCTACCACCCCGACCCGGCCGAACCGGGGCACAGTTACACCCGTGAGGGCGGGTTCCTGTACGAGGCCGGGGAGTTCGACGCCGAGTTCTTCGGAGTCTCGCCGCGCGAGGCCGCCGCGATGGACCCGCAACAGCGGCTGCTGCTCGAAGTCGCCTGGGAGTCCCTGGAGCGGGCCGGCATTCGGCCCGCCGACCTGCGCGGCACCCGCACCGGCGTGTACGCGGGCCTGACCCAACTCGACTACGGGCCCCGGCTGCACGAGCCCGCCCCGGGCCACGAGGGCCACCTGCTGACCGGCAGCACGATCAGCGTCGCCTCCGGCCGGGTCGCCTACACGCTCGGCCTGGAAGGCCCGGCCGTCACCGTCGACACCGCCTGCTCCTCCTCCCTGGTGGCCATCCACCTGGCCGCTCAGGCCCTGCGCAGCGGCGAGGCCACCCTGGCCCTGGCCGGCGGCGTCACCGTGATGTCCACCCCGGGCATGTTCACCGAGTTCAGCCGCCAGCGCGGCCTGGCCCCCGACGGCCGGTGCAAGCCCTTCTCCGCCGACGCGGACGGGACGGGCTGGGCCGAGGGCGTGGGCGTGCTGGTGCTGGAGCGGCTCTCGGACGCCGAGCGCAACGGCCACCAGGTGCTCGCCGTGATCCGCGGCAGCGCCGTCAACTCCGACGGCGCGTCCAACGGCCTCACCGCGCCCAACGGCCGGGCGCAGCAGCGGGTGATCGCCGAGGCGCTGCGCCGCTCCGGCCTGACGGCCGGTGAGGTGGACGTCGTCGAGGCGCACGGCACCGGGACCACGCTGGGCGACCCGATCGAGGCCGCCGCCCTGGTCGAGGCCTACGGACGCGACCGCACCGGCGAACCCCTGTGGGTCGGCTCGCTCAAGTCCAACGTCGGCCACATGCAGGCCGCCGCCGGCGTCGGCGCCATCATCAAGACCGTCGCCGCCCTACGCCACGGCATCCTCCCCAAGTCGCTCCATTCCGACGAACCGTCAACCCTCGTCGACTGGAACGCCGGCATCTCCCTCCTCACCACCGAACGCACCTGGCCCGACCTCGACCGACCCCGCCGAGCCGGCGTCTCCTCCTTCGGCATCAGCGGCACCAACGCCCACCTCATCCTCGAACAAGCACCCGCACCCGCCACGCTTGAGGAGCCGGAGCTCGACCTTCCGCTGATCCCCTGGGTGCTCTCCGCCCGCACCCCGGCAGCCCTGCGCGCCCAGGCGGCCCGCCTGCTCGAAGCGAGCACCACCGACCACGTCAGCACGGCCCGCGCACTGGCCGCCACCCGCACCCACTTCGAGCACCGCGCCGTCGTCACCGGCACCGACCACCAGACCCTGCGCACCGCCCTCACCGCCCTCGCCACCGGCGAGACCGCCCCCACCACCGAAGCCCACACCAACGCCCGCACCGCCTTCCTCTTCACCGGCCAGGGCAGCCAACGCCCCGGCGCCGGCCACGAGCTCTACCAGACCCTCCCCGCCTTCGCCGCCGCCCTCGACGACGTCACCAAAGCCTTCGAACCCCACCTCGAACACCCCCTGCACGACATCCTGTTCGCCGCACCCGACTCCCCCGAAGCAGCCCTGCTCAACCGCACCGCCTACACCCAACCCGCCCTCTTCGCCCTGGAAACCGCCCTCTACCGCCTGGTCCGGACCGTGCTGCCCGCGCCGGACTTCGTGGTCGGCCACTCGATCGGCGAGATCGCCGCCGCGCACGTGGCCGGCGTGCTGACCCTCGACGACGCGGCCGCCCTGGTCGCCGCCCGGGCCCGGCTGATGGACGCGCTGCCCGAGGGCGGCGCGATGGCCTCGGTCGAGGTGCCGGTGGCCGAGGTCGAGGCGGAGTTGGCGCAGTGGTCGGGCCGGGTCGCGGTGGCCGCCGTGAACGGCCCGCGCGCCACCGTGGTCTCCGGCGAGCTGGAGGCGGTCGAGGAGGTGGTGGCCCGCTGGCGCGGCCGGGGCCACCGGGCGGCCCGGCTGCGGGTCAGCCACGCCTTCCACTCCCCGCTGATGGCGCCGATGCTGGCGCAGTTCCGTGAGGTCGCCGAGGGGCTGGCGTACGCCGAGCCGCAGCTGCCGGTGGTCTCGAACGTCACGGGTCGGATCGCCGAGCCGGGCGAGCTGACCGATCCCGGGTACTGGGTGCGGCACGCCCGCGAGGCGGTGCGGTTCCACGACGGGCTGACGGCGCTGCGGGCGGCCGGGGTCCGCCGGTTCATCGAGATCGGGCCCGACGCGGTGCTCAGCACCCTGGCGCAGACCGCGCTCGCCGAGGACGAGGACGAGGCCACCTTGGTCGTCCCGACCGTGCGGCGCGACCGCGCCGAGGTGCCCGGCCTGCTCGCCGCGTTCGCGACGCTGTTCGTCGACGGCGCGGAGCTGGACTGGCCCGCGCTGCTGGGGCGTTCGCCGCTGCCGGTCGCACTGCCGAGCTACCCGTTCGAGCACCGCCGGTACTGGCTGGACGCGCCCGCCGTAACGTCCGCCGGGGCGACCGGGCACCCGCTGCTGTCCGGCGAGGTCGAACTCGCCGACGGCGGTGGCGCGGTGCTGACCGGCCTGGTCTCGCTCCGCGCCCAGCCGTGGCTGGCCGACCACGCCGTCGGGGGCACGGTGCTGCTGCCCGGCACCGCGCTGGTCGAGCTGGCGCTCCGGGCCGGCGAGTCGGTGCGCTTGCGGGCGCTGGACGAACTCACCCTGGAGGCGCCCGCCGTGCTGCCCGAGCAGGGCGCGCTGCGGCTCCAGGTGGTCGTCGGCCCCGCCGAGGAGCAGGGCGCGCGCCGGGTGACCGTGCACTCCCGGCCCGACGGCGCGGACCCGGCCGAGCCGTGGACCCGGCACGCCTCCGGCACGCTGGCGGCGGGCTCTGCCGACTCCCCCCAGCAGCAGGCCCCCACCTTCGACCCCGACCCGACCGGCGCCGAGCGCTTCTACGCCGAACTCGCCGCCGAGGGCTACGGGTACGGGCCGGCCTTCCAGGGCGTGACCGAGACCGGCCGGGCCGGCACCGAGTTGCACGCCGAGCTCCGCCTGCCGCCGGAAGTCGACCCCGCCGGCTTCCTGCTCCACCCGGCGCTCTTCGACGCCGCCCTGCACCCGCTGGTGAAGGGCCGGGGCGACCAGGGCGGCGGCCGGATCGCCCTGCCGTTCGCCTGGTCCGGGGTCTCGCTCGGCCCGGCCGCCCCTGCGGCGGCGGCCCGCGTCCGGGTGGTGCCGACCGGGCCGGAGAGCGCCCGGCTGGAGCTGACCGCTGCCGACGGCGGGATCGTCGCGACCGTCGCCGAACTGACGCTGCGTCAGGTCGAGGCGGCCCGGCTCGGCGGCTCGGAGGCCGCCGTGGCCCGGGACCTGCTGCGGGTCGACTGGCAGCCTGTCGAGCGGGCACCCTCGGCGCCGACCCTGTCGGTGGCCGTACTCGGCACCGCCGAGCCGGAGTTGACGGACGCTCTGCGGGCCGCGGCGACGATCCGTGAGCCTGCTGACAGCGAGGCCCCGGACGTGCTGCTGGTCCGCGCGCCGAGCGGCGCCGACGAGCCGTTGGGTGCCGCGCACGCGGCCGCCCAGGCGGTGCTGGCGACGCTGCAGGAGGTGCTGGCCGACGACCGCCTGGCCGGCACCCGGATCGTGGTGCTCACCGAGGGCGCGACCGAGGGCGGCGGGCCGCAGGCACTCGCGGCCGCCACGGTCTGGGGCCTGGTGCGCTCGGCGCGCAGCGAGCAGCCCGGGCGCCTCACCCTGCTGGACCTGGACGGCACCGCCAAGTCGCTGCGCGCGGTGCCCGCCGCGCTCGCCCTGGACGAGCCCGAACTGGCGCTGCGCGACGGCAGCTTGACGGTGTCCCGGCTGGTCCGGGCGACGGCCGCCGCCGGGGCACCCCGGGCACTGGACCCGACGGGCACGGTGCTGATCACCGGCGGCACGGGTGCGCTCGGCGCGCTGCTGGCCCTGCACCTGGCCCGGACCGGGCAGGCGAAGCGGCTGCTGCTGGTGAGCCGGCGCGGCCTGCTGGCGCCCGGCGCGACCGAGTTGGCGGAGCAACTGGCGGCGCTGGGTGCGGAGGTGACCGTGGCGGGCTGCGACGTGGCCGACCGGGCGGCGCTGGCCGACCTGTTGGCGCAGCTCCCGGCCGACCGCCCGCTGACCGCGGTGATCCACGCCGCGGGCCTGCTGGACGACGGCGTGCTCACGGCCCTGACGCCCGAGCGGCTGGCCGCGACGCTGCGGGCCAAGGCCGACGCCGCCTGGCACCTGCACGAGCTGACCCGGGGCGCCGACCTGGCGCGGTTCGTCCTGTTCTCCTCGGTGGCCGGCGTGCTCGGCACCGCCGGGCAGGCCAACTACGCGGCGGCCAACGCCTTCCTGGACGGCCTGGCCCGACACCGGCAGGCGCTCGGCCTGCCCGCCACCGCGCTCGCCTGGGGCCTGTGGTCGGGCCCGGGCGGCATGGGCGACCGGCTGGACGAGGCCGGCCGGTCCCGGTTCGAGCGCCTCGGCCTGGCCGCGATCGACGCCGAGCGCGGACTCGCCCTCTACGACGCCGCGCTGACCCGGCCGGACGCGGTGCTGGTGCCCGCGCCGACCATCCCGGCCGTGCTGGAGAGCCAGGCCTCCGCCGGCCGGCTCGCCCCGATCCTGCGGGCCCTGGTCCGCCGGCCGTCCGGCGCCGGTCCCGACCGGGCCCGCGCTCCCCAACGCACGGCGGGACTGGCCGAACGGCTGGCCGGGCAGCCCGTCGAGGCGCAGACCGCGCTGGTCGGCGAGTACCTGCGCGGCAAGGTCGCCGCGGTGCTCGGCCACGCCCCGCAGACGCTGAGCGAGAGCCGCGGCTTCCTGGACCTCGGGGTGGACTCGCTGACGGCGGTCGAACTGCGCAACCAGATCGCCGCCGAGACCGCGCTGCGGCTGCCGCCCACACTGCTGCTGGACCACCCGACGATCGGCGAACTGGCGCAGCACCTGCGGAGCTTGCTGGCCCCCGAGCCGGCCGCCCCGGGGGCCGACCGGCTCCGTGCGGACATCGAGCGGCTGGCCGCCGCACTGGCCTCGCTCGCGGACCCCGAGCGCGGCCCGCTGCTGGCCGACCTGCGCAACCTGCTGGCCCCGTTCGACCCGGTCCACGGCGACCTGGACGCGGCCACCGACGACGAGATCTTCGACCTGATCGCCACTGAGTTCGGCATCACCGGAAGCGAGGAGGACTGAGGCGATGAGCACCACGACGGAGGAGAAGCTGCGCGACTACCTCAAGCGCGTCACCACCGAGCTGCGGCAGAGCCACCGCCGGTTGGGCGAGCTTGAGGCCCGGGAGTCCGAGCCGATCGCGATCGTGTCGATGGCGGGCCGGTTCCCCGGCGGGGTGAACTCCCCTGAGGAGCTTTGGGAGTTGGTGCGGGAGGGCCGGGATGCGATCGGCGCCTTCCCGGCGGACCGCGGCTGGCCGCAGGAGCTCTACCACCCGGACCCGGAGAAGTCCGGCCACAGTTACACCCGCGAGGGCGGGTTCCTGTACGAGGCCGGGCAGTTCGACGCCGAGTTCTTCGGCGTCTCGCCGCGCGAGGCCGCCGCGATGGACCCGCAGCAGCGGCTGCTGCTCGAAGTCGCCTGGGAGTCCCTGGAGCGGGCCGGCATCCGCCCCGCCGACCTGCGCGGCACCCGCACCGGCGTGTTCGCCGGGGTGATGTACCACGACTACGGTTCCCGGTTCCGGCGCGCGCCGGAGGAGTTGGAGGGGTACCTGGTCGTCGGCAGCGCGGGCAGCGTGGTCTCGGGGCGGATCGCCTACACGCTCGGCCTGGAGGGCCCGGCCGTCACCGTCGACACCGCCTGCTCCTCCTCGCTGGTGGCCATCCACCTGGCCGCTCAGGCGCTGCGCAGCGGCGAGGCCACGCTGGCGCTGGCCGGCGGCGTCACCGTGATGTCCACCCCGGCGACCTTCGTGGACTTCAGCCGGCAGGGCGCCAACTCCCCCGACGGCCGGTGCCGTTCGTTCGCGGCCGGGGCCGACGGGACGGGCTGGGCCGAGGGCGTCGGCGTGCTGGTGCTGGAGCGGCTCTCGGACGCCGAGCGCAACGGCCACCAGGTGCTCGCCGTGATCCGTGGCAGCGCGGTGAACCAGGACGGCCGCAGCAGCCAGCTGACGGCGCCCAACGGCCGGGCGCAGCAGCGGGTGATCGCCGAGGCGCTCCGCCGCTCCGGCCTGACGGCCGGTGAGGTCGACGTCGTCGAGGCGCACGGCACCGGGACCACGCTGGGCGACCCGATCGAGGCCGCCGCCCTGGTCGAGGCCTACGGACGCGACCGCACCGGCGAACCCCTGTGGGTCGGCTCGCTCAAGTCCAACGTCGGCCACATGCAGGCCGCCGCCGGCGTCGGCGCCATCATCAAGACCGTCGCCGCCCTACGCCACGGCATCCTCCCCAAGTCGCTCCATTCCGACGAACCGTCAACCCTCGTCGACTGGAACGCCGGAATCTCCCTCCTCACCACCGAGCGCGCCTGGCCCGACCTCGACCGACCCCGCCGAGCCGGCGTCTCCTCCTTCGGCATCAGCGGCACCAACGCCCACCTCATCCTCGAACAAGCACCCGCGGCGGCAGCCGTCGACCAGCCGGCCCTGGACCTGCCCGTGGTGCCCTGGGTGCTGTCCGGCCGCACTCCGGCAGCCCTGCGCGCCCAGGCGGCCCGCCTGCTCGAAGCGAGCACCACCGACCACGTCAGCACGGCCCGCGCACTGGCCGCCACCCGCACCCACTTCGAGCACCGCGCCGTCGTCACCGGCACCGACCACGAGGCCCTACTCACCGCCCTCACCGCCCTCGCCACCGGCGAGACCGCCACGACAGGCGAGGCGCTCAGCAACGCCCGCACCGCCTTCCTCTTCACCGGCCAGGGCAGCCAACGCCCCGGCGCCGGCCACGAGCTCTACCAGACCATCCCCGCCTTCGCCGCCGCCCTCGACGACGTCACCAAAGCCTTCGAACCCCACCTCGAACACCCCCTGCACGACATCCTGTTCGCCGCCCCCGACACCCCCCAATCAGCCCTGCTCAACCGCACCGCCTACACCCAACCCGCCCTCTTCGCCCTGGAAACCGCCCTCTACCGCCTGCTGGAGTCCTGGGGCGTGGTGCCCGACCGGCTCGCCGGGCACTCGATCGGCGAGATCACGGCCGCGCACGTGGCCGGCGTGCTGACCCTCGACGACGCCGTCACCCTGGTCGCCGCCCGCGCCCGGCTGATGGACGCCCTGCCCGAGGGCGGCGCGATGCTGGCGGTGGAGGCCGACGAGGAGCAGGTGCTGGCCGAACTGGCGGAGCTGGACGGCGTGGTGGCCGTCGCCGCGGTCAACGCGCCCGGTTCGACGGTGGTTTCCGGCGCGGAGGCTGAGGTGCTGGTGCTGGCGGACCGGTTCCGCGCACTCGGCCTGCGGGTCAGCCGGCTGCGGACCAGCCACGCCTTCCACTCCCCGCTGATGGAGCCGATCGCCGCCGAGTTCGCCCGGATCGCCGCCGCCCTGCCGCACCACCCGCCGCGGATCCCGATCCGCTCCGCCCTCGACGGCGAACTGTTCGACGCGACCCGCCCGTTGACGTCGGAGTACTGGACGGCGCACGCCCGGCAGGCGGTCCGCTTCCTGGACGCGGCGCGCGGGCTGGCGGCCGACGGCGTGACCGGCTACCTGGAACTCGGCCCGGACGGCGTTCTCACCGCCCTCACCAGGGCGGCCCTGGACGGTGACCCGGACGACTCCCGGCCCGAGCCTGCGGTGGCCGCGCTGCTGCGCCGCGACCGTCCCGAGCTGGAGACGCTGCTCGCCGCCCTCGGCACGGTCCACGCCCGGGGCACGGCGGTGGACTGGACGGCCGTGCTCGGCGGCGTCCCCGGCACGGCGGACGGACTGCCGACCTACGCCTTCCAGCACGAGCGGTACTGGTCCGAGGCGCCCGAGGACGAGGCCGGTGCGGCGTCCGCGCCCGGCGAGGAGGGCTTCTGGTCGGCGATCGCCCGGCAGGACGTCGCCGCCCTGGCCGAGCTGCTGCGGGTCGAGGGCGAGGCCGAGCGGTCGGCGCTGGGCGCGGTGCTGCCCTCGCTGGCCGGATGGCGCGCGGCGCGCGAGCGGGACGGCGAACTCGACGGCTGGCGCCACCAGGTGGCGTGGCGTCCGGTGGTGGAGGGCGAGCCGGCGGGCTCGGCCGGCCGCTGGCTGCTCGCCCTGCCCGGGGCGGGCGGGCTCGGCCCGGCGGAGGCCGAGCGGGTGGCGATCTGGCGGGAGCTGCTGGCGGGCGCGCTGGCGCGGGCCGGTGCGGCGGTCGACCCGATCGAGGTGGCGCCGGATGCCGACCGCGCGGAGCTGGCCGAGGTCCTGGCCCGCACCGCGCGGGCCGGGGACGCACCGGTGGCGGGCGTGCTCTCGCTGCTGCCGCTGGCGTCCGCGCCGGTCGCGGACCGTCCGGCGGTGCCGGGCGGCCTGGCGGGCACGCTGACGCTGCTCCAGGCGCTGGAGACGGCCGGGATCGAGGCGCCGCTCTGGTCGGTGACCACAGGCGCGGTCGCCACCGGGCCCGGCGATCCGCTGGCCGAGCCGACGGGTGCGCTGGTCTGGGGCCTCGGGGTGGTCGCCGCCGCCGAGACCCCGCTGTGGGGCGGCCTGCTCGACCTGCCCGCCGAGCCCGGCGGGCGCGCCGCCGCCCGCGCGGTGCAGGCGCTGCTCGCGAATGGCGCGGAGGCCGAACTCGCGGTGCGGGCCGAGGGCCTGTTTGCCCGTCGGGTGGTCCAAGCGTCTAACACTGAACTGACTGACCCCCAGAAGCTCCCCGCACCGCGTGGCACGGTGCTGATCACCGGCGGCTCCGGCGCCCTGGCCGGGCACACCGCCCGCTGGCTGGCCCGGCGCGGCGCCGAGCACCTGCTGCTGGTCAGCCGGCGCGGCGCGGCGGCCCCCGGGGCCGCCGAGCTGGCGACGGAGCTGACCGGGCTCGGTGCGGGCGCGGTGAGCTTCGCGGCGGCCGACGTGGCCGACCGCGAGGCGGTGGCCCGCCTGCTCGCCGAGCTGCCGCCGGACCTGCCGCTGACCGCCGTGGTGCACACGGCGGCGGTGCTGGACGACGCCACGCTGGGCGAGCTGACGGTGGCCCAGCTGGACCGGGTGCTGCGGGTGAAGGCGCTCGGCGCCCGCCACCTGGACGAGCTGACCCGGGGGCTGGACCTGGAGGCGTTCGTGCTGTTCTCCTCGGCCGCCTCGCTGACCGGACTGCCCGGGCAGGGCAACTACGCGCCCGGCAACGCCTACCTGGACGCGCTGGCGCTGCACCGCCGGGCCGCCGGCCTGCCCGCCACCTCGATCTCCTGGGGGCTGTGGGCGGGCGAGGGCATCGCCGCCCCGCAGGCCGCCCGGCAGAGCCGGCGCAGCGGCTACCTGCCGATGGATCCGGACACCGCCCTGGCCGCGCTGGACCGGGCGCTGGCCGAGGAGACCCCGCACCTGCTGGTCGCGGCGGCCGACTGGCCGGCCCTCGCGGCCGTGCGCCCCCACCCGCTGCTCGCCGAGCTGCTGCCCGGCGCGGGCGCGCCTGGCGGCGCCGCCGAGCCCGCGGGCGGCGCGGACCCGGGCGCCGGGCTGCGGGCGGAGCTGGCGCCGCTGGCAGCGGCGGACCGCGCCCGGCAGCTGCTGCTCCGGGTGCGCGCCGAGGCCGCCGCGGTGCTCGGCCGGCGGGACGGCGACACCGTCGCCCCGCAGCGCGGCCTGCGCGACCAGGGGTTCGACTCGATCGCCACGGTGGAGCTGCGCAACCGCCTGGGCCGGCTGACCGGCCTGCGGCTGCCCGCCACCCTGGTCTTCGACCACCCGACCCCGCAGGCCCTGGCCGAGCAGCTGCTGGACCGCCTGGGCCTGCCCGGCCCGGCCGGCGCCGGGGCGGGCGGCGCACTGCTCGCCGAACTCGACCGGCTGGAACCGCTGCTGGCCGCGCTGGAGCCCGACGACCCGTCACGTGACGAGGTGTTGGACCGGCTCGGCGCCCTGGCCGGCGTCCGGCGCGGCTCCGCGCTGAGCGAGGGCCTGGCCGCGGCGAGCGACGACGAGCTGGTCGACTTCATCGGCCGGGAACTCGGCATCTCCTGACCCTCACCGGTCCTGCCACACGAACAGCCGCCCCTACGAAGGATGGAACCTTGAACGACGGCCGGATGCGGTACCTCCTGGAACGGGTCACCGCCGAACTGCACGAGACACGCCGCGAGTTGCGCGAGGCGAAGGAGCGCGACAGCGAGCCGGTGGCGATCGTCGGCATGGCCTGCCACTTCCCCGGCGGGGTCGACTCGCCGGAGGACCTGTGGCGGCTGGTCGCCGAGGGCGGCGACGCGGTCGGCGGGTTCCCGACCGACCGGGGCTGGGACCTGGACTCGCTGGTCGACCCCGACCCGGACCACCCGCGGACCTCGTACACCGGCAACGGCGCCTTCCTGGCCGCGCCCGGCGACTTCGACGCCGACTTCTTCGGCATCTCGCCGCGCGAGGCGCTGGCCAGCGACCCCCAGCACCGGCTGCTGCTGGAGACCGCCTGGGAGGCGTTCGAGCGGGCCGGCATCCGGCCGGGCGAGCTGCACGGCTCCAACACCGGCGTGTTCGTCGGCACCAACGGCAACGACTACCCGCCGCCGGCCGGCACCGCGCCGGAGGAGCTGGAGGGCTACCTGGCGGTCGGCAACGCGGCGAGCGTGGCCTCCGGCCGGATCTCCTACAGCCTGGGCCTGGAGGGCCCGGCGGTCACCGTCGACACCGCCTGCTCCTCCTCCTCGGTGGCGCTGCACCTGGCGGTGCGGGCGCTGCGCTCCGGCGAGTGCGACCTGGCGCTGGCCGGCGGGGTGACGGTGATGACCACCCCGTCGATCTTCGTCGAGTTCTCCCGGCAGCACGGGCTCTCGCCGGACGGCCGGTGCAAGGCGTTCGCGGCGGGCGCGGACGGCACCGGCTGGTCGGAGGGCGTGGCGCTGCTGCTGGTCGAGCGGCTCTCCGACGCCCGGCGCAACGGGCACCGGGTGCTGGCCGTGGTCCGCGGCACCGCCGTCAACCAGGACGGCGCCTCCAACGGCCTGACCGCGCCCAACGGCCCGGCCCAGCAGCGGGTGATCCGCCAGGCGCTGGCCGACGCCGGGCTGGCGACCGGGGAGATCGACGCGGTCGAGGCGCACGGCACCGGCACCCGGCTCGGCGACCCGATCGAGGCGCAGGCCCTGCTGGACACCTACGGCCAGGGCCGGGACGCCGAGCGGCCGCTGTGGCTCGGCTCGGTCAAGTCGAACCTGGCGCACACCCAGGCCGCGGCCGGCGCGGCCGGCATCATCAAGATGGTCCAGGCGCTGCGGCACCAGGTGCTGCCGCGCACCCTGCACGTGGACGAGCCGACCCCGCACGTGGAGTGGGAGTCGGGCGCGGTCCGGCTGCTCACCGAGGACCGGGCCTGGCCGCGCGGCGAGCGGCCGCGCCGGGCGGGCGTGTCGGCGTTCGGGGTCAGCGGCACCAACACGCACGTGATCCTGGAGGAGGCGCCGCCGGAGCCGGACGCGGAGCCGGCGGTCACTGACGCTCCGTCAGGCCCGGTGGCGTGGACCCTGTCCGCCCGCACCCCCGAGGCGCTGCGCGCGCAGGCCGCCGCGCTGGCGGCCCGGGTGCGGGCCGAGCACGAGCGCGCGGAGCCGGCGGCGCTGGCCGCGCTGGGGCACGCGCTGGTCGCCGAGCGCACCGCGTTCGAGGAGCGCGCCGTGCTGGTCGGCCGGGACGCCCCCGAACTGCTCGCCGCGCTGGACGCGTTGGCCGCCGGGGAGCCGTCCACGGCGGTGCTCGGCCGGGCCGGCGCCGACCACAAGGTGGTCCTGGTGTTCCCCGGCCAGGGCGCCCAGTGGCTCGGCATGGCCGCCGAACTGCTGGACACCGCACCGGTGTTCGCCGAGCAGATCGCCGCCTGCCAGAAGGCCCTGGCGGAGTTCGTCGACTGGTCGCTGGAGGACGTGCTGCGCGGGCGCGAGGGCGCGCCCGGCTACGACCGGGTGGACGTGGTGCAGCCCGCGCTGTGGGCGGTGATGGTGTCGCTGGCCGCGCTGTGGGAGTCCTACGGGGTGCGCCCGGACGCCGTGGTCGGGCACAGCCAGGGCGAGATCGCCGCCGCCTACGTCGCCGGGGCGCTGACCCTCCAGGACGCGGCGCGCGTGGTGGCGCTGCGCAGCCAGGCGATCGTCGAGCTGGCCGGCACCGGCGGCATGGCCTCGGTGCCGCTGCCGCGCGAGCGGGCCGAGGAGCTGATCGCGCCCTGGGGCGAGCGGCTGTCGGTCGCGGTGGTGAACAGCCCGGCGGCGGTGGTCGTCGCGGGCGAGCCCGCCGCGCTGGACGAGCTGGTCGCGCTTGGCGAGCGGGAGGAGCTGCGGATCCGCCGGGTGCCCGTCGACTACGCCTCGCACTCCGCGCCGGTCGAGCGGATCCGCGCCCGGCTGGCCACCGCGCTCGCCCCGGTCGCCCCGCGCACCGGGCACACCCCGCTGCTGTCCTCGGTGACCGGCGACTGGCTGGACACCGCGCAGTTGGACGGCGCCTACTGGTACACCAACCTGCGGCAGACGGTGCGCTTCGAGGAGGCCGTCCGGCGGCTGCTGGACAGCGGCCACGGCGTGTTCGTCGAGGCCAGCCCGCACCCGGTGCTGACCGCCGCCGTCCAGGCCACCGCCGAGGACGCGGGGCGGCTCGACACCGTCGCCACCGGCTCGCTGCGCCGCGACGAGGGCGGGCTGACGCGCTTCCTCGGCGCGGTCGGGCAGGTCGCGGTGGCCGGCGTGCCGGTCGACTGGACGCCCGCGCTCGGCCCGCGCCCCGCCGCCCGGGTCGACCTGCCGACCTACCCGTTCCAGCGCCGCCGCTACTGGCTGGAGCGGCGCGCCGACCGGTCGGGCGACCCGCTCTTCCTCGGGCTGCGCGCCGCCGAACACCCGCTGCTCGGCGCCGTGTTGCAGCCCGCCGAGGGCGGCGGGGCGACCCTGACCGGGCGCCTGGCCGTGTCCACCCACCCGTGGCTGGCCGACCACACGGTGCTCGGCCGGACCATCGTGCCCGGCACCGCCCTGGTCGAGCTGGCCGTCCGGGCCGGGGACGAGCTCGGCCTGCCGGTGCTCGACGAACTGGTGCTGGAGGCGCCGCTGGTGCTGCCCGGGCAGCAGGCCGTCGAGGTGCAGGTGACGGTCGGCGCCCCCGACGCCACCGGGCGGCGGCCGGTGGCCGTGCACGCCCGGGTGCAGCACGAGCGTGCCGAGGCGGCCGACTGGCAGCGGCACGCGCACGGCGTGCTCGCCGCGGCGTCCGACGGCGAGGCCCGCTGGTCGACGGCCGGCACCGCCTGGCCGCCGGCCGGGGCCACCGCCGTCCCGCTGGACGGCCTCTACCAGCGGCTGGCCGACGCCGGGCGCGACTACGGGCCGCTGTTCCAGGGCCTGCACGCCGCCTGGCGGCTCGGTGACGAGCTGTTCGCCGAGATCGCGCTGCCGCAGCAGGAGCAGGCCGACGCCGCCCGCTACGGGCTGCACCCGGCGCTGCTCGACGCGGCCTTCCACGTCGCCGAGTTGACCACCGCCGGGCCGGCGGGCGAGGGCGTGCCGCTGCCGTTCGCCTGGAGCGCGGTGCGGCTGCACGCGGGCGGCGCGACCGCGCTGCGGGTGCGGCTGCGCCCCGGCGCCGGTGACACGGTGGTACTGGACGCCACCGACCCGGCCGGCGCGCCGGTGCTCGCGGTCGGCGCGCTGGCCTCCCGGCCGGTCGTCGCCGCCCAGCTGGCCGACCCGGCTGCCGGGCTGCCGCTGCACGTCGCCGGCTGGGCCGAACTCCTTTCGGCCGAGCCCGAGTCCGAGGTGTGGGCGGTGCTCGGCAGCGACTCGCTCGGGCTCGGCGCGGAGCTCGCGGCCTACCCGGATCCGGCCGCCGTGGCGCGCGCGGTGGCCGAGGGCGGCGCCGAGGCGCCCGGCACCGTCTGGCTGCCGGTGGTCGCCGACGGCACGGGCACCGTGCCCGAGCGGGCCCGGCAGGCGCTGCACACGGTGCTGACGGTCGTTCAGGAGTGGCTCGCTGAGCCCGAACTGGCGGACCGCCGGCTGGTGGTGGCCACCACGGCGGCGGTCTCCGTGGCCGGCGAGGACGTGGACCCCGCGCTCGGCCCGGTCTGGGGCCTGCTGCGCTCCGCCCAGGCCGAGCACCCCGACCGGCTGCTGCTGGTCGACCTCGACGACGCCGCCGAGTCGCGGCGCGCCCTGCCCGGCGCGCTCGCCGCCGCGACCGCCGCTGGGGAGACCCAGCTGGCGCTGCGCGGCGGCACGGCCCGGGTGCCCCGGCTGACCGCGCTGCCCGCCGCACCGGCGGACCAGGGCGCGGCTCGCCTGCTCGACCCCGACGGCACGGTGCTGGTGACCGGCGGCCTGGGCCTGCTAGGCCGGCTGGTGACCCGCCGACTGGTCGTCGAGCACGGTGCCCGGCACCTGGTGCTGGCGGCCCGCCGCGGGGCGGACACCCCCGGCGCGGCCGAGTTCCTGGCGGAGCTGGCCGAGCTCGGTGCCGACGCCACCGCCGTCCCCGTCGACGCCGCCGACCGGGAGGCGCTGCGCGCCGTGCTGGCGGGCATCCCCGCCGACCGGCCGCTGACCGCCGTGGTGCACGCCGCCGGCGCGCTGGACGACGGCCTGGTGACGGCACTGGACCCGGGCCGGCTGGAGACCGTGCTGCGGCCCAAGGTCGACGCGGCCTGGCACCTGCACGAGCTGACCCGGGACGCCGAACTGTCGGCCTTCCTGCTGTTCTCCTCGGCGGCGGGCGTGCTCGGCGTCCAGGGGCAGGCCAACTACGCGGCCGCGAACGCCTTCCTGGACGCCCTCGCGGTGCACCGGCGCGCCGCCGGGCTGCCCGCCGCCTCGCTGGCCTGGGGCCTGTGGGCGGACGGCAGCGACCTGACCGGTCACCTGGGCGGCGCCGACCTGGCCCGACTCGCCCGGCAGGGCGTGCGGCCGCTGACGGCCGATCAGGGGCTGGCGCTGTTCACGGCCGCGGTCCGCAGCGGCCACCCGCTGCCGGTGCCTCTTGCGCTGCGCGCGGACGCCGATCCGGCGCTGGTGCCGCCGGTGCTGCGCGCGGTGCTGGCCCGGCCGCAGCGCGCCCGGCCGACCGCCGGTGGCGCCGGCACCACCGGCGGCGAGGGCGGCCTGGCGGGCCGGCTGCGCGGCCTGGACGCCCGGCAGCGGCAGGCGGAGCTGCTCGCGCTGGTGCGCCGGGAGGCCGCCGTCGTGCTGGGCCGCACCGATCAGGACGGGGTGGCGCCCGACCGGGCGTTCAAGGAGCTCGGCTTCGACTCGCTGACCGCCGTGGAGCTGCGCAACCGGCTGACGGCGGCCAGCGGCCTGCGGCTGCCCGCCACCCTGGTCTTCGACCACCCCACCGCGCTGGCGCTGGCCGCCGAGCTGGACGCCCTGCTGCCGGGCGGACAGCAGCGCACCGCCGAGCTGCCGACCGTGGCCGGCGGGCGGCCCGACGAGCTGGACCCGGTGGTCATCGTCTCGATGAGCTGCCGCTTCCCCGGCGGGGTGAGCACCCCCGAGCAGCTCTGGGAGCTGGTCGACGCGGGGCGGGACGCGATCACCCCGTGGCCCACCGACCGCGGTTGGGACAACGAGTCGCTGTACGACCCGGACCCGGACCGGCCTGGCCACACCTACACCCAGTACGGCGGGTTCCTGCACGACGCCGCCGAGTTCGACCCGGCCTTCTTCGGCATCTCGCCGCGCGAGGCGCTGGCCACCGACCCGCAGCAGCGGCTGCTGCTGGAGACCGCCTGGGAGGCCTTCGAGCGGGCCGGCATCGACCCGGCGGGCCTGCGGGGCAGCCGCACCGCGGTCTACACCGGCGTGATGTACAACGACTACGCGGGCCGACTGCGGGAGCTGCCCGAGGAGTTGGAGGGCTACCTGCACAACGGCAGCGCTGCCAGCGTGGCTTCGGGGCGGATCTCGTACGCCTTCGGGTTCGAGGGTCCGGCCGTCACGGTGGACACCGCCTGCTCCTCCTCGCTGGTCGCCCTGCACCTGGCCGCGCAGGCGTTGCGCTCCGGTGAGGCCGATCTGGCGCTGGCCGGCGGGGTGGCCGTGATGGCCTCGCCCGCCGGGATGGTGGCCACCTCGCGGCACCGCGCGTTCGCGCCGGACGGGCGGGTGAAGGCGTTCGCCGCCGGTGCGGACGGCACCAGTTGGGCGGAGGGGGTCGGCCTGCTGATGCTGGAGCGGCTCTCCGACGCCCGGCGCCACGGGCACCCGGTGCTGGCGGTGGTGCGCGGCAGCGCCGTCAACCAGGACGGCGCCTCCAATGGCCTGACCGCGCCGAACGGGCCCGCCCAGCAGCGGGTGCTCCGGCAGGCGTTGGCCGCCGCCGGGCTGACCCCGCAGGAGGTGGACGCGGTGGAGGCGCACGGCACCGGCACCCAGCTGGGCGACCCGATCGAGGCACAGGCGCTGCTGGCCGTCTACGGCCCGGACCGGCCGGAGCAGCAGCCGCTCTGGCTGGGCTCGTTGAAGTCCAACCTGGGGCACACCCAGGCCGCGGCGGGCGTCGCCGGGCTGATCAAGATGGTCGGCGCGCTGCACCACGGCCGGCTGCCCGCCACCTTGAACGTCGACGAGCCGGCTCCCGAGGTGGACTGGGGCACGGGCGGCGTGAGGCTGCTGACGGAGCGTCAGGAGTGGCCGGAGACCGGCCGGCCGCGCCGCGCGGGCATCTCGGCCTTCGGGGTGAGCGGCACCAACGCGCACGTGATCATCGAGCAGCCGCCGGCGGCCGAGCCGGCCCCGCAGCAGCCGAGCGACGGTCCGCTGCCCTGGGTGCTCTCCGCCCGGACGGCCGGCGCCCTCGCCGAGCAGGCCGGCCGACTCGCCGAGCACCTGGCCGAGTCCACCGAGGCGCCCGCCGACCTGGCGCACACCCTGTTGGCCGGCCGGGCCCGGTTCGAGCACCGCGCCGTGGTGGTGGCCGCCGAGCCGGCCGCCGCCGCCACCGCCCTGCGCGCCCTGGCCGCGGGCGAGCCGGCCGCCGAGCTGGTCCAGGGCCGGGCCGACGGCGCGCCCCGCACCGTGTTCGTGTTCCCCGGCCACGGCTCCCAGTGGGCCGGCATGGCCCGTGAACTGCTGGACAGCGCACCGGTGTTCGCCGAGCGGATCGAGAGTTGCGCCCGCGCCCTCGCGCCGCACCTGGACTTCGACCTGCTCGACGTGCTGCGCCAGCGCGACGGCGCGGCCCAGCTGGAGCGGGTCGAGGTCGCCCAACCCGCGCTGTGGGCCGTCCTGGTGGCGCTCGCCGCGCTCTGGGAGTCGTACGGGCTGCGGCCGGACGCCGTGGTCGGGCACAGCCAGGGCGAGGTGGCCGCGGCCACCGTCGCCGGGGCGCTCACCCTCGACGACGCGGCGCTGATCGTCGCCGCCCGCAGCCGGATCCTGGCCACCCTGGTCGGTCGCGGCTCGATGGCCTCGGTCGCGCTGCCGCTGGCCGAGGCCGAACGGCGGCTCGCCGCCTGGCCGGACCGGCTCGCGGTGGCCACCGTCAACGGCCCGAACGCCGTGGTGGTGGCCGGCGAGGAGGCGGCGCTGGACGAGCTGGTCGCCCAGTGCACCGCCGAGGGCGTGCGCGCCAAGCGGCTGCGGGCCGCCACCCTGGCCGGCCACTCCCCCGTGATCGACCAGGTGCGCGAGGAGTTGCTGGCCGCGCTCGCGCCGGTGCGGCCCGGCCCGGCGCACCTGCCGATCTGGTCCACCGTCACCGCCGAGCCGATCGAGGGCGGCGAGCTGGACGCCGCCCACTGGTACCGCAACCTGCGCCAGACGGTGCGCTTCGCGCCCGCCGTGCAGCGCCTGGCCGAGGCGGGCCGCACCCTGTTCGTCGAGGTCAGCCCGCATCCCGTGCTCACCGGCGCGATCCAGGACACCCTGGAGGCGGGCGAGTTCGCCGGCGCCGCGATCGAGACGCTGCGCCGCGACCAGGGCGGCCTGGACCGCTTCCTGCTCTCGGCCGGCGCCGCGCTCACCCAGGGCGCGCCGGTCGACCTCGGCGGGCCGCTGGCCGGCGCCCGCTCGGTGCCCACCGCGCTGCCGACCTACCCGTTCCAGCGCCGCCGCTACTGGCTGGACGTCGAACTCGGCCCGCTCACCACGGCCTTGGCGACCGGCATCGGCGACACGGACGAGCCGGCGGACGGCGCGCCCGGCGAGCGGCTGGCCGCCCGGCTGGCCGGACTCACCGCCGAGGAGCGGCGGGCCGAGCTGCTCGACCTGGTGCGCCGTCAGGCGGCCGCCGCGCTCGGCCACGCGGATGTCGAGGAGGTGCTCGCCGAACGGGCCTTCCGCGACCTCGGGTTCGAGTCGCTGACCGCCGTCGACCTGCGCAACCGGCTGGCCGCCGCCACCGGCCTGCGGCTGCCCGCCACCGTGGTCTACGACCAGCCGACCCCCGCGGCGATCGCGGCCCACCTGGACGAGCAGCTCGCCGCCGGCGGCCCCGAACTGCCGCAGCTGCTCGACCTGTTGGAGCGGTCCCTGCCCGGTACCGCCGAGGACCGGCGGGAACTTGCCGCGCGGCTCGCCGCACTGGCCGCCCGGCTCGGCCCGGACGGCGAGTCCCGGCTCGTTCCGGACGACGCGCCGGACGAGGAGCTGGACCTGGCGAGCGCCAGCGACGAGGAGCTGTTCGCCGAACTCGACCGTGCCCGGCCCGCCGCCGGCACCGCAACCACCGGAAGGAGTGGCGACGATGGCCGATGAGGAGAAGCTGCGGCAGTACCTGCGCCGCGCACTCGCCGACGTGCGCGAGGCCCAGCGCCGCCTGGAGCAGGTCGAGTACCAGCGCAGCGAACCGGTCGCCGTGATCGGCATGGCCTGCCGGCTGCCCGGCGGCGCCGACTCGCCCGAGCAGCTGTGGGAGCTGCTCGGCGCGGAGCGCGACGCGATCGGCGAGTGGCCCGCCGACCGGGGCTGGGACGCGGACGCGCTCTACGACCCCGACCCGGCCACCCTGGGCACCAGCTACGCCCGGCACGGCGGGTTCCTGCTCGACGCCGCCGAGTTCGACGCCGCGTTCTTCGGCGTCTCGCCGCGCGAGGCGCTGGCCACCGACCCGCAGCAGCGGCTGCTGCTGGAGACCGCCTGGCACGCCCTGGAGCACGCCCGGCTCGACCCGGAGGGGCTGCGCGGCAGCCGGACCGCCGTGTTCGCCGGACTGACCGCGCAGGAGTACCACACCCGCCCCGGCGCGGTCCCCGCCGAGCTGGAGGGCCACCTGGGCATCGGCAACCTGGCCAGCGTCGCCTCCGGCCGGATCGCCTACACCTTCGGCTTCGAGGGCCCGGCCGTCACGGTCGACACCGCCTGCTCCTCCTCGCTGGTCGCGCTGCACCTGGCCGTGCGCTCGCTGCGGGCCGGCGAAAGCGACCTGGCGCTGGCCGGCGGCGCCACCGTGATGTCCTCGCCGACCGGCTTCATCGAGTTCTCCCGCCAGCGCGGCCTCTCACCCGACGGCCGCTGCCGCTCCTACGCGGCCGCCGCCGACGGCACCGGCTGGGCCGAGGGCGCCGGACTGCTGGTGCTGGAGCGGCTCTCCGACGCCCGGCGCAACGGGCACCGGGTGCTGGCCGTGGTCCGCGGCACCGCCGTCAACCAGGACGGCGCCTCCAACGGCCTGACCGCCCCGAGCGGACCGGCCCAGCAGCGGGTGATCCGCCAGGCGCTGGCCGACGCCGGGCTCACCCCCGACCGGGTCGACGCGGTCGAGGGCCACGGCACCGGCACCACCCTCGGCGACCCGATCGAGGCGCAGGCCCTGCAGGCCGTCTACGGCGCCGGACGGCGGGCCGAACGCCCGCTCTGGCTCGGCTCGTTGAAGTCCAACCTGGGCCACACCGCGGCGGCGGCCGGCGTCGCCGGGGTGATCAAGATGGTGCAGGCGATCCGCCACGGCAGCCTCCCGCGCACCCTGCACGTGGACGAGCCGACCCCGCACGTCGACTGGGCGCAGGGCGGCGTCCGCCTGCTGACGGAGCGTCAGGACTGGCCGGACACCGGGCAGCCGCGCACCGCCGGGGTCTCCGCCTTCGGGGTGAGCGGGACGAACGCGCACGTGATCCTGGAGCAGGCCGACGAACCCGAGGAGGCACCGCCTGCGGAGGTCGGCGGTCCGCTGCCCTGGGTGCTGAGCGCGCGCTCCGAAGGGGCGCTGCGGGCCCAGGCCCGGCAGGTCGCCGAGCTACTGCGCGGCGAGGGCGCGCCGGACCCGGCGGAGCTCGCCTGGTCGCTGGCGGCCCGCCCCCGGCACCCGCTGCGCGCCGTGCTGGCGGCCGCCGACGGCGCCGAGGCCGCCACCCGGCTGGCGGCCTTCGCCGACGCGAGCGGGCCGCTCGCCCCCGCCGCCGGCGGTCGGACGGCCTTCCTGTTCACCGGCCAGGGCAGCCAGCGCCCCGGTATGGGCGCCGACTTGTACCGTCAGTACCCCGAGTTCGCGCGGGCTTTCGACGCCGTCACCGCCGAACTCGACCGCCAGCTGCCGTTCTCGGTCGCCGACGCCGTGCTGCGCTCGGGCGACGCCGAGCTGCTGAACCGCACCGAGTACGCCCAGCCCGCGCTGTTCGCCCTCCAGGTGGCGCTGCTGGGGCTGCTCGACTCCTGGGGCGTGCGCCCGGACCTGGTGGCCGGCCACTCGATCGGCGCGCTGGCCGCCGGGTACGCCGCCGGGATGCTCGAACTCACCGACGCCGCCGCCCTGGTGGCCGCCCGCGGGCGGCTGATGCAGCAGCTGCCGCCCGGCGGGGCGATGGCCGCCCTGGAGGCGGCCGAGGACGAGGTGGCCGCCGAACTCGACGGGTACGGCGGGGCGGTGGGCCTGGCCGCGGTCAACGGGCCGCGCGCGGTGGTGGTCTCCGGCGAGGAGGCCGAGGTCGAGGCGGTCGCCGCGGCCTTCCGGGCGCGCGGGCGCCGGGCCACCCGGCTGCGGGTCAGCCACGCCTTCCACTCGCACCGGATGGATCCGATGCTGGACGAGTTCCGCACCGTGCTGAAGGGCCTGGCGTTCCGGCAGCCGCACACCGCGATGGCCTCCGACCTGACCGGGCGGCTGGCCTCGGCCGCCGAACTGGCCGACCCGGAGCACTGGGCCGCGCACGCCCGGCAGCCGGTGCGCTTCCTGGACGCCGTGCGGGCCCTGCGGGCCGAGGGCGCCACCCGCTTCCTGGAGCTCGGCCCCGACGGCATCCTCACCGCGCTCGCCGGCGACGCGCTGGCCGCCGAGGAGCCGGCGCAGCGCCCCCGCCCGGCCGTGCTGGCGGCCGCCCTGCGCCGGGACCGGCCGGAGCCGCAGACCCTGCTGGAGGCCGTCGGGCGGCTGCACGCGGCGGGTGCGCCCGTCGACTGGGCCGGCCCGTTCGGTCAGCTGACGCCCCGTCGGATCGACCTGCCGGGCTACCCGTTCCAGCGGACCCGGTTCTGGCTGGACTCCGAGGTCACCCGCGCCACCGATCCGACCCGCCCCGCCCTCCCCGCGCCGCACGCCGCCGAGCGGGCCGACTGGGCGCACCGGCACGCCGAGCTGGACGGCCCCGAACTGCTGGACGCCGTGCTGCTGCTGGTGCGCACCGAGGCCGCCGCGGTGCTCGGGCACGCCGACCCGGGCGCGCTCCCCGCCGAGGCGGCGTTCGTCGAGCACGGCTTCGACTCGCTGACCTCCGTGGAGCTCGGCGGCCGGCTGTCCGCCACGACCGGGCTGCGGCTGTCCGGCGCGCTCACCATCCACCACCCGGATCCGCGCGCCCTGGCCGAGCACCTGCACGGCGAGCTGCTCCGCCACCGCGGCGCCGGCGCGCCCGCCCCGGCGGAGCCGCTGGCCGCGGTCTACCTGGAGCTGTGCCGGGCCGGGCACATCCCGGCCGCCACCCAGGTGCTGGTCTCCGCCTCGGAGCTGCGCACCCCGTTCGACAGCGCGGAGCGGGCCGGGCACGGCCTGCCGCCGGTGCTGCTGGCCGAGGGCGCGGGCCCGCTGCCCCTGGTCTGCTTCCCCGCGCTGACCGCGCTCTCCGGCCCGCACGAGTACGCGCGGTTCGGGCAGGCGCTGGCCGGCCGGCTGACCGCGCACGCGCTGCCGGCCCCCGGCTACCGGCCGGGCAGCGCGCTGCCCGACTCGGTGGAGGCGTTCGTCCGGCTGCAGGCCGACGCCGTGCAGGAGCTGTACGGGGAGCGGCCGTTCGCGGTGCTGGGGCGCTCGCTCGGCGGGTGCGTGGCGCACGCCGTCACCGCCGAGCTGGAGCGGCGCGGGGTGCGGCCGGCCGGGCTGGTGCTGGTCGACTCCTACCCGATGGACACCGGCGAGGTGCCGGGCATGGAGTGGTGGATGCCCGCGATGATCAACGGGATGCTGGACCGGCTCGGCACCCAGGACCTCACCCTGACCGACACCGGCCTCACCGCGATGGGCGCCTACCTGCGCACCTTCGGCCCCTGGCAGCCCGAGCCGGTCACCACCCGCACCCTGCTGCTGCGCGCCGACCAGCCGCTGCCCGGCACCGTGCGGCGGCCCGGCGGCCCCGACTGGCGCGCCTTCTGGCGCCTGCCGCACGAGAGCGCCGACATTCCCGGCGACCACTTCTCGGTGCTGGAGGACCACTCCGGCAGCACCGCCGACGCCGTCGAGCGCTGGCTCGCCGAGCTGACCTGACCTGACCGTCCCGACTGACCATCACCACCCGTAACCCGCTCAAGGAGTAGAGACAATGACCCGACCGTTCCGCTTCGGCCTCGGCAAGCTGGCCATCCCCGACGACGCCGAGCAGTGGCAGCAGGTGTCCAAGGAGGTCGAATCGCAGGGCTACGACGTGCTGCTGGTGCCCGACCACCTGGGTCGGACCGCGCCGTTCCCGCCGCTGGTGGCCGCCGCGGCCGCCACCAACCTGCGGGTGGGCACGCTGGTGCTGAACACCGGCTTCTACCACCCGCCGCTGCTGGCCCGCGAGATCGCCACGGTGGACCGGCTGACCGGCGGCCGGCTGGAGATCGGCCTCGGCACCGGTTACGTGCACGCCGAGTTCGAGGCGCTCGGTCTGGACCCGGGCACGCCCAAGGACCGGGTGGACACGCTGGAGCGCACCGTGCTGGAGCTGCGCCGACTGCTCGCCCAGCCGGACCACGTGCCGGCCGTGGTGCAGGACCCGCTGCCGCTGCTGATCGCGGGCAACGGCAACCGGGTGCTGCGGCTGGCCGCCCGGCACGGCGACATCGTGGGCTTCATCGGGATGCGCTACGACCCGACTGCGGCCGGCGGGCTGCGGCTCATCCCGCGCGCCGAACTCGCCGACCGGGTCGCCTACTTCGACGGCGTGGTGGGCGAGCGGGCGGCGCAGGTGGAGAAGAACCTGCTGCTCCAGGCGGTGATCGTGACGGAGGACCGGGACGCGGCGATCCGGCACGTGGCCGCCACCCAGCTGCCGGTGCCGCTGACCGAGCTGGAGCAGACGCCGCTGCTGCTGATCGGCACGGTGCAGCAGATCATCGACCAGGTGAAGGAGCTGCGGGACAGCTTCGGCTTCTCCTACTTCACCGTGATGGACATCCACCAGGAGGCGTTCGCGCCGGTGGTCGAGGCGCTGGCCGGCACCTGAGACGGTCGCCCGCTGCGGAGCGTGACAACCTGGGTTGTCACTCGGTCGAGCCGGGCGACCGCTCACCCGACTGACAACCTAGGTTGTCGCCAGGGAGTCCGCCTCCTCGGTGCGCGGCCAGCGCTTGCGGGCCGCCTGCCGGCTGATCCCGAGCAGCTGGCCGACCTCGCCGTAGGAGGCCCCGCCCGCCAGCGCCTCCCGGGCCAGCCGGTCCACCTCCTCGGCGGCCGCCAGCCGGGCCGACTCGGCGGCGGCCAGCCCGGCGAGCGGACCGGCGGACCCGTGGTCCACCGACATCCCGCCGGCCGACATCCCGCCGGCCGACATCCCGTCAGCAGTCGCCCCATCGGCGGTCGCCCCGCCGCCCGAGGCCGCGTCAGCGGCCAGCAGCGGCCGCAGGCACGGCCCGAGCAGCTCGACCAGCCGGGCGGCCGGGGCGTGGTCGACCTCGGGCACCCGCAGCAGGTAGCGGGCGACCAGCAGGCCGAGCACCACGGCCCCCACCAGACTCGCCCGCAGCTCCACGTCGTCGCCGGTCAGCGCGTCCGCCACGGCGCTGTCGCCGGGGTCGGCGACCGCGCAGCGCACCGCCTCGGCGGCCTGCGGGTGGGTGAGCATCGAGCGCAGCACCGGCATGCTGCGGTCGGGGCGGCCGTCGATGTCGGCCAGCACGTGCGCCAGCAGCCGGTCGCCGAGCTGGTCGGCGGGCCCGCCGAGGGCGCCGCCGAAGCTGAGGCCGATCTCCGAGACCGCGTCGAACAGCTGCTCCTTGGAGCCGAAGTGCTTCATCACCAGCGCCGGGTCCACCCCGGCCCGGTGGGCCACCGCGCGCACCGTGGTCTGCTCGTAGCCGAGTTCGGAGAACAGCTGGCGGGCGGCGGCCAGGATCGCCTGCCGGCTGCGGGTGCGCCGCTCGCCGCGCCCCACCGGCGCCGGGTCCGACTCTGACATGCCGCCTCCTCGTTTCCGTGCACGTCGTTTCCGTGCACACCGACCGCGGTGCCCGCAGATTCGTTCAACGCATGTTGACCCAATCCGCGCTCATCCCTACCATGAAACAGTCTACAAGCGTCGACCGCGGCCGTTCCCTCGACGCTGCCCCGTCCCATGCTCAAGGAGCCCGGTCATGACGACCCAGGACCAGCCATCCGTGGCCGAGCCACCCACCCCTGCCGCGCCGGCGGCACCGACGCCCAGCCGGGCCGGCTCGCTGGCCCTCGCGGTGATCGTGACCTGCCAGTTGATGGTGGCCGTCGACGGCAACATCGTGAACATCGCGCTGCCCCGGATCCAGTCCGGCCTCGGCTTCTCCCCCGACGGCCTGGCCTGGGTGTTCAGCGCCTACTCGCTGGCCTTCGGCGGGCTGCTGCTGCTCGGCGGGCGGGCCAGCGACATCCTCGGGCGCCGGCGGATGTTCGTCTGGGGCCTGCTGCTGGTGGTCGTCGCCTCGCTGCTCGGCGGGCTCGCCCCGAACCCCGCGCTGCTGATCGCCGCCCGGGCCGCCCAGGGCGTCGGCTTCGCCTTCGCCGCGCCCGCCGCGCTCTCGCTGATCGCCGTCACCTTCAAGGAGGGCCCAGAACGCGCCCGGGCGCTCGGCGTGTTCTCCACCGTCGCCGGGCTCGGCATCACCATCGGGCTGATCCTCGGCGGCCTGCTCACCACGCTCTCCTGGCGCCTGGTGTTCTTCGTCAACGTGCCGATCGGCCTGGCCGCCGTGTTCCTGGCCACCCGTCAGCTCGCGGAGACCGAGAAGCACCCCAGCCGCCCGGACGTGGTCGGCGCGCTCACCTCCACCGCCGGCATGACCGCCGTGGTCTACGGCCTGATCAACGCCTCCTCGGCGGGCTGGGGTTCGGCCACCACCGTGGTCGCCCTGGTGGTCGGCCTGCTGCTGCTGGCCGGCTTCGTGGTCACCGAGTCGCGGGTCGCCCAGCCGCTGATCTCGCTGCGGCTGTTCGCCCAGCGCGCCCGCTCCGGCGCGTACGCGATCTTCCTGCTGCTGTTCGCCGCGATGGGCGGCACCTACTTCCTGCTCTCGCTCTACGTCCAGGACGGCCTGGGCTTCCACCCGCTGACCGCGGGCCTGGCCTTCCTGCCGATGGCCGTCGCCCAGTTCGGCACCGCTCGCAGCGCCGCCAAGCTGATCCCCAAGTACGGCGCGAAGACGCTGATCGTCACCGGCGCGGCGCTGATGCTCGCCGACAGCCTGTGGCTCGCCGCCACCGGCCCGCACAGCGGCTACCTGACCGGGCTGTTCGGCCCGCTGGTGCTGCTCGGCGCCGGACTCGGGCTCGGCTTCGTCCCGCTCAACATGACCATCCTGGCCGGCCTCGCGCCCAAGGAGACCGGCTCGGCCTCCGGGCTGCTGCAGGCCGTCCAGCAGATCGGCCTCTCACTCGGCGTCGCGGTGCTCGCCACCCTCTACGGCGGCTCGCTGCACGGCGCCCAGCACCCCGACCGGGCCCAGCTCGCCGACGGCCTGTCCACCGCCGTGGTCGCCGCGGCGGCGTTCAGCGGCGTCGCCGTGCTGCTCGGCCTGCTGGTCATCACCCGGCCCCGGCCCAAGCCCTGACGGGTCGTCACCCGCCCCGACCCGAGCAAGCCCCGACGGGTCGCCGCACGTCACCGGTGCGCCCGGGCCCGACCCGGGCGCACCGTCCTGAGAAAGGCACGCACCCCGTGAGCACCTCGCAGCACCTGCACCTGGCCGCCGCCCTCGACGGGGCCGGCTGGCACCCGGCGGCCCGCCACCAGCCGCAGGCCGCCCCGCGGCCGTTCACCCTCGACCACTGGGCCGGGCAGGCCCGGCAGGCCGAGGACGCCCTGCTCGACTTCGTCACCGTCGAGGACCCGCTGTCGCGCGCCCCCGGCCCCGGCGAGGAGCTGGACCGCCGGCTCGGCCACACCCTGCACCGGCTGGACGCACTGACCCTGGCCGGCGCCCTGGCCGCCCGCACCACGCGGCTCGGCATCATCCCCACCGTCGTGGTCAACACCGTCCAGCCCGCCCCGGTCGCCAAGGCGATCGCCACCCTGGACCACCTGAGCGCCGGCCGCGCCGGGCTGCGCACCCAGCTCAGCCCCACCAAGCCGATCCCGCTGGAGGTGCTCTTCACGCCCGAGGTGCAGGCCCAGCTGCGCGGCAGCTTCGACCGGGCCGCCGACCTGGTCAAGGTGGTGCGGGCGCTGTGGGACGGCGTCACCGAGGAGCGGGCGCTGGCCGAGCTGGTCCCCGGCCGGTTCGCCGGCGCCGACAGCGCGGGCGACTGGGAGTTCTCCCCCACCGCCTCCACCGCGCCCCGCCCGCCGCAGGGCCACCCGGTGGTCTTCACCCTCGCCCACATCAGCATCCCGTGGCGCTACGGCGCCCAGGCCACCGACGTGGTCTCGGTGACCCCGCACGACCTCGACGAGGTGCGCGCGGCCGTCGCCGAGATCCGCGAGGAGCAGCAGGCAGTCGGCCGGGCCGGGCAGAGGGTGCACGTCTTCGCCGACCTGCTGGTGCACCTGGACGCCGAACCGGGCGCGGCCAAGGCCCGGCGCGAGCGCCTGGACGAGGCGCTGGGCGCCGAGCACGCCTCGGACACCCTGGTCTTCACCGGGACCCCCGCCGAGCTCGCCGACCTGCTGCAGGACTGGCAGTCGGCCGGGCTCACCGGCTACCGGCTGCGCCCGGCCAGCACCGCGCACGACCTGCCGGCGATCGCCACCGGCCTGGTCCCCGAGCTCCAGCGGCGCGGCGCCTTCCGCACCGGCTACGCCGAGGACACCCTGCGCGAGCGGCTGGCCCTGGGCACCGTGGCGCCCTGAGCACCCGTCGGCCGGGCGGCGCGCCGGGGTGCGGTGTGCCGCTCGCCGGCCGGGGCGCCCAGCGAACGCGCCAGCTCGGCCCGGCCCTTGACCCGCAGCTTGCGGTAGGTGTGGGTCAGGTGCTGCTCGACCGTGCTGACGGTGATGAACAGCCGCTCGGCGATCTCCCGGTTGGAGTGGCCGGCCGCCGCCAGCTCCGCGACCCGGCGCTCGGAGGCGCTGAGCCCGGCTGGGTCGTCCTCCTCGGCCACGCCCTTCAGCCGGGCCAGCAGCGGCACCAGGCCCAACTCCTCGGCCCCGCCCAGCGCCTGGCGCAGCGCCTCGCGGCCGGCCGGCCGCTGCCCGGCCGCCAGCAGGGCCTCGCCCAGCTCGGCGAGGGCCCAGGCGAGTTCCGCCCGGTCCCCGCAGTCCTCCAGCAGCTCCACCGCCTCCCGCAGGAGTTCGATCCGGCGGGCCGGATCGCAGGCGGCCAGCACCCGCAGCGTCAGGCCGCGGGTGCGCGGCCGCCCGGCGCCCGGGTGCCCCAACTGGGCCAGGGCCAGCGCCCGGGCCTGCTGCGGGCGGCGCAGCGCCAGCAGCGCCCGGGCCGCGTCGGAGCGCCAGGGCAGGAAGGAGGGCAGGTCCAGGCCCCACTCCTCCAGCAGCCGCCCGCAGCGGGTGAAGTCCTCCAGGGCCGCGTCCGCGGCGCCCGTCGCCAGCCGGTGCCGGCCGCGCGCGTGCAGGAACTGCGCCCCGTACCGGGTGCGGACCAACCGGTCGGGCAGTGCCGGGAGTTGCCGCTCCAGCTCGGGCGCGGCGCCGAGCGCGGCGGTAGCCAGCATGAGGGCCGAGAGCGGCGCGCCCAGCCACACCCCCCAGCCGCTCGGCGGGAGCAGCTCCAGGGCCTGCCGGGCGAGTTGCTCGGCCGCCGAGGCCTCGCCGAGCCGCACCTTGATCTCCGCCATGGTGGCGGTCAGCAGGGCCTGCCAGACCGGGATCCGCCGGGCCGTCACCTCCCGCAGCAGGCCCGCGCACCACGGCGCGGCCAGGTCCGCCCGGTCCGCGTACACCAGCACGTACAGGGCGGACTGCAGCGAGCCGTAGGTGGTGTCGTCCAACGGCGTGGTGCGCAGCACCAGTTCGGCGGTGCGCAGGTCGTCCGGGGTGCCACCGGAGCGCAGCACCCGGGGCAGCGCCAGGGCCGAGCGCTGCTGGGGCTCGCCGGCGGGCAGGCCGGGCGGCGGCGCGGGGTGGCCGGGCGGCACCAGGTGCGGCGCGATCGCCCGCAACTGCTCCAGCGAGCGGGTGAGTTCGTCGCGGTCCGCGGCGTCGGCCGGGGCCAGGGCGGTCAGCGTGCCGGCGATCTCGGCCTCGGTGCCGTGCCAGCTCAGCATCCGCACGAAGCCGGTGCGCTGACGGTCCGTCATCTCCACCTGCCCGTGGGCCAGCGGGCGGATCAGCCGGTAGGCGGCCCGCGGGTCGGTGCGGAACCGGACCACGCCGCGCAGCAGGGCCACCTCGGCCTCGCCCGGCGCGGCCGCGGCGGCCAGCGCCAGGCAGGCCTCGGCGAAGGCGTGGTCGTCGCGGCGCAGCGCCGCCCGCCCGGCGTCCAGCAGCACCGGCAGGGCCCACGGGCCGGTGGCGTCCCGGGCTGCCAGCAGGTGCGCGGCGACCGACTCCGCCGCCGCGCCGGACTCGTACACCAGGCGGGCGGCGCGCAGGTGCCGGGCGGTGCGCTCGGCCTCCGGCAGGCCGTCGAGCACCGCCCGGGCGACCGCCGCGCCGCGCAGCCGGCCGTCGGCGACCAGCCCGGCCGCCTCCAGCGCCGCCAGCGCCTCCGGGGCCGGCCCGCCCAGCAGCTGCGGCAGCAGGTCGGTGGAGCCGGACTCGGCCAGCACCGCCAGCGCCCGGGCCGGCTCGGCCGCCCCGGCCCCCACCCGGTGCAGGCAGGCCCGCACGGCCAGCGCGAACGCCGGGCCGGGCACGGGCCGCGCCGACGGTCCGTCAGCCGCGCAGTCCTCAGCGAGGGCGCGCAGCAGCAGCGGGTTGCCGCCGGTCAGCTCATACCAGGAATGCAGCCAGGAGGACGGCAAGGCCGCGGGGACTCCCAGCAGCCCGGCCAGCAGCTGCGCGGTGCCGCGCTCGCCGAGGCGGTCGGCCCGCAGCCGGGTGAGGTGCGGCAGGCGCAGCAGGGCGGTCCACCAGTCGCGGTCGGCGCCGGAGTCGCTCGGCGGGTCGGGCTCGGTGACGACCAGCAGGACGGGGGCGGTCGGGGACCAGGTGGCCAGGTGGATCAGGGTCTGCCGGGACTCCGGGTCGGCGTACCGCAGGTCGTCCACGGCCAGCACCAGCGGGGTGCGGGCCGCCAGGTCGTGCAGCAGCAGCCAGAGTTCCTGGTCCACCCGCAGCGGCACCCGGCCGGTGCCGGGCGGGTCCGCCTGGCACTGCTCGGCGGCTCCCGGCAGGTCCAGCAGCGCCAGCGCCGCCGCCCGCTCCTGCGGCGGCAGCCCGGGGCTGCGCAGCAGCTGGTGCAGCACGCCGAAGCGCACGGAGCGCTCCGCGCAGCGGGCGGTCGCGGTGAGCACCAGGGCGCCGCGGGCCTCGGCCGCCGTGCCGAGGGCGCGCAGCAGTTCGGTCTTGCCGCAGGCGGCCGGGCCGGTCAGGGTGAGCGTGCCGCCCCGCCCGCCGAGGCAGTCGTCCAGCAACCGTTCGAACCGATCCAGCTGGGTGTCGCGTTCGACAGGATTCACGTCTGCTCCCCCGTTGTCACGGCCGGGGCGCTTCGGCTTCGTCGCCCGCCCCGGTGGTGTCGTTCTCTGTTCCGCCGTCCGCCGGACCGCGCTGTCCGCCGGAGTGGCCGCACCGGTCGGGCCGGGGCGGTGTCAGGCCGGGCCCCCCGGCCCGGCAGCGGGTGCGGTGCTCAGCCGCTCGGTCAGCAGGGCGGTGATCGCCGCCCAGTGCTCGGTGAGGAAGAAGTGCCCGCCGGTGTACTCGTGCACCTCCACCGGTCCGGTGGTGTGCCCGGACCAGGCGGCCGCCTCCGCCGGGGTGACCTTGTGGTCCCGGTCGCCGGTCAGCACCGTGACCGGACAGTCCAGCGGCGGGCCCGGCCGGTGCCGGTAGGTCTCCACCGCCCGGTAGTCGGCCCGCAGCGCGGGCAGGATCATCGCGGTCAGCTCCGGGTCGGCGAGCAGCGCGGGCGCGGTGCCGGACAGGCCGGCGAGTTCCGCGAGCAGCGCGGCGTCCGGCGCCCGGTGCAGGGCGCGTTCGGCGCGCGCGGTCGAGGGGGCGCGCCGCCCGGAGGCGACCAGCACCCGCGGGCCGTGGCCGGTGCGCTCGGCCAGCCGCCGGGCGGTCTCGTAGGCGACCAGGGCGCCCATGCTGTGGCCGAGCAGCGCGGGCGGCTCGGGCGACCACAGCGGCAGCAGCACCTCGGCGAGGGCGTCGGCGAGTTGTCCGACGTCGGTGATCGCCGGCTCGCCCCGGCGGTCCTGCCGGCCCGGGTACTGCACGGCCGAGACCTCGACGTCGGGGCCGAGCGCGGCGGAGAGCGGGAACCAGAAGTTCGCCGAGCCGCCGGCGTGCGGGAAGCACACCAGCCGGGCCGTCGCGGCCGGGGCGGGGTGGTAGCGGTGCAGCCACAGCTCCTCGCTCATCCGACCCGGCTCCCGTCCGCCATGGAGCTCAACAGGCTCCTGGTGTAAGGGTGTTCGGGGTGGTCGAAGACCTCGTGCACGTCGCCGGACTCCACCAGCTCCCCGTCCTTCAGCACGATCAGCCGATCGCTCATGTGGTGCACCACTCCCAGGTCGTGCGAGATGAACAGCAGCGCCAGGCCCAGCTCCCGCTGCAACGAGACCAGCAGGTCCAGCACTTGGGCCTGGATCGACACGTCGAGCGCCGACACCGGCTCGTCGCAGACCAGCAGCCGGGGCTCGGTGGCCAGCGCCCGGGCGATCGCCACCCGCTGGCGCTGCCCGCCGGACAGCTGCGCCGGGCGGCTCTGCCGCACCGCGGCCGGCAGGCCGACCTGGTCCAGCAGTTCCGCGATCCGCGCGTCCCGGGCCGTGCCGCGTGGCAGGCCGGCGGCGGCCAGCGCCTCGCCGAGGATCCGGCGCACGTCGTGGCGCGGGTCGAAGGAGCTCAGCGGGTCCTGCTGCACCAGTTGCAGCAGCCCCCGGCGTGGGCGGCGCTGACGCTCCGTCAGGCCGCTCCAGGGCTCCCCGGCGAAGGCCACCGCGCCGGCGTCCGGTTCGAGCAGGCCGAGCGCGATCCGCGCGACCGTGGTCTTGCCGGAGCCGGACTCGCCGACCAGGCCGAGCGTCTCGCCCGCCGCGACAGCGAACGACACGTCGCGCACCACGTCGTGCGCGGTGCCGTCGGGGGCGCGGTAGGTCTTGGAGACGCCGGCCACCTCCAGCAGCACCGGCCGCTGCGGGTCACCCGACGCGGGCTCGGCGACGCTGGTGGCCGTAGTGGCGACGGCGAGCGGCAGCGCCCGGTCCGGGTACCAGCAGCGGGCGCCGTGCCCGGCCGCGAGGTCGCCGGCCGCCGGTTCGACGGCCGGCAGCTCCGCGCGGCAGCGGTCGTCGGCCAGCGCGCAGCGGGCCGCGTACGGGCAGCCGTCCGGCCCGGCCGCCGGGCGCGGCGGCTGCGGCACCGCCAGCGGCAGGCCCTTGCGGGCCCGGCCGGGCACCGCCGCCAGCAGCGCCTTGGTGTACGGGTGCCGGGGCTCGCCGAGCACCTGCTCGGCCGGGCCCTGCTCGACCACCACGCCCGCGTACATCACCGCCACCCGGTCCGCCAACCGGCCGACCACCGAGAGGTCGTGACTGATCAGCAGCAGTGCGGTGCCCTGCTCGACCAGCTCGCCCAGCAGGTCCAGCACCTGCGCCTGCACGGTGGCGTCCAGTGCGGTGGTGGGCTCGTCGGCGAGCAGCAGCTCGGGGCCGGCCGCCAGCGCGGAGGCGATCAGCGCGCGCTGGCGCAGCCCGCCGGAGAGCTGGTGCGGGTACTGCGCGGCCCGGCGCTCGGGCTCCGGCACGCCGACGTCCGCCAGCAGCTCCAGCACCCGCTCGCGGGCCTGGGCACGGGTGACCGGCAGGTGGGTGCGCAGCGCCTCGCCGATCTCGGCGCCGACGGTGCGCAGCGGGTCGAGCGAGACCAGCGCGTCCTGGAGCACCAGGCCGATCCGGCGCCCGCGCACCCGCTGCCACTGGCGCTCGGTGAGCGCGGCGAGGTCGAGGCCGTCGAACTCCAGCCGGTCGGCCCGGACCCGGGAGTGGCGTCCGGTCATGCCAACCAGGGTCCGGGCGGTGACGCTCTTGCCGGAGCCGGACTCGCCGACCAGGGCCAGGCACTCGCCGCGCCGCAGCGCGAGCGAGACGTCGCGCACGACGCCCGGGCCCGGGCCGAACGCGACCCGGAGGCCTTCGACGGCGAGGAGCGGGGCGGGCGGGTTGCCGGTCACAGGGCCCTCCGGGTGAATCGCTGCTGGAGGTGGCGGCCGACCACGGTGACGGCCGCCACGGTGACGGTGACGGCCGCGCCCGGGAACACCCCGAGCCACCAGGCGGTCTCCAGGAAGCTGCGGCCCTCGGAGAGCATCGCGCCCCACTCGGGGGACGGCGGGCGCGGGCCCAGGCCGAGGAAGCTCAGCCCGGAGGCCGCGATCAGCGCGGTGCCGAAGCCGACGGTGGCCAGGGTGAGCAGCGGCGCGAGCGAGTTGGGCAGCACGTGGCGCAGGATCAGCCGCCAGCGCGGCACGCCCAGCACGACCGCCGCCTCCACGTACCCGGAGCGGCGCACCAGCAGGGCCTCGGAGCGCACCATCCGCCCGTAGCCGGGCACCAGGGCCAGCCCGATGGCGAGCACCAGGTTGCCGGTGCCGGTGCCCAGCACGGCGATCACCAGCAGCGCCAGCAGGGTGGCGGGCAGGGCCAGCAGCACGTCGGCGGCGCGCATCAGCAGCTGGTCGGCGAACCGGCCGCCGAGCGCGGCGGCCAGGCCCACCACGGCGCCGCCGACCACCGCGATCACGGTGGAGCCGAAGCCGAGCGCCAGCGCGGGGCCGGCGCCGTGCACCAGCCGGGAGAACACGTCCCGGCCGAGCTGGTCGGTGCCCAGCAGGTGGGCCGAGCCCGGCCCCTGCAAGGCGTTGACGGGGTCGGTGGCGGTCGGCGACAGGCCGGTCAGCAGGTCGGGGAAGAGGCCGGCCAGCAGGATCAGCAGCAGCACCGCGCCGGCCACCAGCACGCCCGGGGGCGGCAGTTGGACGCGGCGGCGGGCCTGCGGCACGGATGTCGTGGTCACCGGATCACCTGCTCCCGAGTCGGGGATCGAGTCGGGGGTCGAGCACGGTGTAGAGCAGGTCGACGACCGCCGAGATCACCACGAACAGCAGCGCGGACAGCAGCACCACCCCGATCACCACCGGCACGTCGCGGCTGTTGACCGCCGAGAGCACCAGCGAGCCGACGCCGGGCCGGCCGAACACCGACTCCACCAGCACCGTGCCGCCGAGCAGCGAGCCGGTCAGCCAGCCGGTCAGGGTCACCAGCGGCACCGCGGCATGGCGCAGCGCGTGCCGCGCCACCAGGGTGGCGCGGCCCACACCGCGGGCCCGCACGGTCACCGCGAACGGCTGGCCGAGCGCCGCCTCCAGGCCCTCCCGCAGCACCTGGGCGAGGGTGCCGGCGAGCGGCAGCGCCAGGGTGACGGCGGGCAGCACCAGCGCCGCCACGCCGTCCGCGCCGGCCACCGGGAACAGGTGCAGCTGGAAGGAGAAGGCGGTCAGCAGCACCAGGCCCAGCCAGTAGGAGGGGGTGGAGACGGCGATCAGCTCCCAGACGCTGGTCAGCGCCCGCAGCGCGGGCGGGCGCCCGGCCGTGGCCACCGCCGAGAGCACGGCCAGCAGCAGGGCCAGCAGCACGGCGGAGAGCGCCAGTTGGACGGTCGGGCCGAGCTGTTCGGCGATCAGGTCGGTGACCGGGCGCTGCAGTTGGTAGGACTGGCCGAGGTCGCCGCGGAGCAGGCCGCCCAGGTAGTGCAGGTACTGCACCGCCACCGGCTGGTCGTAGCCGAGCTGGTGGCGGATCATCTGGCGCACCTCGGGCGAGGTGGTGGTGGCGGGGCCGAGCAGGGTGGCGACCGGGTCGCCCGGGATCAGCTGCAGCGCGGCGAAGGCCAGGGTGGCGGCGCCGAACATCACCGCGACCGCGCCGACCAGGCGCCGCAGCACCGCCCGCAGCAGCCCCGGCAGGCGGGCCGGGCGGCCCGGCCGGGCCGGGCCGGCCGCCGCCGGCTCGGCCCCGCCGGGCGCGTCGACCCCAGCGACCCTGCCGGCCCCGCCGGTCGAGTCGGTCGAGTCGGTCCCGCTCGTTGCTTGACGCGGCGTCACGGCGTCCGCCAGGCGTCGTAGAAGTCCAGCCAGGTGTCGGAGTCGTAGCCGAGTCCGCCGACCTTCGTCGAGACGCCGGTCAGGGCGACCGGGGTGTACACCGGCACCACCACGGCCAGGTCGATGGCCCGCGCCTGGGCCTTCTGGTAGACCTGCTGACGCACCGTCGGGTCCAGCGTGGCCCGGCCCTGGTTGGTGAGGTCGTCGAGCTGCTGGTCGGGCAGGAAGGTCGCGTTGATGCCGCCCTTGGCCGGCGCGTCGGCCGAGTTGAGGAACTGCCAGAGCACGTCCGGCTCGAACCGGGTCCAGGACAGGTCGACGATGTTCGCCTTGCCGCCGTACACCAGGGTCGAGTAGGCGCCGACGTCCAGCGAGGGGCGGACCACCTCCACGCCGATCTTCTTCAGGTCGGCCTGGATCGCCTGGCCGAGGATGTCGCGGTTCTGCTGGGTGGCGTTCGCCGACAGCTGCGGCCACTGCAGGCTCAGCCGGTGCCCGTCCTTGGTGCGGTAGCCCTCGGCGTCACGGGCGGTCCAACCGGCCTGGTCCAGCAGCTGGTTGGACAGGTTCTGGTCGTAGGGCCAGGAGTTCTCCAGCGCCTTGTCGTAGCCGGGGGTGGTCGCCGAGATCGGGCTCCAGGCGCGCGGGAACTGGCCGAACTCGACGGTCTTGACGTCCAGGTCGAGGTCGATGCCGCGCTGGACGGCCTGCCGCACCCGCTGGTCGTCCAGCGGCGCCAGCGAACCGTTCAGCCACAGGTTGTAGTTGCCGCCCGGCTCGGACTGGCCGAGCAGTTTCACCGCCGGGTTCGCCTTCACCGCCGCCACGTTCTGCGGCGGCACCGCCTTGGCCACCTGCACCTGACCGCTGTTCAGCGCGCCCACCCGCACCGAGGCGTCGGGCAGGAACCGCACCACGATCTTGTCCAGGTGCGCGGGGCCGGTGTGCGCCGCCGTGGCGGGCGCCCAGTCGTAGTCGGGGTTCTTCTCGAACACCGCCTCCTGACCCTTGCTGTAGCTGACGAACTTGAACGGGCCGGTGCCGACGTCCGCCGGCCCGCCCTGCCCCAGCTTCGAGGTGTCGCCGGCCAGCGCCTTGGGCGAGTAGAAGCCCAGGTAGGTGGTGCTGGCCGCCTGGAGGAACGGCGCCGACGGGGTGCCGAAGTCCACCCGCACCGTGTACGGGTCCAGCACCTCCGTCCCGGTGTACGAGCCCAACAGGCTCGCCGCGTACTGCGACTTGGTCTGCTTGGCCACGATGCTGTCGAAGTTCGCCTTCACCGCCGTCCCGTCGAACGGCGTGCCGTCCTGGAACTTGACGTCCTTGCGCAGGTGGAAGGTGAAGCTCTTCAGGTCCGGCGCCGCCTCCCAGGAGGTCGCCAGCCAGGGGTGGAACTTCCCCTCGGCGTCCTCGGAGACCAGCGAGTCCAGCACCTGCCGCTGCAACTCGGCGGTCAGGTCCTGGGTGGAGACGTGCGGGTCCCAGGAGACCGGCTCGGTGTCCACCGCATACGTCAGGGTGCCGCCCGCGACCGGTTTGCCCGCGACCGCGGTGGCGCCGCCCTGGCCGCCGCAACCGGCGAGCAGCAGGGGGCCGGCGACGGCGGAGGCGAGGACCCGGGCGAGGCCGGGTCTGAATACGCGCATGAGTACTGTTCCTATCCGACTGGTGTTTCTGTTTTCCACGTGCTTCTGTTTCCGCGCATTGCGTCTTCGTGTCGCCGCCGACGAGCGGCCGTGCCGGGCCAACCCCGCTGAGCTGGAACGCTGTTAGGCTCGGAAGGTGACGAGAACCCTGGACATCGCCGTACTGCGCAGCATGGTCGCGATAGCCGAGAACGGCGGATTCCACCGCGCCGCGGGCGCGTTGGACATCTCCCAATCCGCCGTCAGCCAGCACGTCCGGCGGCTGGAGCGGATCATCGGGCGGCCGCTGGTGGAGCGCCACGGCCGCGGCATCCGGTTCACCAGCGACGGCGAGGTCGCCGTCACCGAGGCCCGCCGGGTGCTCGCCGCGCACGACGAGGCGCTGGTGCGGCTCGGCCTCGCCGAGACCGACCACCCCGGCTACCTGATCGGCACCACCGAGCACGCCGCCGAGGGCCTGCTGCCGGTGATCAGCCGCACGCTCGGCACCGAGTGCCCCGGCCAGGCCGTCCGCTTCCGACTCGACCGCAGCACCGCACTGCACGAGGCGATCGACCGCGGCACGGTGGACGCCGCCGTGTTCATCGGCAACCCCGGCCACCGGCAGAGCGTCCAGGCCGGCGAGGTGCGGCTGTCCTGGTTCGCGGCTCCCGAGTGGCGGGTGCCCGACCGGACGGCGCCGATCCCGCTGGTCGCCATCGACGGGCCCTGCGTGCTGCGCGACCGCGCGACCGCCGCCCTGGAGGGCGCCGGACGCACCGTCACCGTGATCGCCGAGGCCGCCCAGTTCACCGGCGTGGTCAGCGCGGTGCGCGCGGGGCTGGGGATCTCCCTGCTCGCCGACCACGGGCCGCTGCCGGCCGGACTGGTCCGGATCGGCGAGCTGCCCGAGGTGCCACCGGAGCGCCTCTACCTGCGCCACCGGCCGGGAGCGCCCTGGCCGTTGACCCGGGCACTGCGCACCGCGCTGGACTCGCTGGGTCTGCCCGATCGGGCAGACCGGGCGGCCTGACGTCACATCAGGTGATCGACCGTCACTCGAACTGGCGCAGGTAGTCGTTCAGCCTGGCCGTGCCGATGCCGAGCAGCGCCGAGTCCTCCTGCGGGGCGTGCACCCCGGCCGCCTGCACGTCCCGGAAGATCCGCTCCAGCGGGTTGTCCTGGGAGAGCGCCCCGCTGCCCAGCAACCGCACGGCCAGCTCGACCGCCCGGGTCAGGTCGCGGATCACCGCCACCTTCGCGGACAACGCCTCGTTGGCCGTGACCAGTTCGCCCCGGTCCAGCCGGCCCGCGATCCCGAGCACGAGCTGCTCGGCGGTGGACAGCAGCACCTCGATCTCGCCGAGCACGTGGCGGAACCGCTCGCCGGTGGCGATCGGCCGGCCGAGGTGGGTGGGCACCTTGGTGACGCCGGTGTGCAGCACGAAGTCCTGGGCCGCCCGCGCCGCGCCCAGGTAGAGGCCGGCCGAGATCAGCAGCACCGAGTTGGCGTGGTCCGGGTCCGCCTCCGGGCCGGAGGGCCGTCCGGTGGACTGGAGCGGTCCGTCGAACCGGATCAGCTCCTCGGGCCCGACCTCGACGTCGGTGAACACCACCTCGTGGCTGACCGTGGACCGCATGCCCAACTGGCGCCAGGTCGGCAGGATCTCGATCCCGGGCGAGCCGCCGGGCACGACGAAGATGGCCGTCTGCGGCACCGCCTCGTCGGTGGTGGCCCAGAGCAGGAAGTAGCTCAGCCCCTCGGCGCCGGTCACGAAGCGCTTGCGGCCGGTGATCGCCCACCCGTTGGCGGTGCGCCGGGCCACCGTGCCGCCGCCCCGGCCGGTGTCGGGCTCGGCCCGGGCGTGGTTCAGCAGCGTCGGGCCCTGGGTCGACTCGGCCAGGATCCGGCGGTAGAGCGCCTCGGGCCAGGGCCGGCCGCCCTGCAGCGCGTGCGGCACCAGCGTCATGCAGGCGATCAGGGCCACCGAGGTGTCGCCCCGGCCCAGCGCCAGCAGGATCCGGGCCAGGTCGGTGAAGCCGACCCCGGGCCCGCCCCACTCCGCGCCCACCGTCGCGGTCAACAGACCGGCGTCGTGCAGGAGTTGGATCGCCGCGTGGGGGAACTCACCGGTCCGGTCGTAGTGCGCGGCAGTCTTCGCCAGCGCCTCGGTGATCTCGTCCAGGCGGTCGAGCTGGGGCTTCGGCAGCTGGAGCCCGCCCTCGGCGGGCGCGGCGACGGTGCTGGGTGGGCTGGTCATGGCGGTTCCTTGAGGTCGTGGTTGGTCAACTCGTCGGCTCCGTGGCACGTGGGTCGGGCCGCGGGGCGGCCCGGTGCGAGCCCGGTGGGGATCGGCTCGGCGGTACTTCGGCTCGGGCGCGAGTCGGCCTGGTGGGGCGTCAGCGCAGGGTGGACGGCCGGTCGGCGGGTGGCCCCGGCCGGTTCGGACCGGGCGGCACGGCACCGGCCCGGTTCGCGGCCGGGTGGCGCCGGCGGACCGGTGGGCCGGGGAACGGACCCCGGGCCGGTCCTACGGACCGGCCGACGGGCGGCGCGGGCGTCGGCTCAGCGACAGCTGGCCGAGACGATCAGACCGAAGTCGACGATGCGACGACAGGTCAGCAGCGGCATCGGCGCGGGGGACAACCGCGGGCAGGCGAGCAACCGGGCCGGCTGCCGGCCCCCACTCTTCGCACTCGCGTTCCCGAACATGTAGTCGAGCATGCACGGTTCGGCGGGCCCGCGTCCACACCCGACTTGCGATCGGAACCGAACACCTGCGCTTATCAGTCGCTCGGTTCGGCGCAAAAAACAAGGCAAGGAGAACCGGCTCCCTGCCACTCTCAACCTATAGCGCACCGGGGGGCTTGCCACAAGACCCCCGTCACGTCGCATTATCGTCGGCCTAGGCCCTCCAGCCTGCGGTGACAGCGGAAAGAGCGGAAGAAGTCGCGATGGTCGAGCAGTACGTGGTGGACCTCCAGGAGGTCGACGGGACGCAGGTCGCCCTCGTCGGCGGCAAGGGCGCGCAGTTGGGCGAGCTGACGCGGATCGAGGGCGTCCGGGTGCCGGACGGCTTCTGCGTGACCACCGACGCCTTCCGGCTGGTCGTGGCGCAGGCGCCCGCGCTCGACGAGCAGCTCGACCGGCTGTCCCGCACCGACCCGCAGGACCGGGAGGCGATCCGCACGCTCAGCGCACGGGTCCGCCGCACCGTCGAGGAGCTCCCCGTCCCGGCCGAGCTCGCGGCACAGGTCACCGGCGCGCTCGCCCGGCTCGGCGACGGCACCCCGTGCGCCGTGCGGTCCAGCGCGACCGCCGAGGACCTGCCGACGGCCTCCTTCGCCGGCCAGCAGGACAGCTACCTGAACGTCACGGGGCCGGCGGCGGTGCTGCGGCACGTCAGCCGGTGCTGGGCCTCGCTGTTCACCGAGCGGGCGGTGGGCTACCGCCGCCGGGCCGGCCTCGACGACCGCGCGGTGCGGATGGCCGTGGTGGTGCAGCGGCTGGTGCTCCCCCGCGCGTCCGGCGTGCTGTTCACGGCCGACCCGGTCACCGGCGACCGGATGCTCGCCACCGTGGACGCCGGGCTCGGCCTCGCCGAGGCGCTGGTCTCCGGGCTGCTGGACCCGGACCGGTTCGCGGTGCGGGACGGCGAGGTGGTCAGCCGGACGGTCGCCGCCAAGGAGCGCGCCGTGCGGGCCCTGCCCACCGGTGGCACCGGGGAGGTGACGGTCGATCAGTGGCTGCGGGAGCAGCCGGCGCTGACGGACCGGGAGGCGGTGCGGCTGGTGGAGCTCGGGCGGCGGATCGAGGCGCACTTCGGCCGGCCGCAGGACATCGAGTGGTGCCTGGCCGAGGACGGCTTCCGGATCGTCCAGAGCCGGCCGATCACCACGCTGTTCCCCGTGCCCGAGCGCGCCGACCGGGAGAACCGCGTCTACGTCTCGGTCGGCCACGGGCAGATGATGACCGATCCGATGCGGGCGCTGGGGCTGTCGATGTGGCAGCTGACCGCCATGGTGGCGATGCACGAGGCGGGCGGGCGGCTGTTCGTCGACGTCACCGCGCGGCTGGCCGCGCCCGCGAGCCGGGCCGCCCTGCTGGAGATCCAGGGCCGGGGCGACCCGCTGGTGCGGGACGCCCTGGAGACCATCCTCGAACGCGAGGACTTCGTCCCGCTCCTCCCACAGATCCCGCAGTCGGCGCCCGCCGGACCGCCGCCGGGCGGTGCGCGCGCACCGCTGGAGACCGATCCGGCCGTCGTCACCGCCCTGGTCGAGCGCAGCCGGGCGTCCATCGCCGCCCTGGAGCGCGACATCCAGGCCAAGAGCGGGCCGGCCCTGTTCGACTTCCTGCTGGAGGCCTTCGAGGAGCACCGGCGGGTGCTCGGCGACCCGGTGAGCATCCAGGCGATCATGGCGGGCATGGAGAGCACCTGGTGGCTCAACGACCAGCTGCGGGAGTGGCTCGGCGAGAAGAACGCGGCCGACACCCTCACGCTCTCCGCCCCCGGCAACGTCACCTCCGAGATGGGGCTGGCGCTGCTCGACGTCGCCGACGTGATCCGGCCGCTGCCCGAGGTGGTGGCGTTCCTGCGCAACGTCGCGGACGGGGAGCTCGCAGAAGCAGGCTCCCCGACCGGAGACTTCCTGGACGAGCTGGCCGGCCTCCCGGGCGGGCCCGCGGCGCGCGCGGCCGTCGAGTCCTACCTGGAGCGCTACGGCATGCGCTGCGTCGGCGAGATCGACATCACCAGGCCGCGCTGGCGCGAGCGCCCCGCCACCCTGGTACCGGTGATCCTCGACAACGTCCGCAACTTCGAGCCGGGCGCCGCCGCGCAACGCTTCGAGCAGGGGCGGCGCAAGGCGCTGGCGAAGGAGCAGGAGGTGCTCTCCCGCCTGCGGGCCCTGCCGGACGGGGAGGCCAAGGCGGCCGAGACCAAGCGGGTGATCGACCGGGTCCGCACCTTCATCGGGTACCGGGAGTACCCGAAGTACGGCATCATCAGCCGCTACCAGGTGTACAAGCGGGCGCTGCTGGCGGAGGCCGACCGCCTGGTGGCGGCCGGGGTGCTCGCCGACCGGGAGGACGTCTTCCACCTCACCTTCCAGGAGTTCCACGAGGCCGCGCGCACCCGGCGGGTGGACGCCGGGCTGGTCGCGCGGCGCAAGGAGGCGTTCCGCTCGTACCACGCGCTCACCCCGCCCCGGGTGCTCACCTCGGACGGCCTGGCGCTGTCCGGCGCCTACCGGCGGGCGGACGCGCCGGCCGGCGCCCTGGTCGGCGTCCCGGTCTCCGCCGGGACGGTGGAGGGACGGGCCCGGGTCGTCCTCGACCTGGCGCAGGCCGATCTGGCGGCGGGCGACATCCTGGTCACGCCGTTCACCGACCCCAGCTGGTCGCCGCTGTTCGTCGCGGTCGCCGGCCTGGTGACGGAGGTGGGCGGGCCGATGACCCACGGCGCGGTGATCGCCCGGGAGTACGGCCTGCCCGCGGTGGTGGGCGTGGCGGGGGCCACCCGGCTGATCCGGGACGGGCAGCGGATCCGGGTGCACGGGAGCGACGGCTACGTCGAGCTGCTGACCTGACCGACCCGCGACTTCCAGAACATAACGGTCTGTCATCTTCGCCTTGGCACATGCCTGTTGTGGGTAGGTACCCGGTCCGGCCCGCGGATCGCGGGCCGTCGGGATCGAGACGGCGTGCGAGGTGTCGGTGGCGAGTGGTCCAGGCAGCGCGGCCCGCGCGGACGCGCTGCTGCAGCTCAGGGGGGTCAACAAGCGCTACGGGCAGGCGCACGTGCTGCGCGACGTCGACCTCGACGTGGCCGCGGGCGAGGTGGTGGTGCTGCTCGGCCCCTCCGGGTCGGGCAAGTCGACGCTCTGCCGGTGCGTGAACCGGCTGGAGACCGTCGACTCCGGCGAGATCGTGCTGGACGGCACCCCGCTGCCCGCCGAGGGCCGCGAGCTGGCCCGGCTGCGCGCCCAGGTCGGCATGGTGTTCCAGTCGTTCAACCTGTTCGGGCACCGGACCGTGCTGGACAACATCACCCTCGCGCCGGTCCGGGTGCGCCGGCTGGCGCCCGACCGGGCCCGGGCCCGCGCGTTGGAGCTGCTCGACCGGGTCGGGCTGGCCGACAAGGCCGACGCCCACCCGGCCCAGCTCTCCGGCGGGCAGCAGCAGCGCGTCGCGATCGCCCGGGCGCTGGCGATGGACCCCCGGCTGATCCTGTTCGACGAGCCGACCTCCGCGCTGGACCCCGAGATGATCGGCGAGGTGCTGGAGGTGATGACCGAACTCGCGGCCGAGGGCATGACCATGCTCGTGGTGACGCACGAGATGGGGTTCGCCCGCCGCGCCGCCGACCGGGTGGCGTTCATGGACCAGGGCCGGATCCTGGAGACCGCGCCGCCCGAGGCCTTCTTCGACCGACCGGAGTCCGACCGCGCCCGCGACTTCCTGGCCAGGATCCTGCGGCACTGACGGCCGGCCCGTCCGGCCCGTCTGTCCCGTCCGCCTCGTCCGCCCGTCCGCCCCGTCTGCAAGGAGACCCGCGCATGACCACACGCTCCGCCCTGGCCGTTCCGGCGCTGCTGCTGACCATGACGGTCGCGGCCGGCCTGACCGCGTGCAGCAGCTCCAACTCCGAGCAGCTGCCACCCAAACCCGGTGCCTCCGGGGACAGTTACCAGCAGGTGATCGACGCCGCGCCGGTGGCCGCCGCCGCGGACATCCCGGCCGGCAGCCTGATGGCGAAGATCCGGGCCCGCGGCACCCTGAACGTCGGCGGCACCGACGCGGCCGCGCTGTTCGCGCTCAAGGACCCGGTGAGCGGCAAGGTGACCGGCTTCGACGCGGGCCTGGCCGACATGCTCGCCAAGTACATCATCGGCCGCCCGAGCACCAACCGGGTGCAGGTGGACGTGACGACCCGTGAAGTGCTGCTGCAGAACGGCACGGTGGACTCGGTGATCGCCACCTACACCATCACCCAGGCCCGCGCCCAGAAGGTCGGCTTCGCCGGCCCGTACTACTCCTCCGGCGACGCGATCCTGGTCAAGTCCACCGACCACAGCATCACCACGGCCGCCGACCTGAACGGCAAGTCGGTCTGCACCGAGACGAGTTCGACCGCCGCCAACGACATCAAGCAGTTCGCGCCGAAGGCCACGGTGGTGCTCTTCCAGACCAACGCCGAGTGCCAGCAGGCCGTCGAGCAGGGCCGCACCGACGCCTACGTGCTGGACCAGGCACTGCTGCTCGGCGACGCGGCCCGGGACAAGAACGTCAAGGTGGTCGGCCAGCCGTTCACCGACGAGCCGTACGGCATCGGCGTGCCGCTGAGCTCGCCCGACATGAAGGCCTTCGTGAACAACTGGCTGAAGCTGATCGAGTCGGACGGCGAGTGGGCCAAGCTCTGGAAGGCGACGATCGGCACCGCCCTGTCCGGTGACGCCCCGACGCCGCCCGCCATCGGCTCGGCCGCCGGGAGCTGAGCCCGGTGCCGACGCAGGTGCTCGGCCCGCTCGGCCACGGGCTGCTGACCACCGTGCTGATGACCGCGCTGGCCTTCGCGGGCGCGCTGCTGCTGGGCGTGCTGCTGGCGGTCTGCCGGATCAGCCCGGTGCCCCCGCTGCGGCTGGCCGGCGCGGCCTACGTCACGGCGTTCCGCAACATCCCGCTGCTGGTGCTGCTGGTGCTGTTCGTCTTCGGGCTGCCCGAGATCGGGCTGCTCTACTCGCTGTTCGCGACGGTGACGCTGACCATGGCGCTGTACTGGGCCGCCTTCGTCTGCGAGGTGGTGCGCTCGGGCGTGCGGACCGTGCCGCGCGGGCAGATCGAGGCGGCCCGGGCGCTCGGCCTGACCTTCACCCAGTGCCTGCGCCACGTGGTGGTCCCGCAGGCGCTGCGCTCGATGGTGCAGCCGCTGGGCAACGTCTTCATCGGCCTGGCGCTCGGCACCTCGCTGGCGGCGGCCGTCGGCGTGCCCGAACTGACCGGCCAGGCGCAGCTGGTGACGCTCAAGTACGACAACCCGTTGACCAGTTTCGCGCTGACCACGGCGGTCTACGTGGCGATCACCCTGACCTCCGGGCTGATCACCGGCCGGATCGAACGCAAGGTGGCCATCAAACGGTGAGGGGCACGCGGTGAACGACGACAGCCAGCTCTTCGATCCGCCGGGCCCGCGCGGCCGGCGCCGGATCCGCAACGCCACCGCCGTCTCGGTCCTGGTGCTGGCCGCGCTGCTGGCGCTGGCCCTGCGCCAGTTCGCCGCGCACGGCCAACTCGCCCCCGCCCAGTGGCAGATGTTCACCCAGTGGCCGATCATCCGGTTCCTGCTCGACGGCGTCGAGCAGACCCTGCTGGTCACCGGGGTCGCGGCCGGCCTGGCGCTGCCGCTGGGCGCGCTGATCGCGCTGGTGCGGCTCAGCCGCAACCGGCCGGCCCGGGCGCTGGCCCGGGCCTACGTGGAGCTGTTCCGGTCCGTCCCGCTGCTCCTGCTGCTGTACGTCTTCCTGTTCGGCCTGCCCCGGGCCGGGCTGACCTTCCCGGTGTTCTGGCAGCTGGTCATCCCGATCGTGCTGGGCAACGCCGCGGTGCTGTCCGAGATCTTCCGGGCCGGTGTGCTGGCCCTGGACCGCGGCCAGTCCGAGGCCGCGTACAGCCTGGGCATGACCTACTGGCAGGCGATGACCTGGGTGGTGGTCCCGCAGGCCGTCCGCCGGCTGGTCCCCACCCTGGTCAGCCAGTTGGTCCGGCTGCTGAAGGACTCCACCCTCGGCTACGTGGTCAGCTACCTCGAACTGCTGCACAAGGCCCAGGTGCTGGGCGAGTACTACCACAGCGTGCTGCCCACCTACCTGGTGGCGGCGGCCTGCTTCGTGCTGATCAACACCGCGCTGTCGGGCCTGGCGGGCTGGCTGGAACGCCGCACCGGCCAGCCGGCCCAGGGCAGCTGACCATCAGTCAGGTGTTCGACACGGAGTGCGGCGAAGCCGTTCCGCGCCCCCGGAAATCCCAGTAGCCTGAGCCCTCCCGCGCTACGGGGGACTCGATGTGCCACGGGGGGTGTGCGAATGAGCGTCCGGGAACCGCGCTCCGGGGGGATCCCGGCGGAGCATCCCGGGGACGCCGACGAGGACGAGCGGCGACGGCTGTCGGTCTTCGACCTGCTGGGCCTGGCCGCCGGCGGGGTGGTCGGCTCCGGCTGGCTGCTCAGCGCCAGCCGGGCCGCCGGGATCGCGGGGTTCGACGCCGTCTGGGCCTGGGCCATCGGCGGCGCGCTGATGCTGGTGATCGCGATCGTCATGGTCGAGCTCGGCACCGCCGCCCCGAAGACCGGCGGCCTGGTCTTCCTCCCGCTGCAGAGCAGCGGCGCCCTGGTGGCGACGGTGGTCGCGGCCGGCCTGTGGACCCTCTACGCGATCAACCCGGCCAGCGAGGCCGCCGCCATGACCGACGGCCTGTCCGCCTGGGTCCCCGGGCTCTTCGACCCGTCCGGCAACGCCCTGACCGTCGAGGGCTTCCTCTGGTCCACGCTCTTCATGGCCGTGATGGTCGCGGTGAACCTGCTCGCGCCCCGGCTGTTCGCGAAGGTCAACTTCCTGCTGACGGTGTGGAAGGTGCTCGTCCCGGTGCTGATCGTGGTGCTGCTGCTCGCCGCGGGGTTCGACACCCGCTGGGTGACGGCGCAGCGCCCGGGCGTCGGCCACGGGCTGGAGGCGGCGCTGGCCGCCGTGGTCGGCAGCGGGGTCATCTACGCCTACCTCGGCTTCCAGGGCCCGCTGGACTTCGCCGGGAACATCCGGCGGCGCGGCGTCGGCGAGGGGGCCCGGCTGCGCTGGTCGGTGTACGGCACCATCCTCGGCTCCATCGTGCTCTACCTCTCGCTCCAGGTGGTCTTCCTCGGCCACCTGAACCCCGCTCAGAAAGCCCCGCAGACCTCGCCGTACACCCAGTTCGCCGTCGCCGCCTCGCTCCTCTGGGTCACCCCCTTCATCCGGCTGGACACGCTGCTCTCCCCGCTCGGCGCCGGCCTGGTCTACACCCACGTGCTCACCGGCGAGGTCGCCGCGCTCAGCCGGGCCCACCTGACCCACCGCGGGCTCCAGGTCGCCCGGAACGCCTCGCTGCGCCTGGGCGGGCGGCTGGTGGACGTGTACTGGATGGTGCTGCTGGTCGACTTCGCGATCGGCTGGGTCGCGCTGCTGCTCGTCGGCGGCAGCTGGGGCACCCTGATCACGGCCAGCAGCGTGCTCACCCTGATCGTCTACGCCGTGCCGGGCGTGACCCTGGTGGCGCTGCGCCGACACCTGCCGCGGGTCTCCGGTAGGCGCACGACGGTGCGCCGGGTGCTCGCGCTGCTCAGCTTCCTGCTGACCGGTCAGGTGCTGTACTGGGCCGGCTGGTCCGCGCTGTGGCCGGGACTGGCCGCGCTCGCCGCCGGGTGCCTGCTGCTGCTCGGGCTGCCGATGCTGGCCCGCCGGCACCTGCCGCTGGTCGGCGGGTGGTTCCGGCGCTACGACGCCAAGGAGCACGTCACCAGGTTCCGCGACTGGCGCACGCCGAGCTCCGGGGCCGCGCCCGCGATCTGGCTGCTCGGCTACCTGGCCGTGCTCAGCCTGCTGACCCTCGCGGCGAACTCCCGGATCGGCTTCCGGGAGCACTGGGTCGGCAGCGTGCTGGGGGTGGCCGCCTCGGGGCTGGCCTTCCACCGGCTGGTGGTGCTCTCCGAGGACTACGCCGACCGGGTGCGGCCCTCGCTGCCGACCCCGACCCCGGCCCTGCCCCGGCCCCGCGCGGCGGGCGAGGACCCCGACCGGATCAGCGCAGCGAGCGGATGACGGCGCTGGCGGCCGCCTCGAACCCGCGCCGGCGCAGCACGGTGACCACCTCCTCCCGGCGCGGCCCGTCCGACCAGCGGCCCACCGTGGCCCGCAGCAGCAGGTAGCGGCGCTCCTCCGGCATCGCGCTGCCCTGCAGCCCGGCGACCACCTCCACCACGTCCTGCGTGGTGATCCGCTGCTCGTTCTCCAGGTAGCGCTCCAGCAGGTCCCAGCCGTCGTCCTGGAGGCCCTGCGAGTACAGCCGGTCGGCGATGTCCGCGACCACCGCGCGCCAGTGCCTGAGCTGCTCGGCCGAGCCGGACGGGTCGGCCAGCTCGCGCCGGGCCGCGTACACCGCCTCGGTGTCCCGCGCGGCCCGCAGCGCCTTGAGGTAGTCGACGAACACCTCGTTGCCGGTGCCGGTGGCGATCACCCGGGCGGCGAGCCGCTGCGCGATCCGCTGGGCGGCCCGCTCGTGGTCCGGCCGCCGGTCGACCCGGCCGAGCAGCACGGCCAGCTCCTGGCCCGACCGGCCGTCGACGTGCTCGGCGGCGGCCCGCCGGAGCAGCCGACCGCACCTGGCGCTGGCCTCGGAGTCGTCCAACCAGGCCGCCAGGTCGTCCAGTTCGGCGAGCGAGCGCGGCCCCTGGGCACTCTCGGCGCCCCGGGCCACGATCTGGGCGAGCAGGGTCTCGGTCGACCTGCCGAGCACCTTGGAGCCGTCCCACGCCCGGACGAGGTCGGCCAAGTCCTGCAGGTCGGTGCGGGCGGCGACGTGCCGGCCGACGTCCTCGTACCGGCCGCAGGACTGCCGGGCCAGCTGTTCGCACAGCCTGATCAGGTTGTCGCGCGACCAGTGCCGGCCGACGTGCTCGACCAGGGTGTCCGGGCCGCCCGGGCGGTCGGCCAGCAGCACGGCGGCCAGCTGGATCGCCGCCTTGCGGGTGGTCGGCAGCTTGAGCTCCGCGTCGATCCACTTCTCCAGGATCCGCTCGGAGGGGCTCAGGTGGTGCAGGGCGCCGACCAGGTCGTGCAGTTCCACCGGGCTGGTGTCGGGGTCCCGCTCGGTGCCGCCGGCCCGGCCGATCGCGTCCAGGGTGCGCCGCAGCAGCTCGTCCGCCTCCTGCTCGCAGCCCTCGTCGCGCAGCGCGAGGTAGAGCAGCGCCTTGTCCAGGTTGGTCCGCCCCGAGCTGGTCCGGGCGAACACCTGCACCGTCCGCTCGGCCAGTTCGGCCCGGCCGTGCCCGCGGCACTCCCGGATGAACGCGGCGACGTCCAGGGTGGTCCGCTGGCAGGCGACGTCGTGCACGATGCCGTCGCGCAGCGCCCGCAGCCGGGCCACCTCGGGATCGTCCAGCCCGGCCGCCCCGGCCGGCCCGCCCAGCCGGGCCTCGGCGGCCGGCACCGCGTCCCACTGACCGATCGCCAGCTCGGCGGCCTCGCTGACGGAGCGGCAGAGGGCGGCGATGGCCAGCACGTTGACGGCGTCCCGGTTGCGGAAGTGGGTGGCCGACTCGATCAGGTCAGCGACCGAACGGGTCAGCGCGAAGGCGTACAGCGCCCGGATCGCCGTGGCCGGCTGGGCCTGCTCGCTCCACGGGGTGGCCGGCTCCTCGCCCTCCCGGATCGCCTGCATCCGCCGCACGAAGCCGCGCACGTCGCCCCGGGTCACCCACTCGTAGCCGAACTCCGGGGACCGGGCGGCGGGCGGCCGCTGCTCCTGCGGCGTCATCCGCGCAGCGCCTGTTGCACGCGGTTCCAGTAGCGGGCGAAGTCATGCGGCTCCGCGTAGCGGGAGTTGGCCTCGGCGTCGATCCGCTGGGCGATCAGCCGGCTGCCCTCGTCCGCCTCCCGGTGCAGCAGTGCGACCACCTCGCCGGTCTTGCGCGGATCGGCCAGCAGCTCCTCCAACTCCGAGTCGTCGTAGGAGCGCAGGGTGCGCACCCACTGCTCGGCCTCGACCGGGCGGCGCGGCCGCTGGTTGCGGGCGGAGCTGGCCATCCGGTTGGTGAACAGCGGGGTGCTCTCCCGGGCGTCGTTCAGCGACATCCGCGGCACGTCGTGCGGGGTCGGGCAGACGTGCATCTGCTGCTTGACCGCGTCCCGCACCAGGCCGAGGGTGAGCCGGGCGTGGTGGTCCTGGGTGCCGGTCCGCAGGACGTTCAGCAGGTGGCCGCTGAACGGCGTGCACTCGGCGAGCTCCCCCGGCAGGGCCGAACACCCCTCGGCCGAGGCGTGGTCGGCGTTGCGCAGCGCGGTGAGCACGCAGGTGCCCTGGTCCAACTCGCCGAGCACGCCCGGCAGCAGCGGCTCGTCGCCGAGCTGTGGCAGCAGGTTGGAGCGGCAGCAGTCGGCGATCAGCACCTTGAGCCGGGCGCGGGACCTGCGCATGGTCCGGTAGACGTACCAACTCGACAGCCAGGTCCAGGGTTTGCCGTCGTACGAGGAGCCCACCGAGAAGTGCACCTGGGCGCCCGGCAGGTCGCCCCAGTAGGCGCCGTGGCCGACGTAGACGACCAGCAGGGTGTCCTCCGGGCCGGCCGCGTCGGCGGCCAGCTGGAGTTCGGCCATCACGCCGGCGGCGGTGTGCACCTGGGACTCGTCCAGCACCCGGCAGGCCCCGGGCCCCCACATCGGATCGCCGGTCAGCACCTCGCCGTACATCCGGGCGCTCGCGCCGATCCAGGAGTAGCCCGGTATCCCCGAGTCCGCGGCGTACCGGGCCGGAGCGATCACCACCGCCCGGGAGGCCATCTCAGTCGCCCGCGCCCTCGGCACCGCCCGGCGGTTCGGCCCCGCCGGCCTCGTCGACGCCGTCGGCTTCGTCCGGCAGTGGCTCCTCGCGGATCTCGGTCTCCGGCGGGTCGAGCCGCCCGCGCCGCCAGCGCGCCACGGCCGCCCGCACCTGGTCCACCGCCGCCCCGACCGCGATCTCGGTGCCCTTGCCGACCACGGCCACCAGCACGATCTCGGCGACCCCGCCGATCAGCACCGCGCCCTGGTCGACGGCCCGTGAACTCCAGGGCGCCCCGGTCGCGTTCGCCAGCTCGGCGAGCAACTCGTCGGGGTCGTCCAGGCCCAACTGGCCCTTCACCGTCACCGAGATCCTGGTCGCCACGCCCGAGCCCCCTCACCCTGGTACCAGTCGCCGACGGTAGCCCCGCCACCGCCTTGCGTCAATCGATCGGAGGGGCGATCGGAGGAGCGGGAGGAGGAGCGGAAGGACGGGCGTGCGGGAGCGGCTACGCCTTGGCGCTCGCCCGGGCCCGGTAGGCGGCGGCCTTGACCCGGTTGCCGCAGGTCCGCATCGCGCACCACTCGCGCCGGTGGCCGCGCGAGTGGTCGAGGTAGACCTGGGTGCACTCGGGGCGGGCGCACTCCCGCAGCAGTGCGCCGTCCGCGCCGCCGAGGATCTCCACCGCCTCGCGGGCGAGCGCGGTGAGCCCCTGGGCGACCGAGCCGGTGCGGGTCACGCCCCCGTCGCCGAGCCGCAGGGTGACCGGCAGGCCGGCCGCGTGCCGGTTCAGCAGCGCCACCGGCTGGGCGGGCAGCGGCCGTTCCTCGATCCGGGCGGCGACCAGCTGGTAGATCGCCTCGCGCACCTCGACGGCGATGTCGAGGTCGACCTGGTCGGCACCGGGCGCGGCGTCCAGCATCCCCGCCTCGACGAACCAGTCGTCGAGCAGTGCGGTGGTGGCGAGCTTCTCGGTCGGCGCCTCGCCCCGCCGGGCGCGCAGGGTGCCGACGAAGTCCAGCGGGAGCGTTCCGCAGGGAAAGGCATGATTCACGTCACCATGTTGACCGGTGACGCGGTGGGACGCAAGCCTGCGGCGGTCGGCCCGGGCGCACACAGCGCCCGGGCCGACCGACCGTCAGTCGTCAGCCGTCAGTGACCGACCGTCAGCCGACGGTGAGCCGGAACGGACCGGCCAGCACCGAGTAGCCGTCGTTGGCGAGGTAGTACACGTCGTACTGGCCCGCGCCGTTCAGCTTGCCGGTGGACAGGGTCACCGCGCCGCTCTGGTTCGGCGTGTAGGCCCAGGTCAGCGAGGACTGCGCGCCGGGGGTGACACCGGCCGGGTAGACGCCGACCCAGTTCTTCGCACCGGCCTGCGCGGCGGTCGGCACCGAGTAGCGCAGGGTGACGTTGCCGCCGTTGGCCACCGCGTTCAGGTCACCGGTCAGGGTGGGGGTGGTCGCGGTGGACGGCGCGAAGGCGGCGTTCAGCGGCGTCGCGTAGGTGTCGTTGGCGGTCAGGCCCGGCAGGCCGAGCGCCGACTCGATGGTGCGGCCGATGCTGTAGTGGTCGTAGTGCATCGGGCTGCTGGTGCCGGCCGGCACGGTGCCCTGCGAGCCGAGCACCACGGTGGCGACGTGGTCGTAGCCCTCGCTCTCGCTCTCGTCCCAGGTGAGCACCAGCAGCGAGCGCTGCTGGGTCCAGGCCGGGGAGTTCAGCACCGGGGCGAGGGTCTGCTTCAGCCAGCCGTCCTGGGTCTGCAGGCTGGTGGCGTTGCCGTTGCCGGAGGCCTCGCCGTCGTAGTAGTCGTCGGCGGCGATCCAGGAGAAGTTCGGCGTGGTGGCGGCCGACTGGAGGTCGGTGGTCAGCTGCGTGGTGTCGAACAGGTGGGCCGCGCAGCGGGCCGCGTTGCCGCTGATGTCGGTGTAGTTGATGAACGGCGCGTCGTCCGGCTCGTACTTCGCGTCGTACTGGGTGGTGGTGTTGCAGGGCGTGCCCATTCCCTGCTCGTAGGCCTTCCAGGTCTGGCCGGACGCCTCGATGGTGTCGCCCAGGTTGCGCTGGGGCGAGTTGATGTTGGGCCAGTAGGTGGCGCCCTTGGTGTAGGTGTCGCCGCCCGCGATGGCCAGGTAGTTCTCGTCGCTCGGGTGGTAGACGCCGTGGGCGTCGGTGAGGGTGGCGCCCTGGGACATCAGGCTGTGCATGAACGGCGTGTCCGCCGGGTCGTTCATGACCTCGGAGTAGTCGGTGTTCTCCATCATCACGTTGAACACGTGGTCGTAGCCGGGCACGGCCGACACCGGCGGGGCCAGCGGGGCCGGCGCGCTGACCGGGGTGTCGAGGCTGAGCGAGAGGTTGTCCAGGTAGCCGGTCTCGTTCGTGGTGGAGAGGAACTGCACCTCGACCTGGATCGAGCGGGTGCCGGCCGGGACGGCGCCGGTGCTGGTGCGGGCCAGGAACTTGGTCGCCAGGCCCCGGTCGGTGGCGGAGACGGTGGGCAGCTTGGCGGTGGCGCCGAGCGGCTGGCCGTTGCCGTCCTGGAAGTGCAGGCTGACCGCGGCGTAGCCGCCGTACGTGGTCCAACCACCCAGCCAGGCGCCGAGGTTGTAGTGCACCCCGCCGCCGTCGATGGCGGCGGCGGCCGAGGAGACGTCGACGGTCTGCGCCATCGAGCCGTCGCCGAAGTTGCCGGGACCGAAGAAGGCCTTGCCGAGGGTGTTGCCGTCGCTCGGCTGCCCGAAGGAGCCGACCGTGGAGCACATGACGTCGATGCCGCCGGCCTGGACCGTCCAACCGGGCACGGTGGTGGCCGCCGCCCAGTCGTTCGAACAGGAGCCGCCGGCCTCGGCGTTGCCGTTGACGATCAGGTTGCCGCTGCTGACCGCGGCCTGAGCGGTGCCGGGAACGGCGACCACCAGGGCGGCGAGCATGGGGAGAGCGGCGATCGGCCCGCCGAGGGAGCGCCAGCGCAGACTCATGGGGGATACCTCGTCCCGTTGAGGAGGGTGTGGTGCCCCGGCGGTGCACCAGGGCAGGACATGGGTATCGGCCGGTGCTGTCCAACGGAAGAACGCCGACCGAACTTGGTCAGACAAGTTCCCGCCAACGCCTCCGGACGGGCTCGAAGGTGGCCACGGCGTGGGTGAAAGGTGTCCACTCCGTGGGCCTGCCGCCAGGTCGGGAGCCGCGGACGGAAATTCGCACGGCCGCTCGATCGGCGGGTGGTAGGTTCTCCCCCGTGCCGAAGCTCAATCAGATCATCGCGGTGGAAAAGGGCGTCAAGTCCAAGTCGTTCCAGGAGCTGACCCAGGCTCACCACGACTTGCAGAAGCCCGCCCTGCTGGCCGGGATCTCCCGGACCTACCAGCCGAAGGACGAGGAGGGCGAGCAGCTGCCGCCCGAGTCCACCAAGGTCCAGGTCAAGGCCGAGGACGTGCTGCGCGCCACCTCGAAGACCCTCACCCGGCTCTTCGACGTGACCGCCACCAAGGACTGGGCCAACCTGGCCGCCCGCGCCGACGTGGTGGTGGACGGCGCCGTGCTGCTCCCCCAGGTGCCGGTGACCTACCTGCTCTTCCTGGAGAAGCAGCTCACCGACCTGCACACCTTCGTGCGCAAGCTCCCGGTGCTGGACGCCTCCGAGTCCTGGAACGTGGACCCCTCGACGGACTCCTGGAAGACCGACGCGGTCCGCACCATCCGCACCAAGAAGGTCCCGCGCAACCACGTGAAGGCCGAGGCCACCGAGAAGCACCCGGCCCAGGTCGAGGTGTACTACGAGGACGTCCCGGTGGGCTACTGGACCACGGTGAAGTTCTCGGGCGCACTGCCGGCCCGCCGGGTCAACGAACTGCTCGACCGGGTCGAGAAGTTGCAGCAGGCCGTGAAGTACGCCCGCGAAGAGGCCAACGGCGCCGAGGTCGACGACCAGCGGGTCGGCGACGCGGTGTTCGGCTACTTGTTCAAGTAGCCCCACGAACGCCCCTCGCTCGCAGCGAGGGGTGCGCTGAAGAGCGCAAGCTGAAACTGAAACGTTGAAGCTGATCACGGGGTATCGGTTGGGGGTTCGACTCCCTCCCCCGGCACACCTGCCGGGGTGGCCCAAGCTGGTAGAGGCGGGCCCCGTCAAACTCAGATTATCGCTCCAGTCTCAGCATTCGCCGCCGAACGCCGGATCGACCGGGTACGGGCGACCGTCGACGGATATGGGTTCAAGTCCCGTCTAACCCTCTCTCCTGGGTTGGTAGTTCAACGGTAGAACACGTCGACTTGAGAATGACCCGCACCCTTCAACGTGCCGGCGTCAGCAATTGGGTGGCACCTCAGGGGCCCGGGAGCTGGATATCGCTCCCGGGTCCCGTCACATCTGGCTCCCGTCAGGTGCGATGGTCCGGCCGGCCCCCTGGCCTCACCAGGCCGCCTCCCGGTAGTCCTTGAGGAAGACGCCGGCCACCGGGTCGCCGGCCTCGCCGCGGACGATGGGGTCGTAGACCCGGGCCGCGCCGTCGACGATGTCCAGCGGGGTGCGGAAGCCGTGCTCGGCGATCCGCGCCTTCTTCGGCGCCGGGTTCTCGTCGGTGATCCAGCCGGTGTCCACCGCACACATGTGCACGCCCTGCTCGGCCAGTTCGGCCGCACTGGTGCGGGTGAGCATGTTCAGCGCGGCCTTGGCCATGTTGGTGTGCGGGTGGCCGGAGGTCTTGTTGCGCACCTCGAACCGGCCCTCCACCGCGGTCACGTTGACGATGTAGCGGCGCGGGTGCGGGGAGGCCAGCAGCAGCGGCAGCAGCCGGTCGCAGAGCAGCGCCGGCGCCAGCGCGTTCACCAGCTGCGTCTCCAACACCTCCGCCGGATCCAGCTCGCCGAGCCGGGCCGACCAGGAGTTCGCCACCGCCGGATCGGGCAGCAGACCCGCCTCGTCCACCGGCAGCGCCAGGCCACCGGCCGGCCCGCCCATCGGCCGGAACCCGGGCGAGTGCACGACCGCGACACCGGCGGGCAGTTCGGCCCGCTCCCCCGCCGCCAGCAGCGCGTAGGCCTGCGGCGGGCGGCGCAGGGTCTGCGCGGCGTTGTTCACCAGCGCGTCCAACGGGCGGCCCTCGGCGCGCAGTTGCTCGCACAGCCCGAGCACCTGGCGCGGGTCCCGCAGGTCGATGCCGACCACGGTCAGCCGCCCCAGCCAATCCGCACTGCCCTCGGCGGCCGCGAACCGGCGCACCGTGTCGCGCGGGAAACGACTGGTGACGACCAGTTCGGCCCCGTCGCGCAGCATCATCAGCGCCAACTGGAAACCGATCTTCACCCGTCCACCGGTCAGCAGCACCCGACGACCCGTCAGATCGGTGCTCAGCGCGCGCCGGGCCGCGTTGTCGGCCGCGCAGCCCGGGCAGAGTGAGTGGTAGAAGTCGTCGACCCGGTGGAAGAACTCCTTGCAGACGTAGCAGCGCCGGGGCCGCCGCAGCTCGCCGACGGCGCCGGCCCCACGGGGTGCGGGCAGCGGGGCGTCCGCCACCCGCTCCGGCGCGCCGGTCGCGGTGGCGGCGAGCAGCGCGGCGTCGGCCTCGGCCGCCGCCTGGCGCCGCAGCTTGCGGCGGCGCTGCCGGCCGTCCCGCACCAGCACCGCGGCCAGCTTCTCGGCCCGCACCCGTGCCGGGTGGTCGACCGGCAGCGCCCGCAGCCGGTCCACCGCCCCTGCGTAGGCGGCCAGTTCTGCCTCGTCGAACCTTCTGTCGAGCTGTTGCACCGGCCCTCCCGTGGCTCCGCATGGTGGTCCCGGCCGCACGCGGGCGCGCGGACGGGGCCACCGGCCACCAGGGCGGGGCGCCCGCCTGCGCGGTTCGCCCCGGCCGGGTGCACCGGATGCTAGTGGCGCCGACGGGGCCGCGCCGAACGGATTTCCGGGCCCGCCGAATTGCGGGCCGACGGGCGCGGCCGGTCAGTGCTGCTGCGCGGCCTTGATCTGCTGCCAGGAACTGGGCTCCAGCGTCGCGGCGTTGGTGGCCAGTCGGGCCTTGGCCGCGGTCGGGAGGGCCGGCTTGCCCGCCGTGTAGAGCCAGGCCTGGAACAGGTCGCCGAGCTTCTTGCCGCTGATCCGCTCGGCCAGCGCCTGGAACTCGGGGATGGTGCCGTTGCCGTAGCGGTGCTCGGCGGGCCAGGCCTTGAGCAGCTTGAAGAAGGCGTCGTCCCCGATGGTGTTGCGCAGCACCTGGATGGCCAGCGCCCCGCGGTCGTAGACCGCGTCGTCGAACTGGTTCGCCGCGCCCGGGTCGCCCGGCTTGACGTTCCAGAACGGGTCGCCGGCCGGGTGCGAGCTGTACACGTAGTCGGCCAACTGCTGGGCGGTGCCCTCGTCCTGGTAGTCCGACCAGAGCCACTGGGCGTAGGTGGCGAAGCCCTCGTTCAGCCAGATGTCGCTCCAGCGCTCCAGCGAGACGTCATCGCCGTACCACTGGTGCGCCAACTCGTGCACCACGACGGAGGGGTTGGCGCCGTTCGCGAACTGGCGCGGGCTGTAGAACGGCCGGGTCTGGGTCTCCAGCGCGTAGTGGGTGGGCACGTTGGGCACGTAGCCACCGGCGGTGCCGAAGGGGTAGGGGCCGAAGTAGCCGCTCAGCCAGTCGACGATCTCGCCGGTGCGCTCGACGCTGGCCCGGGCGGCGTCCCCGTTGTCGCCGAGGTCGGGGCTGTAGGCGTTCAGCACCGGGATGCCGCTGGGGCTGGTGCCGGTGGTGATGTCGAACTTGCCGATCGCCAGCGTGGCCAGGTAGGTGGCCTGCGGCTTGTCCTGGCGCCAGTTGTAGCGGGTCCAGCCGAGTTGGGAGCTCTGCGAGCTGAGCACGCCGTTGCTGATCGCCTGGGTGCCGTCCGGCACCAGCACCGAGACGTCGTAGGTGGCCTTGTCCGAGGGGTGGTCGTTGCTGGGGAACCACCACCAGGCGGCCTCCGGCTCGTCCGCGATCACCGCGCCGTCGGGGGTGCGCTGCCAGGCGTCGAACCCGTAGGTGGAGATGGTGGACGGCACGCCGGAGTAGCGGACCACCACGGTGTTGCGGCTGCCGTCGGCCAGCGGCTTGTCGGGGGTGACCTGGATCTTCTGCACGCCGGTCACCGCGACCTTCGCCGGGTGCCCGTTGACCAGCACCTGACTGACCTTCAGCGCCAGGTCGAGGTCGAAGCTGGAGAGGTCCTGGGTCGCGGTGGTGAGCAGGGTCGCGGTGCCCTCCAGCTGGTCGGTGGCCGGCTGGTACTTCAGCCGCAGGTCGTAGTGCGTGACCCGGTAGCCGCCGTCCCCGTAGGTCGGGTAGTACGGGTCGCCGGCGCCCGGCGCCCCCGGTGTCGGGGTGGCGGCGGACGCCGGGACGGCGAGCAGCATGACGGCCGCTGCCGCGGCGGAGACGAGCAACTTCTTGCGCACGGGACCCTCCGGTTCGGTCGTGTGGTGACACCGGTTCAGATCCCTGTCCCGTCCGGGCATGGACTACGCGCGATTTATGAGGTGTTCACGCTAAGAAATGCGCCATTGTCGAACCGCCCGCCAGAACCGCCCGCCGGAACGGCCCGCCAGAACGGCCCGCCAGTGACGACCCGCCCGGACGGCCCGTCAGGACCGCCCCAGCCGGTGCCCGCCGAACGCGCTGCCGTGCCCGCCCTCCGCCTCCCGCCACCACGCGTCCAGCGCCGCCTGGTCCATCCCCGCCCACTCGGGCGTGCCCAGCACCATGGCCTGCCCCAGGCTGCGCCCGAGCTGCACGGTGGCCCGGCCGAGCGGCGCCCGGTCGGCGCTGTAGGCGGCCAGCGCCGCCGGCAGCTCCTGGTGCGCGCGCAGCGCCCGCTCCAGCGCGACGGCGTCCTGCAGCGCCTTCACCGCGCCGCTGCCGGTGGTCGGCCGGGCGATCGAGGCGGCGTCGCCGAGCAGCGCCAGCCGGCCGCCGGCGAACCGTGGCGCCGACATGTCGTACATCGGCTGGAGCAGCCGCTCCGCGTCCGCGGTCCGGCCGATCACCTCCTGCCAGAACGGCGGGAAGTGACGCTCCACCAGCTCCCGCTGGTGCTGCACCAGGTCCTCGGGGATCGCCTTCGGGTGGGTGGAGGCCGGGTCGGCGAAGCGCTGCGCGGCGGCGGCCGGCGGCGCGCTGTAGAAGACCCAGTTGACCACCGTGCCGGTGCCGTCGCGCCCGGGGATCCGGTAGGCGATCAGGTGCCCGCCCGGGAAGCCGACCGAGGTGGCGTCGGTCTCGGCGAAGGCCCCGGCCGGCTCCGGCAGCTCCGCCACCGGAAGCGTCCCGCGCCAGGCCAGGAAGCCGCCGAACTCGGCGACGGCCGTCGGGTCCAGCGCCGCCCGCACCCGCGAGCGGTAGCCGTCGGCGCCGATCACCAGGTCGAACCGCTCCTCGGTGCCGTCCGACAGCCGCAGCCGCGCCCCGTCCGCCGCCGGCTCGACGGCGGTGACGCCCACGCCGAGCCGGAAGTCCACGCTCTGCGGGAGCCGCCCGCGCAGCTCCCGCCAGAGCGAACCCCAGCTGTAGGAGCGGAACGGGAACGGCAGCTCCCCGATCTCCCGCCCGGCCCGCCGCTCCCCGTCCCGCACCACCCACGGCCGCCGGGTCAGCCGCACCCACGGCATCGCGCCGTCCAGGTAGCCGGCCGCGGCCAGCTCCGCGTACCGGTCCGCGTGCACCGCCAGCCCCACGCCCTGGTCGGCCAGCCGCTCGCCGGCCCGCTCGAAGACCACCACCTCGCCCGCCCCCGCCCGCGTGACCGCGAGCGCACCCGCACAGCCCGCGATGCTCCCGCCCACCAGTGCAACCCGTTCACCACGCACCGCGACCCCTCTCGGCAGACCTCGTCCCGTTCGGCGAGCAGCCCTACCCCGCCCCCGGCGGCGGGAAAACCTCGGGGCGCCCGAACGCGCGTCTGTTAGCGTCTGCGGTGGCCGGCCGCGGGCCTGTGGTGCGACTTCCGGAGATGCCTTTTCAGCATGAGTTCGCAGTTCGTTCCCGTTACTCCCCGGCCGGCCGACCTGACGGGAGCGGGAGTGGAGACCTACGAGGACCTGATCGCCGCGGACGACGTGCTGCTGTTCGTCAACGCCGCGATCACGGCCACCGGGCAGCGCGAGTTCCACAGCGGCGCCGGGGAGCAGCGGATGTCGCTGGACTTCCTGCACGAGTACCTGCTCGGGAACTACCGGGAGCTGTACGCCGCCGTGCTCGCCCTGGACATCAACGACCACAACGCGGCCCTGATGGTCCGCAAGCTGCTGGTCACGGCCGGCGACGCCACGCCCGGGCAGCGCGCGCTGGAGGGCCGGCTGATCGCCCGTCGGCTCTCGCTGCTGCCGCCGCAGCGGGTGTACCGGCTCTTCTCCGAGCTGCGCCGGGCCCGGGTGAACAACCGGCGCACCCGGGCGATCGTCCGGGACTGGCTGGCCGCCCGGCCGGACCCGGCGCTGGACGCGGTGAAGTACCGCGGCGGCCTGAAGCAGACCCTGCGGCACGCCCACCTGGCGCCGCCGCGCGCCGAGTTGGGCGGGTTCCTGTTCACGACCGCGGCCAAGCAGCCCGGTTTCACCGAGCCGCTGCTGGACGCCTGGCGGCGGGCGCACTACGAGCAGGCGGCGGTCTACGAGCTGCCCTACACGGTCGCCGAGGGCTTCGCCGCCAAGCACCGGATCCCGCGCGACGCCTTCCTGGAGCGGATCGCGCCCCGGCTCACCCGGCTGGAGCGGCTGCGGCTCCAGGAGTCCGGCGCGGCGGCCGACCTGGCGCGGATGCCACTGACCCGGCTGGCCTCCTACGTGCTCTCACTCCCGCTGACCGACCGTCAGCAGCGCCGGGCCGAGCTGACGGCCGCCCTGACCGCGGCGGCCCGCCGCGCCGCCGGTCCGCTGCACGGGAGTTGGGGCCGGGTGGCCGCGGTGCTGGACGACAGCTTCTCCAGCTACGGCTCCGGCCAGAAGCGCCGCCGCCCGCTGGCCGCCGCCCTCGCCTGCCACTACCTGCTCAAGGCGCTGGCCGGCGAGTACCGCGGCTACTGGACCTCGGGCCGCACCGACGCGCTGCTCGCCCACCCGAGCGGCCCGACCCCGCTCGGCCTGCGGATCCTGGACGCGCTGGAGGGCGCCCCGGACCGGCTGGTGATCGTCTCGGACGGCTGGGACAACGCGCCGCCCGGGCTGGCCGCCGAGGTGCTGCGGATCTGGCGCACCCGCCTGGACCCGCAGGGCCGCACGGCCGTGGTGCACCTCAACCCGGTCTACGACGCGGACGACTTCGACGTGCGCCGGCTCGCGCCCACCGTCCCGACGGCCGGGCTGCGCAACGCCGAGGACCTGCCCTCGCTGGTCGAGCTGGCCCGGTTCGCCGAGGGCCGCACCGGGCTGGCCGAGCTGCGCGCCCACCTGGACGCCCGGGTGGCGGCGTTCCTGGGAGACCCGTTGCCGGGCGAGGCCTTCCCGGCCGAGGAGGAGTCGTGACCAAGCTGGAGCTGACCGGGCTCACCTCCGGCCCCGCCCAGGTCTGGGGCGCGGTCCGGCTGGTGCCGCTGCTGCGCGCGGAGCCGATCACCGACCTGCGCCTGCACCGCCGGCTCTTCCCCGGCCAGGAGCTCGGGGTGGTCGAACTCGACGCGCGCACCGCGTACTTCTCCTACGTGCCGCACGGGTTCGTGGCGGACTGGACCGGCGACGGCAGCCCGGCCGCCGCCTACGGCACCCAGGTCACCCCGCCCGGCCCTGACCTGCCGTCACCCTCCGCGCTGCCGCTGCGGATGCACCGCCGGCTCGCCCGCCGCGAGGGCCCGGGCCGGCTGCGCTTCCTGCCCCAGCACCTGGCGCTGGAGGGCTACCTGGCGCTGCACTTCGGCGGGCCGGTGATCGCCTGGGCCGAGTGGTCCCAGCGGGCGGTCCGGCAGGGCCTGTCCCCGCGCGCCGAGGAGGCCTACCTGGGCCACTCGGTGCGCGGACTGGCCGACGCGCTGCGGGTGTTCGAGATCCACCCGGGCCAGTGCGGAATGCTGCTCTACCTGGCGGACGCGCTGGCGGCGGCCTTCGTGGTGCCGCACCCGGCCGACTACCGGGCCCTGCACACCAGCCTGTTGCACGACCTCTACGGCGAACTGGTCCACCACTACGCCACGCTGATGCCGGCCGTCACCGACTTCCGCCCCCAGCTGGGCGGTTCAGGCATCACGGGCTTGGCCGAGCTGCGCCGGGCCGCCGAGCGCGAGGCCGAGCACTGGCGCACCGCGCACGACCGGCTCTTCGCCGCCGACCTGCTGGAGACCGAGTACACCGCCCGGCAGGTCCACCGGATGGGCCCGTTCACGCTGCGCCGGCTGCTGCCCTCGCTGGTGCCCAAGCGGGAGAACCACCTCGGCGAGACCATCACCCACCGGGACGGCCGGCTGGCCTACCTGAAGACCTTCCGGCTCTCCGAGAAGCAGGTCCGCCGGGCCCACCTGCTCTCCCGGCTGGCCGCCAACGACTGGCACCTCGGCCGCACCGCCGAGGAGTTCGGCAGCTCCGAGGCCGCCTTCGGCCTGCGGCTGGAGTCGGCCGGCTTCGGCCTGCTGCTCCGCCAGGACGTGCTGGACCACTACCGGGCCGTGGTGCGTCGCGGCGGGTGACCGACGCCGACCGGCCGGCCCCCGCGAGCGGGGCCGGCCGGTTGACGAGTGACCGGACGGTCAGACCAGGTCGAACCGGTCCAGCTCCATGACCTTGGTCCAGGCGGCGACGAAGTCCGTGACGAACTTCTCCTTGGCGTCGTCGCTCGCGTAGACCTCGGCCAGCGCGCGCAGCTCCGAGTTGGAGCCGAACACCAGGTCGGCCCGGGTGCCGGTCCACTTGACCGCACCGGCGGCGTCGCGGCCCTCGAAGGTGGTGGAGTCCTCCGAGGTCGGCGCCCAGCTGGTGGCCAGGTCGAGCAGGTTGACGAAGAAGTCGTTCGTCAGCACGCCCGGGGTCGAGGTGAGCACGCCGTGCGCCGAGCCGCCGTGGTTGGCGCCCAGCACCCGCAGGCCGCCGACCAGCACGGTCAGCTCGGGGGCGCTCAGGGTGAGCAGGTTGGCCTTGTCCAGCAGCAGGTACTCGGCCGGCAGGCGGTTGCCCTTGCCCTGGTAGTTGCGGAAGCCGTCCGCGCTCGGCTCCAGCGCGGAGAACGACTCGACGTCGGTCTGCTCCTGGGTGGCGTCGGCGCGGCCGCCCCGGAACGGCACCTCGACCTCGAAGCCGGCCGCCTTGGCGGCCTGCTCCACGCCGACGCCGCCGGCCAGCACGACCAGGTCGGCCAGCGAGACCTGCTTGCCGCCCGCCTGGGCGGAGTTGAACGCCTGCTGGACGCCCTCCAGGGTGCGCAGCACCGAGGCGAGCTGGTCGGGCTCGTTGACCTCCCAGCCGATCTGCGGCTGCAGGCGGACCCGGGCGCCGTTGGCGCCGCCGCGCTTGTCGCTGCCGCGGAAGGAGGAGGCCGAGGCCCAGGCGGTGGAGACCAGCTGGGCGACGGTCAGGCCGGAGGCCGCGATCCGGGCCTTGAGGTCGGCCACGTCGGCGGCGTCGACCACCGGGGAGGTGACGGCCGGGATCGGGTCCTGCCAGAGCAGCACCTCGCTCGGGACCTCGGGGCCGAGGTAGCGGGCGATCGGGCCCATGTCACGGTGGGTGAGCTTGTACCAGGCGCGGGCGAAGGCGTCGGCGAACTCGGCCGGGTTGGCCAGGAACCGGCGGGAGATCTGCTCGTAGGCCGGGTCGAAGCGCAGCGACAGGTCGGTGGTGAGCATGGCCGGCTGGTGGGTCTTGGCCGGGTCGTGCGCGTCCGGCACGGTGCCGGCGCCGCCGTTGTCCTTCGGCTTCCACTGGTTGGCGCCGGCGGGGCTCTTGGTCAGCTCCCACTCGAAGCCGAACAGGGTCTCGAAGAAGCTGTTGTCCCAGGCCACCGGGGTCGCGGTCCAGGTGACCTCAAGGCCACTGGTGATCGTGTCGCCGCCCTTGCCGGTGCCGTAGCTGCTCTTCCAGCCCAGGCCCTGCTCCTCCAGCGGCGCGGCCTCGGGGTCCGCACCGACCTTGTCGGCCGGGCCGGCGCCGTGGGTCTTGCCGAAGGTGTGGCCGCCGGCGATCAGCGCGACGGTCTCCTCGTCGTTCATCGCCATCCGGCGGAAGGTCTCGCGGATGTCGCGGGCCGCCGCCAGCGGGTCCGGGTTGCCGTTGGGGCCCTCCGGGTTGACGTAGATCAGGCCCATCTGCACGGCGCCGAGCGGGTTCTCCAGCTCGCGGTCGCCGGTGTAGCGCTCGTCGCCGAGCCAGGTCTGCTCCGGGCCCCAGTAGACGTCCTCCTCGGCCTCCCAGACGTCGGGGCGGCCGCCGGCGAAGCCGAAGGTCTCGAAGCCCATGCTCTCCAGGGCCACGTTGCCGGCCAGGATCAGCAGGTCGGCCCAGGAGAGGTTCTGGCCGTACTTCTTCTTGACCGGCCACAGCAGGCGGCGGGCCTTGTCCAGGTTGGCGTTGTCCGGCCAGCTGTTCAGCGGCGCGAAGCGCTGCTGGCCGGCGCCGGCGCCGCCGCGGCCGTCGCTGATCCGGTAGGTGCCGGCGCTGTGCCAGGCCATCCGGATGATCAGCGGGCCGTAGTGGCCGAAGTCGGCCGGCCACCAGTCCTGCGAGGTGGTGAGCACCTCGGCGATGTCCCGCTTCACCGCGGGGAGGTCCAGCGAGTTGAAGGCCGCGCGGTAGTCGAAGTCACCACCGAGCGGGTTCGCCACGGCCGGGTTCTTGGCCAGGATCTTCAGGTTCAGGCGGTTCGGCCACCACTGGCTGTTGGCGCCGCTCTGGGTCGGGTGCGGCGCTCGGCCGTGCACGACCGGGCAGCGGCCCTCGGCTGCTTCAAGGTTCTCAGACATGGGAATCCTTCCTCCGCTCCCGCCCCTGACCGGCTTGCCGCCTGGTCCGGACCGGGATCGCTCTACCCCTTGGCTATCGCTGGAACCGATCCTACGATGGACAGGGTCTAAGTCAAGAAGAACACCAGCACCGGAGCCAATCGGAGCCCGGACATCCACTGATAAAATTCCGTGAATTCCCCTGAGCCCGAATAGGTGGACTGATATGAGCGACCTGCTGGAGCGACTGCGAGGGCGCGGCTGGCGACTGACCTCCCAGCGCCGTGTCGTTGCGGAGGTCCTCGACGGCGACCACGTGCACCTCACCGCCGACGAGGTGCACGCCCGCGCCGCGCAGCGGCTGCCCGAGATCTCCCGGGCGACGGTGTACAACACGCTGGGCGAGCTGGTCTCGCTCGGCGAGGTCATAGAGGTGTCCACGGACGGCCGGGCGCGCCGGTACGACCCCAACGCGCACCAGCCGCACCAGCACCTGGTCTGCTCCGAGTGCGGCACGATCCGCGACGTCCACCCGGCCGGCGACCCGATGGCGCAGCTGCCGGCCGCGGAACGGTTCGGCTTCTCGGTGGCCTCGGTCGAGGTCACCTACCGCGGGCTCTGCCCGGACTGCCGCGCCTGACGCCCCTGCCGCTCTCACTCGCACCGGCCCCTCACGGCTCCCAGCTGTGCAGGGGCCGGAACCGTTTCCTGCGCCCCAGGGTGTGAACTCGGCGGTCAGCGTACACCTGCGACCGCGCCGCACTCCGGTAATCGGCGAACCTTTCACCGTTTCGTCCGCCCTCGGCCCACCGGCGGACACTGCGTCACTCCGGCCCGCGCCGCGGCCCCTTCCGGCTGCCGCGCGCCCCGAGTGCGCCCGCGCGCGCTCGCGGCGCGCCCTGCGCACACGCGCCGGTTGGCCCATCAGGCTTGTGCGGAAACGAAGTTGAGGATCCGTCACATCTGAACCACGGCTCTGCAATAGCCGCTTCCGAACTGGTCGGATCCGGCCACTTCGGGTCTAGGATCTGCCAACACCACGGCCACGGTCGGTCGTTGATGATCACTTCGCGGATCGGCAGCAAATCCGATCAGGCATGTAAACCGTCACAGACAGCCGCCCCCGAGCGGCGAATGCTGGCTGGTGGGCCGCCCGCGAGCAGCACGCGGACGGCCGGCCGGTCCCGGACGAACGGTGGGAGTGCACGTGCAGGTGGAAGCAGTGGACGCGGTCTACGAGTTGGTGATCAACGTGGACGTCCGCCGGTCCACGTCCTACGACGACCCGGGCAAGTCGCGGATGCGCCGGCTGCTCTACCGGATCCTCGACGAGGCCTTCGCCGCCGCCGCGGTGCCGGCCGGCTCGGTGCACCGGGAGGACCGGGGCGACGGGATCCTGGCTGCGGTGGCCGGCTCGGTGCCGCCCGCCCGGGTGCTCGGCCTCTGGGTCACCGAGCTGCACGAGCAGCTGCGCCGGGAGAACCCCGGGCTGCGCGTGCCGCTCGGACTGCGGGTCGGGCTGAACGTCGGCCCGGTCACCCACGATCCGATGGGCATCTGCGGGCGGGCGGTGGACCTGGCCTGCCGGCTGGCCGACTCGCCGCCCGCCCGGCGGCTGCTCGACCGGGAGCGGGCCGACCTGGTGGTGGCCGCCTCGGAGCCGCTCTACCAGGACGTGGTCCGCCACGGCGGGCGGTTCATCGAGCCCGCGGACTACCTGCCCGCGCCGGTGCGGCTGAAGGAGCTGGACACCCGCGGCTGGTTCCTGTTGCCGGGGCGGGCCAAACCGGCGCCGCTGGCGGCGGACGCCGAAGGCCCGGCGGACGCCGCTCCCGGGCCCGTCGGCGCCGCCGAGCCGGCCCCGGCCCCGACCCCGACTCCCACCCGGGCCGCGCAGGTGACCGTGCACGGCGACCACAACGAGAGCCACGGCAACACCTACCTGGCCCCGGTGCACATCGGCCGCACCACCCCGGACGCCCCGAACGGCGGGCCGCGCCGTGCCTGAGCCCCAGCCGAGCCCGGAGCGCCCCGAACCCGACCACCCGCAGGCCGACCTCCCCCAGGACCCGCCCGAGCCCGACCCCGGGGACCGACCGGACGGCGAGCCCAGCGAGCAGGACCGGGCTGCCACCCGGTTCCGCGACCTGGCCCACGACCCGCTGTTCGCCGAGGCCGAGCAGGACGGGCCCGGCGACCTGGCCGCCGCCGCCCGGGCGCACCGGGAGGCCCGCGCCTCGCTCGGCGTCGGCGGCGACTGGAACAGCTTCGAGAACGCGCGGTTCGAGCGCGCCACCGTCGGCGGCCACCACCAGTACTTCTTCGCCACCCGGCAGAGCGCCGCCGTCACCGGCGGGCCGGTGCCGGAGGCCGAGCTGCGCCGGGTCCGCACCGTCTACCGCGAGCCGGAGGGCTACGTCGAACTGCGCCGGGCGCTGCGGGCGCAGCGCGTGGTGGTGCTCGGCGGTGCCCCGGGCACCGGCCGTACCTGCACCGCGCTGGCGCTGCTCGACGAGGTGACCGGCCGGCCCGGGTGGCCGACCGGCACCGACCGGGTGCTGCGGGTGGACCCGGCCCTCGACCTGGCGGCGCTGACCGAGCTGGTGACCGGCGCCGAGCAGCGCGAACACCTCGGCCACCTGCTCGAACTGCCCGCTCATGCCGATCTGACGGGTCATCAGGAGTTTCAGCTGGACGCCCTGTCGGCCGCGCTGCGCAAGCGCGACTCGTACGCGATGGTGGTGGTCTCCGGCGCCGGCACCCGGCCGGCCGGCCGCTACGGCCGGCTCTGCCCGCCCGCACCGACCGACCAGGTGCTGCGGGCCCGGCTCGCCGAGCAGCTCACCGAGAGCCCCGAACTCCTGCGCAGTGCCGAGCAGTTGGCCGAACTGCCGGAGCTGCGCGAGGCGATCGGCCTGGAGCGGCTGCGGCCGGTGGAGGCCGAGCACCTGGCCGACCGGATCGCCGGCCACCTGCTCGGCGCCCGGAGCCGCGACGAACTGCTGGCCGACTGCCGCGAACTGGCCCGGCAGCAGGCCCACGAGTGGTTCGCCGCCGTGGACCAGGAGCTCGCCGCGCCGGGCGACGCCGCGGGCCTGCTGCACCCGGCCGCGACCCGGATCGCGCTGGCCGTGCTGAACGGCGCCCCGCACAGCACGGTCACCGAGGCCGCGCACCTGCTGACCTGGGAGCTGGCCCTCGCCCGGTCCCCCGAGACGCCGCCCGCCCGGCCACTCTTCTGCGACGACCCGATCCGCGACCTCGCCCTGCTGCGCGCCGAGTTGGCCGACGGCGAGGTGGCGGCGGCGGGGCTGACCGTGCCGGCCCGGCTGGTCCGCTACCAGGGCCGGGCACTGCCGGCCGCCGTGCTCACCGAGGTGTGGGAGCGCCACCACGCGGCCCGCCCGCCGGTGGTGCGCTGGCTGCGGATGCTGGCCGACGACCCGCGCCCGCACCTGTGGATCCGGGCGGCGATCGCGGCGGGCGAGCTGTGCGCCCGTGACTTCTCCTACGGCTACCAGGAGTTGGTCCGCCCGCTGGCGGGCGCGGACACCCCGCGCCGCCGGGTCTTCGCCGCGCTGGCGCTCGACCAGGCCGCCCGCCACCCGAGCCACCGCGCGGTGGTGCACCGGCTGGTCCACGACTGGGCGGCGGGCGACCTGGACCGGCTGCGCTGGACGGCCGCCGTGGCGCTCGGCTACGGCAACGCGGCCGGCTCGGTGCGGCAGGCGCTCGACGCGCTGGGCCGGATCGGCACCCGGCGGGAGGGCGCGCAGGCCGCGATCGCCGCGGTCAACGTGGTCCGGCTGCTGGCCGGCGGCGAGGACGCGGCGGTGCTGCGCCGGATCGGTGAGTGGACCGGCCGCCGCCAGGCCGCCTACCAGGACCTGGGCCTGCTCTGCGTGGTGAAGCTGGCCAGCACCGAGCTGAGCGAGGTCTGGGACGACCAGGCCGCCCCCGAGCTGGCCCCGGCGCAGTCGCTGCCGCTGCCGTTGGCCCTCGCGCTGCTGCGCCCCGACCGGGCCCGCCCGCTGGCCGAGTTGCTCTGGACGGCGCTCAACACCCCGCGCTCCGCCGAGGCCGCCACCGAGGTGCTCCAGGACTGGCTGGACGCGGCCGCCGAGGAGCTCGCCGCCGCCGGAGAGCCGGCACCGGACGGCCCGACGGTGCTCGCCGGACTCGCCGCGCTGCTCCCGCCGCTGCTCACCGACCAGCGCGACCGCCGTCGGCTGGACTGGCTGCTGCGCCGGATGATGAACGACCCCGACGACCCGCTGCCCAAGGACCGGGCCCAGCAGCTCTGGCGCGCGGCGACCACCGGAACCACCCGCCCCGACCCGGGAGCGGCCCACCGCGGAGGTGAACCCGATGCCCGGGGATGACCACGACCTCAGCCTGCCCGACCAGTTGGCGGGCCCGTTCCTGCGCGAGTACGTGCCGACCGGCGGCCTGCCGCAGCCGCGCAGCCAGATCGCCTCGGTGGTCTTCTACGGCAAGGGCGCCTACAGCATCGTCACCGCCCGCGGCACCGAGCACTTCGGCAGGCGGCTGATGGCCCGTCCGGTGACCGTCTGCGAGATCGCCCGCGGCACCCATGTCACCAGGCTGGAAGTGGAGTTGCCCGCACGCGGCGGCGCCACCTTCTTCCGGGTCGAGGTGGACGCGCACTGGTCGGTGACCGACCACCTGGTGGTGGTCGAGGAGCGGGTCACCGACGTCGCCGAGCGGCTGCACGGACCGGTGGTGGAGCGGCTGCGCCAGATCTGCGAGCAGTACCGGGTCGACGAGGTCCCGGAGGCCGAGCGGGTGGTCGGCGCCCGCTGCCAGGACGGCGGCTGGGACGACCTCGGCCACGGACTCGGCCTGCGGGTGCGGCTGTTCGTCCGGTTCACCACCGACGAGAAGACCCTGGCCCAGGCGGACGGACGGCGCGACCTCGCCTGGGAGGACGAGCGGCGCCGGCACGCGCACGACGGCGACCTGGTGGCCGAGCGCCACCGGGTCGAGCTGCTGCAGATGCGCATGCGGGCCTTCCAGACCATGATCGAGCGCGGCCAGTGGAGCCAACTCGCCTACATGCTGGCCGAACGCCCCGAGGAGGCCCGCGCCTACCTCGAACTGCTGCGCCAGGAGGCCCGGGCGGACCGGCGCGGGCTGCTCGACACCACCCTGGGGCTGATCAAGGACGGGGTGATCCAGTCGCCCGAGCTGGAGGAGCAGGTGACCGGCCTGCTCAAGGAGGGCGGCTTCCAGATCCGGGGCAGCCTCAACCGTCCGCCCCGGCGCTCGCTGGAGCCGGGCCCGGGCCCGGGCAAGCAGCCGGGCCCGCCCGACTACACGCCGACCTGGGTGGACGGCGCCGGGCAGGGCGCGTGGGACGGTGCGCCGTCGCAGGAGTGGGACGCCGAGCCCGCCGGGCCCGACGAGGAGTGGCCCTGGGAGACCGGGGACGGTGCCCGATGAGCACCGACCCCGCCATCCCGGCCGCTCCCGTCATCAGCCCGGCCCTGGACCCCCGGGAGGTGGCCGAGCGCCTGCTGGCCACCGTGCGCGAGGACATCGGGCGCGCCGACACCAAGGCCGCCGTGCTGCTCTCCACCGCCCTGGCCCTGCCCGCACTGCTGCTGGACCACCACACGGACGGCTGGCCCGCCGCGCCCGCCACCGTCCTGCTCTCGGTCGGCGGCGCGCTCTGGGCGGCCGGCGCCTGGGCGCTGGTCCGCGCGGTGCTGCCGCGCACCGGCACGCTGCGCCCCGCGCCCGCCCGGCCCGCCGGCGGCCCGCCCGGTCCCGTACCGCCCACCGCCGCCACCTACTTCGGCGACCTGCTCGGCACCCGCGACCCACGGGTCCTCACCGCCCTGGTGGTCGAGGCGGCCCGCGACCCGCTGGCCTGGCTACTGGTGCAGGCAGTGGACGTCAGCGCCATCCTCGCCGCCAAGTACCGCCTGATCCGCCGGTCGGTCGCCCTGCTGGCCCCCGGCGCCCTGCTCACCGTGGCCGGCCTGCTGCTCGGCAGGTAGCCGCCCCCGAACCGCCCACGCACCCGCGCATCCACACACCTGCACACCCACACACCCGCACATCCGCACATCCGAGGAGCCAACGTGGGACACCTGGAGCCCCCGACCGTCCTGCGGCGGGCCCCGGCCGCCCGCCACCGCGTGCGGCGGGCCGCCGCACTGCTCGCCGCCGCCGTGCTCGCGCTCGCGCCGCTGACCGCCGGGGCCGGCCCGGCCGGCGCCGACGGCACGCCGGCCGCGCCACCCGCACCGATCGGGCCCGTCAACTACGTGGTGGCGGTGGACGAGTCGGGCAGCATCCAACCCGACGAGATGGCCCAGGAGAAGGACGCGGCGCTGCGGATCGCGCTCGGCGACGTCTCCCCCGCCTCCACCGTCGCCGTGCTCGGCTTCGCCAGCTCCAACACGCCGGACCAGCACGCGGTGGACGTGGTCTGCCCGCCCACCGCGCTGGACACCGCCGGGCGCGACAACCTCGGCGGCTGCGCGGGGCAGTTGCGCGGCCGGCAGCAGAGCGAGGGCTGGGACACCGACTTCCCGGCCGCGGTCTCCCAGGCCGTCAGCCTGCTCACCACGAACACCGACCCCACCACCCCGCGCGTGCTCTTCCTGCTCACCGACGGGAAGTTGGACGTGCCGAACAGCCCGCAGTACGGCGACCAGGCGCACCGTCAGCAGAACGCCCAGCAGGCCCTGGTGACGGAGCTGCAGCACGCGGCCGACGCCAAGGTGCAGGTGCGGCCGCTCGGCTTCGGCTCCGACGCGGACCAGAACGAGCTGAACCTGATGGCGGCTTCGGGCTACCAGAACGGGTGCGTCGACCTGCCGGACGCCAAGCCCCGGGCCACCCTGGTGCCGGACTCGGCCGCGGTCGGCGCCGCCCTGCAGACCGCCTTCGCCGCCGCGCACTGCCTGCAGAGCACCACCGGCACCAGCGGCCACCCGCCGGTCGACCTGTCGGTGCGGATCTCCCCGCTGGCCACCGTCGGCAGCATCGTGGTGGACAAGGGCGACCCGGCGGTCACCGCGACCTACTACGACCCGCAGGGCCACCAGATCACCGGCACCGGCGACGCCTACGGCTCGCACTTCGAACTCGCCGGGCAGGGCCAGTCGGTGGAGTCCCTGCGGATCACCGACCCGGCGCCGGGCACCTGGCGGATCCACCTGGACGCGCCGGACGGCCACCGCGGCCAACTCGCCACGGTCAGCGTGCTCTGGCACGGCGAGCTGCGCAGCTCGATCACCATGGACCCGCCCTCACCCGCGGCCGGCGCGCCGGTGACCGTGACGGTCCGGCTGCAGACCCGCGACGGCTTCGCCGTCACCGACCAGCAGGACCTGCAACAGCTGGGCATCACCGCCCAGTTGACCGGTGACGGGTTCTCCCCCGTGCCGATCCCACTGACCGACGCCGTCCCCGGCACCAGGAACGGCAGCTTCACCGGCAAGGTGACCGTGCCGACCGGCGCCACCGGCCGGCTGAACGTGACCGAGACCCTCACCTCACCCGGACTGACGGCCGATCAGGACCGCGCCGAGGGAAGCATGGTGGCACCACCGGTGAACCTGCTGAGCGCGGCGCTGACCCCGCCGACCGGCTCCGCGCACCCCGGCGACCACCTCACCGCCACCCTCGCCGTGCACAACGGCGACCAGGTGCCGCACACCCTGGCCCTGCGGGCCGAGGACCTGGCCGGCGGACTGCTCACCCCCTCCCCCGCCCAGGTCACCGTCGCGCCGGGCAGCTCGCCGGTGTTCCGGATCGCGCTGCTGGTCGGCTCCCGAGTTGCCTTCGGGCGTCAACTGGACGGCGGATCAGCCCGGTTGGGCGGAAAGCTGGTGGTGCTGGACACCACCGACCAGGGCCGGCCGCTGGCCGATCCCTCGATCGCGCTGACCGTCACGCCCCGGCCGAGCTTCGTCCAGCAGTACCAGTGGTACCTGCTGGCGGGCGCGCTGCTGCTGACCGCCCTGCTGCTGGCGGCCACGGCCGTGTTCCGGCACGGCGCGATCAGCCGCCGGCCGGTCGGCCTGGTGCTGGTGCTGCGCGACGCCGAGGGCCAGGAGGTGGTCCGCCGCGCGGCCCGCAACGGCCCGCACGGCTGGTTCGAGTTCGACATCCTCGAACCGCGCAGCCCGTTCCCGCAGATCGTCAACCGCACCGGCGGCGCCTACCGGGTGCAGCGCCACCGCGACGGCGGAGCGGTGCTGGAGGAGCGCGGCCGGCCCGGCGGACGGGTGCTGCCCGGCCAACCGGTGGCGCTCGCCAACGGCCTGGCGCTGGACCTGGCCGAGAGCCGGTCCGCCGCCCCACCACCGATCGACACGGACGAGGGCCTGCTCTGACCCGTCCCTCCGACCCGACCAACCACCCCAACTGCCAAGAGGCGGAACCATGAAGATCTTCCAGCCGATGCTCTTCGTCGGCCTGGGCGGCACCGGCACCCTGGTCGGTGCGGAGCTCGAACGCCGGCTGCGCGCCGAACTCTGCGGACCGGACGGCAGCGCGCTGAGCCACCTCGGCGGGCTCCAGCCCTACCAACTGCCGGACTGCCTGCAGTTCGTCTACGCCGACTACAGCGAGGCCGACCTGTCCCGGGTGCCGGTCAACACCGTCGACCAGTCGCTGCGCGCGGCCTACCGCCGCACCTCGCACATCACCCACGACCTGCTGCCCCGGCTGGAGTTCGACAGCTCGCCGGAGGTCACCAAGATGCTCCGGGCCCGCCAGCACAAGGAGACCGGCACCTGGCTGCCGCCGCGCGACGGCGAGCCCCGGGTCGCCCCGCTGCGCAGCGGCGCCGGCCAACTGCCCACCGTCGGACGGGCCGCGCTCTTCGCCACGCTGAGCAACGGGCCGCGCCCGGTGCTGGAGCCGCTGGACCGGGCGATCGACGCGATCGCCCGCTCGGCCGGCGTGCTCGGGCAGCTCGGCGGCGGCGAACTCACCGGCTGCGACGTGTTCGTGGCCTTCTCGGTGGCCGGCGGCACCGGCTCCGGCATCTTCCTGGACTACCTGCACCTGATCAGCCACGCCTTCCAGGAGAAGGGGTACGCCGGCGCCAAGATCTACCCGCTGGTGGTGATGCCCTCCGCCTTCCCGCAGGCCGGCGGTGGCGGGCGGGAGGCCGAACTCAACTCCGCCCGGGCGCTGGTGGACCTGTTCCGGCTGGTCGACGAGCAGAACGCGCCGACCGCCGGACCGGACGTGGGCCTGGAGCTGGAACAGGACTCCGCCCTGCGGATCCACTACCCCGAGCTGGCCCCGATCCGGCTGCGCTCCGGCACGGTGCCCACCGCCTTCCTGTTCAGCCGCACCGCCGGCATCGAACCGGAGGACCTGCGCCGCTCGATCGTCTCGCTGATGATGTCGCTGATCGGCACCGAACTCGGCGACGGCCGCGGCCCGGCCCGGGTGGACGACGACTCGCAGACCTTCGCCGCCAGCTTCATCAACGAGAGCGTGCGCCGCGCCTCGCCGGCCGCCTCCGGGATCGGCCGGCAGGGCGTCTCCACCAGCCTGGTCGCCTCGGTGACCGCGCCGATGGACGAACTGGCCTCGCTGATCTCCGGCCGGGTGCTGCGCAACGCGGTCGAGCAGCTCGGCGACCACGCCCGCCCGCCGGCCGTGCCGCTCGAACAGCTGGTCACCCAGGCCTTCGTGGACTCCGGCCTGGAGGAGCTGCTGCGCCGCGAGGCACTGCCGATCCCGCTCCCCGACCCGCTGCCGCGCGGCGGCGCCGCGATCGAGGCCGCGCTGGCCACCCGGCTGAGCGACATGCTGGCCCAACTCGACGACCTGCAGCGCCGGGTGTCCCAGCGCACCGCCGACCTGGCCGGCTCCTTCAACCCGCGCCGGGCGATCGAGCGGCTGCTCCAGCACGGCGACCCGTTCCTGCTCGACCGCGCGCTGAACGGCGACCCGCAGGACGGCAGCGAGATCGGCCGGCTCGGCTTCCTGCGGATGCTGGAGAGCCGGGCCGTGATGCCGGCCGCGCCCGCCGGGGTGCACGGCCAGCCGCCGAACGCGCCGCGGATCCGCCGCCGGCTGGCCGGGCTGGCCCAGGCCCGCTGGGGCGACGAGGAGGTGCGCACCGCGCTGAACGCCCAGGAGCGCTGGTACCGCTGGCGCACCCGGGTGATCTGGCACGAGGGCTGGCGGGCCCAGCAGCCGCGCTGGGAGCAGACCGCGCGCGGCGCCCGGGCCGAGGCGGCCCGCCTGGTGTCCGCCTTCCAGCGGTTCGCCGAGGCCGAGCGGCGCGCCTTCCGGGACCAGTCGATCACCCTCTACTCGGACCGCACCGGCGTCTCCTACCTGCTGCCGCCGCAGCGCGACCTTCGGCACTTCTACGAGGACCTGACGGCCCGCCTGATCATGCGCGAGGGCCTGCCGGAGACCGCCCGGGAGGCCGACCTGGTGCTGCGGATGGTCGACGGGCCGGCCTGGCAGCGGGCCCACCAGCGCAGCCTGCGCGACCCCGACGGCTCGGTCGCCGGCGTCAAGGGCCAGCTGGAGGCGGCGGTCCGGCGGCTCTTCGCGGAGAGCGGGCGGCTGCTGGAGGAGCTGCCGCTGCTGCCCTCGATGAGCGTGCTGCTGGCCGCGGCGGCCGGCGACCCGGAGGCCGGCGAGCAGGTCTCCCGGCAGGCCCGGGAGCAGTTCGACGGCAAGCTGCGCGGGCTGCTGCCGGCCGGCTTCACCCCGCAGGGCAGCGGGCCGCTCAAGGTGCTGGTGGTCTACCCGCGGGTCAAGTCCACCGACGAGGTGGAGACCTTCCTGCGCAAGGTGCTGCCGCTGCCCCGGGACCCCCGGATGACGGTGCAGTTCCGCAGCGTGGAGACCGAGTCGATCACCGTGGTGCTGTTCCGCAGTCAGATGAGCCTCACCCAGGTGCCGGAGGCCCGCGAGGTGCTGCGGCAGTGGGCGATCGCCAAGGACTCCGAGCGCTCCGAGGACGTGCTGCGCTGGCGCCAGCGCCTCGGCCACCAGGACGACTGGCTGATCAGCACCGAGACGGACCGGCAGGCGATCCTGCACCGGCTGCTCTGCGCCCTGTGGAACGGCCAGGTGGACGTGTTGGAGGGCACCGAGGAGTCGCCGGAGCGGATCCGGGTGCGGCTCTTCCCGGAGGACGGGCCGGACACCCCCGGCGTCTGGCTGCGCCTGGGCTCCTACCCGGACGGCATCTCCAGCTGGGCCGAGCTGCTGCGGGTCTACGAGCGCTGGACGGTGCTGGACGGCGAGCGGAACGTGCAGTTCTTCTGCCAGGAGCTGATGACCGCCCAGCCGGTCGACCTCAACCGGTCCGGCAGCAAGCCGCACCCGCTCTTCGTCAAGCTGGTGGAGGAGATCGCGCCGCACCAGCTGCGGCTGCTCGCGGAGCGGCGCGAGCGGGACGGCGCCCGGATCGACGGCTGGGTGGAACCGCTGCTGCAGTTCTGGCGCGAGACCCTGCCGGCCGCACTGGACCTCAGGTTCACCGACCGCAAGGCCGCCCAGCCGACCCTGCGCACCCTGCTGGAGGCGATCACCCTCGGCCGCCCGCCGGCCGCCCGGGAGCCGGAGCCCGCCCGGCGGTCGACCGGCGAGGAGTTCGGCACGGTGGGCGTGCCGGAGGAACCCGCCGGGCGGGCGCCGGGATTCGACGGGCCGGACACCCGTGCCCGCGACTACGGCTCCTCCGGTGATCACGGCTCCTCCCGGATCGAGCCCGGCACCGACGACTGGGAGCTGGAGAACGGCTGGGGCGGTGAGGAGCGGTGACGACCAGTCAGCAACCCGGCGGCCCCGTGCTCCGCTTCGACCTGCGCGCCGCCCCCTGGGACCTGGCGGACCGCGAGGGCCTGCGGTTCGCCATCGAGGACCAGCTCGCCGCGCTGGAGGAGCCGCTGCGCCCGTCCGGCACCCACCACCGGGTGCTCGTGGTGGACACCCCGAGCGGTCTGACGCTGCGTCAGACCTGGTACGAGCAGCTGCTCGCCTACCAGGCGACCGGACGGGTGCGGCTGCTCTGCCTGCTGGTCGGCCCGCTGCCCGAACGCGAGGCGCCGGACGGGTCGGACGGACCGGATGGGCCGGCCCAGGCGCCGGACGGCTGGCCGGGCGCCCGCCGCCTGCGCCGCCCCGGCCTGCTGCGCTCGACGCAGGCCGCCGTGCTCTGGGTCGGCGACCTGCGCGCCGCCCCCGCCGGCGGCGCCCGGACCGCGCCCGACGACCCGTACGCGCTGGCCGTGCTGGTCGACCTGCTGCTCGCGCCCGAGCTCTTCGACGAGGTGCTGGACCGCACCGCCGACGGCGCCCACGGGGTGGCCGCACCGGCCCTGCGGGTGCTGGAGCAGGACCTCGCCCCGCAGGCCCGGGCCCGGGCCTGGAGCGAGGCGCTGAAGCAGTTCGCCGGCGGCAACGAGCCGGCCGCCCCCGGCGCGCCGGCCCGGACCAGGACCAGCGAGCCGGCCCTGCTCACCGAGCTGCGCGCCGCCACCGCCGCCGGTGGCGCCCCCGTGCACCGCGACCCGGCCGGGCCGGTGGCCCGGGCCCGCGCGGCGGTGGAGGAGTCGCTGGCCGAGGCCGCCCAGGAGCTGGAGCTGCTCGGCGGCCCGGCCGGCCTGGCCACCGGCGCCGGCCGGACCGAGTACCGGGCGGCGCTGACCGACGCCGAGGCGGCGCTCGCCCGACTGCGCGGGTACGTCGCCCGGGCGCTCGCCGACGGCGGCCCCGGGCTGACCCCGTCCGGCGCCGAACTGACCCAGCGGCTGGCCGAGTTGGGCGTGCAGGTGGAGCCGCCCCGGGTGACCAGGGAGCGGATCGCGGAGAGCCTGCGCGGCTACGCGCTCGGCCTGCTCGGCGAGGGACTGCCGCTGCGCGCGGCGGCCGAGCGGTTCTCCCGGCTGGCCCACCAGGTGGCACCGCTGCCCACCGCCCGGCTGGCACCCCGGCTGGACGAACTCCAGCGCTCCCACCGGCGGGCGCTGACACCCGCACCGGTGCCGGTGCCCGGCGGGGCGGCGCTGCCGCTCGCCGCGCTGGCGGGGCTGCTCGGCGGGCTCTGGCCGTGGCCGCTCGGGCTGCTGGCGCTGCTGGCGCCGCTGCTGCTCGGCGGCGGCGCGCTGCTGGGCGCGAACCGGCTGGGCACCGCGCGCGACGGACTGCCCCGGGCGCTGCGGCTCGCGGCGGCCGGCCTCGCGGGCGCACTGCTCGGCGGGCTGCTCGGGGCGCTGGCCGACCCGCCACCGGTGTTCGGCGCCATCGCCCTGCTGGTCGCCCTGGTGCTCACCGGCTGGCTGCTGCTGCACTCCTGGCGGCGCGAGGTGCGGCGCTGGGGACTGGCCGGCGCGATCGCCCCGGCCCGCACCGAACTGGTTGGCCTGGAGACCCTGTTGACCGAGGTGGCGGCGGCCTGCTGGGCGGTCGAGGAGCGCACCTACTGCGCGGATGCAGCCACCGCCGTGGTCGGCGTGCTGCGGGCGGCCGCCCGGGCCGCCGAGCAGGAGGCGGCCGAACAGGAGGCCGTCGCCGAGGAGCAGCCGGCCGGCGACCCCTGGGCCGCTGACGACCCGTGGACCGCTGACGACCCGTGGACCGGCGACGACCCGTGGGCCGCGGCCGACCGCACCGACCGGGCCGGGGACACCGGAGCTGCCGAGCCGGGGAGCGACGACGAGTCCACGGGGGGAAGCTGGCTCGACACCGAGGGGTGGGGCGAGGAGTGGGACGAGCCCGCGCCCACCCCGACCGTCCCCACCGCCGCCGCCGGCGCTGCCGCGCCGGTGCCCGCGCCCGACCAGGCCTGCGACCTGCCGTTCGCCCTGCCGAGCCGCCCGCCCGGCAACGGCCCGCGCTGGCTGGAGCGGGACGACGGCGACGGCGGCGCCGAACTGGTCACCACCCTGGTCGGCGACCTGGCCGACGCGGCCGTGGCGGCCCTGGAGCCGTACTGGGGCGTGATGATCCGCGGCCGCACCGGCCCGCAGGCCGAGCGGCAGACCGCCGAGCGGGTGCGCGAGCTGCTCGCACTGGCCCGCACCCACCTGCACCGCCACGGCGTGCTGCCGCCCCCGCCGTTCGCCCAGCCGCACCGGCTGCGCAGCGGCCCGGCCGGGCTGCTCGGGATCGACGCCAACCGGGTGGCCGACGCGGCCGGCCCGCTGGCCGACCGGGCCGCCGCCGTCCAGCTCACCTCGGTGGACCAGCAGGCCCTGCTCAGCCGCGACCCGGCCGCCGCCCGCTGGGTGCACTTCGCCCCGGCCGCCGCCCGGCCCGCCATCGAACGGGCCGCCGGAACCGCCAAGGTCGCCGAGGGCACCGAGGTGTGGACCAGCACCGGCCGCTACGCCGGCCTGCTCTGCCTGCTCCCGCTGCGCCCGGACGCCGTCCTGACGGTCCACCAGCGCGAATCGGAGGACGACCCGTGGTGAACCCGCCCACCGAACCGGCCGTCCCGACCACCGAGGTCGCCGGGGACACCGAGCCGTGGACCAGCACCGGCCCGCTCCGCCTGCGCTGCCTGCTCCCGCTACGCCCGGACGCCGCCCTGACCGTCCACCAGCACGAACCGGAGAACGACCCGTGGTGAACCCACCCACCGAACTGGCCTTCCTGACCACCACGGGCGAACGCCGGCGACGGGCCGCCCGGTTCGGCCCCGACCGGCCCGCCGGGCCGCCGGGGCTGACCGCCCGGCCGGTGCTGCTGGACGGCGCCCGGACCTGCCTGCAGATCCGGGTGGCCGGCCCGGGCGACCGGACCCGGGCGCTCGACCTGCTCGCCACCCAGACCGCCACCGCCCTGCGACTGCACCGGCAGTTGGCCGGTGACAAGGCGGCCCTGCTCTTCCCGGAGCCGCTCGGCCACGACCTCGACGCGGCCGAGCCGTTCGTCCTCTACCGGCCGCCGCGCGGGCAGCGGGCGGCCGACCTGAGCGGCCTGTCCAACGGTGCGCTGCGCACCGTGGAACGGGACTTGGTGCGGGCGGTGCAGCTGCTGGAGCGGTTCGGCCTGGTGCACCACGGGATCACCCCGGGCACCGTGCGCTGGGACGGCAGCAGCGTGCAGCTCTGGGGTCTGCACGCGGTGACCCGCCCGGGCCGGCCGCGCGCGGCCGGCGGCGCGCCGCCGTACGCCGCGCCCGAGGTGCGGCTGGGCACCGGGGCGGCCGACCCGCGCGACGCGCTGTGGAGCTGCGCCCAGCTGATGTACCACCTGCTCACCGGCCGGCACGGCGACCCCGACCGGGCGCCGGGCGACCTGGCCGAGTACCCGGCCCTGGCCCACCCGCTCGGCCAGGCCTTCGCCCCGCGCGCCGCCGACCGCCCGACGCCCGCCGAGCTGCTCAAGCTGCTCGACCCGGCCCGCCTGCCGCAGGACCCGCCCCGGGACGAACTGGCCACCGGACAAGCCGAGTTCGACCGGGTCACGGCGCACAAGCGGTCCCTCCCCGCAGCCGGGGCACCGACACCGTCGAGCGAAGAGGCACCGGCACCGGCACCGGCCGCGGAGCCCCCGCGCCGCTGCCCGTACTGCCTGGAGCCGATCGCCTTCGACCCGCGCGCGCTGGTCGGCGCCGACGGCACCGGACCGGTCGACCCGGCCGCGGTGGGCGAGGGCCTGCGCCAGGCCGACCGGCTCTACGGGCTCTTCCAACGCTGCACCGCGGACCCGGAGATGGCCCCGCACGACGTGCCGGTGCCCTACCTGGTGAACGGCCGGCCGCTGACCATCGCGATGGTCGGCGAGACCAGTTCCGGCAAGAGCCACCTGCTGACCCAGATGATCGCCGAGATCACCGACGGCCGGCTGGAGCCCTACGGGATCAGCTGGCGGCCCACCAACCGCGACCTGACCGCCGAGTTCGCCCGCGACCGGGTGGCCCCGCTGCGCTCCGGCGAGGTGCTCGGGCACACCGCCGTCGCCGACGACCACGCCGAGTTCGTCGAGGCACTGCTGCTCACCGACGCGCAGCACCGCACCAGGCCGGTGGCCTTCTTCGACCTGGCCGGCGAGGACCTGGTCCGCACCAACCGGCTGCTCGGCTTCCTGCTCGACGTGGACGCGCTGATCTTCGTCGTCGATCCGGCGATGGCCCTGCCCTTCGCCGGGCTCGACGAGATCCGCTCGGAGACCGGAGTGGAGGTGCAGCCGAACGGCGACCAGGCCTTCGCAACCGTGCTCAACCGCCTGGCGAGCAAGGGCGCACTGCCTGACGTTCCGTCAGCCCTGGTGCTGGGCAAGGCCGATCTGCTGCGCCTGGAGCACCCGGTGGACCGCTGGCTGGACGCCCCGCCGAACCTCCCGTTCGACCCCGCCCGCCAACGCGCGGAGAGCCGGGACGTCTTCGCCCTGCTGCACCAGCACGCCGGCCGGGCCTGGCTGCGCCCGTTCGACTCGCTGCGCCGGTGCAGCCTGCACGTGGCCTCCGCCACCGGCGGCCGCCAGCACGACGGCCGCTACCGGCGCCGGGTCCGGGCCCAACGGGTGCTGGAGCCGCTGGTCTCGATCCTGGCCATGCACGGCATGGTCTCGGAGGTGTCGCGATGACCGACCGGGACGCACCGGGGCAGGTGGACCAACTGGTGGTCCGCTGGCTGGGCGGGCAGGACAAGGGGCTGGGCGCCGCCGGGTACTCCGTCACGCCCGAGCGGGCCGCCGAACTGCTCGACGCGCTGGGGCCGTTGCTCCGGGTCGAGGACAGCCGGGCGCAGCCCAGCCTGGTCCGGGCCAAGGTGGGCAGCGAGGTCGCGCTGGTGCGGCGCTGGCCGGTCCGGGACCGGCACGGGCGGCCCAGCACGGCCAGCCACCTGCTGGTCGGCCCGCTGGAGGCGCTGCCGATGCGCGAGTGCCTGCTGCTGCGCGACTGGCCGGTGGCGCCACCGGAGTTCGCCGAGCAGGAGTCGGGGCAGCTGCCCCGGCTGCCGGTGGCGCGACTGCGGGCCGCCGCCTGGGAGCGGCAGGCGCAGACCGAGGCGCAGCTGCCCGTCGTGCGCACCGCGCTGGTCGCGGCGACCGCCGCGCTGCTCGCCGACCCCCGGCGCCACCTCTCGCTGCTCGGCCCGGGCCTGCCCGACTGGCCGGCGCACAACCACGCCGCGCTGGTGGTCTACGGCCTGCACGGGATCTTCGGGCCGCGGTGGCTCCAGCAGCACTGGACCTTCGCCACCTACGACACCGTCGACTCCCACCGGCTGCTGGTCACCACGGTGCCGCAGTGGCGGCGGGCCGACGGCCGGGACCCGCTGCTGACCCGGCTGGATCCGTCCCAGCCGCTCCCCCGGGACCTGCCGCACGAGCTCGCCCGTCAGCTGGTCGGCCGGTTCCTGGAGCGCCCGCGGGAGCGGCCCCTGCTGGACGAGCTGGCCCAGCGCTGGAGCGAGACCCGCCGGCCCCCGGACCGCCGGCTGCCCGAGCTGGAGCGGGTCCTGCGGGCCACCGCCGACCGTGCGGCGACGCCCGGCGCGGGCCGGCCGGCCCAGCACCCCGATCCGGTCGGGCCGCCGACGCACCCCGAGCCGACGCATCACGAGCCGACCCGTCAGGAGCCGACCCGTCAGGAACCGGAGCGTCAGGAGCCAGCCCGTCAGGAACCGGCCCGTCAAGAACTGCCCCGTCAGGACCCCGAGCAGGCGCTGTTGGAGCAGCTGGCGGCGGCGGACGACGACTGGGCGGCGGCCGCTCCCGCGCTCGCCGCCGTGCGCCGGCTCGGTCTCGGCCAGGCGGGCGCCGCCGAGCTGTGCCGGCTGGTGCTGGCGCAGCAGCTCTGGTTCTACCCGGCCGGGCCGGACCCGCGCGACGAGCGCAGGCAGGTCACGGACGCGGCGGAGCTCTTCGCCTGGGCGGTCCGGCCGCAGCTGCGCGACCCCGCGCAGGAGCGGCGGGTGTCCGACTTCCTGCACGTGCTGGCCGAGCGGGCCGACGACGTCGACCGGGACCTGCTGAACCTGCTGCTGGACCGGGACGATCCGCCCGACCTGCCGCCGCGGGTCTGGTGCCGCCTGCTCCGCGACCTGGCGCCCCGGCCCGCACGGTCGGCCGCACAGTCGACCGCGCAGTCGGCCGCACAGCCCAGCACACAACCCGGCGAACCGTCGCCTACCCCGACCCCGGTGCTGGCCCCGGAGGACCCGGAGTGGGTCGACCCGGACTGGGCGGACCCGCCCGTCCCGTCGAACCCGCCACCCCCGCCGGCCCCGCCGCCGGTCCCCTCGGCCAGACCCTTCGCCTACCTGGACGACCACCCGCCGGCCCGCCGGGAGCAGTCGTCACAGCGGAGCCAGGGCTGGCTGATCACCGCCGCGGTCGGCGCACCCGTCCTGGTGGTGGTCCTGGTGCTGGTCCTGGTGCTGTCCGCCCTGTTCCACTGAAACGGGACCGGGCGGCCCCCACCAGGGGGACCGCCCGGGAGCGCGGTGGAACCGCGGACCGATCAGACCGCGGCCGGAGCCGGGAAGGTCGGGTACTCCACGCCGGAGACGTACTGGACGACCCGGACCACCTGGCACGAGTAGCCGAACTCGTTGTCGTACCACAGGTAGAGGATCGCGTTGTCGCCCTCGACCTTGGTGGCACCGGCGTCGACGATCGAGGCGTGCCGCGAGCCGATGAAGTCGCTGGAGACCGCGTCGGGCGCGCTGGTGAAGTCGATCTGCCGGCGCAGCGGCGAGGTCAGCGAGACCTCGCGCAGGTGCTCCAGCACCTCCTCGCGGCTGGTCTCGCGGGCCAGCTGCAGGTTGAGGATGGCGATCGAGACGTCCGGCACCGGCACCCGGATCGAGCTGCCGGTGATCTTCGCCTTGAGGTCGGGCAGCGCCTTGGCGACGGCCGAGGCGGCACCGGTCTCGGTGATCACCATGTTCAGCGGTGCCGAGCGGCCGCGGCGGTCGGCCTTGTGGAAGTTGTCCAGCAGGTTCTGGTCGTTGGTGAACGAGTGGACGGTCTCCACGTGGCCGCGCAGCACGCCGTACTCGTCGTTCATCGCCTTCAGCGGCGGCACGATCGCGTTGGTGGTGCAGGAGGCGCAGGAGATGATCTGCTCGTCCGGCTTGATGTCCTCGTGGTTCACGCCGTGCACGATGTTCGGCACGTCGCCCTTGCCGGGCGCGGTGAGCACGACCTTGGCGATGCCGGGCACCAGGTGCTTGGAGAGACCCGCACGGTCCCGCCAGCGGCCGGTGTTGTCGATCAGGATCGCGTCGTTGATGCCGTAGGCCGTGTAGTCCACCGTCGACGGGTCGTCGGAGTAGATCACGGTGATCTCGTTGCCGTTGGCAATGATCTTGTTGTTGGCCTCGTCCACGGTGATGGTGCCCTGGAACTGGCCGTGGATCGAGTCGCGGCGCAGCAGCGAGGCGCGCTTGACCAGGTCCTCGTCGCCGCTGCGGCGCACCACGATGGCGCGCAGCCGCAGGCCGTTGCCGGAGCCGGCCTTCTCGATCAGCAGACGGGTCAGCAGGCGGCCGATCCGGCCGAAGCCGTAGAGCACCACGTCGCGCGAGGCGGCGCGCTGCAGCTTGTTCTCACCGGTCGCGCCGGCCACCGCCTCGGCGGTGAACTCCGCGACCGACAGGCCGCGCGAGTCGGCCTTGTAGTTGGCCGCGAGCAGCGCCAGGTCGATCTGCGACGGGCCCAGATCGAGGGTGGTGAGGGCCTGAAGGAACGGCATGGTCTCGGTGACCGAGAGCTCCTCGCCGTCGATCTGGCGGGCGAAACGGTGGGTCTTCAGGATGCTGACCACCGACTTGTTCACCAGGGAGCGGCTGTGCAGCACGACATTGACATCGCGCTCACGGTGCAGCTTCCCGATGATCGGGATCATCGACTCCGCGATCTCCTCGCGGTGCATCCAGTTCGTGAACACGTCTTCGTTGACAGTCACAGGTTCAATCTTTCGAGGGTAGCCAGGCAGTACCTCCATGCTAGCCAGCGGCGGATCCGTACTCGGCACGGACCCCCGCTGACCAGCATCGCGGCCCCCGATCGGCCGCCGCGGGTCAGTCCCGGGCCCCGACCGGAACGGATTCCGCAGCCGGCGCGGGCGCGGCCGGCAGGGGCGAACCGACCGGCTTCAGCAGCACGGCGACGACCACCGCGGCGACCGCCAGGGCGCCCGCGCCGCAGCGCATCGCCAGGTGCAGGCCGTCCACGAACGACTCGGCGGCGGCGACCCGGACGGCACCCGGCAGCCCGGCCCCGGTGCCGCCGCTGAACGCCCGGGCGATCTGGTGGGCCTGCGCGCCGGTGCCGCCGAGCCGCTCCAGCGGCCCGGTGAGCGAGGCCGTCATCCGGCTGCTGAGCACCGCCCCGAGCGCGGCCACGCCGACCACCCCGCCGAGCTCGCGCATGGTGTTCACGGTGGCGGAGGCCATCCCGGCCTGCTGCGGCGGCACCCGGCGCAGCACGGCGATCGAGACCGGGGTGAAGGTGAGCCCCATGCCGAGGCCGAGCACCATCAGCACCCAGATGTACTCCAGGTAGTGCGCGTGGCTGCCGTAACAGGACAGGCCGGCCAGCGCGAGGGCGCCCAGCCCGAGCCCGGTGACCACCACGTACCTCGGTCCGAACCGGGTGCTGAGTGCGGAGGCCACCGGCGCCGCGACCACGATCATCGCCGTGTTGGGCAGCGCGGCGATGCCGGCGGCGGTCGGGCTCCAGCCCATCAGGCCCTGCATCAGCAGCGGGAGGAAGAAGAGCGCGCCGAACACCCCGAAGCTGATCACGAACCCGCTGAGCTCGGCCCCGACCAGCACCCGGTCGCGGACCATCCGCAGGTCGAACATCGGCTCCGCGGTGCGCCGCTCGACCAGCAGGAAGGCGAGCAGGCCGACCGCCGCGAGCGCGCCGGCGGCGAGCACCCAGCGGTCGGTCCAGCCCTTCCCGGGCCCTTCGACCAGGGCATAGACCAGGCCGCCGACGCCGAGCGCGGAGAGCAGCTGGCCGGGCAGGTCGAGCCCGCGGGCCCGGCCGGGCAGCCGGGGCAGCGTCCGGGCGGCGACGGGCAGCGCGGCCAGGCCGATCGGCACGTTGATCCAGAACACCCCGGCCCAGCCCACGTGCTGGACGATCGGCCCGCCGATCACCGGGCCGACGGTCAGTCCGAGCGCGGAGACGCTGGACCAGGTGCCGATCGCCTTGGCCCGCTCCCGCTCGTCGGTGAAGACCTGCCGGATGATCGCCAGGCTGCCCGGGGTGAGCAGCGCCGCGCCGACTCCTTGCAGGCCGCGGGCGGCGACCAGCGCGCCGATCCCCGGGGAGAGCGCGGCGGCGGCCGAGCCGGCGGTGAAGAGCCCGAGGCCGATCAGGTAGACCCGGGTGCGGCCGAACCGGTCGCCGAGGCTGCCGCCGGTGAGCAGCAGGGCGGCGTAGACCAGGCTGTAGCCCTCCACCACCCACTGCAGGCTGCTGACGCCGGCGTGCAGCCGCTCGCCGATCCGGGGCAGCGCGGTGTTGACCACGACGTTGTCCAGCATCGCCATGAACAGCGTGGCGCAGAGGCAGGCGAGCACCGTCTTGCGGCGCGCGGCGGGCATGTCCATCCCGTCCCCCTAACAGTGTTAGTTCCACTCGATGCCGCCAGCGTGCACCTAACACTGTTAGATTCGCAAGCCGATAGATTTCGCGGGGACGGCCGACGCAGGCGCGAGGAACGCGGGAGGTACTGGTGGACGGAGCCCTGACCAGGGAGGCGATCGCCCGGGCGGCGCGGCGGGTGCTGGAGCAGGAGGGCATCGCGGGCCTGTCCATGCGGAAGGTGGCCGCCGAGCTCGACGTCAAGGCGGCCTCGCTCTACTGGCACGTGCGCAACAAGGAGGAGCTGCTCGACCTGCTCGCCGACGAGCTGCTGGCCGACGCCGAGGCACCGCCGCGCGAGGGCCCCTGGCGGGACCAGTTCCGCGAGTACTGCGTGATCTACCGTCAGCACCTGCACGGCATCCGGGACTCGGCCAAGGTGGTCTGCGGGCGGTTCGTGCTCGGACCGAACATCCTGCGGCTGCTGGAGGAGCAGCTGGACCGGCTGCGCGAGGCCGGCTTCTCGCCCGAGGACGCCGCGCTCGCCACCTACACGCTGAGCGCCTACGTGCAGGGCGTGGTGCTCCAGGAGACGGCGCCGCTGGCCGCCGCGGAGACCACCGGCACCAGCCGCGGCGAGATCGCCGCCGCGGCCGGCGCCGAGCTGCGCGCGCTGCCGCCGGACCGGTACCCCAACCTGACCGAACTGGCCGACGTGATCAGCGGTCCGGCCATGGAGGCCCGGTTCCGGTACGGCCTGGAGCGGGTGCTGGACGGCCTGGAGGCCCGGCGGACCGCGGGCGGCTGACCCGTACCCGCCGGAACCGGGCGGAATCGGGCACGGTTCGTGCCGGTCCCGAACAGGTTCGGCCCAGGGATTGACACCCGTCTTCTGCCGGACGGGCGGCCGTGATACTGATCGGCTGACGCAAACGAACCGACCATCGGATCGACCGCCGAATCGACCATCGGACCGATCACCGGGCCGATCACCGGACCGACCACCGGTCCGGCCGGGGAGGAGCAGATGAACCAGGACCGATCGGGGCGCCGCCCGCCGGGCTTCGTCCAGTTCCGCCTGCTCTGCCCGTGCTGCGCCGGCGGCGTCCAGCACCGCGCCCGGGCCGGCCTGCGCCGCCACGGCGACGGCACGATCACCACCGGCAGCTACGACCTGCCGGAACGCTGCCCCGACTGCGACGGCGTCGGCTGGCTGATCCTCGGCTCCGGCGAGTGGAAGGTGCGCCGCCGAGCCTGAGCCCCGGCGTCAGGCGCGGTCCGCTTCGGTGGCCTCTCCCGGGTGCAGGCCCGGCCAGTCGAGGGCCAGCTGCTGACGGCGCGGCAGCTTGGCGACGATCAGGTCGTAGGAGTCCTCGATCAGCTCCGCCACCAGCCGGTGCGGCACCGAGCCGTCCAGCAGCACCGTGTTCCAGTGCCGCTTGTTCAGGTGCCAGCCCGGGGTGATCCCCGGGTAGTCGGCGCGCAGCCGGACGGCCAGGTCGGGGTCGCACTTCAGGCTGACCTTGAGCGGCAGCCCGTCCAGCGCGCTGATCGCGAAGACCTTGCCGCCGACCTTGAAGACGGAGGTCTCCGGGCCGAACGGGAAGGTCTCCTCGGCGCCGTTCAGCGCCAGGCAGGCGGCCTTCAGCTGATCGGCCGTCAGCTGGTCGGCCGTCAGGTCGGCGCTCATCGCAGTATCACCATGATCACAGTCTGCACCCCGACACCGACAGCCGACAGCCGGCGGCTCAGAGCTCGTCCAGCTCCCCCAGCCCGAGCACCCGCAGCGTGTGGTCGGCCATCTTCCGGTGGCCGACGGCGTTCGGGTGCGCCGGGTCGTCCAGCCAGGCGAAGGCCTCGCCGTCGGGGAACGCGGCCAGCCAGTACGCCTCGTGGTCGACCAGCAGCGCGCCGGTCTCGGCGGCCATCTCCCGCACCGCCTGGCAGTAGGCGGGCAGCTCGGAGCGGGCGGCCCGGCCGGCCAGCGCGACCACCGCGGGGGTGTGCAGCACGATCCGGGCGCCGGCGCTGCGGCGGACGATCTCCCGCAGCGAGTCGCGGAACTCGTCCAGGCCGGCCTGCCCGGCCCGCGCGTCGTTGGTGCCGAGCGAGATCGAGAGCACGTCGGGGTGGTAACGGCCGATCAGGTGGTCGTAGTGGGCCAGCACGTCGCGGGCCCGCCAGCCGGAGACGCCGGTGTTGATCACCGCGTCGGTGAGCCGGTCGAGCTGCCAGTGGATCCGCTCGCCCACGTGCTCGGGCCAGCTGCGCGCGCCGCGGGTGTGCAGCACGCCCTGGGTGATGCTGTCACCGGCGAACACCCAGGTCATGGGCTCTGCGGACAACGTGATCATGGATGGTTCTCCCCCGCTCGGTACGAGGCATGATCATATGCGGAACGACCCGGTCCGCCCAGGGGCGAGACCGGGCCGCCGGGGCCGCGCGGCAGGTCAGGACTCCAGGCTCAGCCAGGTGGTCTTGAGCTGGGTGTAGTTCTCGAAGGCCTCCGGACCGTTCTCCCGGCCGTAGCCGCTGGCCTTGAAGCCGCCGAACGGGGCCGACGGGTCGTAGAGGTGCCAGGTGTTGATCCACACCGTGCCCGCGTCCAGCCGCCGGGCCACCCGAAGCGCCTTGGCCACGTCCCGGGTCTGCACGCCCGCCGCCAGACCGTAGGGGGTGTCGTTGCCGAGCGCGACGGCCTCGTCCTCGGTGTCGAACGGGATCACCGGCAGGACCGGGCCGAAGATCTCCTCCTGGGCGATCCGCATGTCGTTGCGGGCGTCCGCGAAGACGGTCGGCCGCACGTACCAGCCCCGGCCGTCGACGGTCAGCGGCTCCCCGCCGGCCACCAGCCTGGCCCCGTCCTCCTCCCGGCCGATCCGGATGTAGTCCAGCACCTTGTCGAACTCGCGCTTGGTCGCGATCGGCCCGAAGTCGCTGGCCGGGTCGAACGGGTCACCCGTGCGGGCGGCCGCGCACATCGCGGTCAGCCGCTCCACCACCTCGTCGTAGACCGGCCGTTGGACCAGCAGCCGGGAGCCGGCCACGCAGACCTCGCCCTTGTTCCAGAAGATCGCGTAGAACGCGGTGGTGACCGCCCGCTCCAGGTCGGCGTCGGCGAAGACGATGTCCGGGCTCTTGCCGCCGAGCTCCATGGTGAGGTGCTTGAGGGTGTCGGCCGAGTCCCGGATGATCGAGCGGCCGGTGCCGGTGGAGCCGGTGAGCGCGATCTTGTCGATCCGCGGGTCGGTGACCAGCGCCCGGCCGACCTCCGCGCCGCCGCCGGTCAGCAGGTTGTAGACGCCCTCCGGCACGCCCGCCTCCAGCATGATCTCGGCCAGCGTGATCGAGGAGAGCGGGGTGTCCGAGGACGGCTTGTGGATGAAGGAGTTGCCGGCCGCCAGGGCCGGCGCGATCTTGCTGACCGTCAGGATCAGCGGGAAGTTGAACGGGGTCACGGCGGCGACCGCGCCGAGCGGCTGGCGCTGGGTGAAGGCCATGGTCCGGCCGTAGGCGCCGACCGGCTCCACGGTCTTGACCGCGCCCTCCAACTTGGTGGTCCAGCCGGCGAAGTAGCGGAACATGTTGGCGATGTGCGGGATGTCGATGGTCATCGCGTCCCGCCACAGCTTGCCCATGTCCACGACCTCGCGGAAGGCCAGCTCCTCGGCCCGCTGCTCGATCAGGTCGGCGACCCGGTTCAGCACCTTGGCCCGCTGAGAGCCGGGCATCTCGCTCCACCGGCCGTCGTCGAAGGCCTGCCGGGCGGCCTCGGCGGCGAGCGCCGCGTCGGCCGCACCGGCCCGGGCCACCGTGGTGGTCACCTGCTCGGTGGCGGGGTTGACGGTCTCCTGGCGCTCGCCGGAGAGCGCCTCGCGCCAGCTGCCGCCGATCAGCAGCCGCCCGGGCGCGACGGTGCGCGAGTCCGGGCCGAGCGGCGGCGAGCCGGGCAGGGTGGTGGTGGTCATCGTTTGCTTTCCCTCTTTCCAGGAGCTCTGAATTCCAGGCGTTCTGACGGTCGGTCAGCGGTAGCCGTACGCCTGCCAGTTGTCGATCACGTACTGCTGCAGCTCGGCCGGCCAGTTGTGCGCGAAGTCCGAGGCCACCGGCCGCCCGCCCACCGGGAAGCGGTCCGCGAGCAGGCAGTTGTAGACCACCTTGGTGGCGTGGTAGCTGAGCCGCTCGTGCTCGTCCAGGTAGACCGGGATGATGTTCTGCGACTGGTGGGGGAAGAGCGCCTCGCCGTGCTCGGGGTGCGAGCGGGTGGCGAAGGCCCAGATCAGCTGGTTCGGGTCGGCGATGTCGAAGTCGTGCTCCACCAGCAGCAGTTTGGGCACCCCGAAGGCCAGCTTGCCGGACCCGAAGACCACCTCGCCGACCCGCTGGGCCATCTCCTGCGAGGTCAGGCCGGAGCGCTCGTGCCAGTCCGGGGTGAGCGCCACCACCCACCAGTGGCAGGCCGACTCCAGCACGCCCCAGCAGGCGGAGACCGGCAGTTCGGCCTGGCGCAGCACGTGCACCATCTCGGCGGCGTGCGGCATGCCCCAGCCGGTGTGGTCCTCCTCGACCGGCGCGCCCGCCACCGCGACCGGCAGGATCGGGTCGTTGCGGTGGGTCACGGCGGTCACGTGCAGCACCGGCTTGGGCGAGTGGCTGCCCGCGTCGAGGTAGCCGGGGTACTCCCCCATCGGCCCCTCCTCGAAGGTGTCGGTCAGCGAGACGTAGCCCTCGATCACGATCTCGGCGGTGGCCGGCACCAGCAGGTCCACCGTCTCGGCCCGCACCAGCTCCAGCGGCTCGCCGAAGTAGGCGCCGAGGAAGGCCGATTCGTCCTCGCCCTCGGGGATCGGCATGCCGCCGACGAACGGCAGGCCCGGCTCCACCCCGAGCGCCACCGCGATCGGCATCGGCTCGCCCTGCCGCTCCCAGAGCGCCCGGATCATGCCCAGGTGCTGCGGCGGCGGGATCAGGCAGGCCAGCCGGTTGCGGTCGACCAGCATCATCCGGTTGATCGACCAGTTGGTCCAGGACCCGTCCGGGGTCTTGGCGATGTTCATCCCGAAGGACTGGATGTAGCGGCCGCCGTCGCCGTCGTGGATCAGCGGGGTGGGGAACTTCAGCAGGTCGACCTCGTCGCCCTTCATGATGTTCTCCTTGCACGGGCCGGTCTCCAGCACCCGCGGCGGGATCGGCTCGCGCTGCCGGGCGTCGGCCAGCGCGGTCACGATGTCCGCGCCCTTGGCATCGGCCGGCAGGCCCAGGGCCAGCGCGATCCGGCTGTAGACCTGGCCCGGCCGGGCGGACAGGCCGGCCGGGGCGCTGAGCACCCGGAAGCCCTTCTCGATGCCCTTGATGGTGTTGAACAGCGGTGCCGGGGCCCGCAGTTCGTAGGAGCGGCGGGCCACCGCGCCGATCTCCAGGCTCCAGTCCACCTCCTTGTCGATCTCCTGGACCTCGCCCGCTCTCGCCAGTTCGTCGATGAACTCGCGCAGGCTCTTCAGGTGCTTCATGGCTCTGGCCTCCGGTGTCGTACGGTCGGGCAAGGGGTCACTCGCCCCAGCGGGGCAGGTCCGGGACGTCGATGCCGAGCAGGTCCAGGGCCCGGCCCGCGGTGTGCTCGACCAACTCCTCGACGGTGCGCGGACGCAGGTAGAAGGCCGGCACCGGCGGCATCACGATGCCGCCGGACTCGGTGACGGCCGTCATCGCCCGCAGGTGACCGAGGGTCAGCGGGGTCTCCCGCACCAGCAGCACCAGCCGCCGGCGCTCCTTGAGGGTCACGTCCGCCGCCCGGGTCAGCAGGTTGTCGCCGTTGGCGTGGGCGATCGCCGACAGGGTGCGGATCGAGCACGGCGCCACGATCATGCCCATGGTGCGGAACGAGCCGGAGGCGATCGCGGCGCCGATGTCCGCCGGGCGGTGCACCACGTCCGCCATCGCCGCCAGGTCACGCGCCGTCAGGTCGGTCTCGTAGGCCCTGGTCTGCTGCCCGGCGGGGGTGACGACCAGGTGGGTCTCCACCCCCGCCTTGCGGGCCAGCTCCAACACCCGCGTCCCGTACACCAAGCCGGTCGCACCGCTGATCCCCACCACTAGCCGACGGGTCTCCATCGCTCCCCCTGTTCCGGTTTCAGTCAGCGACGCTAGGGGTAGGCAGTAACGCCGCACTATCGCGCGCGGGCGCGGCCGCCGCCGGGCCGAGCAGGCCGCGCAGGTGCGCGGTCTCCGCCGAGAGCAGCCGGCCCGGGTCGGCCGCCAGCACCTCCAGCGAGAGCTGCGGCCGCGCTGCGGCACCCGCCGCCACGGCGGCCAGCGCCAGCGGCAGCCGGCCGCACCGCTCCACCAGGGCGACCAGCGCGGCCTCCTGACCCGTCGTCCGGTCGGTGCCCAGCCGGTGCAGCAGCAGCTCGCGGGCCCCGTCCGGGGTCAGCGCGCCGAGCGGCAGCGGCTCCGCGCCGTCCAGCGCGACCAGGGGGTCGAGCGGGTGACGGCTGGTCACCACGGTCCGGCAGGACGGGCCGGCCGGCAGCAGCGGGCGGATCTGCGCGGCGTCCCGGGCGTCGTCCAGCACCAGCAGCAGCCGGCGGTCGGCGACCGTGCTGCGGTAGAGCGCGGCCCGGCCCGCCGCGGTGGCCGGGCGGCGGTCCACCGGCACGCCCAGGCAGTCCAGCAGCACCAGCACCGCGTCGTGCTCGTCCAGCGGGCCGTCCGGGGCGTGCGCGCCGAGGTCCAGGTGCAGTTGGCCGTCCGGGAAGTCGCCGGCCGCGCCGTGCGCCCAGGCCAGCGCCAGCGTGCTCTTGCCCACCCCGGCCGGGCCGGTCAGCAGCGCCACCTGGGCGCGCCCGGCGAGGATCGCCCGCAGTTCGGCCAGCTCGGCGTCGCGGCCGACCACCCGGCGGGGCAGCCGGGGCAGTTGGCGGGGCAGCGGCCGGTAGCCCGCCGCCCGGCCGGCCGGCAGCCGCTGGGCCACCCGCCAGGTCTCCAGCACGGCGGCCGGAGCGGCGTCGAGCAGCACCAGCTGGTGCACCTCCTGGAGCAGGCGGGTCGGGCCGACGCCGAGCTCCTCGCGGAGCAGCCCGCGGAAGCCGTGGTAGTCGGCCAGCGCCTCGGCCCGGTGGCCCGCCCCGTGCAGCGCCAGCAGTTTGCGCACCTGGAGCGGCTCGCGCAGCGGGTGACGGGCGGTCAGCTCCTGCAGCCAGGGCACCGCGCGGTCGAACCGGCCGGCGCCGAGCGCCGCGTCGATCCGCAGTTCGGCCAGCCGCAGCCGCAACGCCTCCAGGCCCGGCAGGTGCTCGGCGCGCAGCCGGTCGCCGGTGACGTCCTGCAACGGCTCGCCGCGCCACAGGCCCAGCGCGCGGCCGGCCAGCGCGGTGGCGGCGGACCAGTCGGCGCGGGCCAGCGCCTGCTGGGCGGCCCGCTCCAGGGCGGCGGCGTGCAGGTGGTCGGCCTCGGCGGGCTCCGGCAGCTCCAGCCGGTAGCCGCCGGCCTCGCTGCGCAGCCGGGCCGCCGCCTGCGGGCCGAGCCGGCGGCGCAGCCGGGCGAGGTAGTTGAACACCGCCGTCCGGGCGCTGGGCGGGGCGGCGCCGTCCCACAGCTGGTCGATCAGCACGTCCATGCCCACCGGCGTGTTCGCCCGCAGCAGCAGGCAGGCGAGCAGTGCCCGCTGCTTCGCCGCCGGGATCCCCGCAGTCCGCCCCGCCCGGTCCCACACCTCGACCGGCCCCAGCAACCCGAATCGCATGCCCCACGTCCCCCGTGCTCACCTCGTCGTGCCCCGCGCCGTCCAGCATCCGGGCGGGGCCTGACGGTTCGCGGACAGCGGGCTGACAACGGGGTGGGGGCCGGTCAGGCCGACCGGTCGTCACCGTCCAAGGTGACGGCGAGGCCCAGCAGGGTGGCCGCGTGGGCGGGGTCGCCGTCGGCGAGGGCGGCCTCGGCCAGGGTCCGCAGGGCGGCGCGGCGCCCGGGGGTGCCGGGCGCGGCCTGACTGCCGGGGGCGCCCCTGACGATCTCGACGCCCTGACGCAGCAAGTCCCGGGCACCGTCCGACCCGTCCTCGCGCAGCATCGCCGCGGCGGCCCGCGACAGCATCGCGGGCAGCAGCCCGGTCGCGCTCGGCCCGTGCGCCAGCGCCCGCCGCAGCTGCTCGAATCGCTGCCGGACCTCGGCGAAGTCCCCGGCTTGCTGCGCGAGTTCCATCATCCCGCTGCTCGCCCAGACCGCTGCGGCCAGGTTCTCGGTCTGCTCGGCGAGCGCCAGCGCCCGGGTCAGCTCGGCGCGGGCCCCGGCCGGATCGCCGGCCCGCAGCAGCTCGGTGCCCAGCTGTGCGACCACCACCGGCACGTGCCGGGTCATGCCCAACTCGGCCAGGCAGTCCAGCGCCTCGCGGTAGCAGTCGGCGGCGGCCGCCGGGTCGCCGGTGAGCGGGGCGAGCCACTGGGCGGCCAGGTAGCGGCCCCAGCGGTCGCCGAGCAGCGTGAACACCTCGCGGGCCCGCCCGACGTCCGCCCGCGCCCGGGCCGGTTCACCCAGCCCCGCCTCGACGAACCCGCGCAGCAGGAGCGCCAGCGCCTCGGTCCACGGCTCGGCCCCGACCAGCGCCGCCGTCAGCTCCCGGCGGGCCCGCACCGGGTCGCGGGCCAGCAGCGCGTCCAGCGGCTCCACGAACGCCAGCGCCGGGTGCGCCCCGGGCTCCGCACGGTCCGCGTGCTCCCGGGCCCGCACCAGCGCCCGCTGCCCCAACTCGGCCGCCCAGCCCGCGAAGACCATGAGCACCATGGCGTGCGCGGTGGCGATCACCGTCCGCTCGGTGGGCAGTTCGCCGCCGGGCAGGGCGAGCACCCGGTCCACCATCGCGTAGTCGTACCGCCCGCCCTGCAGCATCCACGGCCACATCAGCGCCGCGCAGAGCCGCAGTGCGGTCTCGTTCCGCTCGTCGTCCAGGGCGCGGCGCAGCGCCGCGAACAGGTTGGCGTGCTCGGCCCGCAGCCGGTCCAGCCACGGCAGTTGGTCGGCCGTGCGGAGCAGCGGCTCGGCGGCTCGGGCGAACCCGGTCCAGTAGTCGCCGTGCGCCCGCTGCCAGCGCTCGGCCTCGCCGGCCGCCGCCAACTCCTCGGCGCAGTAGGCGCGGATGGTGTCGAGCATCCGGTAGCGGGTTCCCGTGCCGGCGACGGCCGGCTCGGTGACCTCGACCAGCGACTTGTCGACCAGCGCCGCGAGCACCTCCAGCACGGCGGTGCGCGGGAGTTCGCCGTCCGCGCAGACCCGCTCGACGGCCTCCAGCGTCGCGCCGCCCGCGAAGACGGTCAGCCGGCGGGCCAGCGCCCGCTCCGGCCCGTCCAGCATCGACCAGCTCCAGTCGACCACCGCGCGCAGCGTCTGGTGGCGGGCCGGGGCGGTGCGGTCGGCGTTGGCGAGCAGGTGGAAGCGGTCGTCGAGCCGGGCGGCGATCTCGGCCGGGTCGAGGATCCGCACCCGGGCGGCCGCCAGCTCGATGGCCAGCGGCAGCCCGTCGAGCCGGCGGCAGATCTCCACCACCGCCGCCGCGTTGGCCGCCCGCACCGCGAAGCCGGGCCGCACCGCCGCCGCCCGGTCGGCGAACAGCCGCACCGCCGGCGCCCGCAGCGCCTCCTCGGCCGCGCTGCCCCGGGCGGGCAACCGCAGTGCGGGCAGCGGGAACTGCTGCTCGCCCGGCAGCCCGAGCACCTCGCGGCTGGTGGCCAGGATCCGCAGCTCCGGGCAGTCGGCGAGCAGCCGGACGACCAGCCGGACCACGGCCTCGGCCAGGTGCTCGCAGTTGTCCAGCACCAGCAGCGCGCTGCGGTGCCGCAGCGCCTCGACCACCCGGTCGGCCGGATCACCGGCGGTGCCGGTCAGCGGGGCCGGGCCGACGGTCACCAGCACCGCCTGGGTCAGGTAGGCGGGTTCGCCGACGGCGGCCAGGTCGACGAACCAGGCCTCGCCCGGGCGGGCGGCCAGCAGCTCGCGGACGAACCGGGTCTTCCCCGCGCCGCCGGGCCCGGCGACCGTCACCAAGCGGCCGCGCTCCAGCAGTTCGGCGACCTGACGCAACTCCTCCTCGCGGCCCACGAAGCTGGTCACGAGGGCGGGCACCCGCCGCTGCGGGGCGGGTGCCGGGGCGGGCACCTGGCGCAGCACGTCGAGGTGGATCGCCGTCAGTTCGACGCCCGGCTCCATGCCGAGCTGCTCGGCGAGGTCGGCGCGGACCCGCCGGTAGACCGCCAGCGCCTCGCTCGGCCGGCCCGTCGCCTGGAGCGCCCGCATCAGCTGCCCCTGCAACCGCTCGCGCCAGGGCTCGGCCGCCGCCAGCCGCTCCAGCTCGCCGACCAGCGCGGCGGCCCGGCCGAGGGCGAGCTCGGCGTCGAACCGGTCCTCGGCGGCGAGCAGGCGCTCGGACGCCAGCCGGCCCGCCTCCTCGGCGGCGAACGGCGGGTCGCCGAGGCCGGCCAACGCGGGCCCGCGCCACAGCTGTTCAGCCTCCCGGAGCAGGCTCGCCGCCGGTTCGTGGGCGCCTGCCGCGAGCGCGGCCCGGCCCTCTGCGGCCAGTCGACGGAAGCGCAGCGCGTCCACCTGCTCGGCGTCGACGGCGAGCCGGTACCCGCCGCCCTCGGAGCGCAGCACCCCGGGCTCCAGCGCCGCCCGCAGCCGCGAGACCCGCCGCTGCAGCGCGTTCCCGCCGCCGCCCTCGTCGCCCCACAGGTCCGCCGCCAGTGCCCGCCCGCTCACCACCCGCCCCCCGGCCAGCGCCAGCCGGGCCAGCACCGCCCGCACCGTCGCCCCACCCACGGCGACCGCCCGGCCGTCGCCGTCCCGCACTTCCAGTGGTCCCAGGAGCTCTATCCGCACATTGATCATCATCGCACCGACGAGTCCCGCCAGGGGGTCTGACGGTGCGCCGGCCCCTCCCCGCTACCGGAGCCGACGGTGCGCCAGCTCGACCATCCGCAGCATCACCGCCGCCGGGACCGCCCGGTTCGCGGCGGCGTCCCGTGCGCTCTCCGGCGCCAGCAGCAGGGAGAGCAGGACCGGCACCGGCAGCGCCGGGTGCCGCCTGGCCTGCCCGCGCACGGCGGAGTCGGCGTCCTTAGTCAGCCGGACGGCGGAGGCCGCCGACAGGCGCGGGTCCTCGGCCGCCCGCAGCCGCACCTCGGGGTCGGGGTCCCGGCCGAACCGTTCGACCAGTTCGGCCGTCGAGCGCTTGTCGTCGAGCGCCAGCAGCCGCATCCGGGGCTGCGGGTCCTCGGCGAAGCGCAGCAGGTCCTGCTCGGGGAAGTTGGGGTGGTTGCGCGGGCGCCCCGGGAAGGAGAAGCTGCCCTGCCACCAGGTCCAGACGTCCAGCAGCGCCTCGGGCGGTGCGTCCGCGCAGGACTCGGTGAGGAAGAGCCGCACGATCCGGTCCTCGTCCGCACCGAGCTGCCGGGCCACCTCCGCCGGCAGGTGCGGCGCGCGGGCCACGCTCCGGCGCACCCAGAGCTTCGGCGAGCCGGCCAACTGCCGCATGGCGTCCGGGTCCCCGTACAGGGCGGCGACCCACCACAGGGCGTAGGTGCGGTCCTCCGCCGGGATCTCGGGCACCTGCTCGGCCCAGGCGGCGATCTCGGCGGGCGTCGCGGGCGGCCGGGCGTCGACGGACGGCGGGCGCTCGATCCCCACGGCCCCGCGGCTGGTCAGCCTGGCGGACCGCTCCTCCTCCGCGATCTCGGTCAGCGCCTTGTGCAGGCCCAGGTGCGCGGTGGCGGCCAGCAGGCGGTCCCACTGCTCGGCCGTGAGCTGCCCCGAGTCCACGGCCGTCGCCCACACCCGCTTCACCGGGTGGGTGACGGCGGCGTCCAGCACCCCGTCCGGCAGGTCCCGCCGGAACAGGAAGGTGGCGTGCTCGGCGTCCAGCAGGGCGATCAGCACCTGGGCCGGGGCCGCCCGGTTGACCCCGAGGCCGTTCAGCCAGCCCTCGGCGACCTCTTCGGGGACCTCGGCCTCGCCGAACAGCGGCTCCCACTCCGTCGCGGTGCTCATGCGGCGACCTCCGCCAGGTACGGCCCGAACTGCTCGGCCACCAGCGCCGCCACGCCCCGCGCGTCCCGGCCGCCGTCCACCTCGATCACCCGAATCCCCGCCTCCCGCGCCCGCTCCGCCGCGTCCTGCGCGACCAGCCGGTCGCGCGCCACCCGGTTCCGGTGCGCCCGCACCGGATCGCTCGTCGTGGTGTGCAGCCGCGCGGCGCGCGGGACGGTGCGCAGCTGGTGCTGCCGGAACTCCTCGGTCGGCACCAGCACCACCATCCGCCGCGGGTCGTCCAGCAGCGGCGCCACCAACTCCGGCCGCAGGCCCCAGCCCTCGGCGATCGCCGGCCGCCCGGTGGTCAGCGCCCGCAGGTCGTCCAGCACCCACTCGAACCGGGTCGGGAACCCCGCGAGCACCCCGTCCGCCATCTCCCGCGGCGTCCGCCGCAGCCACACCTCGTCCGGCGCCGGATCCCCCACCGCCTCGCCCAGCGCGAGCCGCCGGGCGACCCGCCGGTCCTGGTGGCCGCGCGCGTCGTGGTAGTCGTAGTGGTAGACCGTCAACCCGAACTGACGGGCCATCAACTCGGACACCGTGGTCTTCCCGGCCCACTGCGCGCCGCCGATCCAGAGCATGCGGTGCAGGCTGCCGTGCGGATCCCAGAAATCGGACATGCGGAACTCCTCCCGTCGGATCCCCCGTGGATCCCCTCCCGAGGAAGCCAAGTGTCCCGATTTGCCCGTGAAAATTGCAGTCTTGTTTTCAGGGGGCGCTCTGACGCAGAGTAGAAGAGTGGCCACCCGTCACGAACCGGCCCGCCCGCCGGCCCCTTCGGACGGCGGCGTGATCCCGTACTCGGCGAGCCACCCGAGCAGTTCCCGGTGCTCGGCGCGGACCAGCCGGCCGCCGGTGAACCGGGCGTCGTCCGTCACCTCGGCGACGGTCCCCTCGGGCGGGCGGAAGGACGCCGCCTCCTCGTCCGTGCCGAACTCGGCCTCGGCCAGCACCAGGCCGTGCAGGGGCGGCTCGAAGACGTCGACGCCCACCGACCCGGCGGCGTAGCGGGTCTTGGACAGCTCCACGGCCGGGAGCACGGTGAGCCGGTCGTACTCGGCGCGGGTCAGGTACATGTTGGTGATCAGCCCCTGCACCGCGCCCGTCCCGCCTGCGGGCACCTTCTGGGTCAGCTTGAACTCCCAGGTGCCGGCCTCCAGGTGCTCGACCCGCCGCAGCCGCAGGCGCATCCCGTCCAGGTAGCGGTCGGTGATCCGCCGGGTGGCGGTGACGGCGGCCACCGCCGGCGGGGCCGCCAGCAGGAACCGGCGCTCCCGCTCGACCAGCGCGTACTTCCCCGCGCGCACGGGCTCCGGCGAGCTCGGCTGGTACTGCTCGGACATGCGGCTGCCCCCTCGGATCGTTCGACGGGCTCGACCCTATACGGAACCACCTGCCTCACTTCCGGGCCACTGCGCCGGTGACGGACGGCCCGCGCCGACTCGGCACTGCGGACGGGCGCCACCCCGGTCATGTTCCGCCTGCGGGGCCTCCCGGAGAGCTGCGCCGAGGCGGTGGACCGGACCTGACGCGAGCTCTGGCTGACGCCGCATCAGGCCTCGGCGTCCTCGCCCTCTGGTCCGCCGCCGCGCTGCTGCTGGGCGGCACCCTGCTACGCGTCCGCGACGCCTGACGCCGCCCAGGCCGCCTCGACCATCCGGAAGACCTCGTCCACCGCGCCCGCCGGGTCGGCCGCGTCCCGGGCCAGCGCGTAGGCGTCGATCGCGAACGCGGCGATCGCCCGGCAGGCGGTGGTGCTCCGCGCGCGCGAGAGCTCGGGATCGGCCGCGATGGCCGCTGCCAGCGACTCGGCGTGACGCAGCCTCATCGACTCCTCGTACGCGCGCAGGGCGGGCGACTCGTCGATCATCTGCCAGACCGGCCCGGCACCCTCCCCCGAGCAGTGGCGCACCAGGGCGTGCACCTCGCGCCGCAGCGCCGGCATCAGCGGCTCGTCCGGCGCCCGGTCGGTGACGGCGCGCACGAGGCGGTCCTCGAAGTCCGCGTCCTGCTCGAACACCAGGGCCTCCTTGGAGGCGAAGTGCGAGAAGACGGTGGTGACGGCGACGTCGGCCTCGGCGGCCACGTCGCGGATGCCCACCGCGTCGTAACCGCGCTCCAGGAAGAGCCGCAGGGCGGTGTCGGCGATCTTCTGGCGGGTCGCGGCCTTCTTGCGCTCACGGCGTCCGGGGGGCACCACAGTCATGCCCTGACGCTACCAGGAACGAACTCCTAACCGTTCCGAAACACTAACCGTTAGTGTTACGGTCGCCGCATGAAGATGGTGAACTTCGCCGAGTTCGGCGGACCCGACGTGCTGCGACTGATCGACGCCGAGAAGCCCCACGCAGGCCCCGGCCGCGTGCGCATCGCCGTGCGGGCGGCGGGCGTGAACCCCGTCGACTGGCGGATCCGGGAGGGCCAGGTCATCGGCGCCCACCCGACCACGCTGCCCGCCGGCCTCGGGCTGGACGCCGCCGGAGTGGTGGACCAGGTGGGCGAGGGCGTCACCGGGATCGCCGTCGGCGACCGGGTGTTCGGCGAAGGCGGCAACACCTACGCCGAGTTCGCCGTGCTGACCGCCTGGGCCCGGATGCCCGAGGGGCTGAGCTTCGAGGAGGCCGCCGGCTACCCCTCGGTGGTGGAGACCGCGCTGCGCGTCATCCGCCAGGTCGGCGTGCGGCCGGGCCAGACGCTGCTGGTCAGCGGCGCGGCCGGGGGCGTCGGATCGGCCGTGCTGCAGATCGCCCGGGTGCGCGGCATCGCGGTGATCGGCACGGCGAGCGCCGCGAACCAGGACTACCTGCGCGGCCTCGGCGCCACCGCCACCACGTACGGCGAGGGTTGGGTCGAGCGGGTGCGCCGGCTCGGCCGCGTCGACGCGGCCCTCGACCTGGCCGGCTCGGGCGTGATCCGCGAACTCGTCGAGCTGACCGGGGATCCCGGCCGGGTGGTCTCGATCGCCGACCTCGGCGCGCCGGAGCTCGGCGTCCGCTTCTCCGGCACGGCGGGCAGCGTCCCACAGGCCCTCGCCGAGGCCGCCCGCCTGATCACCCGCGGCGACCTGCACATCCCGGTCGCGAAGTCGTACCCGCTCTCCGAGGCCGCGGCGGCGCACGCCGACAGCCAGGCGGGCCACACCCGGGGGCGACGGGTCATCATCCCCTGACCCGCGCCCGACCAGGCGTCAGTTCAGCGCCGCTTCACGCCCCAGCGGCCGCCCGCGCCCGCTGCTCGGCGTAGAAGCGGCGCTGCGCGGGCCACATCGCGAGCACCAGCCCGACGCCGAGCACGAGACTGAGCGGCACGCACACCTCCCCCACCGGCCACCTCGTCAGCACGTGGAACGGGATGCCGGCCACGATGCCGAAGAAGACCGTCGACATCGCGTACCCGAGGAACACGAAGGCGAAGTACAAGAATGCGCGGAACTGACGTCGACGCGTCACGGTCATCCGCGTGAGCAACATCGCCGGCACCCACCACGAGTAGAGCGCCACGGCCTCGCCCAGCCCCCACCACTTACCCGAGGCGCCCGCGACGAACGCGCCGAGCAGCAGCGGCCAGAGCCCGAGGACGAGACGGCGCCTGATCAGCGCGATGATCTTCACGGGCCTGATACTTCCCATACACACCTGTGCCGTCAAGGGGATTACGCACCGCGCGGAGTTGGCCCCACAACTCACCAGATCGTGTGCTCGCCGATGATCTCCGCGCCCACCTGCTCGGCCACCCACACGGCGCGCTCCTCCTCGCCCACGTGCACGAAGAGCGTGTGCTGCGGTGTCCACGGGCTGTCGAGCTCCGTGCCGTCGTGGTGCAGGCTCAGCTGGAGGCGGGCGTACTTCCAGGTCCGCTCCAGCCCGAGCTCCGGCACCTCCGGCCAGCAGAACGCGTCCCAGTGCACCGCGATCCGGTCGTGGACGGCGAGCGCGGCCCGCGCCGCGCTCGCGGCACGGGCCGCGCCGGGCAGCTCCAGGAAGAGCGAGTAGGGCCCGAACGGGAGCGGCGAATCCCCCGGCGTCGCCGCGTCCGCCCTGCTTCCCGCTCCGACCTCCGCCTCCGGCACCGCCGCCAACAACCGCCGCACCTCCGCCCGGGTCGCCACGTGCGCCCAGAGCTCGGTGCCGCCGCGCGTGTCCGGCTCGGAGAGCGCCAGGATCCGCCCGGCGAGCGCGAGGATCTCGTCGAGGTCAGCCGTCCTGAGCAGCGGAAACGCCGCGGTGTGTCCCATGGCCCCAGTAGTACCGCCCGTCGCGCCCACCGGACCACCGGTTAACCCGGGTCAGTTCTGGTTCACCGGCCAGACGGCAGCCGGATCGCAGTGAGCCGGACAGGCCAGCAGGTACACCTCGTTGCCGAGGAAGAGCCCGTACCCGTCCCCGAACCCGTACGGCTGCTCCGGCTGGCCGGGATGAACGGCGAACTCCGTGTACTCCCGCACGTGGCAGAGGAACACCAACTCCGCACCGCACGCGCACTGGTACAGCTCGGGCCCCTGCGCCCAGAACGGCGCACCGCCCACCTTGAACGCCAGGGCGCCGTTCCCGTTCTCGTCGGGCGCATCGGTGAACGGACGCAGCGTCAACGGCAGCGCCCGGACGGACGGTTCGACCTCCGCCGGCCGGGTCGCACGACGCTGGAGCAGGATGCGCCAGAACGGTCCCGGACAGGCCGGCTGCGGCGCGTCCCAGAACCGCGGGGCGAGCTGCCGGTCGCCGGACAACGGCGGGTCGGAGGCCTCGTTGTGCACACGGCAGTGGAACACCAACAGGTGATCCCCACCGAAGTGCGCCACGTCCCCGGGGACGTCCAACTGGAAGAACAGCGCCAGCCGCTCCCCACAGAAGCACTCGGGCCACCCCTGCCCCTCATCGAGGAACGGCCACCCTCCCACCGAATCCCGCACCGGCCCGCCCAACGGCTCGACCCCGACCTCGACCGCATAGGCCGGCAACACAACGTCTTCGATCACCCGTTCACTCTAGGACGCCCCACCGACGGGCGATCACCGTGTACGTAGCACACGCCACTGGTCTGCTTCCGCGCGCTCTTGACGATTAGTCAGCTGCGACGGGAACGTGATGCGAGGCCGGGTGGCGGAGGTGCCGCCTCCGCAGACGGGAGAACACCGCAAGTGACGCCGATCTGAAGGGACCCACATGGAACGCCGACCGATGGACCTGGCCACCTACAGCGAATACGCCCAACACGGGCCCTGCTTCATCTGCCGTCTGGTCGACGGCGACCCGGCCTACGCGCACGAGATCGTCTACGAGGACGAGCAGCACCTGGCCTTCCTCGACAAGTGGCCCGTCCTGCCGGGCAAGCTGCTGGTCGTCCCGAAGCGGCACCTGGAGCACGTGGTCACCGACCTGACCGAGCAGGAGTACCTCGCCATCATGCGCACGGTGCGGCTGGTCGCGCTGGCCGCCGAGGACGTCCTCGCCGGCGAACGGACCTACCTGTTCTCGCTGGGGTCGCAGAGCGGCAACAGCCACCTGCACTGGCACATCGCCCGACTGCCCCACGGTGTGCCGTACGAGCGGCAGCAGTTCGACGCCCTCGCCTTCGAGAACGGGGTGCTGGCGTACACCGAGGCCGAGCGAACCGACCTCGCCGAGCGGCTGCGACGGGCCGTCATGGCGAGGGTCGGCGAAAATAACTGACGACCCGTCAGGCTCACGCACGACGGGGCCCGCTGCTCCTGCGCCGGAGCAGCGGGCCCTATGACCGGAGAACTGATCAGGCATCCGGGAACGCCCAGGCCTCGCCCGCCGAGCTCGGCGCCATGAAGTCCCTGCACGAGCTGGCCCTGGCCGAGTTGAAGCCCACTCACACATCGCGCCCGAAAAGCGAGTGACCGTCACCCCGTCCACGGAGTAAGGTATCCACCCGTCAAGTGAGCCTTACACCTGGAGGTCACGTGCTCCCCGAACTCACCCGCACCTGGGCGAACGGCTGGGCGGTCTCGCGCCGTACCCCTGCGCCCGTCGATCACCCCTGGGGGCTCTACCTGGAGGTCAACGCGCCGGGCCAGGTGGGGCGTCACGTGATCACCGATCCGACGCGGGAGGGCGTGCGCGCCGCCGCGGCGACGGTCACCGTTCCCGACACCTGGCTCAAGGTGCCCGCTGACCCGGAGCTCGTCGCCGAATGGCTGCCGGAGGGCTGGGTGGTGGACTTCCCGGAGTGCGGGCACCTCATGGCCACCGACCTCGTGGCCTCCTCCCCCACGCCGCCCGCCGGCTACACCGCCACGCTCGCGACCACCGACGACGTCGTGCACGCGCGGGTCAGCGACCACCGGGACGAACCCGCCGCCCGGGGCCAACAGGCACTCCTCGGCGGGGCGGTGGTGGTGGACCGGGTGTCCACCGAGCCGGCCCACCGGCGCCGCGGGCTGGGCGGCCTGGTGATGCGCAGCCTGGCCGACGACGCGGTCGCGCGCGGGGCGGTGCTCGGCGTGCTCGGTGCGACGGACGCCGGGCGGGCCCTGTACGAGACGCTCGGCTGGCGCGCGCACTCCCGGCTGTCCGCCTGCGTCTACCGTCCCTCCCGGCGCGGCTGACCGCCCCATCCGTCCGCAACCTGCCTGGCAGGAAGGTGGCGCATCGAACCCGTCGACCGCACCCGCACCGACTGGCAAGGTCGGACGCAGCCCGCGAACAGCGGGAGCACCGCACCGGCGGGCTCATTGGGCGGACCGAGGGGACTGAGAGGCGCATCATGGACGACCGCTACGAGCGCCACTGCCTCGCCGACCCGCTGTTCTACGAGGACCCGGCCCGCGCCGAGCGGGCGGACGACCGGTTCGCCGCCGCCACCGTCCCGCTCCCGCCGGGCTGGTCGCGCCACGAGCACGGGCCCTGGGTGAACCTGCGGCCGCCGCACGCGCAACTGCCCGACCAGGGCTGGAAGGTGCACGTGTCGGCCACGCCCGAGGAGGCCGAGCGGGTGGTCGACCTGGTCCTGGCCTACTGCCTGGAGCACGGGCTGACCTGGAAGTTCCTGCGCGGCCGGGGCACCGTGCTGATGCTCAACGCCAAGTACGCGGACCGCCGTTCCAGCGGCAAGCTGATCACCCTCTACCCGGAGGACGACGCCCGGCTGGCCCAGGTGCTGGACCAACTGTCCGCGCTGCTCAAGGGCGTGCGCGGCCCGTACGTGCTGAGCGACCTGCGCTACCGGGACGGGCCGCTCTACCTGCGCTACGGCTCGTTCGTCGAGCGGTACTGCACCGACGAGCACGGCGAGCGGGTGCCCGCCATGCGCGGACCGGACGGCGGCCTGGTGCCGGACACCCGGGGCACGGTCTTCGCCGTGCCCGACGGGGTGCCGGTGCCGGAGCCGGTCGCGGCCCAACTGGCCGCCGACCGCGAGCGGGAGGCCGAGGCGGCCGACGAGTTCCCGTTCTCGGTGACCAAGGCGCTGCACTTCTCCAACGGCGGCGGGATCTACCTGGCCACCGACCAGCGCGACGGCCGCCAGGTGGTGCTGCGCGAGGCCCGCCCGCACGCCGGTCTCGACCACACCGGACGGGACGCCGTGCAGCGCTTGCTGAGTGAGCGTCAGGTGCTCGAATCCCTAGACGGGTTGGACTTCGTGCCCACGCTGTACGAGTACCGGCAGGTCTGGGAGCACCACTTCCTGGTCGAGGAGCACATCGAGGGCGAGCGGCTGGAGGACGTCTTCACCCGCACCTGCCCGCTCGCCCACCCGGCCCCGGACGAGGCGGAGTTGGCCGAGTACACGGCCTGGGCGCTGGACGTGGTCGAGCAGTTGGGCGGCATGCTGGCGGTGCTGCACGAGCGCGGGGTGGTCTTCGGCGACCTGCACCCCAACAACGTGCTGATCCGGCCGGACGGGCGGTGCGCGCTGGTCGACTTCGAGATCAGCTTTCCGGCCGACGGCACCACCGCTCCCCCGCTGGGCGCGCCCGGCTTCGTCTCCTCGGCGGCCCGGCGCGGCACGGCGGTGGACGCGTACGCACTCGCCGCGGTGCGGCTCTATCTGTTCCTGCCGGTGAACAACCTGCTCGCGCTGGACTCGGGCAAGGCCGAACTGGCGGGCCGGGAGATCGTCCGGCGCTACCCGGTTCCGGAGGGCTTCGAGGCCGACCTCACCGGCGCGCTGCGCCGGGCCACGGGCGGCGAGCTCCCGCTGGGCGCAACCGAGTTGGACCAAACCGCACCCCGGCCGGCCTGGCCGCAGGCACCGGCGGCGGACACCGCGGCCTGGCGCCCGGTGCTGGACTCGCTGGCCGCGGGCATCCTGGCCACGGCCACCCCGGACCGCTCGGACCGTCTCTTCCCGGGCGACATCGAGCAGTTCGGGCCGGGCCACGGCGGTCTGAGCCTGTCCTACGGCGCGGCGGGCGTGCTGCACGCGCTGCGGGCGTGCGGCGGGTCGGTCCCCGCCGAGCACGTCGAGTGGCTGGTGACCCGGGCGAACACGGCGCCGGACCTGCCGCCCGGGCTGTACGACGGGCTGACCGGCATCGCCTGGGCGCTTGCCCGGTTGGGTGCGCCGGAGGCGGCCGGCGGCCTGGTCGAGCGGCTGCTCACCACCGCACTGCCGGCCGATCCGGGGCTCGGCTCGGGGCGGGCCGGTCTGGCGATCGGGCTGCTCGACCTGGCCGGCCCGCTCGGCCACCCGGAGTTCGCCGACCGGGCGCTGGAGCTCGGGCACCGGCTGGCCCGGGAGGAGCGGGCGCCGCGGTTGCGTGGCCTGCTGGACGGCTGGAGCGGGCAGGCCGCGCTCTTCCTGCGGCTGCACGCGCACACCGGCGAGCCGAGCTGGCTGCGGGCGGCCGAGGCGGCGCTGGGCCGGGAGTTGGACGAGGCGGAGATCACCGACGGGATGCTCTTCCTGGTCGAGGACCGCTACCACCGCAAGCTCCCCTACCTGGCCGCCGGCGGGGTCGGCACCGCGGGCCTGATCGCCGAACTCGCCCGGCGCACCGGCCCGGAGCGGCTGCCTAACCGGTTGCCGGCCCGGTTCGCCGAGGCGCTCACGGCGGCCGAGCGGGCCTGCCTGCCGGAACTGGTGGCAGCGGCGGGCCTGTTCGAGGGCCGGGCCGGACTGCTGCTGCACCTGGCCAGGACCGGGCGCACGGACGCGGTGGACCGTCAGCTGCGGCTGCTGGAGTGGCAGGTGATGAGCCACCAGGGCCACTTCGCGTTCCCGGGGCGCCGCTCGCTGCGGCTCTCGACGGACCTGGCCACCGGCGCTGCCGGCGTGCTGACCGCCCTGCACGAGGCGGTGCTCGGCCCGGTGCCGCTGCCCGGCATCACCGACCTGGCCGCGCGCCCCGAGCACCTCGACCCGGCCGACCTGCTCACGGCCCGCTGAGACCGGCGGTGCCGGTCGTCCCGGGCGTCCCCCGACCGTGCACGACCGGCACCGCCCACACCCCACACCCCACGCCCCACGCCCCGGCACCTCCACGCCCCAACCCCCACCGACTTCCCCCGGCCCAGTGCCGGGGGAGCACCCGGCCACCGCCCGGTGGCCGGAACCACCACCGAAAGGACCGGATCATGACCCAGATCCTCGCCCTGCAGGGCCTGAAGAGCGAGACCGACTCCACCGCCCTGGTCACCATCACCACCGTCGGCAGCCACTGGAGCAGCGTGGCCCACCTGCGCGTCGAGCTCCCCGTTCCGGACGACGCGGCGCACTGACCCCGCGGCCTCCGGCCGGCCGGAGGTGACGGTTGCCCGCCGACCCCCAGCGGCGGGCAACCGTCCCCCTCCACCAGTCACCGGCGCACACCGCCGGGCGCAGCGGCTCATGCACCCGCTGCGCCCGGCTTCACAGCGTCACCGACACGTCCACCCCGGCTACCCCGGCTACCCCGGCGACCCCGTCCACCGCCTCCGCCGTCGCGTCCGTCACCGCCTCCGCCGTCGCCTCCGCCGTCGCGTCCGCCGGCACGGTCAGCCCCGCGCGCTCGGCCAACGCGCCCGCCTGGAAGCGGCTCTGCGCCCCCAGCCGCTGGAGCAGCTCGGCGATGTGGCGCCGGCAGGTACGGGTCGACATGCCGAGCCGCCGGGCGATGGTGTCGTCCTTCTCCCCGGCGGCGAGCAGCACGGCGATCGTGTCCTCGACCTCGCGGGAGACGGTGCGGGCCGCGGTCGGCGCGGTGTCGTACGGGATCGCCTGGTTCCACTCGTGCTCGAAGAGCCGGACGAAGTAGGCCACCAGCGACGGTTCACGGACCATCAGCGCGCCGCCGCTGGCGAGCCGGGCCGGCACGAAGGCGGTGGCCCGGTCCACCACGACCAGCTGGGACGGCACCTCGGCACGGGTGCGGATCTGCGCCCCGGCGCCGATGATCAGCTCCGCGTAGGAGCGGGTGGGCGGGTCGAACCGGGTGAGGTGCTGGTAGACGCTGCGCAGCCGGACACCGCGCTCCAGCATCCCCAGGTCCCGGGGCAGCGACTCCATGAGTGCCGCCTTGGGGTGCCCGCCGCCCGGCTGGACCGCGAGCACCTCCTCCTCGGCGGCGCCGACCACCGAGGCGAGGGAGGACCGGACCAGGTGCATGTCGTCGAGCACCTGGACCAGTCCGTCACCACCTCCACCCTGCGACTGGTAGACCGGTTCCAGCGAGGCCACCGCGGCGCGCAGCCGGGCAAGCTCCGCCTGGCGGCGGCTCAACTCGGCTTCCTCCAGCCGAAGTCGGGCCTCCTCCTGCCCGGTCAGCCGGGCCGCGGCGGCTCCGGGGCCGACGGGCGCGAGGCTGCCCGGCTCGCCGCCCGGACACGGGATCAGCAGGCAGAGCGCCACCAGTTGGTCGACGGCGCGACGGCACCGCTCCTCGGTGAGCCCGAGTTCCCGGGCGATCCGCGGCGGGTCGGGGGGCTCGATCCGCCGGCTCCGCACCGTCCACTCGTAGACGAGCCGCACTTCGTGATCGAGCAGGGCCCCCTGCCCCGACATCTGGATCGTGTCCGAATTGAGCTGATTCATCCACCCCTCCACAGTCGGCCATCATCTTCCTGTCCCCCACACCCCCCTGGCAAGATCCGCCCGTCGTCGCGACTATCGAACAACTGCTCCGGGGACGACCCGATCACCGGACGCGACCAACGACCGCACCAGCCGTCAAGAGGGATGCCATGAAGGAACGTAGAACCGTAGGCCTCGCGTTCACCGCGCTCGCGCTCGCGGCGGCGATCGGCTCGACCGTGGGCCTGGCGGGCTCCCTCCACCCGTCCGGCGGCCGGGCCACCACCGTTCAGGCCAACACCAGTTGGGGCTGGCCGGCCTGCCCGCCGCCGGGCTGGACCGGGCCGAGCCCGTGCAAGCACACGCCGAGCCCGACGGTGCCCCGCACCAGCTGACCGGCGTCACGCACAGCCAGGGCGGGCCCTCCGGATCACGCCCTGGCGCGACCGCCGGCACCGCCCCTGCCCAGACCCAGCGAGGTACCCAACGGTGGACAACCAGGTCACCGCCGACCCCACCCCGGGGATCGACCACGACACCATCACCTTCTACGGCTGGGCGGTCCGGCAGAGCCGGTTCGACACGGCCGACCTGCCCCGGGCCGGCGCGGAGGCCGGGCTCAGCGCGACCTCCTGCCGCGCCGCCATCGCCGCGCTGCGCCACCGGGGTCTGCTGCGCTCCACCCACGACGACGCCCTGGTGGCGACCGGACCGCAGGAGGCCGCGGCGGCGCTGAGCCGGGAGCAGGCGGAACTGGAGCGCAGCGCCGCCGAGCTGCTGGTCCGCCAGGACCGGATCGAGCAGGCCTGGACGGCCGTGCAGGCGGCGGTGCTCCCGCCGCCGGAGGCCGCCGGTCCAGCTGGTGCCGCTACTTCGGCTGGTTCGGCCGGGCAGGTCGCCGTGCTGTCGGACGCCGCCGTGGCGCGCGCCGCGGTGGGCGACCGGCTGCTGCGGGCCCACCGGGAGGTCGCGTTCAGCTTCCCGGGCGGCGACCCGGGCGCGGCGGCGCTGGCCGCCCTGGTGCTGGGCGAACTGCCGCACGCCGCCCCCGGCCTGCGGGTGCGGATCATCCACCAGCATCCGGCGCGCTTCCACCCGCCCACCCAGCAGTGGGCCAGGGAGGCACTGCGGACCGGCGCCGAGGTGCGGACCAGCGGGGAGAGCTGCGGCCCGCTGCTGGTGATCGACGGGGAGGCGGCCGTGCTGCCCGAGCGGGGGCAGCCGGCGGGTCTGGTGCTGGTCACCCAACCCGCCCTGGTGGCCCACCTGGCGGACTCCTTCGAGACGCTCTGGCACCAGGCCAGCGACTTCCGCAGCGGGCCGGCGGCCGCCCGCACCGTCTCCGACGAGCTGCGGACCACGGTGCTGCGGCTGCTCGCCGACGGACTGAAGGACGAGGTGATCGCCCGCCGGCTGGGCATCTCGCTGCGCAGCTGCCGGCGGCACATCGCGAGCCTGTACAGCTCGCTGGGCGCCGACAGCCGCTTCCAGGCCGGCGTGTTGGCGGAACGCCACGGTCTCACCGGCCACCCGGCGGGCGAGGCGGTCGGCTGGCCCGCGCACTTCGCCCCCACCTGAACGCACACTTCAACCACCAACGCGTGAGCGGCTGCTGACGTATCGTCAGCAGCCGCCCACGGTCAGCCTCTTACGCTTGCGCCACGCGCGCCAGCACGGCCTCGCGCAGTCCGCCCCGGTCCACTTCGAGTGCGGTCAGCACCTCCAGACCCCGGCCCTCGCCGACCGCGAGCAGCCCGAGCAGGATGTGCTCGGTGCCGAACCGCTCCTGGCCCAGCGCCTTCGCCTCGCGCAGCGTCTGCTCCAACGCCCGCTTGGCGTCCGGGGTGTAGGCCGGTCGCGGGTACTGGAACGCCCCGGGGCCGAAGGCGTCGTCGGCCTTGCGCTGGATCTCGGCGACGTCGATGCCGATCGCCGCCAACGCGTCCTTCGCCGGCTGCCCGCCGGCCGCGACCACCCCGGCCTCGTCCAGGATCCGCACCGTCTCGGCGCGGGCCCGGTCCAGCTCGACGCCCTGCTCGCGCAGCACTTCGGCGGCCGTGCCGCTCTGCGCCCCGATCAGACCGAGCAGGATGTGCTCGGTCCCGATGAAGTCGTGCCCCAGGGCGATCGCCTCGTCCTGTGAGAGCACCACGGCGCGGCGCGCGCCGTCGGTGAAGTACTCGAACACCCCTACTCCTCCTTGCCCGTGGCCTTGCGCCTGGTTGCGTGCTTCTCGTGCACCGACTGCCTGCTGACCTGCAGCGAACTGGCGATGCTCTGCCAGGACCATCCCTGGTCCCGGGCGCTGTCGACGTGCACCCGCTCCAACTCCTCCAGCAGTCGGCGCAGTGCGACGACGGCCTGGAGTCCGACAGCGGGGTCCCGACTCGTGACTTGTCCGGCCAGTTTGGCCGTGGTGTCCTCGGCTCCCATGCGTGTCAGGTTGCCCTGACAGACCGTCGGCTGTCAAGGAACCCTGACACGCTCGACGGGACGGGATGGCGGCCCAGATGACTTGGCGGGACTGGGCGGGGCGGGACGCGACGGGACGGCGGCCCAGATGACGCGGCGGGACGAGAAGTCAGACGTGCGGCAGGATCCGGTCCAGCCACCGCGGCAGCCACCAGTTGGCCTTGCCGAGCAGCTCCATGATCGCCGGGACCAGCACCATCCGGACCAGCGTCGCATCCAGGAAGACCGCCACCGCGAGCCCGAGCCCGAACTCCTTGACCGCGATGTCGGGCGTGGCGAGCACCGAGAGGAAGACCGTCACCATGATCGCCGCCGCGGCCGTGATCACTCGGGCCGTCCGCCCGAGACCGCGGGCCACGGCCTCCCGGGTGTCGGCCCCGGCGTCGTACTCCTCCCGGATCCGGGAGACCAGGAAGACCTCGTAGTCGGTGGAGAGGCCGAACAGGATGGGGAAGATGAACAGCGGCACCCAGGCGGTGATCGGGGCGCTGGTCGGGAAGCCCAACTGCGCGTTGAGCCAACCCCATTGGACGATCATCACCAGCACGCCGAAGGCCGCGCCGACCGAGAGCAGGGTCATCACCGCGGCCTTGACCGCGATCACCACCGAGCGGACCAGCACCAGCAGCAGGACCAGCGCCAGCCCGATCACCGCCGCGATCAGCCACGGCAGCCGGGTGCTCACCTGGCTCGCGAAGTCGACGTCACCGGCCGTCGGCCCGCCGACGTGCACCACCAACCCGGTGCCGGCGACGGCGGGCGGGATCACCTGGCCGCGCAGCCGGTCCAACAGCTTCGGCGTGGCCGCGTCCTGGTGCGAGGTGGTCGGGTAGGCGACGAAGAGCTCGGCCGCGCCGTCCGCACTCAGCTCCGGCGGGGTCACCTGCGCCACCCCCGGCGTCGCCGCGACCGCCTTGACCACTGGCTCGATCGCACCCGCAGCGCCGGGCGAGGGCAGCTCGGCCACCACCACGAACGGCGCGTCGAAGCCCGGCCCGAAGCCCTCGGTGAGGATCCGGTAGGCGGTGTAGCCGCTGGTGTCGTGCGGCTCGGTGCTGTTGTCCTCGAAGCTGAGCCGCATCGACAGCGCCGGGATCGCGAGCAGGATCATCACCGCCGCGCCCGCGACCAGCCCGGTGACCGGGCGCCGCTGGATCACCCGGGCCCAGCGCTCGGCCAGCGGGCTGCGCGAACCGGTCCGGCCCAGGTAGGGCAGCTTGAACCGGTCGATGCCTCGGCCCGCGAAGCCGAGCAGCGCGGGCAGCAGGGTGACGGCGGCGACCATGGTCATCAGCACCGTCACCGCGGCTGCCACCGCCGTGGCGTTGAGCAGCTTCTGCTGCACCACGAAGAGCCCGAGCATCGCGATCACCACGGTGGCCCCGGCGAACAGCACCGAGCGGCCGGCCCGGGCGATCGCCACCACCACCGCCTCCTGCGGCTCCGCGCCGTCCGCCAAGCCCTCGCGGAACCGGGTGACGATGAACAACGCGTAGTCGATGCCCACGCCGAGCCCGAGCAGGGTGGCCACGATCGGGCTGAACGAGGGCGCCGGGAAGGCGTACCCGAGCAGGAAGGTGAGGGCCAGTCCGCTGAGGATCCCGAACAGCGCGGCCAGCATCGTCAGGCCCATCGCCAGCAGTGAGCCGAACGCGATCAGGATCACCAGCATCGCCGCGATCCCGCCGATCGCGTCCGCCGCCCCGCCGTACGGGGTCTCGGCGGTGACCACGTCCGCGCCACCGAAGGCGAAGGTGACGCCGGCTCCGCTCGCCGCCTTGGCCTGCGAGATCAGGTGCTTCACCTCCGAGGTGTCCATCGGGTTCTTGTCGGAGGTGGTGGTGGCGAAGCCGATCGTGCCGTCGTGGGAGATCTGCCCGGGGACGTCGTACGGCGAGCGGACGCCGGTGATGTGCGGGGCGGCGGCGACCTGGCCGATCATCGCCTCCACGCGCTGCTTCACCGCAGGGTCGGCGAGCCCGGCCGGCGCCTGGACCGCCAGGGTGAGCGAACTGCCCTGACGCTCCGGGAAGTGCTGCTTGATCAGGCTCTGTGCCTGGCCGGACTGCGAGTTGCCGCCGGTGAAGTCGTTGTCCACCGGCGCCTTGAATCCGAACCCGACCACCAGCAGCACCAGCAGGCCCAGCACCCAGGAGACCAGCACCAGTCGCCGCCGCCGGTAGCAGAACCGGCCCAGCCGGGCGAGGGCAGTCTCGGGCTGGGGGTTCATCGCGCTGCTTTCACTTGAGGACGAAACGTGGGTGGTTTCGCGTGGGGGCGAAACGTGGGCGAGTTTCGGGCGTGGGCGAAACGTGGGTGAGTTTCGCTCTGCCGCGAAACCTCGGGGCGGGCTGGAGTAGGTCGGGGAGTTTCGCTGGTGGGCGAAAGGTGGGGAATTCGGTCCGAGGTGAAGTGAAGCCTCGACGTTTCGCCTGGTGGCGAAGGTCAGTGCTTTCGCTGGAGCGCGAAACGTGGCCGACCCCGCTCAGCGGCGACACCCCCGTTCTGTACTTTCGCCGGAGCACGAAAGGTCACCACTTTCGCCACAGCGCGAAAGGTCGCCCCCCACCCCCACTCCGCGGCCACACCCCACCCTTTCGCACCACGGCGAAACCTCGACCTTTCGCGTGGTGACGAAACGTCAGTCCAGCGCCTCCACCTGAGCCGGCCCGCCCAACGCGTTGCGCCGCTCCGGCATCTTGAGCGTGGTCATCCGCCGCCAGCCGCCCGCCCGCTCGTACAGGTAGACGGCGTGGATACCGGCGGCCAGCGCCATCCGCTTCGCCGTCGGCCAGCGCAGGATGGCGCCCATCTGGCCCATCACCGCCAGGCTGACGTCCCGGTAGGTGCGGATCTCCGCCTTCGCCGTCTCGTTCAGCGTGTCGAGGATCCGCCGGCCGTGACCCCGGGCGGCCAGCCGGAGCAGCTCCTCGTGGCAGTAGGCGAGGTGGTTGTCCTCGTCCGCCGAGATCATCCGCACCGCCCGCCCGAGCTCCGGGTGGTCGCCGAACACCTTGCAGAGCAGCTGCATCTGCTCGGCCGCGCGCTGCTCGGTGACCCGGCTGTGCGCCAGGTAGGTGATCACGTCCGCCTCGGTGAGGGGCTCGTCGCGGCGCAGCCGGGAGTGGGCCAGGCCGATGCCTTGGCGTTCCAGGATCATCGTGTAGTCGGTCGAGTCCGGCACCGGCAGCGGGCTGAGACCGCGCTTGCGGAGCAGCGCGTTGAAGATCCGGCCGTGCTTCTCCTCGTCGGCGCCGTGCCGGGCGATCTTCGGAGCGAGCTCCTGGTCCTCGACCAAGCGGGCGATCCGACCGTTCTCCCATCCGCCCTGGTCCTCGCCCTTGGCGGCGATGGAGCAGAACAGACCGAACGCCTCGTCGTCGGCGTGGATCTCCTGGAAGAGAGTGCGAGCTGAGAGCATGTCAACAAGTCAACGGTCCGTCAGCTGACCCGGCAACAGCTCGCGTCCATCAGGGTCACGGCGGCTCCTACGAGGGTTCGAGGCACCACGGCTCCAGGCCCCGCGGTTCCAGGCCCCGCCGGCCCCGCCCGGACTCAGGCGAGCCTTCAGACCACCTGCGCCACCTTGTACGCGATCCCGCCCTCGACCAGGTAGCCCGACCCCACGCAGACGATGTCGTTCAGCCATGCGTACTCCGGTGCGCCGGTCTCGAAGAGCGGGCTGGTCCGGAAGTAGTAGCGCGCCGGGTCGATCTCGTACCTCTTGGCCGGATCGGCGAGGTCGGCCCGCAGCTCGGGCGGGGTGACCCAGCGGCCGCCGTAGGTGAGGTGCACCAGGGCGCCGTCGTGGGTGCGCAGGGTGAGGCGGACGTCCAGTGCCATCGTCCCGTCGGGGCGGAACAGGGCCCAGTCGCCGCCGCCCGGCAGCACCTCGCCGTGCAGTCGGGGCCCGTGGAAGGTGCCGCCCACGGCGCCGAAGAGGGTCCTGCGGCCGAGCGGGCCGGTACCGAACTCCAGCCGGGGGCTCAGGTCGACGACCAGGTCGAAGAGGTGGCACGTGGTGATGTCGCCGACGGCCTTCACCCGGGGGTCGGGGGGCGTCACGCTGCACGCCCGAAGAGCGTGTGCCGGACCTGGTCGGTGGAGACGCCCGACTGGGCGCAGAGCTCCGACAGGTCGAAGGAGAACCGCTCGCCGGCGATCAGGCCGTCGGCGAAGGAGAACTGGATGAACACCGGCAGTTCGGCGCGCCTGCCGTTGGGCGTCACGCCGAACCGGTCGCCGGTCATGGTCATGCGCGCCGTCCCCCAACAGACCAGGACCAGGGTGTCGTCGGTGACCGCGTGCCCGTCGAGGGTGACCTCGTAGTCGGGGAAGGACGCGAAGAAGCGGGTCAGCGCCTTCTCGTTCGCGGGCAGGCCACGGGCCCTGCTGCCGAGGGGTGGTGACTCCAGCACCATGTCCTCGTGCAGGAGCCGTAGCGCTGCGGGTACGTCCTGGCGGCTCTTGGCCTCGGCCAACGCCTGTGCCAGATCCAGCATCTGATGGCTGTTCATAAAGTAACCGTACGGTCGTCCGTACGTATTTCGCAAGGGTGTGGCAGGATGAGGCCGATGAGCGAGGTTGTGCATGACGGGCGCCTGCTGCGCGGCGCGCGGTCCCGCCGGACGATCGTCCGGCACGCCGTTGACACGGCGTCACTGGAGGGGCTCACCGGGCTCAGCTTCGGTCGGCTCGCGACCGACCTGAACGTGAGCAAGAGCACCGTCCAGACGCTCTTCGCCACGAAGGAGAAGCTCCAGCTGGCGGTGGTCGAGGCTGCGCGCGAGGCGTTCGAGGAGGCCGTGGTGCGCCCCGCACTGGTGCGGCCGCCGGGGGTCGCGCGGGTGCGCGCCTTGGGCCACCAGTGGATCGCCTACGCCGAACAGCCGCTGTTCGCGGGCGGCTGCTTCTGGGCGGCGAACCTGCCCGAGTTCGACAGCCGGCCGGGCCCGGTGCGGGACGTGTTGGCCGGTCAGCAGCGGGCCTGGCGCGAGCTGATCGCCGCCGAGCTGCGCCAGGCCGTCGCCGCGCGGGAGATCGCCGCGCTCGATCCCGAACTCGCGGCCTTCCAACTCGACGCCGTGCTCAACGCCACCAACACCGCGCTGCGCCTGGGCGACGACACGGCCGTGGCCATGGTCCACCGCGTCGTCGACGGGCTCCTCGCGCCCGCGCCCGAAGCCGACTGAGGCACCAGCGCGTAGAGGTGCGGTGCCACGAACACGCCAGCGCTCAGGGCTGGTACGCCAGTTGGGGCACGTCGAAGCAGTTGGTGTCCATGTCCGGCACCTGGGTCACCCAGGTGCCGGGGCCGCCGCCCGGGGTGGTGTCCTGCCAACGGGCGGCGTTCAGGCAGGCGCGGGTGAGGCCGGACGGGCGCGGCTCGGGGGTGAAGTCGGTGGGGATCAGCAGGCCGTGGGCGTCGTAGGTCTGGGGGCGGTTCATGAACCGCTCGGCGCAGGCCCGGGTCGGTGCGGCGCCGCACGAGGCGATCGCGTCGGTCAGCCACTGGGCCGCCGCCCAGCCCTCCAACTCCCAGGCGGAGAGCAGGGGTTCGCGGTCGGGGTAGTAGCGGTGCATGGCGGCGCGGAAGGCGGAGACGGCGGGGTAGGAGGTGTCGGCGTAGTTGCGGCTGGCCGAGGTGGCCCAGAGCACCGAGCGGCAGCCGGGCGCCGACTGGTAGTCGCGGGACACCGTCTGGACCCAGTTCTGCACGTTGGTGACCTTGGCCGCCAGGTGCACGCCGGCGGCGTCCAGGGCCTGGCACAGGCCGGTGTTGCCGCGGGTGTCGAGGGCGTCGAAGAGCACCTGGGTGTGGTCGGCGGCGAGCGCGGTGGCGACGTCCTGGAAGGCGGGCAGGGCCAGGTCCAGCGTCCGGGTCAGCACGTGGTAGCCCTCGGCGGCCAGGCCCTGGGCGACCTGGCGGGCGTAGGAGAGCGAGTCGGCCTGGTTGTAGGCGACCACGGCGGCCCGGTCGGCGTTCAGCCGCTGCTTGAAGAACCGGTAGACCTCGGTGCTCTGGTAGAGCGTGCCGTCCCAGCCGACGCTGCGGCCGTCGCGCGGCGCGTTGCTGCCGTAGATGCCGTAGAGGTGCGGGTAGCGGTCGTACTCGGTGCCGATCGGCTGGCCGCCGACGTCCGGCACCGCCTTGCCGCTGACGTAGGGCGCGCCGGCGTAGTCCAGCGAGCTGCCGGCAGTGAGGGCGAAGACCTGGTCCTGGTCGATCAGCTGGTGCGCGCAGTTCTGGTTGCCGATGCCGCTGCCACCGTCGTCGCAGGTGAACACCTGCACGGTGCGCCCGTGCAGGCCGCCGGCGGCGTTCAGGGCCTGGAAGAAGGCGAGCGCGCCGTAGCGGGGACCGGAGAGCACCTCGGTGCCGAGCGGGCTGGTCAGCGAAGTAATAATGCCGATTCTTAACTGACTGGACGTCACACCCGTGTCACTCGCCGGGTTTCCCGCGCCCGCCGAGGCGCCGACCGTGGGAGCCGCGAAGTCCCGGGCGGGCAGCCGGGTGCCGCAGCCGGCGAGCAGCAGCGCGGCCGCCGCGAGGCCGGCCGCCGCCGCCCGACACCGGATCAGCTGCACCCGGGCAGGCCGGTGGCGCCGCTCAGCGTGACCAGGCCGCAGAGCGTGGCCTGCGAGACCTTCCAGGTGCCGTTGTCCAGCACCGCCTGGCCGGAGGCGTTCGGCTGCACCGTCTGCCCCTGGAGCGAGAGGTTGTAGGTGACGATCGCGGTGGTCGCCGAGGTGAACTGGACGTTGGTCACCTGGGCGCTCACCTGACCCACCCGGGGGTCGCTCGCGAAGCCCTGGAGCAGCGCCTGGAGCTGCTGCCCGTTCTGCAGCAGGGCGGCCTTGGCGCTGAGCGAGGTGCTCGGCGAGAAGAAGCTCTGCCAGTTCTGCGTCACCTGGGTGGTCGCGGCGGCCACATCGGCGGGCGCGGTCCCGGTGGCGGACGCCGAAGCCGAAGCGGACCCCGACGCGGACGCCGACGCGGACGCCGACCCGGAAACCGCCCCCGAAGCCGACGCGCTCCCACTCATCGCACTGGACGACGCCGCCGAAGGGGTGGAGCTCGCGGCGCTCTTGCTCTTGCCGCTGGAGCAGGAGGACACCAGCAGTGCGGCGCCGAGCACGGCCGCCACCGCCTTGAGCACGGGGTCCGTCGGCAGGGTGCGCATCAGGGTTCTCTCCGCCCGGTGGTGCCGGTTCTCGGTCGTGGTGACGCCGCATCAGCTATGACGCGGGTAACACTATGAAGGCCGACCGGCGAACCACGCGCAACAGGAGGGCAGCGGATGGACGGCACCGGCCCCGACCGGTCACCCTCGGCGCTCGCCGCCCGCCTGCTGGCCGGCACCGGCCTCGGCTGGCTGCTGGTGGCGGTGGGCGCGGCGCTGTGCGTGCTCGGCTGGTACGCCGTCTCCGGCGAGTCCCTGACGGCACGCCAGCTACCGTACCTCGCCTCCGCCACCGTGCCCGGCGCGGCCCTGCTCACCGGCGGCGTGGTCTGGGCGGCTGTGCGGGGCCTGGCCCTGGTCGCCGCCCGAGGCCCCGCGCCCGCCTCCGCCACGCCCGCCTCCGCCACCCCCACCACCGACGCCTCCACCGCCCCCGCCCCCGTCACCGCCGCGTCCACCGGCTGGGCGGCCCCGGAGGCGGCGGCCGACCCCGGCGTCCTCGGCGCCACCCTGGTCGCCGCCCCCGGCGGCACGCTCTGCCACCGCCCCGGCTGCCCCCTGGTGGCCGGCCAGGACCGGGCCGTCCCGGTGGACGCGGCCGCCGTGCGCGAACGCGGCCTGGCCCCGTGCCCGGTGTGCGAGCCCGACCTGCTGGCGGACCCGTGACGAGTGCCCCGGACGCCCCCTGATGGCCGCCTGATGGCCGCTCCCGGGCTGGCGATCGACTTCGCGCTCGCAGGGGTGGCCGTGGGGAGCGCGGCGGCGCTCAGCGGGGTCGGGCTGGTGGTCTGCTACCGGCTCACCGGTGTGCTCAACCTCGCGCAGGGCGGCATCGCCGTGCTCACCGCCTACCTGCTGCGCGAGCTGGTGGTGGTGCGGGGCTGGCCGCTCTGGCTGGGGGCGGTGCTCTGCCTGGCGCTGGTCGCACCGGGGCTGGGGGTGCTGCTGCACCTGCTGGTCTTCGGTCCGCTGCGGCGGCGCGGCGCCGGGGTGGGCGAGGTGGTGGTGGCCGGGGTCGGGGTGCTGGTGCTGCTGATCGGGCTGGTGGCCGCCGTCTGGGGCACCGCGCCGCTGGCCGACGTGCCGTCACTCGTGCCCGCGCGCAGCCTCACCCTGCCCGGCGGCCACCTGCTGCGGCTGGACACCGTCGCCCAGTTGGCGGCCGTCCTGCTGGTGACCGCCGTGGTCTGGGCGGTCGGCCGGTTCACCGGGTTCGGCGTCCGGGCCCGGGCGGTGGCCGACGACCCCCGGTTGGCCGAGCTCGCCGGGGTGGACGCGAACGCGGTGGGCGCCGTCGGCTGGGCGTTCGGCGCGCTGACGGCGGGTCTGGTCGGCGTGCTGCTGGCGCCGTTCGTGCTGCTCGACCCGTACGGCCTGCCGCTGCTGGTGCTGGAGACCCTGGCCGTCGCGGTCGCCGCCCGGTTCCGCAGCCTGCCGGTCGCGGTGGTCGTCGGGCTCGCGCTGGGCGTCGGCCAGGCGGAGCTCACCTGGCTGCGGCCGCCCGGCACGCTCGGCCCGGTGGTGGACGCCGCGCAGTCCAACCTCTTCGCCGTCGCCCTGCTGGTGGCCGCGCTGGTGCCGTGGGGCGCGGCCGAGCAGGGGCTGCTCGGCGGCGGCACTCCGCTGCCAACGCTGCCGACGGCCCTGCCACCGACCCTTCCGACGACGCTACCGACGGCCGTGCGGGCCCGGGTGGACTCGTGGTCGGCGGGCCTGGTCGTGCTCGTGCTGCTCACCCCGCTGGCGCTGCGCGGCGACGGGATCCGGGCCGTGCTGACCGTCCCCGGGCTCGGGCTGGTGCTGCTCTCCACCGTGCTGGTGACCGGCGACGGCGGGCTGGTCTCGCTGGCCCAGGGCGCGTTCGCCGGCCTCGGCGCGCTGGGCACGGCGCAGTTCGCCTCCGGCCAGCTGCCGAGCGGGGCGGCGCTGGTGGTCGCGGCGCTCGGGCTGGCGGCGATCGGGGTGCTGGCGGGGTGGCCGGTGGTGCACCGGCGCGGGCTGGTGCTGGCGCTGGTCACCTTCGCGCTGGCGGTGGGGCTGAGCCGGTTCGTCTTCGAACAGCCGTACGCGACGGCCGGGCTGACGGTGCTGCGGCCCGCGCCGCTGCGCGGTGACCGGGCGCTGTACGCGGCCGAGCTGGTGGTGCTCGGACTGGGGGTGCTGCTGGTCGCGGCGGTGCGGCGGGGACGGCTGGGGCGGGCGCTGCTGGCCACCCGCGACCACGAGGCCGGGGCCTGGGCGGCCGGGGTGCCGGTGCCGGGGCTGAAGCTGCTGGTCTTCGCGCTGGGCGCGGCGCTCGCCGGAGCGGGCGGGGTGCTGCTCGCGCTGGCCGGCGGGGCGTTCGACGCCTCGGTCTTCGACCCCGTGCAGGGGCTGGTCTGGTTCGCGGCGATCGTGGTGGCGGGCGTGGACAGCGTGGCGGCGGCCGTGCTGACCCCGTTCGTGCTGACCGGGCTGGACGCGGCCACCGTCCCGGGCGTGTCGGCGGTCGCGGTCGGCGCGCTGGCGGCCGTGGTGGGCCGGCTGCCGGGCGGGCTCGCGGGCTGGGCCCGCCGGGTGCGGCGGGCGGGGGCGGGGTGAGCGCCGCGCTGCGCGCCGAGGGGGTGCGGCGCCGGCTCGGCGGGGTCGCCGTGCTGGACGGCGTGGACCTCGCCGTGCCGGCCGGGCAGGTCACCGCGCTGGTCGGGCCGAACGGCGCGGGCAAGAGCGTGCTGCTGGACTGCCTGGGCGGCGCGGCCCGTCCGGAGGCCGGCCGGATCCTGCTGGCCGGACGCGACGTCACCCGGGCGCCCTGCCACCGCCGCTCGCGGCTCGGCCTGGCCCGCACCTTCCAGCAGGTGGCGGTCTTCCCGGGGCTGACGGTGGCACAGAACCTGCTGGTGGGCGCGGAACAGCACGGCGTGCCGCCGGCTGTGGCCCGGGCGCGGACGGCGGGCGTGCTGCGGCTGCTCGGCCTGACCGCGCTGGCGGCGCGCCCGGCCGCGGGCCTGCCGCTCGGCGTGCTGCGCCTGGTGGAGCTGGCGCGGGCGCTGGCGGGGGCGCCCCGGGTGCTGCTGGTGGACGAGGTGTCGGTGGGGCTGGACGCCGCCCAGGTGGCCTGGGTGGCCCGGGTGCTGGCGATGACGGCGCGCGAGGGGGTGGGGGTGCTGCTGGTCGAGCACGACCTGGCGCTGGTCGCCCGGCTGGCCCGGGAGGCGTACGTGCTGGACGCGGGCCGGGTGGTCGCGTCGGGGCCGGTCGAGCGGGTGCTGGCCGACCCCCGGGTGCGGCGGCTGTGGTGAGCGCCGGGATCGAGCTGCGCGGCGCGCACCTGCGGGAGGGTCAGGTGGTGCGGCTCGCCGGGGTAGACGTGTACGGGCCGGCGGGGCGGCTCGGGTTCCTGATCGGGCGCAACGGCTCGGGGCGCTCGGCGGTGCTGGAGTCGCTGGCCGGCCTGGCCCGGCCCGCGCCCGGCACCGTGCTGCTGGACGGCCGGGACATCACCGCCGTCCCCGCGCACCGGCGGGCCGCGGCACTCGGCGTGGTGCTGGTGCCGGCCCGGCGCGCGGTCTTCCCCGCGCTCACCGTCGCCGAGCACCTCGCCCTCGGCGGTGCCGGGCGCCCGGAGCCGCCGTTCGCCGAACTGCGCCCGCTGCTCCGGCGGCAGGCGGGCACCCTCTCCGGCGGGCAGCAGCAACTCCTCGCGCTCTCCCGGGCGCTGCTCACCGACCCGGCGGTGCTGCTGCTCGACGAGCCGGAACGCGGCCTGGCTCCCGCCGTGCTGACCCGCCTGCACGCCGAACTGCTGGGCCGAACCGCCCTGTTGACGGCCCGCACGCTGCCCGCCTGGGCCCCGCCGGGCGCCCTGGTGCACGTGCTGGAGCGCGGCCGGATCGCCTGGCGCGGCGAGGCGGGGGAACTGCGGCGGCGCCCACACCCCTGACGGCGCGTCATCCGACCCTCAGGGGATCCCCCACCTCCCGTGGGGGATCGTTCAGGGCCGTTCCCGGATGGCCGGGCCCCGCCGGGCCCAGCAGACTCGTCCCCGGCAACCAGGAACGACTCTCGCAGACCGGAGACCCACACCGTGAACACCCGTACCGCTCGCAGCCGTTGGACCGCCCTCGCACTGACCGGCGCTCTCGCCGGGTCGCTGGCGCTGGGCGTCGGGGCGCCGGCCTTCGCCGCGGCGCCCGCCGCGTCCCCGGCGGCCACGGGTGCGAGCACGGCGCTGCCGCCGCTCGACCCGGCCGCGATCCGCGCCGTGCTCGCCGCCCGGCCCGGTGACGTCGTGTCGGGGGCGTTCGTCCGGGTGACCGGGAAGGCCGGCCACTTCACCGGGACCTCCGGCGACGTGAACCCCGACGGCGAGTTCCGGATCGGGTCGATCTCCAAGGTGTTCAGCGCCGCCGTGGCGCTCCAGCTGGCCGCCGAGGGCACGTTGGACCTGAACGGGACGGTGCAGCACTACCTGCCCGGGGTGCTGCCCGCCGACTACCCGCCGATCACGGTGGGCGAACTGCTCAACCACACCAGTGGGTTGCCGGGCGGCACGGTCGGCTGGGGCGACCCCTCGACCAACTGGTTCGCCGACCACCGGTTCGACAGCTGGACGCCGGAGCAGATCGTCGGCGGCCTGGCCGGCCAGCCGATGGGCTTCCAGCCCGGCACCGCGCAGCAGTACAACGGGATGAACACCTTCCTGGAGGGGCTGGTGATCGAGAAGGTCACCGGCGACAGCTACGCGCACCAGGTGCAGCAGCGGATCATCCGGCCGCTCGGGCTGCACCACACCTCCGTGCCGGAGGCGGACGACCCGCGCCTGCCGCACCCGGACGCGCACCCGTACCTGAACATCACCGAGCCGGACGGCAGCACCGGCCGGGCCGACGTCACGGAGCAGAGCCCCTGGCCGTGGGCCGAGGGCGGGCTGATCTCCAGCTCGGGCGACCTGGACCGGCTCTTCACCGCGCTGTTCGGCGGCAAGCTGCTGCCGCCCGCCCAGCAGGCCCTGCTCTTCACCGTCCCGGACGTGCCCAACTTCAACAGCTCGCACTGCGAGACCGGTCCCGGTTCGCGCGCGTGCATGAGCATGGGGCTGGAGAGCATCGTGCTCCACGGCGTCACGCTCTGGGGCAAGACCGGTTCGCGGCCGGGCTGGACCAGCGGGGTGTTCGCCACCCGCGACCTGTCCCGGACCTTGGTCTACTCGGTCAACCCCACCGGGATCAACGGCGAGGAGACCCCGTACATGATGAAGCTCGCCACCACCGCGGCCGGGCTGTCGAACTGACGCGGCGTCAGTCTGCGCGGACGAGGTCGGGTTCGGGGTCCAGGTTGCCCAGCACGGCCGCCAGCAGGCCGGGGAACCGCTCCTCGAACTCGTCCGCGCGCAGCCTGGCGCTCTGCTGCTGGCCCTGCTGGGTGCGCCGGATCAGCCCGCACTCGCGCAGCACCCGGAAGTGGTGCGAGGCGTTCGACTTGGTGATGCCCAGGGCCTGGTAGATCTGCGAGCACTCGGTCTCGCCCTGCCGGGCGAGCAGGTCGACGATCCGGAGCCTGAGCGGGTCGCTCAGCCCCTGCATCACACCGGCGAGGGTGACGTCGGGCAGGTCGGCGTGGAACGTCTCTCTCATGGCAGGCCTTCTCGTGACGCGGGGTGATGCTCCGCCAGATTACGCCAACCCGCCTTCCAATGGTTCAATGATTCTTGTACCGTCGGACCATGAATCCACGGATCTACCTCCTGGCCCTCGGCACGTTCACGGTCGGGACCGAGGGCTACGTGATCGCCGGGGTGCTCCCGGACGTCGCGCACGACCTGCACACCTCGGTCGCGGTCGGCGGGCAGCTGGTCACCGTCTTCGCCCTGGTCTACGCGCTCGCCGGGCCGCCGCTGATCGGCCTACTCCAGGGCGTGCGCCCGAAGCGGCTGCTGATCGGCGCCGCGTTAGCCTTCGCCGCGGCCAACCTGGTCGCCGCCGCCGCACCCGACGTGGCCGCGCTGGCCGGCGCCCGGGTGCTCGCCGCGGTGGGCGCCGCGCTCTTCGCCGCACCGGCCGCCGCCACTGCAGCCGCACTCTGCGGGCCCGGGGAACTCCCCCGGGCGATCGCCGTCACCGCGGGCGGCAACGCGATCGCGCTCACCCTGGGCGCGCCGATCGGCACCGTGGTCGGCGCCGCGCTCGGCTGGCGGGCCGCCTTCTGCTTCGTCGCCGGACTCGGCCTGCTCACCGCGGCGGCCGTCGCACTCGGCCTGCCCGAGGTGCCGGGCTCCCCCGCCGGCGGCGCCGGACGCCTCGGCCTGCTGCGCCGCCCGCCGATCCGCTGGGGCCTGGCCGGCACGCTCGGGCTCTTCCTGGCCGCCTACGCCCTCTACACCTACCTCGCCCCGGTCGCCCGGCGCGCCACCGGCTTCGGCGGCGACGGCTTGGCCGCGCTGATGATCGTCTTCGGCGCGGGCGGCTTCCTCGCGGGCCGGCTGATCCACGCCGTGCTGGCCCGCCGCTCGCTCGCCGTCGTGCTGCGCACCGCGCTGCTGGTGATCGCCGGCCTGCTCGCGGCGCTCACCCTCGCCACCCTCGTGCCCCGGCCGGCGGTGACCGGGGTCATCGCCTTCCCGCTGCTCTTCGCCTTCGGCGCCGCCTGGTGGTCCGGCGGCATCGGCCAGCAGACCCGATTGGCTGCCCTGGCACCCCAACAGCGCACGCAGGCACTCGGGTTGCACTTCTCCGCGCAGTACCTCGGGGTGGCGATCGGCGGCGCGGCCGGCGGCCTGGCCCTCTCCCTCGGCGGTCCCGCCGCGGTGCCGGCGCTGGCCGGAGTGGTCGCCCTGGCCACGATCCTGACGGTCCGTCAGGTCTCACCCGGGCCGACCGCCGGAGCCGGCTCGGTGGTGCCGCCGCAGCGCACGACGGCCACCCGGTGACCGATGCCGACCGCCGCGTCCCGGCGAGCCGACGAGTGCCGCCTCAGGCCGCCACGTCGAACAGCGCGGTGCCGTTGCGGCGGATGTACGCACCCAGCCGGGCCAGCGAGTCGGGCACCGCGGCGCGGTAGGCGGTGTCCAGCTCGCGCATCGCCGTCCGGTCCAGCAGGTCCAGCATCCGCCCGGTGGTGGTGCCGTCCCAGTCGCCCCGCACCGGCGTGCTGGCCCGGTAGGCCGACTGGGCCCGGCTGATCTCCCGCTGGAAGCGGCGGAACACCTCCAGCAGCGGCCCGTCGCCGAGCGCCAGCAGGCTGCGCTCGGTGAGCGCCCAGAAGTCCGGGTCCACCGTGCGGTGCGGGAGCTCGGCGCAGAAGCCGGTCAGCGCGTTGCCGCCGTGCGTGTGCAGCACCCAGTAGCCGAACAGCGCGCCGCGCACCGGGTCCAGGCCGGCCACGATCTCCTTGCTCCGCTCCGGCCCGGCCACCGCGAACTGACGGATGATCAGCGAGACCGAGCGGGCGAGCAGCCGGTCCGGGGTCAGTGAGTCCAACTCCGTGGCGGTGATCGGGACGAGGGGCACGGTCAGGGTCACGGCGACTCCGTTTCGGGCGGGCGGCACGCTTCCAGCCGCCTCCTGCGGGGGAGCATACGCCCGCGCCGACCGGGCGGTCTCAGCCTCGCATGATCCCGCCGACGATCCCGCCGAGCCCCGCGCCCTCGGCCGCGGCCGTCGCGCCGTCGCGGGCCAGGTAGGGCTCCAGGGCGTGCGCCAGGTTGGGCAGCGGCATGCTCTGCAGCCAGATCTGGCCGGGCCCGGTGAGCGCGACCAGGTGGTAGCCGTCGCCGCCGAAGATCTTGTTCGCGATGCCGGGCACGGTGGTGATGGTGAACTGCACCGACTCGTCGAACATCCCGACGTGGCCGGGGTGCACCAGCATGGTCTGGCCGGCCCCGAGGGTGTACTGGGTCAGCTCGCCGGAGAGCTCGATCCAGGCCCGCCCCTGGCCCTCCAGGCGCTGCAGCACGAAACCGTCGCCACCCCACAACCCGCCCCGGAAGGACTGCTGGAGGGCGATCGTCGGGGTGATGCCCGGGGTGCCGCAGACCCAGCCGTGCCGGTGCACCAGCACCGCGCGCCCGGGCGCCACGTCCACCGGCACGATGTGCCCGGGCACCTTGGCGGCGAAGGCCACCAGCCCGGCGCTGCCGTGCGCCTGGTAGCGGGTCAGGAAGATCCCGCCGCCGCTGACCGCCCGCTTGAGCGTGCCGAGCAGTCCGCCGCCGCGCGGCCCGCCGCTGTTGGTGGTCTGCGACATCTGGATGTTGGCGGTCATCCAGGAGAGCTCGCCGTGCGCGGAGACCACCTGCTCCCCCGGCGCCAGCTGGATCTCCAGCACCGGCATCGTGCTGCCCTTGACCTCGGCCTGCATCACACCACCCCCTGGCTCCGGCCGTGCCGGCCGGCGACTTGCGCGGGCTCCCCCCGCTGACGGCCATTGTGCCCAGTCGTGAGCACGGTCCAGCCGTTCGGGACGGGATCGGTACAGAGTGCGGAGGATCCCTTGACCATTTTCTGACATACCGTGAGGAAAACCTTCCTGTATGAATTATTTTTCCTCCGCACGCCACCAACCGCTCCCGGCCCGCGTCTGAGTTGTAGGTGGGGGCCCCGGGATCCGCGGTGCCCCCAGCACAGCCACCCGGGAGGGTCCCGGGGACTGAGGAGGACCGATGAGCGAGCAGGACCCGAGCACGGCCGAGGACGAGGCGCCGCGGAGCACCCGTCGGCAGCGGCGGCGCACCGCGCCGATCGCCCTGGCCGGGCGCACCCTGGTGCTCGGCGTCTCGCTGGCCGTCTTCGGCACCTGCGGGTTCAGCTGGTACACCTTCCACTCGCTCACCACCGGGATCACCACCTCCGACGCGCTCGCCCCGGTCAAGCAGGCGGCCCCGCCGCGCCCCACCGACAGCGCCGGCCACCTGGACAACTCGGTCAACCTGCTGCTGATCGGGCTGGACAGCCGGCGAGACCAGGACGGCAACGCGCTGCCCTCGGACGTGCTGCAGAACGACCTGCACGCCGGCTCCACCTCGGACATCGGCGGCTACAACACCAACACGCTGATCCTCATGCACATCCCGGCCAACGGCGGCAAGGTCGAGGCCTTCTCCATCCCGCGCGACGACTACGTCGACCTGATCAACGCCCCGGGGCAGCCGAAGCTCGGCAAGCACAAGGTCAAGGAGGCCTACGACCGGGCGAAGTACCAGGCCGTCAAGGAGCTGACCGCGAAGGGGGTCACCGATCCGGTGGAGTTGGAGCACCAGAGCCGCGAGGCCGGGCGGCAGGCCACCCTGCTGACGGTGCAGAACATGCTCCAGGTGCCGATCGACCACTTCGCCGAGGTCAACCTGATCGGCTTCTACGACGTGGCCCAGGCGCTCGGCCCGATCGAGGTCTGCCTGAAGAAGGCGGTCAAGGACCCGATCGTGGCGCGCACCGCGACCCGGGCCGGCCACGGCTCGGGTGCCGACTTCCCGGCCGGGCCGCAGCAGCTGAACGCCGCCCAGGCGCTCTCCTTCGTCCGCCAGCGCTACAACCTGCCCAACGGCGACCTGGACCGGACGCACCGTCAGCAGGCCTTCCTGGCCGGGGTGACCAAGAAGCTCAAGGACCAGGGCGTCTTCGGCGACCTGGGCAAGATGCAGAGCCTGCTGGACGCGGTGAAGAAGGACGTGGTGATCGACAGCAGCTGGAACGTGCTCGACTTCGCCCAGCAGGTGCCGAACCTGACGGGCGGCAACGTCGAGTTCAACACCCTCGGCTCGGTGATCAGCCAGCCCGACCTGGGCGGCGGCGACGGGGACGTGAACATCGTCGACGTGGACAAGATCCGCGCCCAGGTGAAGCAGACCATCGGGTACGCCGACGCCAGCCCGGCCGCGCCCACCTCGTCCCCGTCCTCGTCCCCGGATGCGCCGACGTCCTCGGCCGAGCCGTCGCCGTCCCTGTCCGCAACGTCGGCGGACCCGACGTCCGGCGCCTCGGACGGCCCCACCGCCTCCGCCGGAGCCGGCGCCGACAGCACGGACGACGCGACCGGCAGCTCCACCGCCGGCCCCACCAGCAGCCCCAGCGGCGATTCGATCGCCGACGAGTTCAGCGGCAACGCGGTCGAGGGCGGCAGCATCCCCTGCGTGTACTGACCTGCGTCAAGGCCGTGTCAACACCCCGGGCGGCGGGGTCAAGGAGCCGTCAGGAGCGGGCGCCGGGTGGCCGGTGGCGGGGTTAGCGTCGATGGGCGCCCCGCCGCCGCGAGGCCCGAACCGCACCTTAGAACCGCTCCTGGAGCAGCCATGGACCAGCGCAGCACCACCGGCGCCGAGGAACCCGAGCTAGTCATCCCGGTCAGGCCCGGTCCGGCGGGTCTCACCCTCCGCCTCTTCCGCACCCCGCTGGGCGAGCGCACCGCCGTCGCCTTCAGCACCGTCGAGCGGCTCGGCGCCGCGCTCGGCCCGGAGCAGCCCTGGACCACCCTGTGCCCGACCGCGCTGCGCGAGCTCGCCGAACCGCTCGGGGTGGCGCTGCTCACCGTCGACCCGCAACTGGTCGCCCCCGCCCCGCGCCCGCTGGCCCCGACGCCGCTGCCGGCCCCGGTCCCGGCCGGGTAGCAGCCGCGGCTCACGGCCGCAGCGCGGCCCGCACGGCGGCCGCCACCCGTTCGGCCGCGGCCCGGTCCGGGTAGCGGGTGCGCGGCCAGAAGAAGCCGCGCAGCCCGTCCTTCGGGTTGCGCGGCACCACGTGCACGTGCAGGTGCGGCACCGACTGGCTGACCCGGTTGTTCATCGCCACGAACGAGCCCCGCGCGCCGGTGCCCTCCTCCACCGCCGCGGTGAGCCGGCGCACCCGCTCGAAGAACGGACCGGTCAGCTCGGCCGGCAGCTCGGTCAGCACCGCCACGTGACGCACCGGCACCACCAGCAGGTGCCCGGGGAAGAGCGGCCGGTGGTCCAGGAACGCCAGCGCCACCTCGTCGCGGTGCACCTCCACCAGGTCCGAGCCGGCCGGATCCGCCACGAAGGAGCAGAACAGGCAGCCGGTCACGGGTCGTCACCTCCCGCCCGCAGTTCGCTGATCACCGCCCAGAGCACCGAGACCAGCGGCAGCGCCACCACCGCGCCGATCACCCCGGCCAGGATGCCGCCGGCGATCACCGAGAGCGCCACCGCCACCGGGTGGATCCGGATCGCCCAGCTCATCACCACCGGGTGCAGCACGTGGCCCTCGATCTGGCCGATCACCACGATCAGGACGAGCACGACCGCCGCCGTCACCGGCCCGCGCGAAGCCAGCGCCACCACCGCCGCGATCACCATCGCGATCGGCGAGCCGATCAGCGGCACCAGGGTGGCGAAGAACTCCAGCACCACCAGCGGCACCACCAGCGGCACCCGCAGCAGCGCCAGCGCGATGCCGACCAGCACCGCGTTGCTGGCCGCGACGATCACGATGCCGCGGGTGTAGCCGGCGAAGGTGCGCCAGGCGGTCCGCCCGCCGCGGTCCCAGGTGCCGCGGACGCCGGACGGGAGCTGGCCCAGCAGCCAGGCCCACATCCGGTCGCCGGAGTGGGTGAAGAAGATCGAGCAGAACAGTGCCAGCGCCGCGCCGGTGGCCGCCTCCACCACCTTCCCCGCCTGGCTGACCGCGGTGTTGATCAGGGTGGCCTTGTGCGCGGACAGGTAGGAGCCGAGCTTGTTCTGCAGCTGGGTGGCGGTCTGCGGGCGGACGTGGAACGGCGCGCCCTCCAGCCAGTGCTCGATCCGCCCGACGCCGCCGCGGAACTCGTTGACCAGGCTGTTCCACTGGTCGGCCACCGAGGCGCCGATGCCCGCGAGCAGCCCGGCGAGCAGCAGCAGGGAGCCGAGCACCGCCACCGCGACGGCCAGCGAGCGGGGCAGTCGGCGGGCCGCCAGGTCGGCCACCGGGCGCAGCACCGAGGTGAACACCAGCGCGACGAAGACCGCCACCACCGGCAGCACCAGCCGGCCGAGCACCAGCAGCACCAGGTAGAGCGCTGCGGCCAGCACCAGCAGCCGCCAGGTGTACCCGGCCGCGCGTTGCAGCCCGGGCGCCACCGGGCGGCCGCCCCTGCTCGATCGCTCCATGACGGCAGTCTGCGGTCCGGACCGGCGGGTGCCCCCGCACCGCGCGGTACGGGGGCACCGTGTTAATCCTATTGACGGAGCATCACGGCAGCGGGGTGGGCGCGGCCAGGTAGGACTGGGTGCGGGTGGCCCAGTACCCGAAGTCGCCGGGCGCCGTCTGGTCGGCCCCGGAGGTCTCCGGCACGCCGTAGGTGCTGGTGCCGGTGCCGGCCCCGAACAGGATGGCGACCACGCCGGCGGCCGCCGCCTCGGGCAGGTGCGAGCCCCAGGTGACGGTGCTTCCGTTCACCGACACCTTGGGGTCGTTGCCCGGGTTGCTGGAGTAGAAGGCCAGGTTGTTTCCGCTGGAGGTGAAGGAGTCGCCGTACCAGAAGGTCGAGGAGGAGTCCTCGGCCTGCTCCTGGGTGACGTTGTCCAGGTCGGGGAAGGTGCCGGAGGCGTTGAAGTACGTCGGGCTCGGGGTGTGCGTGGAGTTGAGGTGGCCGACCGCGAGCTGCCAGAGCACGGCGGGCAGCCCGAGGTCCTGACGGATCGTCTGGACGTAGAGCAGGTAGTTGCTCCAGTGCGCGGCGTTCAGGTAGCGGACGTCGCCGGCCGGGTTCGGGTCGCGCAGCACGCCGTAGTCCTGGCCCCACTGGTCGAAGGCGACGAAGTCGGCCTGGTAGCCGAGGTCGGCGGTCTTCAGGAAGGCGGCCACCTGGTTCGCCGTGTTGACCACCGACTGGCGGCCGGCGGTCCAGCCCATGGTGTCGGTGTCCTTCAGCGCGTCGCGCACGCCCCAGGTGTTGACCTCCCAGCCGAGGAAGGCGCTGGGGTCGTACTTCTTGACGGTGTAGCTGATCGCCTCGACCAGGCCCTTGAGGGTGTTGTCGAAGGCCGGGTCGGTGCCGCTGGTGAGCACTCCGGAGGAGTAGACGGCGCTGGTCGCGGCGGCCATCTTGGTGGCGTCGCTGCCGTAGTTCTGCTGCAGGTAGCCCATCATGTCGGGCTCGATCACCCAGCCGACCGGCTTGCCGCCGGAGGCCGCGTTGGCGGCGGTGGCGGCGTTCTTCAGGGCCTGGAAGTAGCTGGTGAGCCAGCCGGAGTTCTGCATGTTGGTCCAGTCGACGCTGGTGCCGTCGATGTTGCCGTTCATGCCGTACTCCGTCAGCACCGGGGTCATGCCGAGCTGTTCGGAGTGCTGGACCATCGTGGTGGTGGTCGCGGCCCAGTTCGGCATGTCGTTGCCGACCAGGTACTCGTACCCGTAGTCGGGCAGCTTGCCGTGGGTGCCCCAGCTGCTGAAGAACGAGTCCACGTTCGGGCCGGGGGTGTAGACGCTGCCGATCGCCAGGTAGTTGGGGTGCCAGGGCGCGGTGCCACCGCCGCCGGAGCCCTGGGTGGTGGCGGTGACGGCGGCGGAGGGGGCGGACTCGTGGCCGGCCGCGTCCAGGGCGGTGACGGTGTAGCTGTGGGTGCTGCCGGCGGCCAGGCCGGTGAGGGTCGCCGAGGTGGTGCTCGGGGTGGCTACGGCGGTCGAGCCGTCGTAGACCTTGTAGCCGGTGGCGGCGCTGCCGGTGGCCGGCTCGGTCCAGGCGAGCGAGACGCTGGAGCTGGTGGTGGCGGTGACGGCGAGTCCGGTCGGGGTGGCGGGGGTCTGGTTGCCGCCGCCCCCGCCGGCCGGGCCGGTGAGCTGCACGTCGTCGGCGTAGTAGCTGCCCTCGCCGTACCAGCCGTGCAGGTAGAGGGTGACCGAGGTGGTGGTCGCGCCGGTGGTGAAACCGGTGCTGAGCTGCTGCCAGCCGGTGGCCGACGGGGTCCAGGCGGCGTTGCCGAGGTTCTGCGCGCCCAGGTAGACGTAGGCGCCCTGCACCCAGGCGCTCAGCGTGTAGGCGGAGTTGGGCTGCACGGCGACGGTCTGGGTGCACTGGGCGTCGTCGGAGCCGCTCGCGGCGCCGGCCAGGGCGTCGTTGCCGGAGTGCACCGGCGAGTGGACCACGGTGGCGGTGCCGGCGTCGCAGCTCCAGCCGGTCAGGTCACCGGTCTCGAAACCGGGGTTGGTCACCAGGTTGGCGCTGTCGGCGCGGGCGGCGCCGGTGGCCGCGAGCGAGCCGCCGAGCAGCAGGGCGCCGCTGGTCAGCAGGGCGAGCAGGGAGCGCGGGCGCCGGCGGACGGCATGGCGGGGCAATGGATCCTCCTGCGAGCGAACGGTGGGGGCGACGCGTGGCAGTTGATACGGGCTTGACAATGGACTAGACCTATCGCGCCGTCAAGGGCCGTTCCCACGCGCTGCCTTGACCACCGCGCCGACCGCCGCGGTGGCGACCGCGGCGACCACCGCGTTGGCCACCGCATTGGCCACCGCGGCGGCGGTCGCAACCAGTCGGTCCACTGACGGGTCCACCTCGGCTTCCACCAACTGAACCCCTTTCCGACGGCTCCCGGTCACCTCCGCCGCCCGGACCGAGCCGACATACTGTCCCTCAGACGTGGAAGCGGGCCGCGTCCGTTAACGTGATCACCTATCAGGGCAGCTCACCGACGGTGGAGGAGGTGGCGGGTGGACCCTGCGGATCCAGACCGGCGGGCCGACGGGGGACTGATCGAGGCGGCCGCCGCCGAGTTGGGTGCCGATCCGGTGGACCTGCTGTCGGCCCTCACCGACCAGGCGCCGTTCGGGCTGGCCCTGCTCGACCTCCGGCTGCGCTGGCGGTACGTCAACCCGGCCGTGCAGCGGCTGACCGGCCACCCGGCCGAACAGCTGACGGGCAGTGTGCTGGGCCCCCGCTCGGCCCGGACCCTGGAACGGGTGCTGGCCGACGGCCGCACCCGGACGCTGCCCGTCAGCGACCTGCTGCCGCTGCCCCACCCCGGCGACCGGGCCAGGCGCCCGCTCACCGCCGTGGCCCGGCGGCTGGAGCTGCACGGCCGCCCGGTCGGCCTGGTGATCGCGGTGACCACGGTCGAACCGGCCCCGGACCGCCACGACCTGGAGCACGCCCGGGCCCGGCTGACCCTGCTGGACGCCGCCGCCGAGCGGATCGGCACCACCCTGGACATCGGCACCACCTGCACCGAACTGGCCGACTTCACCGTGCCCCGGCTGGCCGACCTGGCCACCATCGACGTGCTGCCGCCGGAGGCGGCCGTGCGGGACAGCGGAGCCGGCGGCAGCGTGCCCCGGCTGCGGCGCACCGCCGTGGCCCGCGCCCCGCACCTGCGCGGCCGGCTGGCCGAGCTGGCCCTGCCGGGCGAATCGATCCGCTACCTGCCCGGCACGGCCGCCGCCCGCTGCCTGGCTACCGGCAAGCCCGTCGCGGTCAACCAGCTGACGCCGCAGGAGCTGACCGGCGCCGCCGCCGACCCGGCCACCGCCGCCGCCTACCGGGCCGCCGGGGTGGACGCGCTGCTGGAGGTGCCGCTGACCGCCCGGGGCCAGCTGATCGGCATGCTCTCGCTGGCCCGCACCGGCGAGGCCTCGCCCTCCGGGTTCACCGACGACGACGTGGTGCTGGTCCAGGACCTGGCCGGCCGGGCGGCGCTCAGCATCGACAACGCCCGCCGCTACACCCGCTCCCAGGGCATCGCCCTGGAGCTGCAGCGCGCCCTGCTGGCCGAACCGGGCAGCCCGCACCCCAACCTGGAACTGGCCTCGCGCTACCTGCCCTCCGGCACCAGCTCGGTGGTCGGCGGCGACTGGTACGAGACGGTGCGGCTGCCCTTCGGGCGCACCCTGCTGGTGATGGGCGACGTGATGGGGCACGGCGTGGAGGCCGCCGTGGACATGAGCAGCTACCGCTCGATGCTGCGCTACGTGGCCTCGATGGACCTGCCGCCGCACCGGATCCTGCGCCAGCTGGACCACCTGATCTCGGAGAACGAGTCCGCCCGGCCCGCCACCTGCCTGCTGGCGCTGGCCGACCCGGCCCGGCAGCGCTGGACCCTCTCCAGCGCCGGCCACCTGCCGCCCGCGCTGCTCACCGCCGACCGCCCGATCGAGCTGCTGGACGTGCCGACCGGACCGCCGCTCGGCACCGGCCTGGGCGGCTACGAGCAGACCACCCGCGAACTGGCGCCCGGCCAGGTGCTGATGCTCTACACCGACGGCCTGGTGGAGCGCCGGGGCGAGGACATCGACGCCTCGCTCGCCCGGCTCGCCGGGCTGCACCTGCCGGTCGGCGGCGACCTGGACGACCTGCTGGACGCCACCCTGCGCGGGCTCACCCCGCAGGACGCCGAGGACGACATCGCGCTGCTCGCCGCCCGGGCCCGGATCCGCTCCTGACGGGCCGTCGTGCCCCGTGCTCCTGACGGCCCGTCAGCGGGTGCGGTAGCCCAGCTCCGGGCGCCCCACCTGGCCGTAGCGCGGCTCGCGGACCGCCAGGCCGACGGTCACCAGGTGCTCCAGGTAGCGGCGCGCGGTGATCCGCGAGACGCCGGCCGCCGCGCCCGCCTCGGCGGCGGTGACGCTGCCCGGCGCCGCGCGCAGCACCCGGGCCACCGCGTCCAGGGTCTCCGCGCTCAGGCCCTTGGGCAGGGCGGTGCGCTCGGCGGTGCGCAGCACGGCGAAGGCCTGGTCCACCTCGTCCTGCCCGGTCGCCACGCCCGGGCCGGCCAGGGTGGCGCGGTAGCGGGCGTAGCGCTCCAGCCGCTCGTGCAGGGTGGCGGCGCCGAACGGCTTGAGCAGGTACTGCACCACGCCGACCGAGACGGCCCGGCGCACGGTCTCCAGCTCCCGGGCCGAGGTCACCGCCATCACGTCCACCTGGTGCCCGGCGGCCCGGAACAGGCCGACCAGGCGCAGGCCGTGGCCGTCGGGCAGGTGCAGGTCGAGCAGCACCAGGTCCACCGGCCGGCCCTCGGCCCGGGCCCGGTCGAGGAAGCGCAGGGCGTCGCGCGCGGAGTGCACGGCGCCGGCCGCGTGGAAGCCCTCGGCGCGGTTGACGTAGAGCGCGTGGGCGTCGGCGGCGACCGGATCGTCCTCCACGACCAGGACCTCGATCACCGGACCACCGCCTGCTCCGCCTGCTCGGTCTGCTCGGCCTGGTCGACGTGTTCGACTTGGTCGACCTGTTCGAGCGGGAGGCGGACGGTGAGCACCGCGCCGCGCTCCCTCCCCACCTCCACCGTGCCGCCGTTGCGCCGGGCCGCCTGGGCGACCAGGGCCAGCCCGAGGCCGTGGCCGGCCTGCTGCTTGGTGGACCAGCCGCGCCGGAACACCTCGCCGACCTCGGCCGGGTCGATCCCGGGGCCGCTGTCGGCGACCCGCAGCAGCAGTTCGCCGTCGGCCGCCCTGGCGGTGACCACCACCTCGGGCGCGGCGCCGTCCGGCGAGGCGGCCAGCAGCGCGGCGTCCAGCGCGTTGTCGATCAGGTTGCCGAGGATGGTGACCAGGTCGCGGGCGGGCAGCCGGGGCGGCAGCACCCCGTCGTCGATCCGGCTGTCCGGGGTGAGGTGGAACTCGACCCCGCTCTCGGCCGCCTGCGCCGCCTTGCCCAGCAGCAGTGCGCTCAGCACCGGTTCACCGACCGCCGAGACGACCTGGTCGGTGAGCCGCTGAGCGAGCGCGAGTTCGGTGGTGGCGAACTCCACCGCCTCCCGGTGGCGGCCGAGTTCGACCAGCGAGACGACGGCGTGCAGCCGGTTGGCCGCCTCGTGCGCCTGCGCGCCGAGCGCCTCGCCGAAGCCGCGCACCGTGTCCAGCTCCCCGGCCAGCGACTGGAGTTCGGTGTGGTCGCGCAGGGTGACCACGGTGCCGAGGGCGTTCGGCCCGATCGGCGTCGCGTTGACCACCAGCACCCGGTCCCGGGTCAGGTGCACCTCGTCGTGCACCGGCTCGCTGCCGAGCACCGCCGCGACCAGCGACTCGGGCAGCCCGCAGGAGCCGAACTCGGCACCCGGCTCGGCAATCTGACGGCCCAACAGGTCGCGCGCCGCGTCGTTGCAGAGCACCACCCGGCCGGCCGGGTCGAGCAGGATCAGGCCCTCGCGCACCGAGTGCAGGGTGGCCTGGTGGTACTCGTAGAGGTGGCTGAGCTCGGCCGCGCCCATGCCGTGGGTGTGCCGGCGCAGCCGGGCGTTGGCCAGGTAGGTGCCGATCCCGCCGACCAGCAGCGCGCCGCCGGCCACCCCGACCAGGGCGAGCAGCGGTCCGTGCAGCCGGTCGCTGATCGAGTGCACCGTGATCCCGACGCTGACCAGGGCGGTGACCCGGCCCTGGTCGTCCAGGACGGGGGTGACGGCGCGCACCGAGGGGCCGAGGGTGCCGGTGTAGGTCTCGGTGAACGTCCGCCCGCGCAGCGCCGGGCCGGTGTCGCCGAGGAACGGCTTGCCGATCTGCGCCGGGTCGCGGTGCGCCCAGCGGATGCCGTGGGTGTCCATCACGGTCACGAAGTCCACCGCGGTGTCCACCCGGACCCGCTCGGCGTACGGCTCCAGCACGGCCGTCGGGTCCGGCCCGGTCACGGCCGCCCGCACGCTCGGGGTGTCGGCCACCGCCCGGGCCACGGCGGTGACCTGGCGCGCGGCGGTGTCCCGGGCCTGGTCGGCGGTGAACACGTAGGCCAGCACCGCGCCGCCCGCCACCACCACGGCGACGATCACCACCTGCACCGCGAAGAGCTGGCCGGCCAGGCTGCGGAGCAGCCGGCGCGGGGCGGGGAGGCGTGTGGTGGGCATGTCGGACAGTCTGCCGCACCGCGCGTGAACTCAATGACCGCAAACGTGACCGGCACCACATCCGCCTGGAGCATCTAGACCGCCCCCACCCAGGCGAAGGAGCCTCCCGATGACCGACTCCCCCTCCGCTGCCGCGCGCAGAGCCGGCCGCGACCGCACCCAGTACCTCTACCTCGCGGTGCTCGGCGCCGTGCTGGCCGGGATCCTGCTCGGTCTGGCCGCGCCCGGCTTCGCGGTGCAGTTGAAGCCGATCGGCACCGGCTTTGTGAACCTGATCAAGATGATGATCAGTCCGGTGATCTTCTGCACGATCGTGCTGGGCGTCGGCTCGGTCAGCAAGGCCGCCAAGGTCGGCCGGGTCGGCGGGCTGGCTCTCGTCTACTTCCTCGCCATGTCCACGGTGGCGCTGGCCATCGGCCTGGTGGTCGGCAACCTGCTGGAGCCCGGCTCCGGCCTGCACCTGACCACCGCGCTGGCCAAGGCCGGCCACGCCCAGGCGGCCCAGGGCGCCACCCACACCACGGACTTCCTGCTCGGGATCATCCCGACCACGCTGCTCTCGGCCTTCACCGAGGGCCAGGTGCTGCAGACCCTGCTGGTCGCCCTGCTCACCGGCTTCGCCCTGCAGGCCCTCGGCCCGGCCGGCGCACCCGTGCTGCGCGGCATCGAGCACCTGCAGAAGCTGGTGTTCAAGATCATGTCGATGATCATGTGGGTCGCCCCGGTCGGCGCCTTCGGCGCGATGGCCGCCCTGGTCGGCGCCACCGGCGTGGACGCGCTGAAGAGCCTCGCCGTGATCATGATCGGCTTCTACCTGACCTGCGCGATCTTCGTGGTCGTGGTGCTCGGCCTGCTGCTCCGGCTGGTCGCCGGGGTGAACGTGCTGGCCCTGCTGCGCTACCTCGGCCGGGAGTTCCTGCTGATCCTCTCCACCTCCTCCTCCGAGAGCGCGCTGCCCCGGCTGATCGCCAAGATGGAGCACCTCGGGGTGAGCCGCCCGGTCGTCGGCATCACCGTGCCGACCGGCTACAGCTTCAACCTCGACGGCACCGCGATCTACCTGACCATGTCCTCGATCTTCATCTCGCAGGCGATGGACAAGCCGATGGCGCTCGGCCAGCAGATCTCCCTGCTCGTCTTCATGGTGATCGCCAGCAAGGGCGCGGCCGGCGTCACCGGCGCGGGCCTGGCCACCCTGGCCGGCGGCCTCCAGTCGCACCGCCCCGAGCTGGTGGACGGGGTCGGCCTGATCGTCGGCATCGACCGCTTCATGTCCGAGGCCCGCGCCCTCACCAACTTCGCGGGCAACGCGGTGGCCACCGTGCTGATCGGCCACTGGACCCGCGAGCTGGACCACGACCGCGCCCGGCTGGTCCTCGCCGGCGACCTGCCCTTCGACGAGTCGGCGGTCGGCGACCACACCGCCGCCGTGCCCGAGCAGGGCGCAGCACCCGAGGCGGTCGGCAGCCCGGCCTGACACGCGTCGACCCCGCCTCGCAGTCGAGGCGGGGTCGACGCCCGGTCAGCGCAGTGGCTCCCTCACCGGGCCCAGTCGCCGTCCCAGCCGGTCCCGCGCTGCTGCTCCTCGATGGCCTTGAGCGCGGACTTCATGCCCGGTGACATTCCGCGGTACTTCGTCCTGTCCTCGTAGAACTCGTGCGCGGCGGCCGCCTCCATCGCAGGGGTGGCATCGGGATGCGCACGTCGGTACGCCGCGAGCCAGGCGTCGGACTCGCGGTGCGAGGCGGGCTCGCCCGTGGGGCTGGGAGCCGGCGCCGGCGCCGGGCTCGGCGGGGGCGCCGGACGCGGCGCCGGGTAACTGCGCGCCGGCTTCGAGGGGTTGAGCGCCACGATGATTGCCACCACGGCATACAGCACAGGCAGTGCCAGCACCGCCAGCAGCGTGATCCACGCGGAGACCATGGGGGCCACCTCACTTCCCTCGCCCCGGGTCTACCCGCTCGGCCCGCACTCAGCCCACCACCCCCGCAGCGGGCACGGGCGCCGCGCACCCTGGTCACCGGAGCGGACCTGGCGACGGCCGCAGGGGGCACCTTCGTCCTGGATCGAGCAGCCACCGCCGGCTGTCGGTGCCCCGGCCTAGCCTGGGCGGTATGTCCGACCTTCCACCCGCCCGCCACCTCCTCCGTGCCAAGGACCTCGCCGACGCCAGGTACGCCGAGCCCCTCGGGGTGGGCGACCTGGCGGCGGCGGCCGGGCTCTCCCGGGCCCACTTCAGCCGGGCGTTCCGGCAGGCGTTCGGCGAGTCCCCGCACGTGTACCTGCTGACCCGGCGGCTGGAGCGGGCCGCGCACCTGCTGCGGTTCACCGACCGGCCGGTCGCCCAGATCTGCCTCGACGTCGGCCTGAACAGCCTCGGCTCCTTCACCACCAGCTTCACCAGGATGTACGGCCGCTCCCCCGCCGCCTACCGGTCCGCCTTCCCGCCGGCCGCCGCGCACGCGATGGTGCCCGGCTGCGTGCTGCGCGCCTACGGCCGCCCGCAACACCGCACGTTTCGAGAAGACGGCGCCGACGGGCCCGCAATAGATTGACGGTACGTCCTGCGGGCGGGCGAACGACCGCCGCAGGAGTTACCAGAACTAGTGGGAGAACAGAGCCATGAGCATGAAGATCGCCACGGTGCAGCTGTGGGTGCACGACCAGGACGCGGCGCTGGAGTTCTGGACCAAGAAGGTCGGCTTCCAGGTCACTTCCGACGTCACCGTGCCGGAGATGGGCAACTTCCGCTGGCTCGCGGTCGGCCCGGTGAGCCAGCCGGACGTCTCGATCTGCCTGATGGCGCTGCCCGGCCAGCCGATCATGGACGACAAGACCCAGGAGCAGGTGCTCGACGTGGTCGGCAAGGGCTTCGCCGGCAGCGTCTTCCTGACCACCGAGGACGTCGACGGCGACTACGCCCGACTGGTCGCCCAGGGCGTCGAGTTCGTGGACAAGCCGGAGGACCGCCTGTACGGCCGGGACTGCGGCTTCCGCGACCCGTCCGGCAACCACGTCCGGCTGACCCAGCTGAACCCCGACTTCCCGTCCTGACACCACGTCATCCAGGGGCCCCGCCGCTCGGCGGGGCCCCTGACGGCTGCTCAGACCCGACGGACCGGCTGCGCGGTCTCGATCACCACCTTGCCGAACGCCGCCCCCGAGGCGTAGTGGCGGAAGGCCTCCGGCGCCCGGTCGAACGGCACCACCCGGTCGACCACCGGGCGGATCCGGTGCTCCTCGATCACCCGGTTCATCGCCGCGAACTGCGCCCGGCTGCCGACCGCCAGGGCCCGGACGGTGGCCCCTGAGGCGAACAGCCGCCCCGGATCCAGCGCCGGGGTCCGCCCGGAGAGCAGCCCCACGAAGGCGACCTGCCCGCAGGCCTTCACGGCGGCGAGCGACTGCGCCAGGTCACCCACCACGTCGACCACCCGATCGGCGCCCCGGCCGCCGGTCAGCTCCCGCACGACGGACGGCCAGTCGGGGTCCGCCCGGTAGTCGACCACCTCGTCCGCGCCCAACTCGACCAGGCGGCGCGCCTTCTCCGGCCCGCTGGTGGTCGCGATCACCCGCGCCCCGAGCGCCTTGGCGAGTTGCAGCGCGAACAGCGAGACGCCGCCCGTGCCGAGCGTCACCACGGTCTCCCCGGGCCGCAGCCCCGCACCGCCGTCGCCGGTCAGCGCGTTCCAGGCGGCGACCGCCGCGCAGGGCAGCGTGGCCGCCTCCGCGAAGGACAGGTGCGCGGGCACCGGCACCAGCGCGCGCTCGTCCAGCAGCGCCAGTTCGGTCAGCATGCCGTCCAACGAGCCGCCGAGCTGCGCCAGTTGCCCGACCTCGAACGGGCCGTCCTGCCAGTGCGGGAAGACGGTGGCCGCGACCCGGTCCCCGATCCGCACCAACCGGACGCCCGCACCGACGGCGACCACCTCGCCCGCGCCGTCCGCCACCGGCACCACGTCGGGCTTCACCGGCAGCACGTAGTCGCCGCGCAGCACCATCAGGTCGCGGTAGCTCAGCGCCGCCGCCCGGACGGCCACCAGGACCTGGCCGGGCCCCGGCGCCGCGACCCGGTGCCGGCGCAGCGTCAGCCCGTCGATCCCGGCGCCGCTGTCCACGTGGTAGCTGCGGCCGTCCCAACCGGCGTCCACGGCCGCGTCCGGGGTGGCGAGCGGTACCTCGCCGGCCGTCTTGCCGTAGCCGAACGCCTCGACGATCCGGCCGTCCCGCACCCGCATCAGGTTGACGCCCCGGACCGAGTCGGCCGGGCCGTCGCCGAAGTGGTAGCGCCAGCGGATCGTCGCGTGCTCACCCGCGACCACGACCTCCTCCGGCGCGAACCTGGTGCCGCGGTCGGCGGCCAGCGACCGCCAGAACGCCAGGCACGCCTGCCGCCCCTCGTGGCGGTCGCCGTCCGGCGCCGGCTGGATACCCTCCAGCACGCACTCCTCGCCGACCAGTTCGTCGAGCTCGTCGGGGAGGTGGTGGACGAAGGCGTGGTTGAACTGTTCGATCACGGCCGCTGTGCCGCGCACTTCCGACATGAGGGGTCCCCCCAGTAGATGGATCGCTAAATAGATAGATCAGTCGGTCTACTTCTGGCCGCGACTATATAGACCGGTTGATCTACTCGACAAGAGCTGGCAGGCTGGTCCCATGACCGCCCGCACCACGCCCGGCCCGCGCGACCGCCTGCTCGACGCCGCACAGGAGTTGACGTACCGCCAGGGCGTCGGCGTCGGGGTGGACACCCTGCTCAAGACGGCCAACGTGGCGCGGCGCTCGCTTTACGAGCACTTCGGCGGCAAGGACGGCCTGGTCGCCGAGGTGCTGCGCCGCAGCGCCGCCGAGGACGCGGCCGCCTACCGGGCGACCATGGCGGCGGCCGGCGAGGATCCGACCGCCCGCCTGCTCGCGGTGTTCGACACCCTTGCGTCCGTCGTCGGCCAGGCCGACTTCCGGGGCTGCCGCTACCTGGCCGCGGACCTGGCGCTGACCGACCCCGACCACCCCGGGCACGCCGTCACCCGGGCGTACCGGGCGGAGGTGACCGCCCTCTTCGAGGCCGAGCTGGCCCGGCTCGGCCACCCCCGACCGGCCGCCGCCGCGGACCAGTTGCTGCTGATCATCGACGGCATCATGGCCGCCGGCGCCACCCGCCCGGCCAGCGATCCGGCCGCCGCCGGGCGGGAGCTGGCACTGCTGATCCTGACCCCGGCAGGCTGACCGACCATCAGCAGGGGCTGTGCCGTTGACGGCACGGTCCCTGATCCTGCTTCAGGAACGACGCGCCTTGATGGCGATCCCGATCAGGACGACCGCCAGGAACAAGACCACTGCGAGCCACAGCGGAACGCCCGCTCTGTACAGGAGGACGAACAGGCGGAGGAACCCGGCTAAACGCATGCGGGAATCGTAGCGTCAGCCACCCCCCGCCCGGCAGGCCTCAGACCCCCCGCACCGCCTCCCGCACCGGCACCTCGCCGCCGATCAGCTCCAGGGTCCGGCCCGCCGTGCCCGGCTCGTCCAGCAGGGCGGCCAGCACCGCCGCCACGTCGTCCCGGGAGACCGAGCCCCGCCCGGTGGACGCGGCCAGGTTCACCAGCCCGGTGCCGGGCGCGTCGGTCAGCGCGCCCGGGCGCAGGACCGTCCAGTCCAGGCCGGACCGGGAGCGCACGTCGTCGTCGGCCGCGCCCTTGGCCCGCAGGTAGGCGGCGAAGACCGGGTCGGCGCCGCCGCTCGCCCCGGCGTCCGCGCCCATCGAGGAGACCACCAGGAACCGCCGCACCCCGGCCGCCTCGGCCGCGTCGGCGAACAGCGCGCAGGCGCCCCGGTCCACCGTGTCCTTGCGGTCCGCACCGCTGCCGCCGCCGGCGCCGGCCGCGAAGACCGCCGCGTGCGCGCCCGCCAGGTGCCGGGCCACCTCCGCCACCCCCGCCGACTCCAGGTCGCAGACCAGCGGCTCGGCGCCGCAGGCCTCCAGGTCGCCGCCCTGCTCGGGCCGCCGGATCAACCCCGCGACCTCGTCCCCCCGCGCGCTCAGCAGCCGCTCCAGCCGGCGCGCGATCTGACCGTGTCCACCCGCGATGACGATGCGCATGCGCCCGAGGCTAGCCGCACTCCCGCCGACGGCCCGTCAGGCACTCCGCCGCGCCGCCCACCGGACACCCCCGCGCCACCGGCCGCACCGCAAACCGTTTCCCCCGCGCACCACGGCGCTGGCATGCTGGCCGGGTGGAGAAACCCGAGATCACCATCGGCTTCGCGGCCGAGCTGCACGTGTTCGTCCCGGCCCGCCAGCGCGGCGAGGCCTCGGCGGTCCAGGTGGACGGCGTCTCCTCGCTCGGCCACGTCGTGGAGTCGCTCGGCGTGCCGCTGACCGAGGTCGGCGAGCTGCTGGTGGACGGCGCGGCGGTCCGCCCCGGCCACGTCCCGGCAGCCGGCCAGGAGATCGAGGTGCGCGCCTTCCAGCGCCCGCAGCAACTGCCGGGCCCGGCCCGCTTCCTGCTCGACGTGCACCTGGGCACGCTGGCCCGCCGGCTGCGGCTGCTCGGCGTGGACACCGCCTACGAGAACCTCGACATCGGCGACGCCGCGCTCGCCGCCCGCTCCGCCGCCGAGCAGCGGGTGATGCTCTCCCGCGACCGCGGCCTGCTGCGCCGCCGCGAGCTGTGGGCCGGCGGCTACGTCTACAGCCACCGGCCCGACGAGCAACTGCGCGACGTGCTCTCCCGGTTCGCGCCCGCCCTGGCGCCGTGGACCAGGTGCACCGCGTGCAACGGGATGCTCCGGCCGGCCACCAAGTCGGCGGTCCAGGAACGGCTGGAGGACGGCACCGAGCGCTCCTACGACGCCTTCGCCCAGTGCGGCGACTGCGACCAGGTCTACTGGCGCGGCGCCCACCACGCCCGGCTGGACGCGATCGTCGAAGAGGCGCTGCGCGAGTACGCCTGACGGACTGTCGGCGGCGGTGGATAGCCTGCGCACCATGTCCATGCACCTGCAGTTCCAGTCAGCCCCGGCCGCCGAGCTCCGGTCCGACGAGGCGTGGCTCACCGAGTACATGCTCCGGATCTGGCGGGAGGACGGGCCCACCCCGCACGGTCACTCGATGGACTCGGACTTCATCTGCCTGCAGGAGCTCTACGACGGGGCCACGGGCTTCCCGGCCGGCGCCGCGAGCCTGGCGATCAACGGCGGGCAGCCGGTCGGCGACCCCGCCGAGGCCGAGGTCCCGCTGGTCCTGCTCACAGCCGACGCGGTGCGTACCGCGGCCGAGTTCCTCGCCGCGGTCTCCTTCGAGCAGCTCTGGGCGACCGGCGGCGCGGCGGCGCACGCCCGCTACGGCCCCCGCTGGGCGGAGGCCGACGTGCGGCGGATCTTCCGGCAACTGCACGCGGACCTGGCGGAGTTCTACGGCGTGGCGGCGGCCGCCGACCACGTGGTGGTCAAGGCCGCCTGGGTCTGACCGCTCAGTCCTGGCTCGCCTGACCCGCCTGACCCGGCGCCGCCGGCGGCTGCGGCTGCGGCTGCGGCTGCGGCATCCGGGCCGTGCCCTGGCGCAGCGCGTCCAGGATCGCCAGGCCCTGGCCGACGATGCCGGAGGTCACCTGGGAGAGCCCCTCGCTGCCGTTCAGCACGGTGAGGTTGGCACCGGCCAGGCCGCGGGCCGCCGCGTCCACCAGGGTGGGCAGGTTCTCCACCACCCGGTTCGCGGCGATCAGCTCCTGGGCGCCCCCGCGCAGCGAGTCGGCCCGCAGGGTGTTGGCGGCGGCCTGCGCCTCGGCCGTGGTGCGCTCCGCGTAGGCGGCGCCGTCGGCCTGCACCCGGACCGCCTCCGCCTCCGCGGTGGCCAGCGTGGTGCGCCGGTACGCCTCGCCCTCGGCCTCGAACTTGGCCTGGTCGCGCTGCGCCTCGGACAGCGTGCGCTTGCGGTAGGCCTCCGCGTCGGCCGGGCGGCGCACCTCGGCCTCCAGCCGCTGGGCGGCCAGGTCGGCCTGCCGGCGGGCCAGCTGGGTCTGCTCCTCGATGACCTCCTGGGTGGCCCGGGCCTCGGCCAGCGGACCGGCCTGCGCCGCGGCGGCGTTGGCCCGCTCGGTCTCGGCCACGAAGCCGGCCCGCTTGATCGCGGTGTCCCGCTCGTACTGGGCCTTCAGCGCCGCGGCCTCCTGCTCGCGCTCGGTGGCCTCCTGGTCGGCCCGGGCCTGGGCGATCCGGGCCTGACTGGCCACCGCGGCGGCGTGCGGGGCGGCCAGGTTGGTGATGTAGCCGGTGGCGTCCTCGATCTCCTGGATCTGCAGCGCGTCCACCACGATGCCGAGCTTCTCCATCTCGGAGTGGCTGCCGGCCTTGACCTCCTGGGCCACCCGGTCGCGCTCCCGGATGATCTGCTCCACCGTCAGGCCGCCGACGATGGACCGCAGGTGGCCCGCGAAGATCCGCCCGACCAGCTCCTCCATCCGCTGCTGCTCGGCGAGGAAGCGGCGGGCCGCGTTGGCGATCGAGACCGGGTCGTCGCCGACCTTGAAGACGGTGACCGCCCGCACGGTCAGCCGGATGCCCTGCTGGGTCACGCAGTCCTCGGAGATCTCCGCCTCCCGCAGCGCCAGCGAGAGCATCCGGGCCTTCTGCTTGACCGGCATCACGAAGCTGCCGTGTCCGGTGACGATCCGGAACTGGGTGTCCTGGCCCTGCCGTTTCGATCCGGAGATCAGCAGGGCCTCGTTGGGTGCGGGCACGTACCAGAACAACATGGCCGGTCTCCTCAGCTGCCGGGGAACGGAACGACGACGACCGAACGGGCCGAGGTGTGCTCGACCACCATCACCATGGTGTGCCGCGGGATCGGACGGTCGGCCCAGGCGGCGAACGCCTCGCTGCCGCCGCGCACCGGAACCAGCACCTCGCCGGGCCCGTCCGCGGGGATCGATACGGTGATCCGCCCGACCGCGCCGACCGGGCTCTGGTCCGCACCGTCCGGTACACCCATCAGGCTCACCCGCTCTCGGACCGTCGGCGCCAGCGGTCATCGCTCTCTGTTCTCCAATCTAACGATCCCGGGCCGGAAAGGAGCCGGACCGGAACGCGGCGCTTCGCCCCCACCTCACCCGGGCGGCCCAGCACCGCGCGCGCCGCCCGCCCCGGGCGGCCCGGCCGTGCCAGGGTGGTGCGCGCCCACCGTCCCGGCCGCAGGGAGTTGACGCAGTGTCGGAGCAGGATCCCCCGGCGCAGGATCCCCCGGCCGCCCGCCCGCACATGCCGGGCTACGGGGTGCTGCCCGCCGACCAGGGCCGGGGGCTGCTGCCGTGGTTCTGGGCCGAGCGGCGCCTGGCCGACTCGCACGAGTACTGGGTCAGCTCGGTGCGCCCCGACGGCCGGCCGCACGCGATGCCGGTCTGGGGCGTCTGGCTGCGGCGCTCGCTCTGGTTCAGCAGCAGCGTGCGCTCGCGCAAGTACCGCAACCTGACCGGGCGGCCCGCCTGCACGGTGACCACGGACGACGCGCACCAGCCGGTGGTGCTGGACGGGGACGCGGCGGTGGTGACCGACCCCGGGCCGATCGCGCTCTTCCTGGCCGCGCTCAACGAGAAGTACGCGACCGCCTACGCCCCGGAGTTCCTCGACCCGGCGGTGAACGCCACCCTGCGGGTCGTCCCGCGCTCGGTGTTCGCGCTCGACGACGCCGACTTCACCGGCTCGCCGACCCGCTGGAGCTTCCCGCGCGGGTGACCGGCGTTTGCGCTCCCCGCCGGGGTACGAACGGGCCCTGACAGGACTACACTTGTGCGTACACCAGACAACCGGAGAGAGCCGCACCGCCCCCGGAGACGTCCGCCGGCCGTCCGAGCGACTCCCGTGTCCAGGAGGCCTGGCCAGGCCCCCGGCAGGACCACCCGACAGCGCCGCCCTGAGCGACGGCAAGGACGCGCCGTGTCGCAGGTGGACCGTGCCGGGGACTGCTCATGTCCGGCAGCCGGATGCCCTTCGTGTCACTCCGGGAGCTCCTGCTCGGTCCAGATGGTCTTCCCGGACGCCGTGTACCGGCTCCCCCAACGGCTCGTCAGCTGCGCCACCAGGTAGAGCCCGCGCCCGCCCTCGTCGGTCAGCCGGGCCCGGCGCATCCGCGGCTGGGTGCTGCTGCCGTCGGAGACCTCGCAGGTGAGCGTGTCGGCCCGGATCAGCCGCACCAGCACCGGGCCGCCGGCGTACCGGATCGCGTTGGTGACCAGCTCGCTCAGCACCAGCTCGGTGGTGAAGGCCAGTTCGGTCAGTCCCCACTCCTCCAGGGTGGCCGTCGCGTCCTCGCGGACCTTGGCCACCGCGGCCGGATCGGGGTCCACCGACCAGACCGCGGTGTCGGCCGGCGGCACCGCCTTGGTGCGGGCGAGCAGCAGCGTCACGTCGTCGTGCAGCCGGGTCGGCGGCAGGCCGGCCACCAGCCGCTGGCCCGCCTCCCGCAGCGGCACGTCCAGGCTCCGCACGGCGGCCAGCCGGCGCAGCAGTTCGGCGGTGCCCGCGTCGATGTCCCCGTCGCCGCGCTCGATCAACCCGTCGGTGTAGAGCGCGAGGACGCTGCCCTCGGGCAGCTCGACCGGGGTGGACTCGAACGGCAGGCCGCCCACCCCGAGCGGTGGCCCGGGAGCCACCGGGAGCACCGCCACGCTGCCGTCCGGGTAGGCGACGGCCGGCGGCGGGTGACCGGCGCTGGCCACCGTGCAGATCCGCGACACCGGGTCGTAGACCGCGTACAGGCAGGTCCCGCCGAAGGAGCCGGGTTCCGGCCGGCCGGGCCGGGCGGGGCCGATCGGCTCCGGCGGCTCCGCTCCCCCGACCCCCTCCAGGCCGGCGTCCACGTCGGCCACCAGCTCGGCCTCCACCAGCAGTTGGGCCACCAGGTCGTCCAGGTGCACCAGCAGTTCGTCCGGTTCCAGCTCCAGGTCGGCCAGCGTCCGCACGGCGGTGCGCAGCCGGCCCATGGTGGCGGAGGCGTGCAGCCCGTGGCCGGTGACGTCACCGACCACCAGCGCGACCCGGGCCGAGGAGAGCGGGATGACGTCGAACCAGTCGCCGCCGACCCCGCCGACGGTGTCGGTGGGCAGGTAGACGCTGGCCGTGGAGACCGCCGCCACCGAGTGCACGGCCGGCGGCAGCAGGCTGCGCTGCAGGCCGATCGCGGCCCGGTGCTCGCGGGTGTAGCGGCGGGCGTTGTCCAGCGCCAGCGCGACCCGCACGGCCAGCTCGCGCATCAGCACCCGGTCCTCCTCCTCGAACGGGTCCTTCCAGCGCTCCCGCCGCACGGTGATCCGCCCGAGCAGCACCCCGCGGGCGACCAGCGGCACGGTGATCTCCCAGTCGTGCGCGGGGTCGGGCGGCTCGGCGGCGCCCTCCCCGTCCACCAGCACGGTGTCGCCCAGCTCCATGCCCCCCGGCCCGGTCCGCGCCTCCGGCGGGTCGCCGGCCACCGCGAGCCGGCGCAGCAGCAGCCGCCCGTCCGCCTGCGGCACCGGCTCCTCACCGGTGGAGACGGCGGGGGCGATCTCCACCGCGGCCACGTCGGCGAAGCCGACCGCCAGCGCGTCGGCCATGTGCCGGGCGCTGTCGGCGACCGAGAGCGAGTGCCCGGCGGCGGCCGTGACCTGGTGCAGCAGGGCCAGCCGGCGGCGCGTGCGGTACTGGTCGGTGACGTCGTTGAAGAGCGCGGTCACCCCGATCACCGTGCCGTCGGTGCCCTGCAGCCGGAACGCGGAGATCGCCAGCATCCGGCCGCTGCGCTGGTCGACCAGGGTGCGCACCAGCTCCTCGCCGACCAGCGGGCGCCCGGTGGCCAGCACCTCGCGCAGTTGGGCGTCGACCGAGTCGGCGTCCTCGGCCTGCAGGAAGTCGCCGAGCCGGCAGCCGGCCAGGTCCTGCGGCATCCCGGAGTAGGGCAGCAGGTGGGCGTTGGTGCGGATGATCCGCAGGTCGGCGTCGAGCACCACCAGGCCGATCCGGTCCTGGAGGAAGAGCTCCCGGGTGAACGCCTGGTCCTGCCGCCACCGGTCGGCCTCCCGGGCGGCGGCGGCGAGCACCACGTGGTGGGCGGCGCGCCGGTCGACCGGCGCGCCGTCGCCGAGCCGGAGCACCCGCACGTCGAGTTCGGCCGGCTCGCCGTCGCCGGTGCGGACGGTGACCCGGCCGCGCCAGCTGGCCCCCGTCCGGTCCACCGCCCGGGGGCCGCCGGCCAGCACCAGGTCGCGCAGCGCGCGCCCGCGCAGGTCGTCGCCGGTCATGGCGAGCAGCCGCTCCGCGGCCGCGGTGCCGTCCAGGACCCGCCCGTCGCCGTCGACCAGCACCGCCGCCACTCCGCTGAGGAACGGGAAGCGGGAGTCGTCCAAATCGTCCACCTCGTCCGGTTCTGCTCTCCCCGTCCTGCTCCGATGGCCCATCCTGGCCCGGCGGGTGGGCGGGCGGGGTCGCGGCACTCCGGTGATGGGCCAACTCGGGTGCGGGTGCTCCGCGCCCGCGGTGCGGGTTCAGTGCCCGCCCGCGTCCAGCACCTCGACGTCGGCGATGTTGCGTTCGATCTCCTCGGCGGGCAGCGCCACGGCCAGCGCCCAGTAGTAGACGGCCAGCGAGAAGCCGGCCACGGCCAGCAGGTCCCACCAGAGCGGCAGCCGGCCGGTGGCGCCGGCGCCGAACTGGCCCTGCCAGGAGAGCAGTCCCATGCCGACCAGGTAGACCGGCAGCCACTGGCCGGCCCGGAAGTCCATCCGGGGCGCCTGCGGCAGGCCCTTGGCCCGGGCCCGGAAGGCGTAGCCGCCGAGCAGCAGGTAGCCGAGCAGGATCGAGGCGCCGAGCCGCCACAGGGTGTCCCAGCCGGACCAGTAGATGACCAGCCCGGCGATCACGAAGGAGACCGGCGAGACCACCTCGCCGGCCGGCAGCCGGTAGGGGCGCTCCAGCTCGGGGAAGCGGCGGCGCAGCACGCCGAAGGCGAGCGGCGCGCCCGCGTACATCAGCACCACCGCGGAGGTGATGAAGCTGACCAGCCGCTGCCAGCTGGGGAACGGCAGGAAGCAGAGCACCCCGGCGACGAAGGCGACCAGCAGCCCGGCCCACGGCACCGCCCGCCGGTCGGTGGCCTGCATGACCTGCGGCGCGTAGCCGTTGCGGCTCAGGCCGTAGCTGATCCGGGAGCTGGAGGTGATGTAGACCAGGCCGGTGCCGGCCGGCGAGATGACGGCGTCGATGTAGAGGACGGTGGCCAGCCAGCCGAGCCCGATCAGGGTGGCGAGCCCGGCGAACGGGCCGCTGATCCCGTGGTAGGTCAGCGTGCCCCAGCCGCCGGCGAAGGCCGACGGCGGCACCGCCCCGATGAACACCACCTGGAGCAGCAGGTAGATCACCGAACCGATGAACACCGAGCCGAGCACGGCGCGCGGGATGTCCCGGCGCGGGTGGCTGGACTCGCCGGCCCACTGGATCGCCTGCTCGAAGCCGAGCAGCGCGAAGATCACCCCGCTGGTGCTGATCGCCGAGAGCACGCCGCGGGCACCGAACGGGGCGAAGCCGTGGCTGTGGAAGTTGGCGCCGTGGAACTCCTTGACCGCGAGGACCAGGATGGTGAGCAGCGGGATGGCCACCTTCCACCAGGTGGCCGCACTGTTGGTGCGGGCCAGCCATCTGACGCCGAGGAAGTTGACGGCGACGAAGATGGCGAGCAGGGCGGCGGCGACCGCGAAGCCGGCCGGGGTGAGGGTCTGGTCCTTGTGGTGCTGCAGGCCGTCGGCCCAGGTCCAGTGCTGGGCGTAGCCGATCATCGCCTGCACCTCGATCGGGGCGATGGTGGCGGCCTGCAGCCAGGTGAACCAGCCGAAGCTCATCCCGGCGAAGCCGCCGAAGGCGTAGTGCGGGTAGCGGGCGGTGCCGCCGGCCACCGGGAAGAGGCCGCCGAGTTCGGCGTGCACCAGGGCGAGCAGCACGATGGCGACGGCGCCGATGCCCCAGGAGATCACCGCGGCGGGCCCGGCCGCGCGGACCGCCTTCTCGGCGCCGAACAGCCAGCCGGAGCCGATGATCGCGCCGACCGAGGCCCAGAGCAGGCCGGCCAGGCCGACCTCGCGGCGCAGCGCGTGCCGCCCGCCGCCTCGACGGATGCCGGGCTGGGGTGCGGCCATGGCGGCGGGTCCTCCGATCCTCGCGGATCCGTCAACCACGATTGACGGTCGGTCGGGGACGACGGTGCCGCAGATCAGCGGCCGGACGGGCGCCGCGCGCGGGAACGGTGACGGAGCATCAACCGTCCGGCGCACCGGCATTGGCTGAGATGAATGTGATTCAGCCAGTGATCCATAGTGGTTGCTTTTGCCGAAGGGCCCGTGCCAAGCTCGACGGCATGGCACTCCGCACGACGCCCGGGGCGCCGACGGCCATCCGAATCGCCTGGACCGGGTCCCCCGCCCGGTCCAGGCCCCTGGCCACCGAAGGCCGTTCCCGAGCCGTTTCCGGTTCGAGCACGTCGCACGGCGTTCGAAACCGACCGCCGCACCGCACTCAGGCCTGGCCGCGGCACCGCGTTCAGGCCCGGCAGCCGGACCGCACCCAGGCCCAGCCACCGCACCGCATTCAGGCCTGGCCGCTCAGGTTGCGCTCCACCGCCGCCAGCAGCCGGACCAGCTCCGCGCACTCCTCGGGCGCCAGCCCCGCCAGGGTCAGCCGCTCCAACTCCTGCCAGAGCTCGCCCACCTGCTCGCGCAGCGCCCGGGCCGCCGCGGTGGGCTCCACGATCACCGCCCGCCGGTCGGCGGAGCTGCGGCTGCGACGGACGAAGCCGGCCTGCTCCAGCCGCTGCACCATCCGGGTCACCGTGGAGGCGTCCAGGCCCAGTTGCTCGATCAGCTCGCCCTGCGGGAGCGCCCCGCGCTCCCAGAGCAGCATCATCAGCAGCTCCTGCCCGGCGTGCAGCCCGGCACGCCGCAGCAGCCGCTCGGCGGCGGCCCGGTGCAGTCGGGCGACCCTGGCGATCGCATGGCTGGTGCTGTCAGTGGCGGCGCTCACACGGTGATTGTACGCACAAATGGATGCCCTCCAGGGCACCCTTCGGACCCTCGATTCTCCCTTGCCCTAAAAGGATCTTAAGCGTTTACTTGGCCGCACAAGCATTCGTGACAAGCATCCGCTGGTCTCCGACCGGCAGTCGATCCGAGGGGGCATCAGCCGTGCCGGAAATCAGTGCGAGCGTGCGGGTCAACGCGCCGGAGCGGGGCGGGGGAACCGTGCTGGACCGGGACGCCGTCTGGGCGGGCCTGCTGCGCAAGGCCGAGGACGCGACGCTGGTCGTCGCCGGGATGAGCTCGTGCCGGGTGCTGGAGCGGACCGGGCACGGTCTGGTCCGCGAGGTGGTGATCCGCGGCGAGCGGGTGCGCGAGGAGGTGCGCTTCGAGCCGAAGCGCCGGGTCAGCTTCCACCGCTCGGACGAGCGGGCCCGCTGGACGATCCACAACGACATCGAGGAGGACGCGGACGGCGAGCTGCTGCTCACCTTCCGCGCCGAGCTCGACCTCGGCGACGGCCCGGCCGACCCGGCCCGACTGGAGCGGGCACGGGCGGGCTACGTCGCGGCCATCGAGGCGACGTTGGCGCTCTGCCGGTCGGTCCGATGACCGGTCAGGGAGCCTGCTGGGTCACGGGGTCTGGCCGTAGTACCGCTCGACGTGCAGCGAGAGGCAGCGCCGCCGATCCTTGACCATGGTGGCGCGGAACTCGTCCCAGTCCGGGTGCTCCCCGTTGACCTGCCGGTAGAGGTCGACCAGTTCCTCCACCGCCGCGTCGTCCGGCTGCTGGGCGACGGCGGACAGCTCGGCGGTGCCCTCGGCGACCGCCCAGGTGAAGAAGTCCGCGCTGGTGACGTGCAGGCTGACCCGGGGGTCGCGCTCGGCGTTGCGGGCCTTGACCCGGTCGGCGGTGACCGAGATCCGCACCAAGTCCCGCTCGGGGTCGTAGCCGTAGAAGATGTTGGAGAGCTGCGGCCGCCCGTTCTGCTTCAGCGTCACCAGCACCCCCTGCTTCCCCGATGCGAACAGTTCCTTCATCCTCGCCTCGTCGGCCATGGAATCCTCCTGCGTCTCGGTGGCGCCTGCTGACCCGTCCAATACATCGCGCCCAATGCATCGCGCTCAGTACATCGCGCTCAGTACATCCCGCACGGACGATCCCTTCACCGACGTGATTCTGATGTGATGTTCGCGATGCGGGCTTGTTATCGAGCTGATCATCCGTCTATCGTCCCGTCAAGCCCATCCCTACGGGCTCACGGACGCGGCACGCCGAACCCTGCCCACCTCGTCCGTGCTTCCGACACCACGACTCGTCAGGGCAGGGACGGGGGACCCAGGTTCTCCACGCCGTCCCCACGGCTAGGGGTGAAGCCGACCGCCGGAGCGATCCGCGCGGCCGGCCGGGCCAACCTCACCGGCCCGAACCCGACAGCTCACCTCGCAGGCGTGCGGAGAGGGACACTCCCATGGTCTTTTCCGGACCGGGCCGCCACCGCCGCCCGACCCAGGCCGACCGGGCCGTCGCCACGGCCACCGCCCTGGGCGCGGGCCTCGCCCTGCCGCTGCTCGCGGCGACCGGCGCGCACGCGGCCCCCGCCACCACCTGGGACGCGGTCGCCCAGTGCGAGACCGGCGGGAACTGGACCATGGACACCGGCGACGGCTACTACGGCGGCCTGCACCTGACCGAGCGTCAGTGGGAGGCGCACGGCGGCGACCTGTTCGGCGCCGAGCCCTCGCACGGCACCAAGCAGCAGCAGATCAGCGTCGCCGAGGCGGTGCTGGCGTCCGACGGAGCGGGCGTCTGGGGCTCGTGCGCCGCCACGGCCGGCCTCACCTCGCCGGACGGCAGCACCACGCCGAGCGTCCCGGCTGCGCCGGCCTCGCCGTCCGCGCCGGCCGCTCCCGGCACGCCCGCCTCCCCGGGCAGCCCGGCCACTCCGCCCGCGCCGGGTACGCCTGTTGTGCCCGTTGTTCCTGTTACGCCTGTTGTGCCTGTGGTGCCGAGTGCGCCTGTCGCGCCGACCCCGTCCGGTGCGGTGTCCAACCCGGCGCCCGCGACCGGTGGCACGCCCTCCGGCGCGGCCACGCCGGGCACCCCCGCGCCGACGGCCGCCACCCCCGGCGCGCCCGCGTCCACCGTCCCGGCCCCGACCACCCCCGGCGCGACCCCGAGCGCCGCGCCCACCCCCGCGCCGAACACGCCGACCGCAGCGCCCTCCACGCCCGGCACCCCGACGCAGTCCGCGCCCCCGGTCGCGAACCCGGTGCCCGGTCCGGCCGTCCCCGGCCAGCCCGCGCCCGTCCCGACCACCAGCACCCCGGCCGCGCCCGGCGGCGACTACACCGTGGTCAGCGGCGACACCCTCTCCGGCATCGCCTACGGCCACCACCTGGACGGCTGGCAGCAGCTCTACCAGCAGAACAGCAGTGTGGTCGGTGGCAACCCGAACCTGATCTTCCCGGGCCAGCAGCTGCAGCTGCCCTCCTGACCGCCCGCGCGGCGGGCGGGCGGTGCGTGGGCGGTCCGACGGACCGTCACAATGGGGCCATGTCCCGACGCACCGCCCGCCCCGCCAAGCGCTCCACCCCCGCCCGGCCCAGCACTGCCGCCGCCGCCCAACCCGCCGCCGCGCTGCCGAAGGCCTGCCCCTGCGGCCTGCCCGCCGACTACGCCGACTGCTGTGGCAGGCTGCACCGGGGACTCGCCCGGGCGACCAGCGCCGAGCAGCTGATGCGCTCGCGCTACAGCGCCTTCGTCGTGCGGGACACCGCCTACCTGCTGCGCAGCTGGCACCCCGACACCCGGCCGGCCGAGCTGGAGCTCGGACCGGAGCCGGTCTGGGAGCGGCTGGAGATCCTCGGCAGCACCGAGGGCGGCCCGTTCCACACCGCGGGCACCGTGGAGTTCCGGGCCCACTTCCGCGAGCACGGGGTGGCGGGCAGCCTGCACGAGAACAGCCGGTTCCTGCGGCACGAGGGCGACTGGGTCTACCTGGACGGCGACCACACCGTCGACTGAGCCGCCGTCAACCGAGCCGCCGTCACCCCGCCCGTCCGTCAGCTCGTCCGCCTTTTCCAGGAGCCCCCATGGCCCAGCTCCCGCTCGCCGATCACCTGCGCACGCTGCCGCACGGCATCCTCTTCGGCCTGGTCCACTTCACCGACACCGCCGGCAACCCGCTGCTGATGGAGTCGGTCTACGACCCCGAGGTCTGGCAGTTCGTCGGCGGGAACATGGAGTTCGACGGCGAGCCGTGGCGCTGCGCCCGGCGCGAGGTGCTGGAGGAGACCGGGCTGGTACTGCCGGCCGAACCGGTCCCGCCGCTGCTCGCACTCGTCTTCCGGCCCGCCGCGGACGGCTGGCCGTTCCGGGTCGGCGTGGTCTTCGACGGCGGGGAGCTCTCCGCCGAGCAGTTGGCCGGCCTGGTGCTGGACCCGGCCGAGCACGCCGACCACGCCGTCCGTCCGCTGGCCGAGTGGCGCACCGTGCTCGGCCCCGAACGGCTGGCGCTGCTGGAGGCCGTGGTCGAGGCCCGCCGCACCGGCCGGGCCGCCTACCTGCACGTGCCGCACCCGCGCAATCCGAGCTGAGAGGACCACCGTGTCACCGATCACCGAGGACCAGCACCGCGAGGACCAGCACCGCCGGGCGCTGGAGTTCCGCCGGCTGCACGAGGCCCAGGAGCCCTTCGTCATCCCGAACGCCTGGGACGCCGGCACCGCCCGGCTGCTCACCGGGCTCGGCTTCGCGGCGATCGCCTCCACCAGCGCCGGGCTGGCGCACAGCCTCGGGCGCAGCGACGGCGCCAACCTGGTGAGCCGGGACGAGGTGCTGGCCAACGCCCGCGAACTGGCCGCCGCGACCCACCTGCCGGTCTCCGCCGACCTGGAGAGCGGCTACGGCGCCGACCGGGAGCAGATCGCCGAGACCATCCGACTGGCCGCCGCGGCCGGCCTGGTCGGCGGCTCGATCGAGGACGCGACCGGCGACCCGGACGCCCCGCTGCACACGTTCGCGGAGGCGGTGGGCCGGGTCCGGGCGGCGGTGCTGGCCGCGCGGGAGCTGGACTTCCCGTTCACGGTCACCGCGCGAGCGGAGAACTTCCTCTACGGCCGGCCCGACCTCGACGACACCATCAGGCGGTTGCAGGCCTTCGAGGAGGCGGGCGCGGACGTGCTCTTCGCCCCCGGACTGCCGGACGCCGAGGCGGTGCGGGCGGTCTGCGCCGCGGTCGACCGGCCGGTGAACGTGCTGGTCGCGGGCCCGCTGCTGGAGCTGACGGTCGATCGGCTCGGCGAGCTGGGCGTGCGGCGGATCAGCCTGGGCTCCGGGCTCTCCCGGCTGGCGTTCACCGCCACCATGAACGCCGCCCGGACCATCCGGCACACGGGCTCCTTCGCCCCGCTCACCGAGGCGCTGCCGTACGGCTCGGTCAACGCGCTGCTCGCACCGCAGGACGGTGGGCCGGGCACGGAGTAGCGGGCCGGCGGAGCGGCGGGACACCGGTTCCGGCTCCGGCTCCGGCTCCGGCTCCGGCTCCGGCTCCGGTCAGCCGTGCGCTGTCAGCTGTCAGCTGTCAGCTGTCAGCCGAAGTTGACGACCAGTTGGGTGCCGATCTCCCGGAAACCGAGTGCCACGGCGGCCCGGCGGGAGGCCGGCACCCGGGCGCGCCACTGCGGCAGCAGGTCGTCGGCGAGGGCGTGGGCGGCCGCGGCGGTGCCGGTGACCCGGACCAGTCCGTGCCCGCGCCAGGCCGGCGCGGTGAGCACGCTGATGTGCGCGGTGCGGCTGCGCCAGTGCCGGTAGCCGGCCGCCGCCACGACCTCGCCGCCGACCCGGACCGCGAAGGCCGGTGAGGTGATCTCGTCGAGCCCGGCCTCCCGGCGGTCCTCGTCCCCGGCCGACTCCTCCAGGCGGCGCAGCCCGCGATGGTCGGCGGGCAGCTCCACCAGCTCCCACGCACCCGGCCCGACCGGACGGAAGTCCTCCGCCGCCAAGTAGGCCAGCGCGACCGGGCCGAGGACCCGGACGTCAGGGAAGGCCGCCCCGACCGCACCGGGGTCGGCCAGCCGGCCCGGGGCCACCCCGGCCAGCCGCTCGCGCAGCAGGGCGGCCGCGCGCTCGTCGGGCGCGGTGGCGATCCGGGCGCCACCGAGCTCGATCACGCCGGCCCAGCCCGCCGGCCCGAGGCCCGCCTCCGGGGCTACCACGGGTACCAGTCGGCCCGCCGCGGCGAACTCGATGCCCGGCACCGACGCCATCTCGCACCACAAGCCACGGGCACGAACGATCAGCTGATCATCAGTCATATCCTCGGCCTTGCCCCCGCTCAGGTCCCCGGCGATCTCCCCAGTGGTCTCCCCGGCCATGGCCGCAGTCTGCCGGACTACTTGCCCCGGAGCGACCGAAATCCGGTGTGCACGCCCGGGGTGAGGCCCTGCTCCTCGGCAACCCGGCGCAGCAGGCCGAGCAGCTGCCCGCGCTCCTGCTCCGAGAGCGCCCCGCAGACCTGCTGCTCGTGCGCCACCGCCACCCCGGCCAGCTCGCCGAGCAGGGCGAACCCCTGGTCGGTCAGGTGCAGCGCGTAGAGGCGGCGGTCCTCGGCGTTGCGGCGGCGCTCGATCAGGCCGCGCTGCTCCAGCCCGTCGGCGAACGGCACGAACCGGCTCGGCGGCATGCCCAGGTCGTCGGCCAGCTCGCGCTGGCTGCGGCCGGGGGTCGCCGCCAGCATCCGGAGCAGGCCGGCCTGCGGCGGGGTCAGGTCGAGGGCGGCGATCCGCTGGGCGAAGAGCTCGGTCGCGTGGGCGCCGAGCTGAGCGAGCAGGAAGGCCACGCCGCCGTGCTTCGCGGGGCGGGGGGCACCCTGCGGGCCGGCCGCACTCCCAGGATTCGTAGTCATGCGGACATGGTATCCGCTTGACAACCGTTCCATTCTGTAATCATTATTTTTTGTATAGCGATGACGTCGACGAGCCGGAGCCCCTCATGAGTGCCACCAGCGCCACCCCACCCACCACCCGCACCGGACGCCGACCGCAGCCCGGGCCGCCGCTGCTGCTGCCCGCCACCTCGCTCGCCCTGCTGACCGTCGCCTACACCGTGGTCAACCGGGCCACCCCGCACCCCGACGCCCCGGCCTCCGCCGTGCTCCAGTACGCCGAGCAGCACGGGGGCACCATGCGGCTCGGCGCGTTCCTGCTGCTCGCCGCCGCGATGCCGGTGCTGCTGCTCTCCGCCGTGCTCAACCAGCGGCTACGGCTGCTCGGGGTCACCGGGCCGGGCGCGGCGATCGCCCTGGTCGGCGGAGTGCTCGCGGGCGGCGCGCTGAGCCTGAGCGCCGCCACCGCCTGGGCGGGCAGCCGACTGGCCGCCGACTCGCCCCCGGCGCTGGCCCGCGCGCTGGCCAACCTGTCGTTCGTCTCCGGCGGCCCCGTGTTCGCCGCCGGGTTCGGCCTGCTCGCCGCCGGGATCTCGGTCTCGGCACTGAAGACCGGCCTGCTGCCGCGCGCCCTCGCCTGGAGCGGCGTACTGGTCACCGCCCTCGGCCTGCTCGGTCTGCTCGCGCTGCTGGTCGGCGGGTTCGGCTACCTGCTGCCTGCCGTGCGGTTCGGCGGGCTGGTCTGGCTGCTGCTCGCCGCCTGGAAGCTGCCGCGCACCCGGCGCCGCACCAACGCCTGAAGCACCAAGGCCTGACACACCAACGCCTGACACACCAACGCCTGACGCACCGCCACTCCCATCCGATCCGACCCACCTTCCTTGGAGCACTCCATGTCAGTCACCACCGCTCACCCCAGCCTCCAGGGCAGGACCGTCGTCATCACCGGTGGCTCGCGCGGCATCGGCGCGCGGACCGCGCGGGCCTTCGCCGACCAGGGCGCCCAGGTCTGCGTGGTCGGCCGGGACGCCACCGCGCTGGCCGCCGTCGCCGACGGGATCACCGACGCCGGCGGCACCGCGCTCCCCGCCACGGCGGACGTCACCGACTCCGCCGCGCTCGCCGCCCTGCACCGCACCGTCGCGGACCGGTTCGGGCCGGTCGACGTGCTGGCCGCCTTCGCCGGCGGGGTCGGGTTCCCGGTGAAGTCCACCGAACTCACCGAGCAGCTCTGGCGCGAGTCGCTGGACGCGAACCTGACCTCCGCCTTCCTCACCATCCAGGCCTTCCTGCCGGACATGGTGGAGCGCGGCGCCGGCTCGATCATCACCATGTCCTCCTCGGCCGGCCGCCAGCCCAGTCTGGCCAACCTGGCCTACGGGGCGGCCAACGCGGGCCTGGTGATGCTCACCCGCCACCTCGCCACCGAGCTCGGCCCGCAGGGCATCCGGGTCAACTGCATCGCCCCCTCCTCGATCCTCACCGAGAAGGCCCGCGCCAGCATGCCGCCCGCGGTCCAGGAGCAGGTCGCCGCCGCCCACCCGCTGCGCCGCCTGGGCACCATGGAGGACGTGGCCGAGACGGCACTCTTCCTCGCCTCCGACGCCGCCGCCTACCTGACCGGCCTGACCATCGACGTCGCGGGCGGACGCATCACCAACTGACACCGACTCAGCCGGTATCGTTCACAAATGCCCTTCCCCGACGAGAAGTTCTCCTCCGGCGTGGTCGTCTCCGACTACGACCCCACGTGGCCAGGTGAGTTCGAGCGCCTCTCGCACCGGATCGCCGACCTGCTCGGGCCGCTCGCGCTGACGGTCGACCACGTGGGGTCGACCTCCGTACCCGGGCTGCCGGCCAAGGACTGCATCGACATTCAGGTGCGCGTCGCAGCCGTCGAGCACGACCGCATCGTGCCGCTGATGGCCGCCCAGGGCTACCGCTGCCGCCCCGAGCCGTGGAACCGCACCGAGGTCACGGCCGGGGTGGCGTGCCCCAAGCTGGTGTTCGCCCCGCCACCCGGCGCCCGCGCCTGCAACGTGCACATCCGCCTGCACGACGGCCCCAACACCCGCTACGCCCTGCTCTTCCGCGACTTCCTGCGTGCGGACGAGCGGGCCCGGAACGGCTGGGGCGCGTTCAAGCAGCGCGTGGCCCAGAGCCTGCCCGACCTGATGGACTACGGCCAGATCAAGGCGCCGGCCACGGAGGTGCTGATGTCCGGCGCCGAGCGCTGGGCCGAACAGACCGGCTGGCAGCTCCCGTCCGCTCACCGGCGCTGACGGACGGGCACTACGGTCCGTTCAGCCCGTCGGCGGGCGGCGGGCGACGGACGGCGAACCCCGCGCGGGCCGCGGCGGCGGAGCCGACCGGCCGTCAGCGCTTCAGGTACGCCAGCACCGCCAGGACCCGGCGGTTGTCGTCGGCCGAGGCCTCGATGCCGAGCTTGCCGAAGATGCTGGTGGTGTGTTTGGCCACGGCGCTCTCGCTGATGTGCAGGGTGCTCATGATGGCGGTGTTGGACCGGCCCTCGGCCATCAGCCGGAGCACCTCGTGCTCACGCGGCGTCAGGTCGGCGGTGGTGCCCCGGGCCTCGCTGCGGGCCAGCAGCTTGGCGATCACCTCGGGGTCCATCACGGTGCCGCCGGCCGCGACCGTGCGGGCCGCGTCCATGAACTGGGCGGTGTTGGTGACCCGGTCCTTGAGCAGGTAGCCGACCGCGCCCTGCCCGCCGGCCAGCAGCTCCTGGGCGTAGAGCTGGTCGACGTACTGGGAGAGGATCAGCACCGGCAGACCGGGCCGCTCGCGGCGGGCGTGCAGGGCCGCCTGGAGGCCCTCGTCGGTGTAGGAGGGCGGCAGCCGGATGTCCAGCACCGCGAGGTCCATCTGCTCCTCGCGCAGCGCCTTCCGCAGGGCCGGGCTGTTGTCGACGGCGGCGACCACCTCACACCCGTGGTCCCGCAGGGTACGGATCAACCAGTCCCGGAGGAGGAACTGGTCTTCGGCAAGAACGACGCGCACGGTATCTCCAGGGTCGCGGTGGTCGGTCCGCCCTGCGGACTGTGCAAGGCAAGGGTTCCGTCGAAGCTGCTGAGCCTGCGTTCTATGCCGCGCAGGCCGCTGCCCCGGGCGGGATCCGCTCCGCCGTGGCCGTCGTCGGTGACCGTGATCCGCAGTGCGCCCTCGGTGTGGCGCAGGTCGATCCAGACCTCGGCGGCGCCGGCGTGCTTGCCCGCGTTGGCCAGCAGCTCCCCGAGGGCGAAGTAGCCGGCGGACTCGACCGGCGGCGGCAACCGGCCGGGCAGGCCCACCGTGACGTGCACGTCGAGGAAACTGTCCAGGGCGAGCGAGCGGACGGCGTCGCCGAGGCCGCGGTCGGCGAGCACCGGCGGGTGGATCCCGTGCACCAACTCCCGCAGGTCCTGCAGGGCCCGCTCGGAGGTGGCCCGGACCTGGAGCAGCAGGGTGCGGGCGGCCGCCGGGTCGGTGTCGAGCAGCCGGGTCGCGTCGTCCAGCGTCATGCCGAGGGAGACCAGCCGGGCCTGCGCCCCGTCGTGCAGGTCGCGCTCGATCCGGCGCAGCTCGGCCGCCTGGGCGTCCAGTGCCTCGGCCCGAGTGTCCGTCAACTGCGTGATCCTGCGCTCCAGCTGACTGGTGTACGGGGCGGTGAGGGCGCGCCTGGTCCAGCGGGCGTGCCAGGCGAGGGCGCGCGGGGCGAGCCGGAGGCCGGCGCCCAGGAACGCCAGGCCGAGCGCGGCGGAGGCGAGCATCGCCCCGGTGGAGTGGACGTGGATGAAGGCGTACCAGTTGCCGTCGTCGATCCGGCGCCAGATGAACGGCTGCACCAGCAGGCCGAACAGCCCGTAGTAGAGCAGCGTGAGCGGGAGGACGACCAGCGTGCCGCCGACCCAGGGCTCCAGCAGGGCCCACCGCAGGTCGCGCCAGAAGCCCTCGGAGCCGAGCAGGGTGGCCGGGCCGCGGGCCGACCGCTCCGGGTCGCCGACGGCCGGTGGCTCGGAGGGACCGACCGCGACGCCGGACCAGGTCACCGCGAGGAGCCGCTGCCGGTCGGCGAGCCGGCGCAGCCTCCGGGCCGCCGCGGGCAGCACGCCGAGGCCGACCCGCACCGGGACCAGCGCGAGCACGCAGAGCACCAGCAGGCCGGCGGCCGCGACGACCAGGCCGCCCAGCGAGAGCAGCTGGCACCGCCCGGCGGCGATCCAGCCACCGCCGCCCGGGCGCCCGTCCCCCCTTGCCATGACCACCTGTCGCTCCGTCATGTCAGCGCGCCCCGTGCGCTGCCGGAACCGTCATCCTAACCGTTGGTGCGCGCAGCACCCAGGGCAGCGCAGCGAGCAGGCAGGCCGCGCCGAACAGCAGCATGGCCGTACCGGAGTCGTCCGGCATGAAGACCAGCATCCCGAGGTTGACCAGGGCGTGGAAGCCGCCGGCCAGCAGCAGCCGGTTGCTCCGCACCCGCTCCAGGGCGAGGCCGAGCAGCACCGACATCGCCACGGTGGCGGTCAGGAACCCGCCCGCGTACGCCGGGCCGCGCGTGAACGCCTGCACGTGCCAGCCGCCCCAGACCAGCCCGACCAGCACTGAGGCGGTCAGCGGCCCGAACCGGGTGCGCAGCAGCGGCTGGAGGAAGCAGCGCCAGCCGATCTCCTCCCCGCAGGCGCCGACCAGTTGGGCCGGCACGATGAGCGCGAACGGATCCGCCAGGCCGCGCGGATCGGTGAACGCGAGGCTGCCGTGCACCACCGCGTAGCCGGCGCTGCTGAGCGCGATGATGAGCGGCGCGCAGAGCAGGACCAGCGGCGCGGTGCGGTCCCGCCTGCCGGGCGGGCGCCCGGGCGGCGGGCCGGGCAGGGTGCCGGCGAGGCGCTCGCGGGCCCGGGAGGGGCGGAGCAGAGCCACCATCAGGACCCCGAGGGCGGGCCCGAACTGGGTGAGCTGGAGGACCTCCTCGGGGACCCCCGTCGAGGGTTGGAGCGCGCCGAGCAGGCCCGCGCCGAGGAAGGCGACGAGCACGTACAGGCCTGCCTCGGCCTTCCACCGCGGCCGCCCCCGCTGTCGTCCGACTCCACGGAGGAGGTCCTGCCGGTCGAGTTGGTTGAGCTGGTCGAGCTGGTTGTCGCGTCCGTTCCACATGGGTCCGCCCCTTCCGGGTGTTCGCCGTTCGCCGTCACCATCGACGATCCCGGTTCGCGGGCCCGCTGACACTGCGTCCAGCTGCCCGGTCGGGGTGGGTCCAGACACACCCCTGCCGTGGCCGGCCCGGAGCGCGCGGCAGGCCGGGCGCGGCGCCGGTCCGCCGGTTCCGGGCCCGCCGCGCCTATGCTCGCGGGGGCTGGACCAGGGCGGACGCGCGACCTCGGAGGACCGGGACCGTAGGCATCGACACCGTAGGCATCGACACCGTGGGCGTCAGGACTGCAGGCGTCAGGACCGTGGGCGTCAGGACCGTGGGAATCGACACGTGGGCAACAGGACCGTGGGCATCAACAAGGAACGCATCGTCAGGGCCCTGACCTTCTGGTTACGGCCCGCCTTCGCACTGCGGGTGGTCAACCGCTTCCAGCGGCTGGTCGGCTTCGACCGTTCGATGGCGCTGGCCTCCAGCGCCCTGTCGGCGGTGGTCCCGCTCTCGCTCATCGCGGGCGTCCTGCTGAAGCACTTCGGCTTCCCCGACACCGCCCAGCGGATCATCCACCGCTACCACCTGACCGGCGGCGGCGCGCAGGCCGTCAGCTACGTCTTCTCCCCCGACGCGGACACCACCGCCGGGGTGGGCGTGTTCGGCGTCGTCTTCCTGCTCGTCTCGGTGCTGAGCTTCTCCCGCGCGGTGCAGCGGCTCTACGAACAGGCCTGGGAGCTGCCCCCGCTCAGCGTGCGCAACACGCTCAACGGGCTGCGCTGGGCCCTCGTGCTGGTCGGCTACCTGGCGCTGAGCAGCTGGGTCTTCGCGCTGCTCGGCGCCGGGCCGTTGGGGCTGCTGGCGGCGACGGTGCAGGCCCCGCTCTCCTGCCTGTTCCTGCTCTGGAGCGGCCGGACGCTCACCGCGAAGCGGACCGGCCTGGCGCAGCTGCTGCCGTTCGCCGCCATCGGCGCGGTCGCCGAGGCCGGCTACTCCGTCGCCACCAGCGTGTACCTGCCCCGGGTCTTCGACTCCTCCGCCAACCGGTACGGCGCGATCGGCGCCGTCTTCGCCCTGCTCACGGCGCTGTTCGGGATGATGCTGGTGCTGGTCGCCGCCGCCGCCGCGGGCCGCGAGGTGCGCGACGAGCTGGACCGGATCGGCCGCGGCGAGCGACCGGCCGACGACGAGGTGCGCCGGCAGTGGCAGAAGGTGCTGGCCCAGGCCCGGTTGAAGTGGGCCACGGCCCGCGAGCAGTGGGCCCACCGTCGTGGGCACGAGAGTTGACGTACCGTCGGACAACGGCGCGAGCGACTTGTGCTGGTCGACCGGGCGCCGACGGCGGCCGAGGCGCCCGAGGAGGAGGTCAGGCTCGCCGACCTCCGGGGCCAGGGCGCGGTCGAGGCGGCGCTGGCCGGGGTGGACGCGGTGCTGCACCTCGGCGGGATCGCCGACGAGGCGCCGCTGCCGCAGCTGCTGGAGGTCAACGCGCTGGGCGCGCACCACGTGCTGGAGGCCGCCGTGGCGGCGCGCCCTCACCAGCGCGTGTCGGCGGGGAGTTCCGGGAGGGGCCAGTCGGGGTCGGGCGACCAGCGGGGCCAGCCCCGGGCGAACGGGCCGGCGCGGTCCTCCAGCAGGGCCAGGGCGCGGGAGCGGGCGGTGGCGACCTGGCGGTCCAGCGCGTCGTCGACCATGCCGAGGCGGCGGACCTGGGCGTACTCCTGCTCGTCCTTCCACCACCAGGATCCCAGGTCGGGGGTGGCCAGCAGGTCCAGGCAGAGGTCGAGGGTGTCGATGCCCAGGCCCCGGCGGCGGACGAACGGGAGCTCGAAGTTGACGTACCAGCGCAGGGGTTGGTGCGTGCCGGCGGACTGGAAGCAGTGCACGCTGAAGTGCTCGCCGGTCAGGAAGTACGAGAGGAGCTCGGTGTGCTCCCAGTAGTAGGGCGCCAACTGCCAGCGCCCGCCCGCGAGATCGGTCAGGCCGCGGGCCCGCATGGCGTTGTCGCCGGTGCGGTGGGCGGCGATCCAGGTGATGGGGGCGAGGCCGACGATGCCCGGCCAGTAGGCGAGGGTCAGCACGGCGCCGGTGTCGTCGAGGACGCGTTGCGGCATCGCCGTCCACACCCGCCCCATGTGCACATCGCGGCGAATGGCCGTGTCACCTGCGGCGAACAGGTCGTTGCTCACGTCTGTCATGGTGCCCGGTCCGGGCGGTGACCACTCCTTCGGACGGGCGCACCCGCCGAACCGGGCGCTGCCGGTGCGCCGTTGACCGCCCTTGCCGGGAACTCGGCGGCACCGCACAGACGTTGTCCGGGCCATGAGCATGCTCTTCGGCACCGTGGGCGGCCTGCTGATCCCGGCCCTGGTCACGGCGTTCGCCCTGCTCGCTGGCCTGGCCCGGCGGGTGCTGGCCCGCGCGCGGCCGGCGGCGGAGCGCGGAGCGGCAGCGGGCGCCACCGAGGAACTGCACGCACTGCTCTACCCCGGCAAGCGGATCCAGCTGGAGCAGCGGCAGGTCGAACTGGTGCTGCGGGAGGACGAGCACGACGGCGCGCCGGCCCGGCACGGGATCGACCTGGCCGGCGGGCGGGCGCTGCTGCGGATGCGGCGGAGCGCCGCGAGCGGTGGAACCGAGTGACGGTCAGCTGACGGACCGTCATCTGCGAACGCCACCACGGGCGACTCAGCCACCGCCCCGCTCGCCCAGGCAGACGCCCTCGATCAGCCCCTGTTCGGCTATCCCGGCGAGGAAGGCGAGCACCTGCTCGGCGGCCACCTCGGCGAACTCCGCGCTCAGCGCCGCCGTGATCGCGCCGGCGCCCCGGGAGCCGTCGCAGAGCCGCAGCACGGCGGCGGACCGCTCGTTCAACAGCAGCACGCCCTCGGGATGGAGCAGCACGGGCGGGTCGCACGCCCCGTCCTCGGTGAGTCGGACGCCGGTGCGCAGCCGCCAGCCGATCGGGTGGGCCGGGGAACCACGGCCGACCCAGGGACCGTCCGCGGTCCCCCAGGCTCCGCCCATGGCCTAGACGCCCGCCCCGGCGGACCGGCCCCGGCCGGGTTTCTCGCGGACGGCGCCGCGGACGGCACGGCGGCCGCGCCCGGCGGCGACGGCGCGCCGCTCGCGCAGCCCGTAACGCACTGGGACCGCGATCCCCGCGGTCACGTCGGACGGGCCGGTCGCACCAGTCACACTGGTCAGACAGGTCATGCGGGTCGCACCAGTCCCACTGGGCACACCAGTTGCGCCGACCTCGCCGGTCACCCCTGGCACGCCTGGTGCGCCGAGAACTCCGAACACCCCGGCCGCGCCGGTCGTCTCACGGATGGTCATCCGACCACCACCGCCCCGCGCTGCCTGCGCCCCCGCCGCCCAGCTCCCATCGGCTGCCCCCATTCGTGCTGCAGTGCAGCCATCGGTCCTGCTGCGTATACGGCCGGTTCCATGATTTCGCCAGATGGGGCACCCCGGCAATCACCCCTTGGGGTGAATCCGGCCCGCCGGCCGCATCCGAACCCACGATCAGGCCTTCTCCGGCCCATCCCCCCGAGCGTCCGCCGCCAGTGGGTTGCGATTCCAAACCCACTCCCGCTAGCGTGCGGCCATGCACTCAGTTGGAGAATCAAACCCTATAGCCGACCCACCGGTCCGGCCCTCTGCCGACAGCTCCAGCACCCCCACCACCCAAAGCACCCCCACCCCCGGCACCACTCCCCCCACCCCCGGCACCCCGCGCTCCGTGCTGCTGGTCGTCGCCACCGCAGTCTTCGTCGCCAACCTCGACCTCTTCATCGTCAACGTCGCGCTGCCGGCGATGAACCAGCACTTCCGGGGCAGCACCCTGTCCGCCCTCTCCTGGGTGCTGAACGGCTACGCCATCGTCTTCGCCGCCCTGCTGGTCCCGGCCGGACGGCTCGCCGACCGGCTCGGCCACCGGACCGGCTTCCTGGCCGGCCTGGCGCTGTTCACCGGCTCCTCCGCGCTCTGCGCGCTGGCGCCCGGCGTCGGCTGGCTGGTCGGCGCCCGGCTGCTGCAGGCCCTCGGGGCCGCCCTGTTGATGCCCACCTCGCTCGCCCTGCTGCTGGACGCCACCGCCCCCGAACGCCGCACGGGCGCGGTGCGCGCCTGGGCGTCGATCGGCGGCATCGCGGCGGGGCTCGGCCCGGTGCTCGGCGGCCTGCTGGTCGAGGCCGACTGGCGCTGGGTGTTCCTGGTCAACCTGCCGGTCGGCGCGGCCGGACTGGTGGCCGGCCGACGGGTGCTGCCCCGGCTGCGCGGGCGGGCCGAGGAGCCCTGGCCCGACCTGCTCGGCGCGCTGCTGCTGACCGCCGCGATCGGCCTGCTCGCCGTCGGCCTGGTGCGTTCCGACAACTGGGGCTGGGCCTCGGCCCGGGTGCTCGGCAGCCTGGCCGGCGCCGCCGCCCTGGTGGCCGGCTTCCTGTGGCGCTCGGCCCGCCACCGCGCGCCGGTGGTCGAGCTGCCGCTGCTGCGGGTGCCGGTCTTCGCCGCGGCCAACGCCACCGCGCTGCTCTTCACCGTGGCCTTCGCCGGGATGCTGCTCACCTCGGTGCTCTGGTGCCAGCAGGTGTGGGGCTACTCGGCGCTGCGCACCGGCCTCGCGGTGGCGCCCGGCCCGCTGCTGGTGCCGCCGATCACGCTGACCGCCGCCCCGCTGCTGCGCCGGTTCGGCGCCGGGTGGTTGGCCGCGCTCGGGCTGCTGGCCTTCGGCGCCGGCCTCGGCTGGTGGGTGGCGGCGATCGGCACCGCGCCCGGCTACGCCGCCGAGCTGCTGCCCGGCATGCTGCTCACCGGCGTCGGTGTCGGCCTGGCCCTGCCCACGCTGATCGGTGCCGCCGCCACGGCGCTGCCGCCGACCCGGTTCGCCACCGGCTCGGCGGTCACCACGATGGGCCGTCAGGTCGGCTCGGTGGTGGGCGTGGCGGTCGTGGTCAGCCTGCTCGGCACCCCGCACTCGGCCGCCCAGGCGCTCGACGCCTTCCGGCACGCCTGGTGGGCGCTGATCACGGCCACCGCGCTGGCCCTGCTCGCCGCCGTCGCGCTGGCCGGGGCCCGGCGGCAGGGGTAAACCGCCACTGACGGCTCCTCAACTGACGGTCCACCAGCCACGTGCCCCCGGACGCCCCACCCCGATGGCCCGCCGCCGCCCCCGGTGCCAAGCTCGAACCAGCACCAGCACCAGCACCAGCACCAGCACCCGAGCCCAGCATCCAGCACCCGACGCCCCGTCAGCCCAGCACACCCGAGGAGATCCGCGATGTCCGAGCGAGCCGCCGCCCACCAGGGGGCCGCCGGCCGGGCCCCGGCCGTGGCGGATCCCCAGCACCTGCGCAACGTGGTGCTGGTCGGGGTGAGCGGCTCGGGCAAGACCACGCTGACCGAGTCGCTGGCCCTGGCGGCGGGCGCGCTGACCCGGGCCGGCCGGGTCGCCGACGGCAGCACCGTCTCCGACCACGAGGAGATCGAGCAGCGCCGCCAGCACTCGGTGCGGCTCTCGCTGGTTCCGCTGGAGTGGCAGGGCGTCAAGATCAACCTGATCGACCCACCGGGCCACGCCGACTTCCTGGGCGAGCTGCGGGCCGGGTTGCGGGCCGCCGACGCCGCCGTCTTCGTGGTCTCGGCGACCGACCCGGTGACCGGGCCCGTGCTGGCGCTCTGGCAGGAGTGCGCCGACGCGGGCCTGCCCCGGGTCATCGCCGTCACCCACATGGACGCGGCCCGGGCCGACTTCGACGAGGTGCTGGCGGTCTGTCAGCAGGCCTTCGCCGACGGCCGGGCGGACGCCGTGCAGCCGCTGGACCTGCCGGTGCGCAGCGAGGGCCGGGTGCGCGGCACGGTCGAGCTGATCTCCGGCGAGACGCACGGCCGGGCCGAGCCGCTGCCGCCGACCGGCCCGGCCCGGGAGCGGCTGGTGGAGGCGATCGCCGGCGAGGACGACGAGCTGCTGGAGCGCTACCTGGGCGGCGAGGAGCTGGACCAGGGCGCGCTGACCCGCGGCCTGCGCGGCGCGGTGCTGCACGACGCGATCCACCCGGTGCTGCCGCTGACCGAGGACGGCACCGGCGCGGTGGACCTGCTGGACCTGATCGTCTCCGCCTTCCCGGCCCCGCCGGACCGCCCGGTCCCGGAATCCCTGAACGGCACAGAGCCGCTGACCGCCCCGGCCGGCGACCCGGCCGGCCCGCTGGTCGCCCAGGTGGTGCAGAACACCGGGGATCCGTACGTCGGCCGGCTGAGCCTGGTCCGGGTCTTCAGCGGCACCCTGCAGCCCGACCGGGTGCTGCGCGCGGCCGGTGCCGACGGTGTCGTCGCCGAGGAGCGCTCGGCCGCGCTGACCAGCCCGTTCGGCAAGCAGCAGCGCCCGGTGGACCAGGCCCTCGCGGGTGACCTGGTCTGTGTCGGCAAGCTGACCTCGGCCCGGGTCGGCGACACCCTGGCGGAGCCGGACGGCGCGACGGTCCTGACGCCCTGGCAGCTGCCCGAGCCGCTGCTGCCGGTGGCGATCGAGGCCCGCAGCCGCAGCGACGAGGACAAGCTGTCCCAGGGCCTGACCCGGCTGACCGCCCAGGACCCGACGGTGCGGCTGGAGCAGAACCCGGACACCGGCCAGCTGGTGCTCTGGTGCACCGGCGAGGCGCACGCGGGCGTGGTGCTGGAGCAGTTGGCCGGGCAGCACGGCGTGCAGGTGGACCAGGTGCCGTACCGGGTGGCGCTGCGGGAGACCTTCGGCGGGCCGGCCACCGGGCACGGCCGACTGGTCAAGCAGTCCGGCGGGCACGGCCAGTACGCGATCTGCGAGCTGCTGGTGGAGCCGCTGCCGGGCGGCGCCGGCGTCGAGTTCGTGGACAAGGTGGTGGGCGGCGCGGTGCCGCGGCACTTCGTGCCCTCGGTGGAGAAGGGGGTGCGGGCGCAGTTGGAGCAGGGGGTGGGCGGCGGGCGCCCGCTGGTGGACGTCCGGGTCACCCTGGTGGACGGCAAGGCCCACTCGGTGGACTCCTCCGACGCGGCCTTCCAGTCGGCCGCGGCGCTGGCCCTGCGGGACGCCGCGGCGCAGGCCCGGCTGCGGCTGCTGGAGCCGGTGGCCGAGGTGGGGGTGCTGGTGGCGGACGAGTACCAGGGCGCGGTCTTCAGCGACCTGTCGGTCCGTCGGGCGCGGGTGCTGGGCACCGAGCCGGCCGGACCGGGCCGCAGCCTGCTGCGGGCGGAGGTGCCCGAGCTGGAGCTGACCCGGTACGCGGTCGACCTGCGCGCGCTGACCCACGGCACGGGCTCCTTCACCCGCACCCCGCTGCGCTACGAGCCGGTGCCGCCGGCGGTGGCGGCCAAGCTCGCGAAGGAGTGACTCAGGGCGCGAGCAGCCGCACCGCCTGCTCGCGCATCTCCACCTTGCGGACCTTGCCGGTGACGGTCATCGGGAACCCGTCGACCAGGTGCACGTGGCGCGGGATCTTGTAGTGCGCGAGCCGACCGGTGCAGAAGGCCCGCAGGGCCTCGGCGGTGAGCGGTTCGGCGGCGGGGCGCAGCACGATCCAGGCCATCAGCTCCTCGCCGTACTTCTCGTCCGGCACGCCGATCACCTGGGCGTCCACCACGTCGGGATGGGTGAGCAGGAACTCCTCGATCTCCCGGGGGTAGATGTTCTCGCCGCCGCGGATCACCATGTCCTTGATCCGGCCGGTGATGGCGAGGAAGCCGTCCTGGTCCATCACGGCCAGGTCGCCGGTGTGCATCCAGCCCTCGGCGTCGATCGCCTCGGCGGTCCGCGCCGGCTCCTCCCAGTAGCCGAGCATCACCGAGTAGCCCTTGGTGCAGAGTTCGCCGGCGCTGCCGCGCGGCACGGTGGCGCCGGTGACCGGGTCCACCACCTTGACCTCCAGGTGCGGCCCGACCCGGCCGACGGTGCTGATCCGCTGCTCGAAGGTGTCGTCGCCGCGGGTCTGGGTGGAGACCGGGGAGGTCTCGGTCATCCCGTAGCAGATGGCCACCTCGCTCATGTGCATCCGCTCGATGACCTGCTTCATCACCTCGGCCGGGCAGGGCGAGCCGGCCATGATGCCGGTGCGCAGGCTGGACAGGTCGTGCTCGGCGAAGCCGGGGTCGTTGAGCTCGGCGATGAACATGGTGGGCACGCCGTAGAGCGAGGTGCAGCGTTCGGCGGCGACGGCGGCCAGGGTGGCGGCGGGGTCGAAGGACGGCGCGGGGATCACCACGCAGGCGCCGTGCGAGGTGGCCGCCAGGTTGCCCATCACCATGCCGAAGCAGTGGTAGAACGGCACGGGCACGCAGATCCGGTCGGCCTCGGTGTAGCCGCACAGCTCGGCGACGAAGTAGCCGTTGTTGAGGATGTTGCGGTGCGAGAGCGTGGCGCCCTTGGGGAAGCCGGTGGTGCCCGAGGTGTACTGGATGTTGATCGGGTCGTCCGCCGTCAGTCCGGCCTCGACGGCCGCCAGTTCGGCCGGGTCGCGCAGCTGACCGAGCCTCAGCACCCGCTCCCAGGACTCCTCGCCGATCAGCAGCACCTCGCGCAGCCCGGGGCAGTTGGGCGCGGCCTCGGCGAGCATGCCGGCGTAGTCGGAGGTCTTGTAGACGGGCATCGCGACCACCGTGCGGATGCCCGACTGGCGCAGCACGTACTCCAGTTCGTGGGTGCGGTAGCTGGGGTTGATGTTCACCAGCACGGCGCCGATCCGGGCGGTGGCGTACTGCAGCAGCATCCACTCCGGGCAGTTGGGCGCCCAGATGCCCACCCGGTCCCCGGTCCGCACGCCGAGCGCGAGCAGGCCCAGGGCCAGTACCTCGGTCTCGGCAGCGAACTGCCGGTAGGTCCAGCGGCGGCCGCTGGGGACGTCGACCAGCACCTCGCGCTCGCCGAACCCGGCCACCGCGCGCAGCAGGTTGGCGCCGATGGTGTCGGTCAGCAGGGGGGTGTCGGTGGGACCGCTGGTGTGGCTGGGCGCGGCGAGGGTCATCGGGCGACTCCGGAGGGTGCGGATGCTCTGGCGCTGAGAGGCTGCCACACCGCGGCGGCCGGTACCAGACCCTCCGGCGGATCACTTCAGCAGGCGGGAGAGCCTGCGGTCGGCCAGCGGCTTGCCGCCGGTCTGGCAGGTGGGGCAGTACTGCAGCGAGGAGTCGGCGAAGGAGACCTCGCGGATGGTGTCGCCGCAGACCGGGCAGGGCTGCCCGGTGCGGCCGTGCACCCGCAGGCCGGTCTTCTTCTCGGCCTTCAGCTCCCCGGCGGCCAGCCCCCGGGAACGCTCGACGGCCTCCCGCAGGGTCCCGCCGATCGCCGCGTACAGCGTCGCGGTCTCCTGGCCGGTGAGGGTGGCGGCGAGCTTGAAGGGGGACATCTTCGCCGCGTGCAGGATCTCGTCGGAGTAGGCGTTGCCGATCCCGGCGAGCACGCCCTGGTCCCGCAGCACGCCCTTGAGCTGCCTGCGCTCGCCGGCCAGCAGCTCGTGCAGCAGCTCCTGGCTGAAGCCGGGGTCGAGCGGGTCGGGACCCAGCCGGGCGATGCCCGGCACCTGCTCCGGGTCGGTGACGCAGTGCACGGCCAGCCGCTTCTGGGTGCCGGCCTCGGTGAGGTCGAAGCCCTCGGCGGGGTCGCCGGCCAGCCGCACCCGCAGGGCCAGCGGTCCCTTGCCGGGCTTGGGCGGCAGCGCGGGGAGGTGCTGCTGCCAGCGCAGCCAGCCGGCCCGGGCCAGGTGGATCGCCAGGTACAGGTCGCCCGCGGTGAGCACCAGGAACTTGCCGCGCCGCCCGACGGCACTCACGGTGCGGCCCTCCAGCGCGCTGAGCGGCGGGTCGTAGGTCTTCAGCACGTTGATCGCCACTGGGAGGACCTTGGCGATCTCCCGGCCGACCAGGTGCTCGGTGAGGAAGGCGCTGAGCGCCTCGACTTCCGGCAGTTCCGGCATTCCGTCAGTCTGCCGGGCGCCCGGCGCGGATCCCGGCCGCCACGCCCGCGAGCCCTGGTGCGCGCCCTCGCGGGCGACGACACCCCGGCCCCGGCTCCCTGACGGATCGTGCCCGCACCGCTACGCTGGCCGGGCACCGCGCCTACCGAGGAGCCGCCGATGACCCCGACGCCCCGCGAGGCGCTGCTGACCATCCGTCAGGAGCTCGCCCCCGCCGAGTCGGAGAACCTCCTGGTGCCCCGGCTGGAGCTGGGCCTGGCACCGGTCTCGCTGCTCGCCGAGCTGGCCGCCCAGCAGCACCGGATCATCCGCAGCGACCGGCGCAGCCTGCTGGTGCTGGCCGCCCGCTGCGCCGACACCCCGGCCGGGGGGTACTTCGCGCGGCTGGCCGACGGGGAGTCGCTGGCGCTCGCCGAGCTGCCCGCGCTCGGCGCGGCCTGCGGGCTGGACGAGCGGGCGCTGGCCGAGCGCGAACCGCTGGCCGGCTGCCAGGCCTATCCCGGGCAGCTCGCCTGGTTGGCGCTGAACGGCGAGCCGACCGCCACCGTGCTCGCGCTCACCGCCAACTTCGCCGCCTGGGGCCGCTACTGCGCGATCACCGCGACGGCGCTGCGCCGCCACTACGGCTTCTCCGACCAGGCCTGCGCGTTCTTCGACTTCTTCGCCACCCCGGCCCCGGAGCTGGAGGAGGAGGCGGTCGCCGTGGTCGCTGCGGCCGGACTCGACGAGGCGAAGCTCGCCGAAGGCCGCCGCTACGGACGCCTGTTGCAGTCCTACGAGCTGATGTTCTGGAACACCCTGGCCGCGCTCTCCCCCGCCGCCGAGCCCGCCGTCGACCCCGGACTCGGGCTGGCCTGACCGTCCTTGCCCCACCGGGCCCTGGGTTTGCCCGCCCCGCGCCCCCGGGCGCAGGCTGGAAGGACGGGGGCGGCCGAGGCGCCGCCCACCGCCGGCCCGAGGAGGTCAGGATGCCCACGGTCAGTCCGCGGCGCGCCGAGCACGACGCCGCCGCGGCCGAAGAGGCGGAAGAGGAGGACACCACCCTGCTGGAGGGCGTCACTTCCGAGCAGGTCAGGCACGCGGGCGAGGAGTCCCGCGCAGAGGGTGAGCCCTACGAGGACGCGGAGTGATCGGATGCACACGCTGGAAGAGCAGATCGACCTCGACGTCCCGGTGCAGGTGGCCTGGGAGCAACTGCACCGGGTGCACCAGTACCCGGAGTTCGTCGACGGCCTGAAGCACGCGCACGCGCACGGCAACCACCGGGCCCACCTGGACATCGAGGTGGCCGGCGAGGAACGGGCCTTCGAGACCGCGATCAGCGACCACGGCGGCAACCAGGTGATGGACTGGCGCACCCTGGACGGCGCCCACCTGCACGGCACCGTGGTGCTGCGCCAGTTGGACCCGGGCACCACCCAGCTGCAGGTCCGGGTCGAGTACGAGCCCGAGGCGGTGCAGGAGGCCTTCGGCGGTCCGCACGGGTTCGCCCAGTCCGGCGCGATCGAGCGCACGGTGCGCAGCGACCTGGCGCAGTTCAAGCGCCTGGTCGAGACCGACCGGCCGGTCCCGGGCGGTCCCTGAGCAGCGGTCCCCCGAGCAGCGGGGTCAGCGCCGCGCGGTGACGAAGCTGCGCTGCGGGGTGAGGTAGTCGGCGCCACGGCCGTACTCGCGGGCGAGTTCCGCGCGGTCGTGGCGTTCGGCTTGCCAGCCGTGCCGGTCCAGCCAGGCGACCGGGTCCTCCGCCAGGCCGCCGCGCCAGAGCTCGTAGACCGCGGCGAGCCCGGGGTCCGACTCGGGGGCGGCCGGGATCCGGTCGGGGTGCTCGCTCCTGCCCCGGCCGTGGGTGAGGGCCAGCCGGCTGCCGGGAGCGGCGAGGCCGGTGACGGTGTCGAGCAGGGTGGCGACCTCCGCCGACTCCAGGTAGACCAGCAGGCCCTCCAGCAGCCAGGCGCCGGGCAGTTCCGGGTCGAAGCCGGCGCCGGTCAGTTCGTCGGCCCAGTCCTCGCGCAGGTCCACGGCGAGGGTGGCCCGCGGACCGGCCGGTACGGCGCCGAGGTCGGCCAGCACCCGCTCCTTGAAGGCCAGCACCGGCGCCGTGTCGAGCTCGAAGAACCGGGTGCCCGGCGGCCAGTCGAGCCGGAACGCCCGGGTGTCCAGGCCGGCCCCGGGCAGCACCACCTGGGTGCAGCCGGAGCGGGCCGCGTCGAGCAGGTGGTCGTCGAAGAACCGGGTGCGGATGGTCAGGTGGCGGACCATGTCGCGCAGGCCCGGCGACGGTTCGCCGGTGCGCTCCCGGGTGGCCGCGCCGCTTGCCGCCACGAAGGCGGCGGCGTAGGGGTCGTCGAAGAGGCGGTCCGGCCGGGCGCTCTCCAGCGCCCGCACCCTCGCCACGCCGATCGCGGTCCGGCCGACGCCTTCGGGGATCCGTTCGCTGCTCATGCGGCGCATGCTACGCCGCGGTCCGGACGACGGGCGGCGGGCGCCGGATCCGTCCTGGGGATCCGGCGCCCGCCGTGTGCCGTGGTGCGGCCGTGGAGTTGAGGGGCCGTCAGTGGCCGCCCTCGTCCACCACCTCGACGTCGGAGATGTTGCGCTGGATCGCCTCGGCCGGCAGTGCGACGGCCCGCGCCCAGTAGTAGATCGCCAGCGAGAAGACCGCGATCAGGGCCATGTCCCACCAGAGCGGGATGACGTTCTTGGCGGAGGGGCCGAAGCCGCCCAGCCAGGAGATGACGCCCAGGCCCAGCAGGTAGACCGGCAGCCACTGGGCCGCCTTGAAGGCCATGGTCGGCGCGTTCGGCAGGTTCTTGCTGGTCGCGTACCAGGCGTAGCCGCCCAGCAGCAGGTAGCCGAAGACGATCGCAACGCCGAGGCGCCACAGGGTGTCCCAGCCGGACCAGTAGATGATCAGGCTGGCGACCACGAAGGAGATCGGGGAGATGATCTCGCCGAACGGCAGCCGGTAGGGGCGCGCCATCTCCGGCAGGCGCTTGCGCAGCGCGCCGAAGGCCAGCGGGGCGCCGGCGTACATCAGCACGCTGGCCGAGGTGATGAAGCTGACCAGCTGCTGCCAGCTCGGGAAGGGCAGGAAGCAGACCACACCGGTGACGAAGGAGATGATCAGGCCGAACCACGGCACGCCGCGCTTGTCGGTGCGCTCGAACAGCTGCGGGGCGTAGCCGTTGCGGCTCAGGCCGTAGGAGATCCGGGAGGTGGAGGTGGTGTAGATCAGGCCGGTGCCGCCGGGCGAGACCAGCGCGTCGAAGTAGAGCACCCAGGCGAGGAAGCCGAGGCCCAGGACGGACGCCAGGCCGGCGAACGGGCCGCTGATGCCCTCGTAGGCCAGGTTGGCCCAGCCCTTGGCGAAGCTGGAGCCGGGCAGGGCGCCGATGTAGACGACCTGCAGCAGGGTGTAGATCACGGCGCCGATGGCGACCGAGCCGAGCACCGCGCGCGGGATGTCCCGCTTCGGGTTCTTGCTCTCGCCCGAGAGCTGGATCGCCTGCTCGAAGCCGAGCAGCGCGAAGATGATGCCGCTGGTGCTGATCGCCCCGAGCACGCCCTTGGCACCGAACGGCATGAAGCCGTGCGAGTGGAAGTTCGACGGGTGGAAGTTGGTGATCGCCAGCACGAAGATCGTCACCAGCGGGATGAAGATCTTCCACCAGGTCGCAGCGCTGTTGGTGTGGGCGAGCACCCGCACGCCGAGGAAGTTGACCGCGACGAAGACCGCCATCAGCAGCACCGCCACGGCGAGCCCGGACGGGGTGAGGGTGCCGTTGGCGTGCAGGAAGCCCTCGGCGAAGTGCCAGTGACCGGCGTAGCCGATCATCGCCTCGACCTCGATCGGGGCCACGGTGGCCGCCTGCAGCCAGGAGAACCAGCCGAAGCTCATGCCGGCCAGGCCGCCGAAGGTGTAGTGCGGGTAGCGGGCGGTGCCGCCGGCCACCGGGAACATGCCGCCGAGTTCGGCGTGCACCAGCGCGAGCAGCACGATCGCCACCGCGCCGATCCCCCAGGAGATGACGGCCGCGGGGCCCGCCACCACGACGGCGTTCTTGGCGCCGTAGAGCCAGCCGGAGCCGATGATCGAGCCGACCGAGGCCCAGAGCAGGCCGATCAGCCCGATGTCGCGGCGGAGCTTGCCGCCGGTGCCCGTGCCGGACGCCGCTATTTTGTCAACAACTGCCATGAAAGGGGACCCTCTTCAAAGATGGCGGACGAGAGTGCGGTGAACGCTAGCGGTCGATTAGGCATCTGCAAAGACCCGAGTTCCGAATAGTTATGTTCGACCGGTTCGCTAGCACGCAAAATCCCAAGGCGCCAGCGCCGCCCAGCTGTTGAGATAGCCGCAGGTCAGAGCCGTAGAGCCGGTTAGCCACTTACAGCTGACAAAGTCCGGACCAAGATTTGAGGAGGATTTGAGCTTTTGCCGAATGGCCGCGCCCCCGGAGATCCGCACACGGTCGCGTCCTTCATTCCGGGGGCTTAGCCGGGTCACAATCAGGTGTTCCCCGGGAAGATGCCGGGAAATCCCGGGAGCTGACGGAGCGTCGACTAACCGGCCGGGTTCAGCGTGACGGCCTGGTGCTGGACGACCAGCGGCTGCGGCATCGGGAGGCCGCCGGAGGTGTCCAGGCGCAGCAGGCTGACCTCCGCCTCGGCCGGGCCGCCGGAGTTGAGGGCCAGGTAGCGCGGGGTGTCCTTGCTGCTCCAGGTGTGCTCCGCGCCGTCGCAGACCGCGCGGCTGCTGCCGATGCTCTGCTGGGTGTCGCCGGAGCGCAGGCCGGCGCTGACGAAGACCGCGCCGGGGTCGGTGCAGCGGTAGGTGCCCGAGAGGGTCACCGAGCCGTCGGAGCCGAGCACGGCATCGGGCGAGACGGTCACCTGGTCACTGGATGGGTAAGCGGGGGCGGCGACGGCCGGTACGACCGGTGTCAACCCGATGCAGAAGAGGGCGCCGACCACGGCGGCGCGGGCGGACGGACGGACGGCCATCACTACCTCCGGTCACTGGCGTCACCCGGTGGGTGACGGCTGGTTCGGGCCAGTGGTACCTCGCCGGGGAGGGTTCGTGCCGGATTGTCACCCTTGCGGCGGCGTGTCCCGGTCCGGCCCCCCGGCCCCCTTGCCCCGGCCCCGGCCGCTGGGGCAGGCTCGGGGCGCAGGGGGCACATCGGCGTGCCCCCGACACGACCCGGACAAGGACCTGCCAGATGACGAGCCCTCAGGCCTCCCAGAGCGTGATCCCCCCGCTCTTCGCCGGCCTCTGCGACGATGCGGCGGTCTTCCCGCCCGGCGACCTCCCGCTCGCCGAGGCGGTACCCGCCCACCTGGCGCACCGCACCGCCTGGTACGCGGACCTGGTCGGCCCGTTCCTGGTCGGCGCCGGGCGGCTGGGGCAGCTCACCGAGCAGGTCGGCCAGCAGGTCGGCCAGCAGCAGGTCGGCCAGCAGCTTGACGGGCAGCAGCTTGACGGGCGGCGGCAGCTGGACGTCGGCCTGATCGTGCCGGACGGCAGCGCGGGCCTGGAGCCGGCGCTGCGGCAGGTGGCGGCCGACCCGCGGCTGCGGCTGGCCGGCCTGGAGGTGCTGGCCGACCGGGACGGCACCGCCGCCGAGGGCGTGCGCAAGGTGCGGGCCGAGCTGGACCGGCTGGTGCCGGAGCTCGCCCCCGGCCTGCCGATCGCCGTCGAGGTCCCGCGCGGCCCGGAACTGCTGCTCGCCCTGGACGAGTTGGAGGGCGGCCCGTACCGGGTGAAGTTCCGCACCGGCGGGGTGACGGCCGAAGCCTTCCCCGGCGAGCTGGAGCTGGCCTCGTTCCTCTACGGCGCGGTCTACCGCAAGCTGGCCTTCAAGTGCACGGCCGGCCTGCACCACGCGCTGCGGCACGACGACCCGGCCACCGGCTTCGCCCACCACGGCTTCCTCAACGTGCTGCTGGCCACCCACCTGGCGCTCGGCGGCGCGGAGCACCCGGAGCTCGCGGCGGCGCTCGGGCAGCGCGACGGCGCCCAGGTCGCGCAGGGCCTGTCCGGCCTCTCGCCGGAGCGGACCGCCGCGCTGCGGGCCGCGTTCACCGGTTTCGGCACCTGCAGCATCGCCGAGCCGCTGGCCGACCTGGCCGCGCTCGGGCTGGTGGCCATTCCGCAGAGCTGAGGCCGCGAGAGCCTCTGCCAAAGCCCTTACCAGGGCGGGTACCTGGCAGTAACCTCACGGGTCCCACCCGCTCGGCCGCCCGGGCCGCGCGGGTGCCTCGGGAGGGTCCATGCGCACATCCAGACTCGGCCGCCGCCTGCGCGCGGCGGCCGGCACCGCCCTGCTCGGCGCCGCGCTGCTCGGCCTGGCCGCCGGCCCCGCCGCGGCGGCGACCGGCGAGCCGCACCACACCCGCTACTACCTGGCGCTGGGCGACTCGCTCGCGGCCGGCTACCAGACACTGCCCGGCGGCGGCGAGGAGGTGGGCCACGGCTACGCGCAGGACCTGGCGCGCACCCTGGGCGCCCGGGCCGCGGCCGCGCGGCAGGCCTTCTCGTTCACCGACCTGGGCTGCCCCGGCGAGACCACCGGCTCGATGATCAACGGCGGTTGCACCTTCCCGCACGCCTTCCAGGGCCCGCAGCTGACGGCGGCGACGGCCTACCTGAAGGCCCACCGCAAGGACGACCTGACGGTCACCCTGGACATCGGCGCCAACGACGTGGACGGCTGCGCGAGCGGCGGCTCGCTGGACCCGGCCTGCGCCGCCAAGGGCATAGCCACCACCGGACACGACCTGGGGACCATCCTGCACGCACTGCGGTCCGCCGCCGGCCCGCACACCCGGATCGTCGGCATGAACCTCTACGACCCGTTCCTGGCCGCCTGGATGACCGGCGCCAAGGGCCAGGAGCTGGCCGCCCTCTCGGTGCCGCTGGCCGACACCCTCAACGGCGTGCTGGACTTCCAGGACTGCGTCCACGGCGTGCCGACGGCGGACGTGGCCGGGGCGTTCTCGACCAACTCCCTGCTGCCGCTGGTGGACCTGGGCGGGCAGCGGGTGCCGCTGGACGTGGCGCGGATCATGACCTGGACCAACATGTCGCGCGGCGACATCCACGCCAACGACACCGGCTACCAGGTGATCGCGAACGCCTTCCTGGCGAAGCTGTAGCAGCGCCGCGCGCGGAAGTTCACCCCTGACCGTCAAGCGCGGCGGTGAACTTCCGTGCGCGGCTGGTCAGTACGGACCAGACGCCCTCGGCCACCGCGCCCGGCGGGACGAGCGAGCCGCCGCCGCAGACCGCGAGGGCGCCCTTGGCCAGGAAGGCGGCGGCGTTGGTGAGGCCCACGCCGCCGGAGGCGACCAGCGGGACCTCGGGGAAGGGGCCGCGCAGGTCCGCGAAGTAGTCCGGGCCGAGGGTGCCGGCCGGGAACACCTTGACCGCCGCGGCGCCGAGGTCCACGGCCCCGGCCACCTCGGTGGGGGTCATCGCGCCGAGCACCACCGGCACACCGGCCCGCGCGGCGACCTCGGCCACCTCCGGCCGCAGGCCCGGGGTGACCAGGAAGCCCGCCCCGGCCGCGATGCCCTGGCGGGCCTGCTCCGCGGTGAGCACGGTGCCCAGCCCGACCTGGCAGCCGAGCCCCACCGCCGCGGCGGCCGCCCGTTCCAGCTGGACCATCACGTCCGGTGTGGTGCAGGTGAGTTCGATCCACCGCACGCCGCCGGCCAGCAGCGCCTCGCAGAGCGCGGCGGCATCGGGGATGTGCGGCGCGCGGACCACGGCTATCACCCGGTCGGCGGCGAGCCGGGCACGGAAGTCGGTCGGGTCGGTCGGGTCGGTCGGGTCGGTCGTGCCGGTCGTGTTGGTCATGGTCTTCTCCTTGCGACCCGGCGCCGTCACCCGACCCGCCCGTCCGCCCCGCGCCGCAGCGCCCGGCCCGGGAGCGCGCCGGTGGGCCGGCCGTGCTCCAGCACCGGCGTGCCGTTGACGTAGACGTGCTGGATGCCGGCGGCGGGGCGGCGCGGGTGCGGGTAGTCGGCGCGGTCGGTGATCGTGGCGGGGTCGAACAGCACCAGGTCGGCGCGGTGGCCGGCCCGGATCAGGCCGCGGTCGCGCAGGCCCAGCCGGCGGGCGGGGCGGCCAGTCATCCGGTGCACCGCGCCCTCCAGCGTGAGCACGCCCAACTCGCGGACGTAGTGGCCCAGGTAGCGCGGGAAGGTGCCCCAGGCGCGGGGGTGCGGGCGGGCGCCGACCAGCAGGCCGTCGCTGCCCGCGGTGTGCGCGGGGTGGCGCATGATGGCCCGGACGTTCTCCTCGTGGCCCACGTGCTGCAGGATGGTGCTGCCGAGCGCGTCGGCGAGCAGCAGATCGAAGAACGCCTCGGTGCCGGACTGCCCGCGCTCGGCGGCGAGTTCGGCGATGGTGCGGCCGACCGCGGCGGCCTGCGCCGGGTCGGCGGTGCCGGAGACCTGCACGGTGGTCCAGTCGGCCACCACGCCGTGGCAGCCGTCGCTGCCGGTCTCCTCCAGCTCGTGGCGGATCCGCTCCCGGGCCGCCGGGTCGGCCAGCCGGGCCAGGGTGGCGTCCGGCCCGCCCTCGGCGGCCCAACTGGGCAGCAGGGCGGCCAGGGTGGTGGAGCCGGGCAGGTAGGGGTAGCTGTCCAGGGTGAGGTCGACGCCCTCGGCCAGCGCCGCGTCCAGCAGCTCCAGCAGCTCGCCCGCCCGGCCCTGGTTGACGCCGAAGTTCATGGTGGCGTGGGCCAGGTGGAGCGGGCAGCCGGAGCGCCGCGCGATCTCCACCATCTCGGCGTAGCCGGCCAGCGCGCCCGCCCCGTAGGAGCGCTGGTGCGGCGAGTGGTAGCCGCCGTGCGCGGCCACCACCGAGCAGAGCGCGACCAGTTCGTCGGTGTCGGCGTACATGCCCGGCGTGTAGCTGAGCCCGCTGGACAGGCCCACGGCGCCCTCCCGCAGCCCCTGGGCGAGCAGTTCGCGCATCCGGTCGAGCTCCGCACCGGTCGGCGGGCGCCGGTCCCAGCCGAGCACCAGGGCGCGCAGCGTGCCGTGCGGCACCAGGTAGCAGGCGTTGACCGCGATGCCGCGGTCGAGCCGGTCCAGGTACTCGCCGACGCTGCGCCAGTTCCACTCGAACTCGTCCGGATCGCCGTTCCAGCCCGCCAGTTGGCGCCGCAGCACGGGCAGCGTGCGCTCGTCCACGGGCGCGTAGGAGAGGCCGTCCTGCCCGAGCACCTCGCAGGTGACCCCCTGGGTGACCCGCGACGGGTGCGCCGGTTCGACCAGCATCCGCAGGTCGGAGTGGGAGTGCATGTCGATGAACCCCGGTGCCAGCGCCAGCCCGTCGGTGTCCAGCACCTGACGGGCCGTCAGGTCGTGGCCGACCGAGGCGATCACGCCGTCGCGCAGCAGCACGTCGGCCCGGAAGCGGTCGGCGCCGGTGCCGTCCAGCACGGTGGCGCCGCGGATCAGCAGCTCGGCCATCAGAAGAAGGTCCGCACCAGGTCGACCACCCGGGGTTCGGGGGCGTCGGCGTCGTCGAGCACCGGGATCAGGTTCCACTTGTCGAAGGCCGTGCAGGGGTGCGAGAGCCCGAGCCGCACCACCTCGCCGAGCTCGGCCGGGCTGTCGCGCAGGAAGGCGTGCTGGTCGTTGAGCGCGGTGACCCGGCCGGTCAGCGGGCGGCCCGAGCGGCCGCGCTGCACGGTCGGCAGCCCCTCGTCGTAGGGGAAGTCGCGCTTGCCGCCGTCCAGCAGCGCGAGCGCCGGCTCGGGCCGGGAGACCACCCGGGCCCAGCCGTGCATCGCGGTGCGCAGCGCCCGCGCCCCGCCGCCCCGGGCCAGTGGCGAGATGCCCTGGTAGAAGCCGGAGTCGTGGATCAGGTAGGCACCGGAACGCAGCACGGTGACGGTGTCGGGAACGGCGCCCAGCACCCGGGCGACCTGGTCGAAGTAGGCGCTGCCGCCGGCGCTGAGCAGCATCGGGGCGCGGCCGTCGGTCAGCCGCTCGCGGTGCAGCAGGGCGTGGAGCCGGACCAGCTGGTCCAGGTAGTGCTCGACGGTGGCGAGGCCGGCCGGTCCGGCGTCGTGGGCGAGCGCGCCCTCGTAGCCGCCTAGGCCGGCCAGCCGCAGGCCGGGGGCGGCGGCGATCGCGCGGGCGGTGGCCAGCGCGGTGTCCAGGTCGCGGGCACCGGTGCGCCCGCCGGGCCCGCCGAGCTCGACCAGCACGTCCACCGGCCGCTCCCCGTCGGGCACCGCCTCCTGCATCCGGGCGACGACGGCGGGCGAGTCGGCCCAGCAGGTGAACTCGAACCCGGGGTCGGCATCCAGTTCGGCGCGGATCCAGCGCAGGCCGGCGGGGTCGAGCAGGGCGTTGGCGAGCAGCAGCCGGCGCACGCCGAAGGCCCGGGCCACCCGCAGCTGGGCCGGGGTGGCCAGGGTGATCCCCCAGGCTCCGGCGTCCAGCTGGGCCTGCCAGAGCGCGGGGGCCATGGTGGTCTTGCCGTGCGGGGCCAGCTGGACCCCAGCGGCGGCGCACCAGTCGGCCATGGTGCGCAGGTTGTGGTCGAGGGCGCCCTGATCGAGGGTCAGCAGCGGGGTGGGGAGCTGGTCCAAGGTCGGCCCGAGGGCCAGGTACTGAGCGGCCGTCAGGCCGTGCGCCGCTTCGGGCAGCGCCTTGAACCGCCAGTCCAGCCGTTCCTCGGCCAGTGCGGCCACCTTCGCCCGGTCCACTCGACACCTCCCAGTGCGCTGCAACATGTGCAACGGTCTTTGCACATGCTGCTGTCGCCGTTCTAACATGCGGGCCGAAACGCGGTCAACGATGGGAGCGTGCCTGGTGGAAGCCGTACCCGCAGCGGTCGAGGCGGTCTGCCTCGGCGAGTCGATGGCCGTCCTGCTGCCCGACCGGCCGGGGTCACTGGCCGCGGTCGAGTCCTTCCGCGCCACGGTCGGCGGGGCCGAGTCCAACGTCGCCGGCGTGCTGGCCGCGCTCGGCGTACCGACCGCCTGGGTCAGCCGGGTCGGCGACGACGGCTTCGGCCGGCGCCTGCTGACCGAGCTCGCCGGACACGGCGTGGACACCACCGGGGTCGCCGTCGACCCGGACCGCCCGACCGGCCTCTACGTCAAGGAGGGCGGCCCGCACGGACCCGTCCCCCGCTACTACCGCGCCGGCTCGGCCGCCGCCGCGCTCGGGCCCGAGCACCTCGCCGACCCCGCCGTCGCCCGGCTGCTCGACGGCGCCCGGCTGCTGCACCTGTCCGGCATCACCCCCGCACTCTCCGACAGCTGCCTGGCCCTGGTCCGCGCCCTGCTGGCCCGGCCCGGCCGGCCCACCGTCAGCTTCGACCTCAACTGGCGCCCCGCGCTCTGGCGCCGGCGCGACCCGGCCGTGCTGCGCGAACTGCTCGACGCCGCCGACCTGGTGCTGCTCGGCGCCGACGAGGCCGAGGCGGCGCTCGGCACCGGCGACCCGGCCGAACTGCGCGCGCTGCTGCCCGGCCCCGCCACCGTGGTGGTCAAGGACGCCGGCCACCTGGTGACCGCCGTCGAACGGGACGGCAGCAGCACCAGCGAACCCGCCCTCGCCGTCACCGTGGTGGAACCCACCGGCGCCGGCGACGCGTTCGCCGCCGGCTACCTGGCCGGTACCCTGCGCGGACTGGACCAGCGCCGCAGGCTGCGCCTGGGCCACCTGGCGGCCGCCGCCGCACTCACCTCGACCGGCGACCAGGGCGCGCTGCCGGACGCCGAGCGGCGGGCCGCCCTGCTGGACGCCTCCCCCGCCGACTGGGCGGCCGTGCGGGTCGGCCCCGACGGCTGGTGGCCGCGATGAGCCAGACGGTCGACCGGGCGCTCGCACTGCTCACCGAACTCGCCGAGGGCGAACGCTCGCTGGAGCAACTGGCCACACTGCTCGGGGTGCACAAGACCACCGCGATGCGCCTGCTGCAGAGCCTGGAGCAGGCCCGGCTGGTCCACCGCGACGCCGAGTACCGCTACCACCTTGGCGCCGGCCTGTTCGCGCTCGCCGGCCGGGCCCTGGAGCAGCGCCCGGTGCGCCGCACCGCCGCCCCGCAGCTGGCCGCGCTGAACGCGGCCACCGGGCAGACCGTGCACCTGGCCGCCATGGAGGGCGACGAGGTGGTCTACATCGACAAGTACGAGTCCCGCCAGCCGGTGCGGATGTACTCCCGGATCGGGCTGCCGGTGCCGATGCACTGCACCGCCTCGGCCAAGGTGCTGCTGGCGGCGCTGCCGCCGGAGCGGCGGGCAGCGGTGGTGGCCGGGCTGGAGTTCACCCGGTTCACCGACCGGACCCTGACCACCCCCGCCGAGCTGCTGGCCGAGCTGGCCCGGGTCGCCGAGCGCGGCTGGGCCAGGGACCGGGCCGAGCACGAGCCGTTCATGAACTGCGTGGCCGCGCCGATCCGCGACGCCGGCGGCCAGGTGGTGGCCGCCGCCTCGCTCTCGGTGCCCGACCTGGTGCTGCCGTACGAGGGGGTGCTGGAGCTGCTGCCGCAGCTGCTGGCCGCCACCGCGGCGGCCAGCGGCCTGACCTGACCCGACCTGATGAACCGTCACCCATTCGACCAGGAGCGAGAGATGACCGAGAAGACCGAGATCCGCACGACCGGCGCCCCGGCGCCCGCCTGGGTGTTCTCCCAGGGCGTGCGCAAGGGCCCGATCCTCCAGGTCTCCGGCCAGGGGCCGCAGGACCCGCAGACCGGCGCCTACCTGCACGAGGGCGACGTCCGGGCGCAGACCCGGCGGACCCTGGAGAACGTCAAGGCCGTGCTGACGGCCGGCGGCGCGGGCGTCGCCGACGTGGTGATGTTCCGGGTCTACCTGACCCAGCGCGCCGACTTCGCGGCGATGAACGAGGTGTACGCCGAGTTCCTCGCCGAGAACCTGCCGGACGGCGCGGTGAAGCCGTGCCGCACCACGGTCTTCGTCGAACTGCCGCACGAGGCCATGCTGGTGGAGATCGACGCGCAGGCCGTGCTGGACTGACCGGCCGGCCACGGGTGCCGGGGTCGCCCCCGGCACCCGTCCGCCCCGCGGCTAGACCCGGCAGAGCGAGCGGGCCGAACCCCGCGCGGGCAGCGGCAGCTTGCGCGGGCCGCCCTGGTGCACGGCCACCGGACGGGCCGTCAGCGGCTTGGGCTTGCGCTGCGGCATCGCCTTGGGGGTGATCCGCGGCGGCTCGGTCGCCGGCCCCGGCACGGCGGGCGTGCCGGCCGTGCGGTCGGACATGTAGTCGGAGAGGAACTGCCGCTCCGGGCTGCTCAGCTTGCGCGAACGCCCGGAGGCCCGGTCCCGGGCGACCACCACCGTGCGGGCCGTCATATAGGTGAACGGATCGCGGCAGACGTCCACCCGGACGTGTGCGGAACTGCGGCCCAGCCGCTCCACCGAGAGCCGCACCAGCAGCGGTTCGGGGCGGTGGTGCAACTGCTCCAGATAATCGATCTCGTGCCGCGCGATCAGGAATCCGGCCGGAAAGAGCGATTCCCGCGCGGCCTGCGCGTGGTGCTGAAAGAGGTCGTAGATCCCCTCCTGGATGTAGCCGACCAGCCGGGCATTGTTGATGTGCCCGTTCTCGTCGACGTCGCTCCACCTGGTGGGGCAGCGCAGCACGTGCGCGTTGCGGTTGTCCGGGCGGGCCGGACGGGCGTGCCGGGTCGTGGTCATCGGGCGCTCCACCCTTGCTCGGAGTTGAGGGCCCGCTGCAGCCGGGCGTGGTACGAGGGCGCGGTCTCCCGCATCCGGCCGCTGGTCCAGCCCTCCTCGGCGGCCTCCGCGGCCGTGCGGACGACCAGCGAGTCCATCACCCGGTCGACCTCGTCGCACAGGGCGGCCACCACGCTGATCCGCCCGGCCACGTTCTCCGCTCCGGCCCGGCTGGGGAATTCGGCGAGCGCGCTGACCGCGAGCCGCAGACTGTCGGCGGCGACCGCACTGCTTTCCGGCAGGCAATTGTCGTGCACGGGTTCTCCCGGGGAAATAGCGGTTGGCAGGGACGGCGGCACCCGATTCCCGGGCACCGCCGTGAGACGCAGCGGGCACGACGCTAACCCAGCCCGCCTGCCGTATTCGCCGTTGCTGTGCCGATGGGGGGCACTTCCCCACGTCCGGAGTACGGAGAATTCACCGACATCAGTCAAGTAACCAGCCGAACGGCGGCACTGCCGGAAATTCAGTTCGATCCGGTCAGCCGGCGGCGAGTTCCTTGCCGAGGCAAATGCTCTCGGGCGCGCACCGGTAGACGCCGAACTTGGTGATCGGGGCGTATCCCTCGGAGGTGTACAGCGCGACCGCCTCGGGCTGCTCGGTGCCGGTCTCCAGCACCACCCGGCGCCGCCCGGCCCCGGCGGCGCTGCTCTCCAGGTGGCGCAGCAGCACCCGGGACAGGCCCCGGCCGCGGGCGCCGGGCACCACGAACATCCGCTTCAGCTCGGCGTCGCCGTCCCGCAGGTACTCGTAGCTGCTGTCCTTGGCCCGCCAACCACCGCAGGCCACCGGCTCACCGTCCAGGTAGCCGACCACGAAGACGCCGTGCGGCGCCGCGAAGTGCTCGGCCAGCATCTCGGTGGTGTCGACGTCGCCGTAGCGGCGGACGTACTCCTGCTGCACCGCGGCGGTGAGGGTGACGGCGTCGGGGTGGTCGTAGCCGGTGATGCGAAGTTCCATGGCCGCCAAGCATACGGGCGTCGGATCATCGGATGATTTATCCGGCGAACCGGCTCCGCCCACCCCGTCGCCCCCACGGGCTCAGGCCCGGCCGAACTTCGCCAGCACCTCGGACTTCTGGAACATCTGGGCGGTCGCGAAGGCCGAGGGCTGCCCGGCGTGCGGGTCGGCGCCGGCCGCCAGCAGCTCGTCCAGCACCGCGTCGTGCCCCTTGAAGACGGTGCCCGCCAGCGGGGTCTGGCCGCGGTCGTTGGCCTTGTTCGGGTCCGCGCCGCGGGCCAGCAGCACCGACACCGCCTCGGCGTGGCCATGGTAGGAGGCCAGCATCAGCAGGGTGTCGCCACCCTCATTGGCCAGGTCGACCGGAGCGCCGCCGGCCAGGAAGGCCTCCAGCGCACCCGCGTCCCCGGCCCGGGCGGCGCCGAAGATCCGGCCGGCCAGCTCGACCAGCCGGGCCTCCTCCTGCGCCTCGGGCCCGTCGGGCGTTCCGGTGCTGCCGTTCGATTCGGACATCGCGTTCCTCTCGGTGGTCGGTCGGCCACCGGCACCGTATCCGAGGCGGCCCACCGACCGACAGGGTCACCGACCGGACCGCCGCCGGAGCGGACCCAGCGCGCCGAGTGGCCGAATTTTGCACCCGAGCGGGCGACAACGGGAGAGCCAGGGGACAGAACCACCCATTTGCCCCGTTCCATCATCTATTACTTTTTGTCACGATGAAGGAACATTCCGTGACACTGTCCCCACAGTGACCACCTGTCCCCGCCTCACCGAGGAGCAGACCCGTGATCCTGTCCATCTCCGGCATCGTCCTGTTCGGCACCATCGCCTTCCTCTTCTTCCGGCGGGACGGGCTCAAGGTGTCGCACGCCTTGGTCTGCGCGCTCTTCGGCTTCTACCTGGCGGGCACCGCGATCGCCCCGAGCATCCAGGCCGGCGGCGCGAGCCTGGCCAACCTGCTCGGCGGCATCAAGTTCTGACCCCCCGCCAGCGGCCCGGGCCCGGCGGCCCGGGCCTCCCCCACCGCCGAAGGCCCAGGAGACCATGTCCCTCACCCGCCACCTGACCCGCGGCCGCGACCTCGCCCGCACCGCCGGGGACCACGCCGCCGACATGTTCGCCCCGCTCAGCCTGATCGGGCGCGGCCTGCGGCGGCACGCCGGCTGGACCAAGACCCGCTGGCAGGCCACGCCCAAGGAGAAGCGCGGGCCCACCGCGCTGCTCGCCGTCGCCGCGGTGGTCGGCGTCGTGCTGCTGCCGCACGGCCCGCTGCTGGCGATCGTGGCGCTGCTCGGCAGCGCCGCCTGGACCGGCCGGCAGCCCAAGCCGGTCGCGGCCCCGGCCCCCGACCCCGCCGACGTCAAGCTCCCCGCGCTCTACGCCGCGCTCACCCCCTACCTCGCCGCCCCCGACGACCCCTGCCCGCTCTACCGCCCCGACGGCGGCTACCGCGACGCCTTCGCCGGCTGGGCCTTCGACCCGGACGGCCGGCTGACCGCCCTGGAGATCGGCTACCCCGGCTGGTTCACCGACACCGAGCCGGGCGCCCGCTCCCGGATCGAACAGGTCGTGCAGGGCAAGGCCGGACGGGCCCGCGAGTACCGCTTCGACTGGGACCTGGAGTGCAACCGGCTCCGGGTCACCGCCCTGGCCCCGCTGCCGCAGGACGTGCCCGCCCAGCCCTGGGTCACCGCCCCCGGCGAGGTGCTGCTCGGCTTCACCGACCCGGAGGCCACCCAGCGCCGGATCCCGGTCGCCCACGACGGCGGCCCCGGCCACCAGCCGCCGGTGATCTGGCGCACCGGCCCGCGCTCCGCCGAGCCGCACCTGCTGGTGCTCGGCTCTACCGGGTCCGGCGGCTCCACCCTGCTGCGCACCGTCGCCCTGCAGGCGCTGGCCCACGGCGACCTGGTGGTGGTCGACGGCGCGGGCACCGGCGAGCACGCCTGCCTGGTCAACCGGCCGGGCGTGCACACCGTGGAGACCAGCCTGCACGGCGCGCTGGCCGCGCTGGAGTGGGCCGCCCAGGAGACCGAGCGCCGGCTCGCGGTGCTGAACGCCGCCCGCTACCGCGGCGAGCCCGCCCCCGCCGACGCCACCCGGCCGCTCTGGCTGCTGCTCGACCACCCCACCGAGCTGACCGAGCTGGCCGAGGCCCAGGGGCAGCCGGACCCGCAGGACCTGCTGGAGGTGCCGCTGCGCCACGGGCGGGCCGCCCGGGTCACCGTCGTGGTGGCCGAGTCGATCGAGGCCGCCGACCGGCTCTCCCCCGCGCTGCGCGGCGCGGTCCGGGCCCGGGTGGTGCTCGGCGACCACCCGGCGCCCGAGCTGGCCGACGCGCTCGGCGCCCCGCTCGACCTCACCCCCGCCGCCCACGTCCCGCCCGGGCGCGGCTACGCCCGGATCGGCGCCGGCCCGGCGACCCGGCTGCAGGCGCCGGCCACCGTGGACCCGCTGGACGAGGACGCCCCGGCCCGGCTGCGCGACGCGGTGATCGCCCTGCTCCCGCACCGCGACACCCGGATCGAGGCGCCCGCCCCACCCGTCCCCGACCACCAGCCCCAGGTCCCCGCCGCCCCCGGCGAGCCGGCGGGACGGGTGATCCTGGAGAAGACCCCCGAGGCGAGTCCAGCGCCGCTGCGGTGAACGCCGCACAACAGCTCGGACAAATGGGCAAAAGGAAAGCCGTTCCCGTCACAGGGTGCGAATTCGGCCGCACTCAGGGTGATATCCCATGCCAGATGTGACAAATCGGACGGAGATGGGTACAAACAGGGGCGGCACGACAGACGACGGACGCCCGGCCGGGAATCTTCGTCGGCGGTCGGGCGTTGACCGAACGACGAAGACAGCGACCCCAACTAGTCCTGTGGGCCATAAGCCCTGGAGGCACGATTCATGAGCGAGCGAGCTCTCCGAGGCACGCGACTCGGTGCTACTAGCTACGAGACCGACCGTGGCATTGACCTGGCTCCGCGCCAGACCGTCGAGTACGCATGCCAGAACGGACACCGGTTCGAGGTGCCCTTCTCCGTCGAGGCGGAGATTCCTTCGGTGTGGGAGTGCCGGTTCTGCGGCACCGAGGCCGTCCTGCTCGACGGCGACGAGCCGGAGGAGAAGAAGACCAAGCCGACCCGCACCCATTGGGACATGCTGATGGAGCGGCGGACCCGTGAGGAGTTGGAGGAGGTGCTGGCCGAGCGGCTGGCCGTGCTCCGCTCCGGTGGGATGAACCTCGCGGTGCACCCGCGGGACACCCGCAAGAGCGCCTGACCCCCGCGGCGCCCGGGGTCGGCGCGGAACGAACAGAGAAGGCCTTGGGCCCGATCCTCGGATCGGGCCCAAGGCCTTCTCTGCGTGTGTCTGCGTGTGGTGTCCGCGTGTGGTCTCTCGTCAGGTGCGGTCAGCGCGAGAGCGGCGGCCGCGGGTCGTCGTCCGGGCCGCGCGGCGCGGTCGGGTCGGCCGGGTCGACCACCTCGCCCTGGACCACCTTGCCGTCCGGGCGGTGCATTCGGAACTGCTGCTGCATCCGCAGCGCGTCGGTGAGCGGATCGCCCATCGGGGCGGTGCGGATCAGCTTCTTGGCCGTGCGGCGGCCGACCGCGCGCCACAGCGCCCGGGTCGGCGGGAGCAGCAGGGTGATCGCGATCGCGTCGGACAGGAAGCCCGGCAGGATCAGCAGCAGGCCGGCCAGCACCGTCAGGCTGGTGCCGGTCTCGGCCGAGCCGGACTCCGGCATCCGGCCCTGCTCGAAGGCGGCCGAGGCGTTGCGCAGCGCCCGCAGCCCGGCCCGCTTGATCAGCCGGGAGCCCAGCACCGCGCCGGCCACCAGCAACAGGACCACCAGCAGTCCACTGGTCGCCGAGGCCACCTGGACCATCAGCCAGACTTCCAGCAGCATCCAGGCCACCACCAGCAGCGGCAGCACCCGGCGCAGCCGGCTGCGCCGGGGGGCGCGGGACAGGTCAACGTGCGGGGTCACGGTAGGGATCCACTCCATCGCGGCGCCGGGAACGCGCCGCGCGGGCTTCTCCCGCGCGGTCGGGGCACCACCGGGGACAACGGTTCGGCCCGGCCCCGTGTTCCACCGGAGCCGGGCCGAAACCCCCAGGTCAGGCCGTGGCGGCCGGGTCGGACCCGCTCGGGCGGCGGCGCCGGGAGACCAGCACCGCGCCGCCGCAGGCCAGCAGGCCGATCACCGACAGCGCCCACTCGGGGGCCGCGCCGAGCCGGTCGGCGAGGGTCTTGCCGTCGCGCAGCGGGACGGTGGCGCTCAGCTCGGCGGCGGTCATCTCGGCCGTGCGGCTCTCGATCGTGCCGTCCGGGCGGATCACCGCGCTGATCCCGCTGGTCGCGGCGATCAGCACCGCGCGGCCGTGCTCGACCGCGCGCAGCCGGGACATCGCCAGCTGCTGGTCGGGCTGACCGGTGTCGGCGTAGTCGGCGTTGTTGGTCTGCACCACCAGCACCCGGCCGCCGCCGTTGACGGTGTTGCGCACGATGTCGTCGTAGGCCACCTCGAAGCAGATCACGTCGCCGATCCGGGCCGGGCCGAGCTGCATCACGCCGATGCCCTTGCCGGGGTAGAAGTCGTGGGCGACCCGCTGCAGCCGGGTGATCACCTTCATCAGCACAGAGCGGAACGGCACGTACTCGCCGAACGGCACCGGGTGCTGCTTGGTGTAGTGCGCGCCGGGGCCGCTGATCGGGTCCCAGACGATGCCCTCGTTCTGCACGTGCTGCGCATCCGGACCGTTGACCAGCGCGCCGACCAGGGTGGGCTTGCCGATGGTGGTGACCGCCTCGGTGATCCGGGCGTAGACCGCCGGGTCGCTGTACGGGTCCAGGTCGGAGGAGTTCTCCGGCCAGATCACCACGTCCGGATCGGGCGCCTGGCCGGCCTTGATCGCGGCGGCCAGCCGCTCGGTCTCGCCCGCGTGGTTGTTCAGCACCTGCATCGGGCGGCCGAGGAAGTCCATGCCCGGCTGCTGCACGTTGCCCTGGATCAGCGCCACCTTGACCGAGGCCGGGCCGCCCGCGGTGTCGCCGGTGGTCGGGATCGGCACCAGGGCGCCGCCGCCGGTGAGCGCGGCGGCCGCCAGCACCGCGGCCGTCGGCTTGAGCCAGCCGACCGGACCGGTCGGCGCCGAGCCCCGGTGGACCACCCGCAGCACCAGGTAGGCCAGCAGCGACCCGGTCAGTGCGACCGCGAAGCTCACCAGTGCGGCGCCGCCGAGCGCGGCCAGCGGGGTGAACGGGGTGGCCGTGTTGGCGAAGGCCAGCCGGCCCCACGGGAACCCGCCGAGCGGCTCGCGGTCCCGGACCAGCTCCTCGGCCACCCAGAGGCAGGCGCCCCAGAGCGGCCAGCCGCGCAGCCGGGAGGTGAGCGCCAGCCCGCCGCCGAGCGCCCAGAGGAACATGGCCTCGGCCAGCGAGAGCCCGAACAAGGCGTCCCAGCCGATCACCCGGAGCCAGACCAGCAGCCAGACGAAGAACGGGAACCCGAAGGCGAAACCGGTCCACAGGCCCTGACGGACCGTCCGGCCGTGGGTGAGCAGCGCGAGGGCGGCCACCGCGAGCACCGACAGCGGCCAGATGTCGTAGGGCGGGAAGGCGGCGGCCAGCGCCAGCCCGGCGGCGGCGGCCAGCGCGCTGCGCTTCCAGCCGCCACGGACCTTGGCACGGAACCTGGCCAGCCGGCCCGCTCCCTTCGCCGGGGTCTCGGGGGTCGGGTCGACGGCCGGGCGGGCCGCGTCGACGGGCACTGCCACCTGGTTACCCATCTCTCTGTGGCGGGATCGGTCCTGCCGCACGGCAGGTGTTGGACGAAGGTACCTCCCCGCCCCGGGCCCGCGGTAGCGGCCCCGGGATGAGAAAGCGGCAGGTCAACCGGCCAGGTAGACCGTGCGGCCGCGGACCGCGGTGCGCAGGCAGACCGGCAGCTCGGAGCCGGGGGTGAGGTCGGGCAGGCCAGGGGTGCCGGAGCGCGGATCCGTGGACCAGCCGGCCACCCGGGAATCGGGCGCCTGGACCACCAGCTCGCCGGTGCGCCAGACCGCGTAACTCGCCGGGGCGCCGGGCACCAGCACGCCCTCCTGGTCGCGGCCGAGCGCCCGCCAGCCGCCGCGGGTGTGCGCGGCGAAGGCCGCGCGCACCGAGATCCGGTGCTCGGGGGTGCGGTGGAAGGCGGCGGCGCGCACCGTGCCCCAGGGGTCGAGCGGGGTGACCGGGGCGTCGGAGCCGAAGGCCAGCGGCACGCCGGCCCGCAGCAGGGCGGCGAACGGGTTGAGGCCGGCCGCCCGCTCGGCGCCGAGCCGAGCCGCGTACATGCCGTCCGGGCCGCCCCAGGCCGCGTCGAAGGCGGGCTGCACGGAGGCGGTCAGGCCGAGCTCGACGAAGGCGGCGATCGCCTTCTCGTCCAGCGCCTCGGCGTGCTCCACCCGGTGCCGCAGCGCCTTGACGGCGGGCAGGCCGACCCGGTCGGCGGCGGCCCGCACGCCCGCCAGCACCGCGTCCAGCGCGGCGTCGCCGATCGCGTGGAAGCCCGCCTGGAGGCCCGCCTCGGTGCAGGCCGCGACGTGCTCGGCGACCTGATCGGCCGTCAGGTACGCGGCTCCCGTGGCCCCCTCATCGCCGGCTGGGGCGTCCTGGTACGGGGCGCGCAGGCAGGCGGTGTGCGAGCCGAGGGCGCCGTCCACGAAGAGGTCGCCGCCGGCGCCGACCGCGCCGAGCTCGCGGGCCCGCTCGACGCCGCCGAGCTCGCCCCAGTAGCCGAATACCTCGGGGCCGTCCTCGGCGGCGGCCAGCTCCAGCAGGGCGGCCAGGTCGGCGGCGGAGGAGATCTCCGGGCCGGCGCACTCGTGCAGCGCGGCGATGCCCAGGCTCGCGGCGTGCCGCAGGGTGGCGCGTTGGGCGGTGCGCCGCTGCTCGTCGGTGAGGTGGGCCAACGCGGCCTTGCGGACGGCGTGGTGGGCGTCCCGGGTGAGCGGGCCGTCCGGGTGGTGGCCCGGCAGGTCGGCCAGGCCCGGGGTGGCGGCGCGCAGCGCGCTGGTGGCGAGCGCGGAGTGCACGTCGGTGCGGGACAGGTAGAGCGGGGCGCCGGCGGCTGCCGCGTCCAGCTCGGCGAGGGTCGGCGGGCGGCCCTCGGGCCAGCCGGTCTCGTCCCAGCCGTGGCCGATCAGCACGCCGTCGGTGGCGGCGGAGAACTCGGCGACCCGGCGCAGCGCCTCGGCCAGCGAGGGGCAGCCGGTCAGGTCCAGGCCGGTGAGGGCGAGGCCGGCCGAGGTGGCGTGCACGTGGGCGTCCACGAAGGCCGGGGTGACCAGCGCACCGTCCAGCTCGACCACCTCGTCGGCGACCGCCGCGTAGGCGTCGGCGGCGCCCTCGCTGCCGACCCAGGCGACGTGCTCGCCCTCGATCAGCATCGCGGTGGCGAAGGGGTCGGCCGGGCTGTAGACGTTGCCGCCGCGCAGCAGCACGGTGCGGGGGGTGCGTTCGGTCATGGCAGGAGCTTAAGTCGATCGGGGGGTGGGTGAAGGAGCGGGTCGAGGGCCGAGTCTGGGCGGTGCCGACGAGGGAGTCCATGCGGAGCATTGGCGACCGAGGAGAAGCCGTCCAGGCGAGAGCCATCGGCCCGCGACGCCGCCCCCCGATCGACTTAAGCTCCCGCAGTCTGCACCCGGGTTGTCCCGGTATGGGACAGGGGGCCTACAGCTTGGGCGGGCGGGCCTCGTAGGGGGTGGAGAGCACCACGGTGGTGCGGGTGGAGACGCCGGCCGCGCTGCGGATGCGGGCGAGCAGGTCCTCCAGGTCGCCGGGGGCGCCGACCCGCACCTTGAGGATGTAGTTCTCGTCGCCCGCGACGCTGTGGCAGGCCTCGATCTCGGGCAGCCCGGCGAGGCGCTCCGGCACGTCGTCGGGGGCGCTCGGGTCGAAGGGTTTGACCGAGATGAAGGCGGTGAGCGCGAGGTTGACCGCGTCCGGGTTGATGAGCGCCGAGTAGCCGCGGATCACCCCGCGCTGCTCCAGCCGGCGGACCCGCTGGTGGACGGCCGAGGTGGACAGGCCGGTGGCCTTGCCCAGGTCGGTGTAGCTCATCCGCCCGTCCTGGACGAGGAGCTGAACGATGCGCTGGTCGAGATCCTCCACGAGGAGTAAACCTACCCGACGCCTGGGCTCCGGACGCCCGTCACGTCGGCCGGAGCTCGCCCGCGGCACATGCCTACGGAATGTGGCGAAGGCCACACTCCGGTGCATCACCCTGCGGCCACCTGCAGGGTTATGAGGGTCCGTCAGCGGGAAGTGCTCGTGTTGGCCCCGGCCGCGTCGGCCCGGCCCTGTCCGTAGGACCCCATTCAGGCCCACTCGGTAGCCCCGTTCCAGGGGATTACAGGGCCCCAGTCCCAGGGGGAAATGATGCCTTCCACCGAACCGCGCGCGCCGCGCGCCGAAGATTTCGAGGACACCGAGGGCGAGTATCTCGTCCCGGGTCTCGACCGCGCCCCGGGGGCCGACCCGGGCGAGCCGGAGACCTGGGAGATCGTCCGGGTGGACTGCCCGGAGTGCCACCGTGCGATCGCGCTGGTCGGCGACGAGGAGCAGCTGCCGCAGCACGCGGTGCTCCGGCAGGCCTGGCACCCGTTCTCCCCGGCGCTCTGCCCGGGGTCCGGGGTGCCGACCGACGAACTGGCCCAGGTGCTGCCCGACGCCGACGAGCAGGCCGGCCCGCTGGCCGCGCTGCTCACGCTGCCCGCCCAACTCGACTGGCGCACCCAGCCGTTCTCGCACGCCGACGGTCCGGGCGGCGCCAAGCTCGCGCACCGGGTGCCGCAGATGCGCCAGGCGCCCCGGGCGGCCGTGGCCCACCGCTGAGCGGGGCCGGGCCGGCCCGGCCCGGCCGAGCAACGACGCAGGGCCGGCCCGCGGGCCGGCCCTGCGTTTCTCCGGGGCTCAGACCCGGGTCAGGTGGCGGCCGATCACCAGCCGCTGGATCTGGTTGGTGCCCTCGACGATCTGCAGCACCTTGGCCTCGCGCATGTAGCGCTCGGCGGGGAAGTCCTGGGTGTAGCCGTAGCCGCCGAGCACCTGGACCGCGTCGGTGGTGACCTTCATCGCGGTGTCGGTGCAGAACAGCTTGGCCATCGCGGCCTGCTTGGAGAACGCCAGGCCGGCGTCCTTGCGGCGGGCGGCGGACAGGTAGAGCGCGCGGCCGGCCTCGATCTGGGTGGCCATGTCGGCGAGCATGAAGGACAGGCCCTGGAAGTCGGCGATCGGGCGGCCGAACTGCTTGCGGGTGCCGGCGTACTCCACCGCCAGGTCGAGCGCGGCCTGGGCCACGCCGATCGCGCAGGCGGCGATGCCGAGCCGGCCGGAGTCCAGCGCGGCCAGCGCGATCTGGAAGCCCTGGCCGAGTTCGCCGATCAGCCGCTCGCGGTCCACCTCGACGCCGTCGAAGTGCAGTTGCGCGGTGGGCGAGCTGTTCATGCCCATCTTGTGCTCCGGCGGGGCGGCCGAGAGGTTGGCGGCGTCGCCGGGGACCAGCAGGCAGCTTATGCCGCGCGGGCCGTCCTCCCCGGTGCGCACGATCGCGCTGTAGAAGTCGGCCTTGCCGCCGTGGGTGATCCAGGCCTTGGTGCCGCGGATCACGTAGCCGTCGGCGGTCGACTCGGCGCGGGTGCGCAGCGAGGCGGCGTCCGAGCCGGCCTGCGGCTCGGAGAGGCAGTAGGCGCCGAGCTGGGCGCCGGAGAGCATGCCGGGCAGCCAGGCCGCGCGCTGCTCGTCGGTGCCGAAGCCGGCTAGGGCGTGGCAGGACAGGGTGTGCACGCTGACCCCGAGGCCGACCGCGAGCCAGCCGGCGGCCAGCTCCTCCAGCACCTGGAGGTAGACCTCGTAGGGCTGGTCGCCGCCGCCGAACTGCTCGGGGTAGGGCAGCGAGAGCAGGCCGGCCTCGCCCAGGGTGGCGAACACGTCGCGGGGGAAGCGGCCGGCGGCCTCGTCCTCGGCGGCCCGGGGCTGGAGCTCGCGGGCGACCAGCTCACGGGTGAGGGTGAGCAGCTCGCGGGCCTCCTCGGTGGGCAGCTGACGCTCCACGGGCTTGGCGGATGCGGCGTTCATGAGGGTGGTCGCCTCCTCGGACGGGCCCCGGGATGACCGGTGCGACGGTGGTGGTCTCGCCCGCGACCGGATCGCGGTGAACGGGCGTTCACAGGCATGGCCAGGCGAGTATGCCGCATGGCGCGCCGTTCGTCACGACCCAGGACTTGCGCTGGTCAGCGGGCGTGGACCCGCCGGCGGCCGGAGGGTCTAAGGTGACGGCTCGTGTCCGATCCGAACCCCGCCGACCCGCTCGGTCCGTTGGCCTCCGAACTCCTCGCCCTGCCGCCCTCGCTGGGCCCGGTGCGGCTGGTCGCCGTGGACGGCCACGCCGGCTCCGGCAAGACCACCTTCGCCGGGCGGCTGGCGGCCGCCCTGGGCGGCGCGCCGGTGGTGCACCTGGACGACCTGGCGACGCACGCGGAGTTCTTCGGGTGGGTCGGGCGGCTGCGCGAGTGGGTGCTGGACCCGTTGGAACGCGGTGAGCCGGCCCGGTTCGAGGCGTACGACTGGGTGGCCCAGCGCTTCCGAGGGGCGCGCGAGATCCCGCCCGCGCCCGTGGTGCTCCTGGAGGGGGTGGGTGCCGGGCGGCGGGCGGTGCGGCCGGCGCTCGCGGCGCTGGTCTGGATGGAACTGCCGGCCGCCGAGGCCCGCGAGCGCGGGCTGCGCCGGGACGGTCCGGAGCTCACCGCCTTCTGGGAGCACTGGTCGGCGGCCGAGGCGGCGCACTTCGCGGCCGACCCGAGCCGCCCGTTCGCACAGCTCAGAGTGGACGGTCGCACCGGCCGACCAGGGCACTAAGCGGTCGCTTGACCGGGCGCCGGACAGGAACTAGATTTTCCTCTCAGCGAGAGTAGTTGAGCTCGCAACTAGACGCGGCACCTCCGGCTTGTTCCCCCGTGAGCCGGAGGTGCCGTTTGCCTTCCCCGGGCCCCTGACGAACCGTCGGCACACCAACGGTCTTCCACGCAGCGTGATTTGGCCGCGCCCGACCTGCTCCCGGATCAGCTCCGCCCGGGTACGATTTCCGACAGGCGCAAGGCAGCGTCCCGGGTGCACGGCGCTGGCTCGCCGACGACCGGGCCTCGGTGCACACCACGGGGGGCGTGAGTGATCATCGGTGACAACTTGGGCGCCGGACCGCAGGGCCCGGCCGACCGTGCCTGGCTACGGGCCATGGACGCCTACACGGCCGGCGCCTACGCCCGGGCCGAGGAGGAGTTCCGCACGGCCGTGCGGCTCGACCCCGGGATGGCCGACGCCTGGCTCGGCCTGCACGCGCTGCGCTGCGACACCTCCGGCGCGCTGCTCGCGATGCACCGCAACAAGAAACGTTTCGGCGAGCAGCGCAGCCGCCACCACCGTCCGCTCAGCTCCTGGTACTGGCTCGGCTGGTGGGTCCAGCCCGTGCTGGAGGACGAGCGCGACCTGGCCCTGGCGCACGCCTCGCACTGGCTGGACGGGCGCCACCTGCCCGAGCTCGACCGGGCGCTGACCCAGTGCCCGCCGGTCGAGCAGGACCCCTCGGTGCGCTTCCTGCACGCCTGCCGCTCCTACCTGCTCAAGGACTGGGAGCAGCTGATCCGGGACACCGACCAGCTGCTCGACGACCACCTGCTCGGCATCGAGGCCGGCCTGTTCGGCGGCATGGCCCGGGTCCGGCTGGACATGTGCGCCCAGGCCCAGGCCCCGCTCGCCGCCTCGCTGGCCCGCTGCCGCTCCGAGCAGCCGCAGCGCAAGGAGCTGCGCTACTGGCTGGCCCGGGCCTACGAGGGCGCGGGGCGCAGCGCCGCCGCGCTGCCGCTCTACCGCTCGGTGCACCGGGCCGACCCGGCGTTCATGGACACCGCCGCCCGGCTCGCCGCGATCGCCGCCGAGGACGGGCTCGGCCTGCTGGAGGAGCTGCCCGCGTTCGGTCCGGCCGAGGCGGCCGACTCGATCGCGCTGGACCTGATCGCCGGCCCCGGTCCGGCCCCCATCGACCTGGGCCCGCCCACGCCCGCCGAGAGCCTGCCGGGCGGCCCGCTCACCGAGGGCCCGTTCGCCGAGAACCTGCTCGCCGGCGGCCCGCTCGCCACCGGGCCGTACGCCGACGGGCCCTACGCCGACGGACCGCGCGTCGACGGACCGCTGCCGCTGGCCGAGCGCTCCGGCGAGGGCCCGCGCGAGGGCGATCCGGCCCTCCCCCAGCCGCCGGCCGGGCCGCCGTCCGCGCCGACGGTCCGTCAGGACGGCCCGACCGCCCTGTCGGCGCCCGCCCCCGCGGCCACCCAGCAGCGCCTGGAGGCGGCACTGGGGGCGCTGGAGCAGATGGTCGGACTGGACCCGGTCAAGCGCCAGGTGCGGGCGCTCTCGGCCCAGCTGCGGATGGCCGGGCTGCGCGCCGAGCAGGGCCTGCCGGTGCAGCCGCCCAAGCGGCACTTCGTCTTCTCCGGCCCCTCCGGCACCGGCAAGACCACGGTGGCCCGGATCCTCGGCCAGGTCTTCCACGCCCTCGGCCTGCTCTCCGGCGACCACCTGGTGGAGGCCCAGCGGGCCGACCTGGTGGGCGAGTTCCTCGGCCAGACCGCGGTCAAGGCGAACGAGCTGATCGACTCCGCGCTGGACGGCGTGCTCTTCATCGACGAGGCCTACAGCCTGGCCAACTCCGGCTACAGCAAGGGCGACGCGTACGGCGACGAGGCGCTGCAGGTGCTGCTCAAGCGGGCCGAGGACAACCGGGACCGGCTGGTGGTGATCCTGGCCGGCTACCCGGAGGGGATGAACCGCCTGCTGGCCGCCAACCCGGGCCTCAACTCCCGTTTCACCACCCGGGTGGACTTCCCCAGCTACCGCCCCGCCGAGCTGACCGCGATCGGCAGCGCGCTGGCCGCCCGGGACGGCGACGGCTGGGACGAGGACGCCGCCGACGAACTGGCCAGCATCTGCGCCCACGTGGTGGCCGAGGGCTGGATCGACGACCTGGGCAACGGACGGTTCATCAGAACCCTCTACGAGAAGTCCTGCGCCTACCGGGACCTGCGGCTCTCGCAGTCCCGCGAGCTGCCCAGCCGGGAGGACCTGGCCACCCTGCGGCTGCCCGACCTGGTGCAGGCCTACGGCGAGCTGATCGACGGCGCGGGCTGACCGGCGCCGTCGACCAGTGGGCTGCCGATCGTCAGGCGGCCCGGCGCACGTGGTCCGGGTCGTGCATCTCGCCGACCAGCTCCTCCAGCACGTCCTCCAGGGTGACCAGGCCCAGCGTGCGCCCGGCCGGGTCGGTGACCGCCGCCAGGTGCGCGGCGGCCCGCCGCATCGCGGTCAGCGCGTCGTCCAGCGGCAGCGACTCGGGCACCACGGTGACCGGGCGCCACAGCCGCACCGGCAGCGGCGCGTCCGGGTCCTCGGCCTCCAGCACGTCCTTGAGGTGCAGGTAGCCGAGGATCGCGCCGTCCGGCCCGAGCACCGGGAAGCGGGAGAAGCCGGTGGCCAGCGCCCGCTCCTCGATCTGCCGGGCCGTCACCGCGGTGTCCACGGTGACCAGCCGGTCCATCGGCAGCAGCACCTCGCGGACCGGGCGGTGGCCCAGCTCCAGGGCGTCCTCCAGCCGCTCCCGCTCGGCCTCGGCGAGCAGGCCGGCGGCCCGCGACTCGGCCAGGATCCAGAGCAGCTGCTCGTCGGTCACCACCGACTCCACCTCGGACTTCGGCGCCACCTTGAACAGCCGCAGCACCAGGTTGGCGAAGGCGTTGAGGAACCGGATCACCGGGCCGAGCAGCCGGGCCAGCCGGGCCAGCGGCGGGCCGAGCCACAGCGCGGCCTTGTCCGGCGCGGCCAGCGCCACGTTCTTCGGCACCATCTCGCCGATCACCATGTGCAGGAAGACCACCAGGGCCAGCGCCAGCAGGTAGGAGACCAGGTGCTCCACCCCGGCCGACATGCCGGCCGCGTGGAACGGGCCGGAGAGCAGCTCGGCGATGGTCGGCTCGGCCAGCGCGCCGAGCAGCAGCGAGCAGACGGTGATGCCGAGCTGGGCGGCGGCCAGCATCGCCGAGACGTCGGAGAGCGCGCGCAGCACCGTGCCGGCCCGGCGGTCGCCCGCCTCGGCCAGCGGTTCGAGCTGGCTGCGCCGCACCGAGATCACCGCGAACTCGGCGCCGACGAAGTAGGCGTTGCCGAGCAGCAGCAGGACGGCCGCGAAGAGCTGGAACGCGATCATGCCGTCTCTCCCAGGTGGACCAGCCGGACGCTGGTGGTGCGGTGCCGGTCGACGCCCTGCACGGTGAGCTCCCAGCCGGGCAGGGTCGCGGTGTCGCCGCGCTCCGGGATCCGGCCGAGCAGGTCGGCGAGCAGGCCGGCCAGCGTCTCGTAGGGGCCGTGCGGGGCGTGCAGGCCGATGCCGGCCAGCTGGTCGATCCGGGCCCGGCCGTCGGCCAGCCAGGCCGGGTGGCCGGCCACCGGTGGGACGGCGAGCAGTTCGGGGCTCTCCCCCGGGTCGTGCTCGTCGCGCACCTCGCCGACGATCTCCTCGACGATGTCCTCCAGGGTGGCCACCCCGGCCGTGCCGCCGTACTCGTCGATCACGATCGCCATCGGCTGACGGCGCCTCAGCTGCTCCAGCAGCTGCTCGGCCGAGAGCGTCTCGGGCACCAGCAGCGGGTCGGCGGCGAGCCGACCCACCGTCACCTCGGCGCGCAGGTCGGCGCGGACCCCGAGGGCGTCCTTCAGGGTGACCGTGCCGGTGATGTCGTCCAGGCTGTCCCGGTAGACCGGGAAGCGGGAGAAGCCGGTGGCCCGGGTCAGGTTGACCACGTCCGCCGCGGTGGCGTCCTGGCCGAGCGCGGCCACCTCCACCCGGGGGGTCATCACCGACTCGGCGGTCAGCCCGCCCAGGTTCAGGGTGCGCACGAAGAGCAGCGCCGCGTCCTGCTCCATCGCCCCGGCCTGGGCCGAGTGCCGGGCCAGGAAGGCGAGTTCGTCCGGGGTGCGGGCGTGCTCCAGCTCCTCGGTCGGCTCGACCCCGAGCGCCCGGACCAGCCGGTTGGCGCAGCCGTTGAGCACCCGGATCAGCGGGCCGCAGGCGGCGCTGAACAGCCGCTGCGGGGCGGCGACCGCGCGGGCCACCTGGAGCGGGCGGGAGATCGCCCAGTTCTTCGGCACCAGTTCGCCGATCACCATCTGCAGCACGGTGGCCACCAGCATGCCGACCACGGCGGACAGGCCCCGGGCCGTGCCCTCGGACAGGTCGAGGTCGGTGAGCGGCGAGGTGAGCAGCACGGCGAGGGCCGGCTCGGCGAGCATGCCGACCACCAGCGAGGTGATGGTGATGCCGAGCTGGGCGCCGGAGAGTTGGAAGGAGAGCGAGCGCAGCGCCTGCCGCAGGCCGTGGGCGCGCCGGTCGCCGTCGCGGGCCGCGCGGTCCACCGCGCCCCGGTCCACGGTGACGAAGGAGAACTCGGCGGCGACGAAGAGGCCGTTGGCGAGGATGAGCAGCAGGGCCGCGGCGAGCAGCAGCCAGGCGGTGGTCACAGCGCCGCCTGCCCGGTGGTCACTGGTGTGGGCACGGCGGCGTCGGTACTACCGGACGGATCGTCCATCGAGGGAGGGAGTCACTCCTCAGGTCGCGGGCTTCGGGTCCCCGGGTAGGCAGGGGACGGGGGCGAGAGGTTTTGCCCCGGCTTTACCAGCCTAGACGATACCTGTTCGAATCCCCGCGACCGCTCAGGCCCGCCGCTAGGCGGTGGCCGGCTCGCTGGTCGCGCCGCGCTCGTCGGCCAGGTCGCGCAGTTGCAGCGCGGCCCGCACGGCCTGGTCGCGGCCGCCGCTGGGCTGGATGCCCATGGCGGCCAGCGAGGTGCCGTCGGCCAGGTCCAGGGTGACCCAGGGGTCGCCCTGACGGAGGTTCACCCGCACGATCTCGGCCCAGTGCAGTCGGCGCGAGCGCACCAGGTTGACCACCAGCACGCCCTCCGGGTCGGCCACCACCCGGGGGCGGGCCAGCATCAGGCCGACCCCGGAGAAGACCGCGCCGAGGCAGAGCAGCATGATCCGGTCGTTCAACTGCCAACTGGGCGGGAGCACCAGCGCCATGCCGACGAAGACCGCCGCGAGCAGCGCGCTCGCCGCCAGCAGCACCGCGCGGTTGCGGCGCGGCCGCCAGGTGACGGGCAGGGCTGGCGGGTTCGGCGGTACGGGGCCGGTCATGGTGCTGGTGCTCCAGGCAGGTACTAGAGGCGGCAGGCGTGGATGTTGGTGACCAGGACGCCGCGGGCGCCGATCGCCCAGAGGTCGTCCATGATCTTCTGGGCCTCCTTGCGGAGCACCATCGAGCGGACCGCGACCCAGCCCTCGGTGTGCAGCGGCGAGACCGTGGGCGACTCCAGACCCGGGGTCAGGGCGACCGCGTCGGTCACCTTCTCGGCCCGGATGTCGTAGTCCATCAGCACGTAGCGGCGGGCCACCAGGACGCCCTGCAGACGGCGCAGGAACTGCTCCACCGCCGGGTCGTCGCCGGCGCCCTTGGGCCGGATGACCACCGCGTCGGAGACCAGGATCGGCTCGCCGAAGACCTCCAGACCGGCGTTGCGCAGGCTGGTGCCGGTCTCCACCACGTCGGCGATCACGTCGGCGACGCCGAGCTGCACCGCGGTCTCCACCGCGCCGTCCAGCTTGGTGACGGTGGCCTGCACGCCGTGCTCGGCCAGGTGCTGGGTGACCAGGCCGGTGTACGAGGTGGCGATCCGCATGCCCTGGAGACCGTGCACGTCCTTCGGCGAGCCGGCCGGGCCGGCGAACCGGAAGGTGGAGCCGGCGAAGCCGAGCGCGAGCACCTCGTCGGCGTCGGCGTTGGAGTCCAGCAGCAGGTCGCGGCCGGTCAGGCCGACGTCGAGCCGGCCGGAGCCGACGTAGACCGCGATGTCGCGCGGGCGCAGGAAGAAGAACTCGACCTGGTTCTCGGGGTCGACCAGGACCAGTTCCTTCGGGTCCTTGCGCTGGCGGTAGCCGGCCTCATGGAGCATCTCCGCCGCGGGACCCGAGAGCGAACCCTTGTTGGGGAGGGCGATGCGCAGCATGGGGGCAAGATCCTTCGTTGGGTGCCGGTGCGTGGCGTGGACGGGGGAACGGGTCTGGGTCAGAGGTAGGCGTAGACGTCGTCGAGCGTCAGCCCGCGCGCGACCATCATCACCTGGAGGTGGTACAGCAGCTGCGAGATCTCCTCGGCGGTCTGCTCCTTGGTCTGGAACTCGGCGGCCATCCAGACCTCGGCCGCCTCCTCCACGACCTTCTTGCCGATCGCATGGACGCCCTGCTCGACGAGCTGGGCGGTGCGGGAGGACGCGGGGTCGCCGGTGGCGGCCTTCTGCTGGAGCTCGGCGAAGAGCTCCTCGAATGTCTTCGAAGCCATGATGGGTCACACCTTACGGGGTCCGGCCGAACGGTTCGGCCGCATCCCGGCCAGTGGACACCGCGGTGGACGTCCGGCGCCAGCCGCCGCAGTTGGACACGGCGGCCGGGCCGGTGCGGTCAGCGGGTCAGCGTGCGCAGCGCGGCGGCGGTGGCGACGGCGGCGGTGACCGCCTCGTGGCCCTTGTCCTCGGCGGAGCCGGGCAGGCCCGCGCGGTCGATCGCCTGCTCCTCGTTGTCGCAGGTCAGCACGCCGAAGCCGACCGGCACGCCGGTGCGCACCGAGACCTCGGTGAGGCCGACGGTGGCGGCCTGGCAGACGTAGTCGAAGTGCGGGGTGCCGCCGCGGATGACCACGCCGAGCGCGATCACCGCGTCGTAACCGGCCTCGGCGAGGCGGGCCGCGGCGACCGGCAGCTCGAAGGTGCCGGGCACCCGCAGCACGGTCGGCCCGGCGATGCCGAGCTCCTTGAGGGCGCGCTCGGCGCCGTTCAGCAGGCCGTCCATCACCTGGGTGTGCCACTGGGCCGCGACCACGGCGACCCGCAGGTCGTGGGCGTTCTCGACGGTCAGTACGGGGGCGCCGTGACCGGCCATGTCTTCTCCTCGGTAAGGGGTTCAGCTGGGGGCGGGACGTGACGGTGGTTCAGCCGACGAGCCACGGCAGGTCGTGGCCCATCCGGTCGCGCTTGGTGAGCAGGTAGCGCAGGTTGTGCCGGCCGGCCTGCACCGGGATCGGCTCCCGCCCGCCGACCTTGAGGCCGTGCTCGGTGAGCGCGGCCAGCTTGTCGGGGTTGTTGGTCAGCAGGGTGAGCGAGCGCACCCCGAGGTCGGTGAGGATCTGCGCGCCGGTGCTGTAGTCGCGGGCGTCGGCCGGCAGGCCGAGCTCCAGGTTGGCGTCCACGGTGTCCCGGCCCTGCTCCTGCAGCTGGTAGGCGCGCAGCTTGTGGCCCAGGCCGATGCCCCGGCCCTCGTGGCCGCGCAGGTAGACCACCACGCCGCGGCCGGCCGCGGCCACCTGGGCCAGCGAGGCCTGCAGCTGCGGGCCGCAGTCGCAGCGCAGCGAGCCGAGCACGTCGCCGGTCAGGCACTCGGAGTGCAGCCGGACCAGCACCTCCTCGCCGTCCGGCAGCCGGCCTTCGCCGTCCAGCCCGCCGGCCACCAGGGCGACGTGCTCGGCGCCGGTCAGCACGTCCCGGTAGCCGACGGCGGTGAAGTCGCCGTGCTCGGTCGGCAGCGAGGTCACGGCCACCCGCTCGACCTGGGACTCGGTGCGGCGGCGGTAGGCGATCAGGTCCTCGATCGAGATGATCGACAGGCCGTGCTCGCGGGCGAACGGGACCAGCTCGGGCAGCCGGGCCATGGTGCCGTCGTCGTTGACCACCTCGCAGATCGCGGCGGCCGCCGGCAGGCCGGCCAGCCGCGCCAGGTCCACCCCGGCCTCGGTGTGGCCCGGGCGGGCCAGCACCCCGCCGTCCGCCGCGCGCAGCGGGAAGACGTGGCCAGGGCGGGTGAAGTCCGCGGCGGTGGAGACGGGTTCGCCGAGCAGCCGGATGGTGAGCGCGCGGTCGACCGCGGAGATGCCGGTGGCCTCCACGTCCCGGGCGTCCACCGAGACGGTGTACGCGGTGCCCTTGCGGTCCTCGTTGACCCGGGTCATCGGCGGCAGGCCGAGCCGGTCCGCGTCGGCGTGGGTGACCGGCACGCAGATCACGCCGGAGGTGTGGCGGATGGTGAAGGCGAGCAGTTCGGGGGTGGCGGCGGTGGCCGCGAAGATCAGGTCGCCCTCGTTCTCGCGGTCCTCGTCGTCCACCACGACCACGGCGCGGCCGGCCGCGATGTCGGCGATGGCCCGCTCGACCGGGTCGAGGGTGAGGTCCGTGGTGTGCGTGTCGGCGGTCATGCCGTGACTCCCTGCAGGGTGGGGGCGGGGGTGGGGATCAGGGTGCGCTGCCACCAGGAGCGCAGGCCGAGCAGCACCAGGACGAAGTAGACGACGTAGACCAGGCCGGAGAACGGCAGTCCGCTGGTGAAGGCGAGCGGGACGCCGACCAGGTCCACCGCGATCCAGGCGAACCAGAACTCCACCCAGCCGCGGGCCTGGGCGACCATCGCGGCCAGCGTGCCGACGAAGATGTAGGCGTCGGCCCAGGGCGACCAGGAGAGGTTCCAGTGCTGGAAGACCAGGGCGACGGCGGTGGTGGCCACGGCGGTGCCGAGCACCAGCAGGCCGCGCTCGGTCCAGGTGGCGAACCGGATCCGGATGTCACCGTCCCGGCGCAGGCCGCGCTGCCAGCGGTTCCAGCCCCAGATCGAGGCGGCGATCACCACGAGCTGCTTGCCGACGCCGCCGGACAGGTGGGCCGAGTAGTTGGCGCTGATCAGCACCAGGCCGGAGAGCAGCTGGACCGGCCAGCTGACGATCGAGCGGCGCCAGCCGAGGGCCAGGGCGGCCAGGCCGAGCAGGTTGCCCAGCACGTCGTTCCACTTGAACTCCTGGTGGAACAGGCCGAAGGCGTCGTGGTTCAGCCAGTCCAGCCAGCTCATGACGCGTCACCGGCGATCGCACGGGCGTCCAGCAGCCGCTCGACGTACTTGGCGAGCACGTCCACCTCCAGGTTGACCGGCTCGCCGACCTGCTTGGCGCCCAGCGTGGTGAGCGCCAGGGTGGCCGGGATCAGGCTGACGCTGAACCAGTCGTCGCCGGCCTGGACCACGGTGAGGCTGATCCCGTCGACCGTGATCGAGCCCTTGTCCACCAGGTAGCGGGCGATGTCCGCGGGCAGCGAGAAGCGCAGCACCTCCCAGCGCGGGCGGCCGTCGGCGTCGAGCTCGCCCGGGGCCCGGGAGAGGAGTTCGCCGGTGGCGTCCACGTGGCCCTGGACCAGGTGGCCGCCGAGCCGGGCGCCGAGCGCCATGGCCCGCTCCAGGTTGACCGGGGAGCCGGCCCGAAGTGCGCCCAGGCTCGACCGGGTGAGCGTCTCGGCCATCACGTCGGCGCTGAACTCGCCGTTCTGCTCGGCCAGTTGTTCGGCGGTGTCGACCACGGTGAGGCAGACGCCGTTGACCGCGATGGAGTCGCCGTGCCGGGCGCCGGTGCGGACCAGCGGGCCGCGCAGGCGGATGCGCGAGGAATCACCGTACTCCTCGATGGAGACGACCTCGCCGAGCTCTTCGATGATGCCGGTGAACACCCGGTTCTCCTCGCGCTTGGAGCGCGGTCCGGGGTATGGCGAAGGAAGGCGGATCACGGGTACGCCGAGGACAGAGCGGTGCCCTGCGTCCGGGCCAGAACCCGGCTGCGACACCGCGCACGGCTCCCCGGGAAGAGGACCGTGGTACTGCCGTCGAACCCGTCGCGCACGCCTCCCATCCGGACTTTAACCGTCGGTCCAGGAATTTCACCTGGTCAACCGGCCGCTGGCTTGCGGACGGGTCGCGGACTGTAACCGCCGGTTCGGAGTTTCACCGACCCCGGAGTGCGCTGAACGTCACTGCTTCGTGCAGTGGCCTCATCATGCCACGGTCCGGGAGGGCGACGGGAGAGGGGACCGCTGTGCTGTCTTTCACTCCGCGGGCGGGAATCAGCCCGGGCGGGCCGCTGACACCGGCTCAGCGGCGGACGAACCAGCGGGCCAGGTAGGCCGCCACCTCCTCGGGGTGGTGGGCGGCCAGCGCGATGTGGGAGTCCGGGCGGACCAGTACCAGCGAGTCCGCCGGCAGCAGGTGCTCGTGGCCCAGTGAGGGCAGCAGGGTGTGCACCCGCACCGGGACCGGGAAGGCGGCCAGCAGCCGCTCCAACTGGCGGTCGGCCCGGTCCGAACCGGTCACCCGCAGCAGCGTCCACCGCTGGTAGTCGAGCAGTTCGTGCAGCCGCCGCCAGCGGCCCCGGCACCAGACCGGCAGGTCGGGCAGCCGGTCGCCGCCGGCCGCGCCGACCGAGAGCGCGCTCTCCCGGTGGTGCTGGTCGAGGTCGCTGAGCCGGCTGCGGATCCGGCCGGCGCTGCGCCGACCGCTCACCAGCCGCCCGCCGATCAGCCGCATCGAGAGCATGGTGAACCGGGTCGCGGGCAGCTCCAGCCGGTCCCGCCGGGTCATCCGCAGCACCCGCAGCGCGGTCAGCCGCTGCTCGCTCGCGTAGGTATCCAGCAACTCCTGGCGGGCCCAGCCCAGTTGCACGCCGGCCAGCTTCCAGGCCAGGTTGTGCGCGCCGCGCAGCCCGGTGTTCAGGCCGTGCGCGGAGACCGGCGCCCACAGGTGGGCGCTGTCCCCGGCGAGCAGCCCCCGCCCGGAGCGCAGGGTGCGGGCGAACCGGTCCTGGAACCGGGCCCGGTTGCTCCACGGCGGGTCGGTCGGGGTGAGCCGCAGCCGAGGGGCGTGCGAGACGCGGACCAGGTAGTCGCGCATCTCGTCCACGCTGGGCGGGGCCAGCGGGCGCTGGTCCGGGTCGGCGGTGAAGCCGTAGAACCGGTAGCCGCCGCCGGGGCGCGGGGCGGCGCCGGCCGACATGCCGCGCTCCAGGAACAGGTAGGAGTGGCCGGGCTTCTCCGGGAACGGCCACTCGGCGCGGGCGTTCAGCTGCACCACCTGGAGGTTGGGGCGCGGGCCGCCGTCGAACGGCACGCCGAGCGCCTTGCGGACCAGGCTGTGCGCACCCTCGCAGCCGACCACCCAGGCGCAGCGCAGGGTGCGCGGCGCGCCGTCCGGTCCGCGGGCGTCGACCTCGGCGCCGCCCGGGCCGACCCGGACGGCGACCGCCTCGGTGGACCACTCGACCGCGCCGCCGACCTCCACCAGCCGTTCGCCGAGCAGGCGTTCCATCACGTCCTGCTCGATCGAGAGCGGGTGCGGGAACCGGGTGCCGGGCACGGCCATCCGGAGCACCCCGAGCGGACGGCCGGAGACCACCAACTCCGAGCTGTGCAGCGGGATTCCGTGGGCCAGGAAGCGCTCCGCGCAGCCCAGGTCGGCGAGCACCTCCAGGGCCCGCTGCCAGACCACGCCGGCCCGCGGCTGCCGCTTGGAGCTGTCCTCCTTCTCCAGCACCGCCACCGAGAGCCCGTACTGCCGCAGGCCGATCGCCAGCGCCAGCCCGGTCGGTCCGGCGCCGACCACCACGACGTCGTGGCTCGTCCGTGACATGGCGTCAGTCTCCTTGCAGCATCAGCCTGGACGGGCCGTGGAAGACCAAGTCCCGGGCGTAGCGGAGCGGTTCGGCGGACCGGGTGGACAGCGCGGGGCGCGGGATCCGGGCCAGTAGGGCGGCTAGGCCGAGTTCGGCCTCGGCCCGGGCCAGCGGGGCGCCCACGCAGTAGTGGATGCCGGTGCCGAAGCCGCAGTGCCGGTGGGTGTCGCGGGCCAGGTCGAGCCGGTCGGGGTGCGGGAAGTGGGCCGGGTCGCGGTTGGCCGAGCCGAGCACCAGCACCAGCTTGCTGCCGGCGGGAATGGTGCGGCCGGCCAGCACGTCCCGCTCCCGGGCCCGCCGGGTGATCATCTGCACCGGCGGGTCGTAGCGGACCAGCTCCTCCACCGCGGCCGCGGGCGGCAGCAGGCCGGAGCGCAGCGCGGCCAGCTGCCCGGGGTGGGCGAGCAGGGCCAGCAGGCCCTTGGCGAGCAGGTTGGTGGTGGTCTCGTGACCGGCCGTCAGCAGGTGCACGCAGGTGCCGACCAGGGTGTCCTCGGACAGCCCGGCGCCGTGCCGGAGCATCAGGCCGATCAGGTCGCCGCGGTCGGCCCGGCCCGGGCGGCGCAGCTCGGCCCGGAAGTAGGCGTCCAGTTCGCCGGCGGCCGCCTCGGCCAGGGCGAAGCCGTCGGCCCGCCGGCCGGTGCGGGAGCTGGTCGCCTGCTCCAGGTCGAGGGCGCGGGCCCGGAACCAGTCGCGGTCCCGCTCGGGCACCCCGAGCAGTTCGCTGATCACCAGCACGGGCAGCGGCGCGGCGAACCCGGCCACCAGGTCGGCCTCGCCGTGCCCGGCGAGGGTGTCCGCCAGCTGTTCGGCGAGCCGGGCGGCGATCCGGCGGATCCGCGGGCGCAGCGCCTGCACGGTGCGCGGGGTGAAGCTGCGGGAGACCAGGGCGCGGACCCGGGTGTGCTCGGGCGGGTCCATGAAGACCATCCAGTTGGCCACGGTGCGGCTCAGGTGCGGGCAGTCCTGCGGGATCCGGGCCGGGACGGGGCCGCGCACGTAGTCGCGGCGGCCGGAGAGCACCTGGGCCACCTCGGCGTGGCCGAAGACGTAGTAGCTGCCGTCGGCGGCCAGGTGGACCGGGGCGGCCGTGCGGTAGCGGTGGTAGTGCGGGTAGGGGTCGGTGACCGGGACCTCGGCGGGGGTGAAGCCGGGGAGTCCAGCCGGACCGGGGGCAGCGGCATCGGAGGGCCGTTCGTTCACCGGGCACCGCCGCGCACGGTGTCGGCGAGCGCGCCGGGGTCGGCGGGCAGCCGGTCGCCGCGCCAGGCGACGTGGCCGTCCGGGCGGACCAGCACGTAGCGGCTCGGGTAGACCTCGGTGTGCAGGGCCTGGAACGGGATCCGGCGTTCGGCGAACGCCCTTGCGGTGCCGTCGAGTTCGACGGTCTCCTGGGCGACCATGGTGTAGCCGGGGCCGTAGTGGTCGAGCACCGACTCGCCGCCGGGCAGCCAGGCGTGCGGGGCGCGGGCGCCGGGGAGCGGGACGGTGCGCCAGTCGGCGGCGGGCCCGGCGGGCTCGTGCTCGTGCTCGTGCGCGGCCGGGTCCGGCACGATCAGCGGGGAGGCGTAGCGGTAGCCGAAGTGCACGTCGGGGGCGTCGAACTCGCCGCGCACCTCGCTGCCGGCCAGCCCCTCGGCGAGCCTGCGCCGGGCCCGTTCGCCGGCCGGCGAGTCGAGCACCAGCTCCGGCGGCAGCTCCCGGGCGAGCGTGCGGCGCAGGTTGCGGTTGGCCTCGGTGAGGCTGCGCTCGGCCACCGGGCGGCGCTCGGTGTCGTAGCTGTCCAGCAGGCCCGGCCCAGCCCAGCCGGCCAGCTCGCCGGCCAGCTTCCAGCCGAGGTCGGCCGCGTCGGCCAGCCCGGTGTTCATGCCGAAGCCGCCGGACGGGGAGAGGGTGTGCGCGGCGTCGCCGAGCAGCAGCACCCGGCTCTGCCGGAAGCGTTCGGCCACCCGGTGGGTCAGGTGCCAGACGTTCTCCGAGAGCAGTTCCAGCGGGGTGTCCAGGGCGATCGCCGAGCGGACCAGGTCGAGCGCGGGGGCCGGGCTGTCCTGGGCCACCGTCAGCCGGTAGAGCTCGCGGCCGTCCATCGAGCGCAGCGGGTAGCGCAGGCCCGGCGGCTGGGTGAGGAAGAAGACCAGGGCGGCGCGGTCGCCGAGCTGCTCGCGCAGCCGGGGCGCACGGAACAGGATGTTCCGGAAGACCCGGGTGGTGAAGTACTGCGGGGAGTCCACCCCCAGGTGCTTGCGCACGGTGGAGGAGGCGCCGTCGCTGCCGACCAGGTAGCGGGCGGTGATCGCCACCTTGCCGCCGCCGCGCAGGTCGGTGGCGGTGGCGCGGACCCGGTCGCCCTCCTCGGTGAAGGAGTCCAGCCGGACCCGGCGGCGCAGCGGCCCCGCCGGGTGGCTGCCGACCGCCCCGGCCAGCAGCGGCATCAACCAGTGCTGCGGGCAGACCTGTTCGGGCTCCGGGGTGTAGGGCGGCGCCGTCCTGGTGTCGGCGGTGCCGAAGTCCAGCCGGTGGATCTCGTGGCCGCCGAGCGCGGTGACCCAGGCGATGTCCAGCGGGTGGTCCCCCGGCCAGCCGGCCGCGCGGACCCGCTCGGCCAGCCCCCAACGGCGCATCAGCTCCATCGAGCGCGGGCCGACGGTGCCCACCTTGGGGTGGTTGACGGCGCCGTCGGAGGCGTCGATCACCAGGCAGTCCACCCCCCGGTAGCCGAGGTCCAGGGCCAGCGCCAGGCCGACCGGGCCGGCGCCGACGATCAGTACGTCGGTCTGGTACGCCTCGTGGGTCTGAGCGGTCATCTGAGGGCTCCTCACTTCACCTACCGTGGAAGGACTCGGCCTGTCGCCGGAAGTACCCGGCGTAGAAGCTCATCAGCTCGGCCACCTGCGGCGGGGCCGCCTCGCAGCGCCGGGCCGCGGCGGCCAGGTGCTCGAAGCGCAGCGCCAGCGAGCGGCGGGCCACGTCCGGGCGGGCCACGAAGCCCGGCACCGTCTCCAGCTCGAAGGACGGCCCGGCGGTGCGGCCCGGCCGCCCGGACGGCATGGTCACCAGCCGTTCGGCCAGCGGGCGCAGCAGGCCCGCCATCACGTCGATCGCGGCGTTCATCAGCTTGGACCGGCGCAGGCTGCCGTCCGGTGCCTCGCCGAACTGCTGGACCATCAGCTGGGTCATCAACAGGTAGCTGCGGTTGAAGAGTTGCAGCACTTCCCGGGCGGCCGGGTCGGTTACCCGGGCCTTGGCCCCGTCCGCGCCGTCCAGGGTCGGGTTGCGCAGCACCGGGTGGGCCGGCTCCCAGGGCAGCAGCAGGCCGGCCGGCCCCTTGACCCGCTCGGTGCTCAGCGTCTCGGAGATCCGGCAGAAGGTCTGGAAGTGCGAGACCTCCGGGCCGGCGGCGGCGCTCCCCCGGCCCTCGCCCTGCTCGGTGATGAGGTCGACGGCGACCAGTGCGCCGGCCAGGTCGTCCACCTCCAACTGGTAGTCGGGGTGGGCGGAGTTGACCGACTCGCGCAGGAACAGGTGGTGTTCGCCGCCGCCCCGGCCCGGTTCGACCAGGAAGAGCTCCGGCACCCGCTCCAGCCCGTCCCGGATCGCCGCGTAGAGCACGCTGATCGATCCCCAGCCGCTCGGGCCCGCGGCGCCCGGGCCCCCGCCCACCGGGCCCGCGGCCACCGGGGGCTCCGGCCGCTCGACCGCGACGAACCGCTGCACGCTGCCGATGTGCAGGCCCTCCAGCGCGAAGTCCAGCGGCACCGGCAACTCGGCGCCGATGGTGGCGAAGTCGATCACCGGCAGGTGGAACGGCTCCCCCATCGCGGTGATGATGTTGTTCACCAGCAGGAAGTGGATCATCTCCTCGCGGGCCACCGCGAACAGCGCGCCCCGGATGCCGTCCTCGGTGTCCGCCCCACCGCCGCCGCAGGCCAGCGCGAGCTGGCGCTCCGTCCACCGCCCGCGCCGGACCAGCTCGCGGCCGGCGGCGTGGCCGGGCAGCGAGAAGGCCGCGTACAGGTACTGGAGCATCACGGTCAGCTCCAGGGCGGCGGCCTGCTTGAGCGCCGCCCACAGCCTGCCGCGGGTGCGGATCGGGTCGGCCGCGACCCCGGCCCCGGCCCCGACTCCTACCGCGGCCTGCACCGGTGCGACGGCGGGCACCGGCGCCGGCAGCCGGCGGCGCTGCACGTTGCGCAGGTAGGCCAGCAGCAGCCGGGACTTGGGCTCGCTGAGGTCGCGGCCCGGCGGCATGGCGTAGGTCAGGTGGCGGTTGCGCGGGTCGCACATCTGCCAGATCAGCTCGGCGTAGGCGGCCACCTTGCACTCGTCGGCGAGGCTGAACACCTCGGCGGTCATGAAGGTGGAGAGCTGCTCGTAGAAGGCGAAGACCTCCCGGTGCAGCAGCGCGAAGTCCACCTCGACGTCGGGGACTTCGTCCAGGTGCCAGTCGTCGGGCAGCACCCGGGCGGCGATCGTGTCGTCCGGGCCGAGCAGGAGCAGGCAGCCGCCCGGGTGTTCGCCGCGGACCGCCACCCGGGCGTGGCCGCGGTGGTCGAGGCGCACCTCGCACTGCGGGGCCCAGTCGCCGGAGCCGGGCGCGCGCAGGCCGAGCGGGTCAGGGTGTTCACAGCTGCGGGGGTTGGGCCGGTGGCCGATCCGGACGGTGCGCGGGCCGGCCGGCGCGCCCCGCCAGTAGGCGCGGATCGGCAGCTCGACCGCGTGGTCGCGCTCGCGTGCGGTGTCCCGGTGGTGGAGCAGCAGCAGCGCCTCGTCGGTCTGGACGAGGAGTTCGCGCTCGGTGAGCGCGAAGCCGGCGCCGACCAGGCGCAGCGGTTCGCGGTCGGCGGCCGCCGCGCCGTCCGGCTCGGTGGGGACGGTGACCAGGCCGGCCGTCCGGTCGTCGCGGTACTTGTCGCCGGGCAGGCGGGCGATCAACTCCCCCGAGGCGGTGCGCAGTTCCAGGTCGCCGAAGTCGACGGGCACCAAGTCGGCGCGTTCGGCCAGTGGGATGGCGGAGATCAGGTTGAACTGGGCCGTGCCGTCGGCCAGTCGGACCGTCAGGTGGTGGGGCGTCAGATCCGTTGCGGGGTCCGGGGCCAGCAGGCGGCCCGCCGGGTGGCTGCGCAACTCGGCGGCGTGCCAGGGTGCGACGGTGCCGCGCACCCGCCAGTGGTTCGGGGCGTCGGGCGCCGGCGGGGTGGCCATGGCGTCGAGCGCGAACTGGACGACCAGCCCGTCGGCCCGCTCTGCCGCGGCGCGCAGCGCCCGGACGGCGGGCGAGGCCTCGGCGGCCGGCAGCCAGCTCAGCCCGTCCTCCCGGGCCACCGCGAACTGGTGCACGGCGCAGTAGCGGAACTGCTCGGCGAGCGGGTGCTCGCCGACCTCGCGGATCCGGCGGAAGTCGACCCAGCGCGGCGGCTGCACCCCGCGCACCTCCCCGCTCGCCGCGTACCCGCCCTGGTGCGAGCGCCCGCGCCGGCCGAACGCGAACCGCCCCACCTGCACGGTCATCGACTCCGGGCCGCCCGGGTCGACGTCGAAGACGCGCGCGCGGTTGACGGTGGTGCGCAGGTACGCGTTGTAGTGCCCCCACAGGTCGACGGCGCTGCCGACCACCGGGTCGTCGGCGCTGGGTTCCCCGGCGGCCAACTCGACGGTGCTGACCTGCGCGTCGATCCAGAAGTGGCCGTTCCCCCCGAAGTTCCACCCGCTGGCGACGCTGAACGGCCCGTCGGGGTCGAGCCGCCCGTCGGCGTGGTAGCGCGGCCCGAGCTCGCGCAGGTGGCCGGGGAAGTCGGCGACCTGCGGGCGGACGGTGTGGGTGGTGAAGTCGACCAGCCCGCAGCGGGGGCCGGTGGGGAGCTTGCCGGTGGCGGTGCCGGCGAAGTGCAGACGGGGCAGGTCGAAGACGCTCAACCGGCGGCCCTCACAGGGGTCCTGGGGGCGCGGAAGGCGGTGATCTCCGCGGCGGCGCGCTGCGCGGACTCGATGGCGCCCTCGATCCAGGCCGGCGTGCCGGAGCAGTGCTCGCCCGCGAAGAAGAGGCGGTGCACGGGGCGGGCGGCGCGGCGCAGTTGGTGCTCGGCGTGGGCGGGGTCGAGACCCCAGCGGGTGGCGCAGCCGCCGCTCAGCGGGGACTGCCCCCAGGCGGCGGAGGCCGAGCCCAGCACCATGCCGGGGCGCAGCAGCTCCGGGTGGAACTCGGCCAGCTCGCGCACCACTTGGCGGTGGCGCAGCCGGGGCGGCAGCAGGCCCAGGCCGTCGGCCTCGGCGCCGATGGTGTAGCTGGCGAGGAGGGCGGCGCCGCGCCCCGGGTCGCCGTCGGCCGGCGGGTAGTAGGTCTGCCGCAGCCGGCCGGCGGTGAAGGAGGCGCCGCCGCTGATCCCGGTGCGCTGCCAGAACGGCTCCCGGCAGTGCAGTGCGACCTTGGTGGCCGGGCAGTACACCACCTCGCGGAGCACCGCGAGCTTGTCCGCGTCCACCCCGGTCAGCCGCATCCGCCGGACCGCCGGGAACGGCGCGGTGCAGACCGCGAAGTCGCTCGGCAGCAGGTAGCCCAGCCGGCCGCGCCGCACGTGCAGCAGCACCTCCCCCGCCCGCACGTCGATCCGCTCCACCCGGTGGCCGCAGCGGATCGGCCCGTGCACGGTGCGGGCGAGCCGGCGCGGCAGCTGGTCCATCCCGCCGGCCAGCCGGTGCAGCCCGCTGCTGGTCTCCAGCAGGATGTCGTCCAGGAAGCTGTTCAGCCGGGCGCTGCAGCCGGCCCGGATGCCGGGGTGGCCGGCGAACAGGGCGTGCAGGTCGATCCGGCCGTCCGGGTCCTGCGGCACCGGGTCGATCCGGTCCACCAGGCCGAGCAGTTGGCAGCGCAGGTCGGTCGCCAGCGCCTCGCGCAGCTCGGGCGGGGCGCTGGCGCCGACCACGGCGGTGAACCAGGCGCCGAAGGCCAGGGTGCCCTCCCGGTAGTGGTCGGCGCGCGCGCCGAGGCGGGCCCGCAGGTCGGCGCGGAGCGGGGCGGTGGCCTCGCCGATCCGCACCGGGCCGCCGCCGGTGGCCACGTACGCGTTGGGTTCGGAGAGCAGCGGGCTGAAGGCGGTCAGCCGGTCGCCGAGCCGCAGGCGCTCGATCCAGGCGAGGGTGCGGTGGTGGTGGGCGGGGATGCGCATCGCGCCGAGCTCCACCGTCGGCGCGCCCGGGTCGGTGCCGAAACGGTGCGTCAGGATCCGGCCGCCGATCCGCTGGTCGGCCTCCAGGACGGTCACCCGGTACCCGCTGCGCTCCAGCTCGACGGCCGCCACGAGGCCCGCCACTCCGGCGCCGATCACGGTCACCCGCCGGCCAGGACGCATCGCTCCACCTCTCAGGCTTCACTGGTGCGGATCCCACCGGACACGAAGGGTTCGGGTACGGTGGAACATTGACAGTATTTCAGGGTCCGGGCAGGCCAAACCCGGTGTCGGCGCCGTCCCGGCTCACGGGGTGGCGCCGCCCGCCCCTCCCGTGCTCGTCGAGCCGCCGCTCGCGCCGCCCGAGCCGGTGGCGCCGCCGGTCGCACCACCGGTCGCGCTGGTCGCCCCGGTGGTCCCGGCGCCGCCGGTGGCGCTCGCCGTGCTCCGGGGCGAGCCGGTCGGCGTGCCCGTGCCCGTGCGGGTCGGGCTGCCCGAGCCGCTCGTGCTGGTGCCGGTGCTGGGCCCGGAGCTCGCCGCGGCCGCCCGGTCGCCCGAGCCGTCGGTGCCGACCGGCCGCTCGAAGGGCCGCCCGCTCCCCTGGTCCACCAGCACCAGCGAGTGCACCGGTGCGGGCGCCGGGTTCACCGTGACCACGTGGTCCGTGTGGAACCCGGTCCAGGAGTCGCCGCCGTACTGCGGGGGCGCGGTGTCCGCGACCGGGGGCGTGAGCGGATTGCCGCAGGCGCACCGGGCGCGCGGCACGCCCCGGTCGTCGACCAGCACCGCGGTGCCCGCCTGCAGCACCGACTGGAAGGCCGTCGCCTGGCCGTTGACGAAGCCGTGGTTGGTGACCCGGGTGTCCTGCCGCAGCACCACGGGCGTCAGGGTGTGCAGGTAGTCGGGGATCCCGCTCGGGTCGATGCCCTCGACGCCGGCCCAGGCCCGCCCCTTGTCGGCGTGCGTGGTCAGGAAGTCGGACAGCTGCGGCACGTTGCAGCTGGCGATGTGTTCGGTGCCGCCGTACAGGCCGACGCCGCCGCCGTCCACGGCCGTCGGTCCGGCGCTCGGGGTGGCCGGCGCGGCGCCCGCCGAGCTGGTGGCGGCCACCGAACCGGTGTACGGGTCGCGGCCCGGGGAGCCCACCGCCTGCCGGGTCACCTGCGCGCCGGCGACCGTGCTCTGACCCTTCGACGGCTGACGCTCGATCAGCAGCACCGCCAGCCCCGCCGCCACCGCCACGCCGACCCCGGCCAGCACCAGGGTGCGCGGCCGGCGCCACCACGGCCGGCGCGGCGCGCCGCCGGAGGCACCGACCAGGGTGCGGGCGGGCGGGGCGGGCGGCGGGGGTGCGCCGACCAGCTCGGTGGGGGGCTCACCGGGCTTCGTCGCCTCCCCCGGTTCCGCCTCCCCGGGCTTCGTCGCCCCCGGCTGCGTCGCCCCTGGCGCCGTCGGCGCCGCGCCGGGCTCCGAGGTCGGCCCCGAGGGCGGTCCGGACGGCGCCCCGCCCCCGCCCGACCCGCCCGCCAACGGGCCGGAGGGCGGCCCGGTGGGCGGTTCGGCAGGTCGATCTGACGGGTCTTCAGCGCTCACGCCCCATTCTCCGCGTGCGCTCCGCCGCCCCCGCAACCGCTACTGCGGTGAACGGGGGGCACGCACCACGGCCGCCGCCCACCCCGGCGGCTGCCGCACCGGCCGCACCGGCTCCGCCGCCCGCAGCTCCACCGGCGCCCGCTCCCCCGCCCCGCGCAGCGCCGCCGCCAGCTGGGCGCAGCTGGCGTACCGCTGCTCCGGCTCCTTGGCCAGCGCCCGGGCCAGCACCGCGTCCACCCACTCGCCCAGCCCGGCGGCGGCCGGCGAGTCGTGCAGGTGGGCCCAGATCAGCGCCATGTCGGTGTCCCGGACGAACGGCGGCCGCCCGGTCAGCACCTCCTGCAGCACGGCGGCCAGGCTGTAGACGTCGCACCGCCCGTCCACCGGCTTGCCGGCGATCTGCTCGGGCGCGACGTAGTCCAGCGTGCCGACGAACTGGCCGACGGTGGTGAAGCCGGTCAGCGACAGCGACTTCTTGGTCAGCCCGAAGTCGGTCAGGTAGATGTGCTCTGGGTGGTCCGGGTCGGTGCCCTCGGCGACCAGGATGTTGCCGGGCTTGACGTCCCGGTGCACCAGGTCGTGCGCGTGCGCGGCGTCCAGCGCGGAGGCCACCTGGACGGCGATCCGGACCGTCCGGTCCAGCGCCAGCGGGCCCTCGCGGTCCAGCAGCGCCCGCAGGTCCCGGCCGTCCACGTAGCGCATCACCAGGTAGAGCACGCCGGCCGCCTCGCCCGCCTCGAAGATCGGCACGATGTGCGGGTGGTCGATCGAGGCGGCGATCCGCGACTCGTGCTCGAACCGCTTGCGGAAGACGTCGTTGCGGGCCAGCTCCGGCGCCAGCACCTTGACCGCGACGGTGCGGCCGAGCCGCAGGTCCTCGGCCCGGAAGACCACGGCCATGCCGCCCCGGCCGATCTCCCGCTCCAGCCGGTAGCCGGCGATCCGACGGCCGGTCAGGTCCGACGGCACGGTCCTCGACGGGGCCGCCTCCGAACGGTCCGTGCTCACTGCTCCGGTCCCCCGTCACCGGCGTACGGCCGCAGCCGCCGGCCGTCGCAGTAGCTCCAGCGCTGCTCGGCGGCGTCGAAGAGCCAGGCGTCGGTGCCGTCCAGCACGGCGCCGAGCCGCAGCCCCGCCGTCCGCTCGGCGAACGCCCCGGCGGTCAGCCGGCCCTCGGCCAGCTCGTCGAGCAGCGCCCGGTACTCGGCGAGCGCGGCCTGCACCCGGGCCAGCAGCGGGCGCGGGTCCTCGCCGGGCTCCAGCGCGCCGCCGGCCGGCTCGTGCGGCAGGCCGAGCAGCAGCCGGCCGTCCAGCCAGGTGGCCCAGCCGTTGGCGCACTCCACCCGGGCCCAGTCGCCGCGCAGTTCGAGCAGCCGGACCGGCAGCAGCGGGTCCAGCCGGGCGGCCGGGCGGCTCGGCTCGGGCCCGGCCCAGCTGGGCAGTCCGCCCGGCGGCACCACGTGGGTGGGCCGGAACTCGCGGACCGGATCGGCGACGCTCACCGCCGCCCCCTGCCCCGCATCACGGCCGGCTCGACCCGGCGCAGCAGCCGGTCGGTGAGCAGGCCGAAGGCCAGGCTGAGCACCAGCAGCATCCCCATGTCGAGCAGCCAGGTGTGCGCGGCGTGCCGGAACAGCGGGTCGGCGGTCAGCGTGCCGGGCACGATGGTGTGCAGGCCGACGGTGCCGCCCATCGCGGCCAGCGCCCAGCGGGACGGCACCAGCCAGGAGACCTGGTCGAGCCCCGGCACCCCGTTCAGCCGCAGCAGCGCGCCGCAGAACACCACTTGGACGATGGCCAGCAGCACCAGCAGCGGCATGGTGACCTCCTCCTTGCCGACCAGCGCGGAGACCACCAGGCCGAGCATCATCGCGGTGAAGGAGAGCAGCGCGACGGCCAGCGTGAGTTCGGCCAGCGGCGGCAGGAAGACCCCGCTGCCGCCCTGCGGCCGCAGCTCCACCCCGGCCAGGCCGACCATGGTGAGCACCACCGACTGGAGCACCGTCACCGTGCCGAGCACCACCACCTTGGAGCAGAGGTAGGCGGAGCGGGAGAGCCCGACGGCGCGTTCGCGCCGGTAGATCACCCGTTCCTTCACCAACTCGCGCACCGCGTTGGCGGCGCCGGTCAGCACGCCGCCGACGCAGAGCAGCAACAGGGCGTTGAGCGCGCTGTTCTGGGTGAGCTTGCCGCCGGCCAGCGCCCGGGCCATCGCGCCCATCACGAACGGCAGCGCCACCATGATCGCCACGAAGGTGCGGTCGGCGGCCAGGGCGGCGGTGTAGCGGCGCACCAGGGTGCCGACCTGGCGGTGCCAGCGCTGCGGGGTGGGCTGGTTGAGCGGCGGCGGTGCGGCCGGGGTCGCGGTCGGCGGTTCGACGGCCGGTGCCGCGTACCGGCGGTATTCGGGCGAGGCCCGGTACTCGCCGGACCAGTCCCGGTCCTCCTGGGTCTCGAACTCCTCGAAGGCCTGCGGCCACTGCGGGCAGCCGAGGAACTCCAGGGCCTGGCCGGGCGGGCCGTAGTAGGCGGTGCGCCCGCCCGGGGCGAGCAGCAGCAGGCGGTCGCAGAGGTCGAGGCTGAGCACGCTGTGGGTGACCACCACGACCGTGCGGCCGTCGTCGGCGAGGGCGCGCAGCATCTGCATCACCGAGCGGTCCATCCCCGGGTCGAGGCCCGAGGTGGGCTCGTCCAGGAAGAGCAGCGAGGGCTTGGTGAGCAGTTCCAGCGCGACGCTGACCCGCTTGCGCTGGCCGCCGGAGAGGCTGGACACCACCTGGTCGGCCCGCTGCTCCAGGCCGAGTTCGCCGATCACCTCGGTGACCCGGGCGGCCCGCTCGGCCGGCGCGGTGTCGCCGGGGAAGCGCAGTTCGGCCGCGTAGCCGAGGGCCTGGCGGACGGTGAGCTGGGTGTGCAGGATGTCGTCCTGCGGCACCAGGCCGATCCGGCGGCGCAGTTCGGCGTAGTCCAGGTAGAGGTCGCGCCCGTCGTAGCGCACGGTGCCGGAGTCGGCCGGGCGCAGGCCGGTGAGCGCGTTGAGCAGGGTGGACTTGCCGGAGCCGCTCGGGCCGGCGACGGCGAGCAGGCAGCGCTCGCCGACCGGGAAGCTGATGCCGTCCAGCAGTCGGCGGCCGTCCGCGACGGTGACCACCAGGTCGGTGACGTCCAGGGTGATGTCGCCGGTGTCGGCGAACTCCTGGAGCTCGCCGTCCACCAGGCAGAACACCGAGTGGCCGATGCCGAGCAGGTCGCCCGGGCCGATCGTGGCGCGCTGCACGGCGCTGCCGTTGAGGTAGGTGCCGTTGTGGCTGCCGAGGTCGGCGATCTCGTAGGCGCCGGTCGGCCCGGTGCGCAGTTCGGCGTGGTGGCGGGAGACGGCGAGGTCGTCGACCACCAGGTCGTTGTCGTGCGAGCGGCCGATCCGGACGGTGCGGACCTGTTCGGCGAGGCGGTAGACGCTGGTGGGCGGGCGGTAGGAGCCGGTGATCGCGGTCAGCGCGGTGGGGCGGGCCGCCACCTTGGTCGCCCGGGGCGGTGGCGGGGTCACGGTGAGCTCCACCTCGGGCCCGTCGCCCGGGCTGCCGAACCGGAGCACGCTCTCCGGGGCGGTCTCCAGCAGGTCGAGGTGGGTCACCCGGTGGCCGTCCAGGTAGGTGCCGTTGGTGCTGTCCAGGTCGTCGAACTCCCAGTGCCCGTCGTCCACGTGGAGCACCGCGTGGTGGCGGGAGACCCGCTGGTCGGCGAGGACGATCTCGCAGTCGGGGTCGCGGCCGAGGCGGTAGGAGCGGCTCGGGCTGAGGACCTGCGAGTCGCCGGCGGTGTGCAGGACCAGCTGCGGCGCGGTGGGCGCGATCTGTCGCTCTCCCATACCTCGACCTTAGCCCGGGCGCGAGCGGGCAGCGAGCCATCGAGTGACGGACGGAGGCCTGGATGATCACCGCTCGTGCTATCCTCGTCACACAGCGCACTTGCGGAACTTCCGCACCGTGCGCCTCTGGAGTCCCATCAGAACCGCGCGGCAAGGGGGCCGAGGACGGATGCGTGAGGACACACTGCTGCGACCGGCCGCCTCAGCGACCACCGCGCCGCTGGCGGGGGTGCCACTGGCGGTGGCCGGCCGGAGTCCGGCGATCGACCTGGCGGTCCGCCAACTGGGCTGTTTGGGTGTCGAGCTGACCGACCGTCAGGATGACGGTCCGTGGCTGCTGCGGCTCGGGCACGGGCCGCAGGCGGTGGAGTGCGCGCTCGACTGGGCCGGCCGGGTGGCGCTGCCACTGGCCGGCGAGGCGGATGTGCAGGCCGCCTGCGGCATCGCCGCCGTCAACGGACGCCGCCACGGCGCGCCGCAGCAGCTCGGGATCGGCTACGCGAGTGCGGTGGCCGGGGTGTTGGCGGTGCAGGGCCTGCTCGCCGCACGCTACGCGGCGCTGCGCGGCGCACCGGTGCGGCGGGTGCGGACCTCGGTCGCGGACGCCGCGCTGCTGGCGGTCGGCCAGTACCTGGCGGCGGCCACCGCCGACGAGCCGGCCGAGCCGCTGGCCCACGCGGCCGGGGCGCCGCCGTTCACCAGCGCGGACGGGGTGCGGTTCGAGATCGAGGCGCTGGAGCCCGGCCAGTGGCTGGCGTTCTGGACGGCGCTCGGGGTGGACCGGCGGGTGGTGGGCCGGGGTTGGCCGCCGTTCCGGCTGCGGTTCGCCAGCGGGTGCTGCGTGCTGCCGGCGGAACTCGGCTCCGCCACGGCCGCGTTGCCGTACCGTCAGCTGGCGGATGCCGCCGGGGCGGCCGGGGTCGGGATCATGCCGGTGCGGACTGCGGGGCCGGGCGCGCGCGAGCGTGGGGGTGCGGGCGGGGGTGCGACGGCGCCGTGGCAGATCGAGCCGGTGGAGTCGGGGGATCACACGGGAGCCGAGCCGCCCGTGTCGCCCGGTGCCGGGCCGCTGGCCGGGCTGAGGGTGGCCGAGATGACCCGACGCCTGCAAGGTCCGCTGGCCGGGCACCTGTTAGCGCTGCTCGGCGCCGAGGTGGTGCGGGTCGAGCCGCTCGGCGGGGACCCGCTGCGCGGGGTGCCGCCGATGACCGGCGGGGTCTCCGCCCGGTTCCACGCGCTCAACCGGCACAAGCGGGTCCTAGAGGCCGATCCGCGCTCCGCCGAGGGCCGCCGGGCGATCCGCGACCTGGTCGCCGGATCCGATGTCTTCCTGCACAACCTGGCACCCGGCAAGGCCGAGCAGTTCGGCCTCGGCGCCGCCGAACTCCTCGCCGTCCGGCCCGGATTGGTGCACGCCTGGGCCTCCGGTTGGGGCGCGGAGCTCGGCGCCGGCGCGCCGGTGGGCACCGACTACCTGGTGCAGGCGTACAGCGGGCTGGCCTCCCTGGTCACCCCGCCGGGTCGACCGCTCGCGCCGACCCTGATGACGGTGACCGACATCTTCGGCGGGCTGGTCAGCGCGACCGGCGTGCTGGCCGCGCTGGTGGCCAGGGCGAGCGGCGGGGGCGGGCAGCGGGTCGAGTCCTCGCTGCTCTCGGCCGCGCTGGCGCTGCTGGACACCGCCGTGCCGCCCGGCGCGCCGCCGGCCCGGCTGCCCGCCGCCACCCCCGCCGAGCTCGCCCGGGACCCGCGCTTCGCCGCCGCACTGCACCGGGACGGCTGCGTACTGCCGTGCAGCCCCTGGGAGTTCGGCCCCCGCTGAGCCCGCCGGCCCGCCACCTACGATCGTTGGAGCGACCCGCCATGACCTGGACCTCCCGCCAGGGCCTCACCCTGCCCGACCTCGTCGGCGCCGCACAGCGCCGGGCCTGGGCCGCCGACGGGCACTACCTCGACGTGGACCTGTACCGGATGTTCCGCCAGCGGGTCCAAGCCCACCCCGACCGGCCCGCCGTGATCGACCCCCGGGCCACCGTCAGCTACGCCCAACTGGACGTCGCCGCACGCCGGTTCGCCGGGGTGCTGCGGGCCGCCGGGGTGTGCGACCGGGAGATCGTGGCGATCCGGCTGCCGAACGGCTGGCCGGCGGTCGCGGCCGAGCTGGCGGTGGCGCTGCTCGGCGCGGTGGCACTGACCTTCCCGGACGGCCCCGGCAGCGGCGAGGCCCGGTCCCTGCTGGCCCGCTCCCGGGCCACCGCACTGGTCACCGACCGCGACTTCGCAGACACTGAACTTCCGCACGTCAAAGCCGTTCTGACGACGGAACAGCTCCAGGCCGGCACCGACCTCGCCGTTCCCGCACCGGCCGCCGACCCCGACGCGCCGGCCCGGATCCTGGTCTCCTCCGGCTCCGAGTCCGAGCCCAAGATGATCGCCTACTCGCACAACGCGATGGGCGGCGGCCGGGGCAACTACCTGCGGGCGATCTACGCCGGCCGGCCGGACCCACGGGCCCTGATCCTGGTGCCGCTCTCCGCCTCCTACGGCTCACTGGGCACCGTCTCGGTGCAGCGCCACGGCGCCACCCTGGTCCTGCTGGACCGGTTCGACCCGGCCGCCGCCCTGGCCGCCATCGCCGAGCACCGGATCACCCACCTGTTCGGCGTGGCCACCATCCTGCGCCGCATGACCTCCCAATCGGCCGAACCCGACGAGGACTTGAGCAGCCTGGACGCGGTGATCGCCAGCTGCGACGGCCTGCCCACCCCGGTGCTGGCCGCCGCGCTCGACCGGTTCGGCTGCCCGATCAGCAACCTCTACGGCTCCTCGGACGGCGTCAACTGCCGTGGCGAGTACGACGCTCCGGGTGTCGAGACCACCGCACTGTCCCACCCCGACCTGGCGGTCTGCGACTTCGAGGTGCGGGACGAGCAGGGCCGGGCGCTGCCCGCCGGCACCCCCGGCGAGCTGTGGGCGCGCGGCCCGATGACCCCGCTCTGCTACGTCGGCGCGCCCGACCTGGACGCCGGGCGCCGGGATCCGGCCGGCTGGGTGCGCTCCGGGGACCACGGGCTGCTCGACTCCGAGCGGCGGCTCCACCTGCTGCGCCGCAACAGCGCGGTGATCAAGCGCGGCGGCTTCACCATCAGTCCCGCCGAGGTCGAACGGCACGCCGGTGCGCACCCCGCGCTGGCCGAGGCGGTCTGCGTCCCGGTGCCGGACGAGGACCTGGGCGAGCGGCTCTGCGTCTGCGTGGTGGCGCGCCCGGGTGCCCCGGCGCCCAGCCTGGCCGAGCTCAACCTCTTCCTGGTGGAGCAGCGCGGCCTGGAACGCCGCAAGCTGCCCGAGCAGTTGGTGTCGCTGGCCGCGCTGCCGCTGGGAAGCACCGGCAAGCTCTCCAGGGTCGAGCTCTCCAGGCTGGCCGCGGCCCGGACTTGATGTGATGCCGCGTCAGCCGATCGAGGTCATCTGCTGCGAGCCGATCACCTGGAGCAGCTCCAGCCGTCCGGCCGACTCGCTGCCGGGGCGGGCCGTGTAGACCAGCAGCCGCTGGCCGCCCTCCCCCACCCGCAGCACCTCGCAGTCCAGCTCCATCGCCCCGACCACCGGGTGCAGGACCGTCCCGTGGTGCGCGTGCGGCGCCGCCCCCGACTCCCCGGGCCGCTCCCAGAGCTCAGTGAACTCCGCACTGGCCGCCAGTAGTTCGGCGACCAGCTCGGCTCCCTCCGGGCAGTCCGGGTCGGCCGCGCGGACCGCGCGGAGCTCGGCCACGAGACCGTGGGCGAGGCGCTCGTGCTCGGCGGGCGCGAACCTCGCGCGGCTCGCCGGGTCGGTGAACCAGCTCCAGGCCAGGTTCCGCTCGCGCGGCGGCTGCTGGGAGCGGTCACCGAACAGCGCCACCGCCATCCGGTTGCGCGCCAGCACGTCGCCGAGCCGGGAGAGCAGCTGCGCCGGGGTGTCGTGCAGCCGGTCCAGCAGGAGCAGCAGCGCGGGCGACAGGTGGGTGAGCGCCCGGGTGGTGCGCGGCGGTTCCTGGCCGGCCAGGCGGAAGAGGTGGTCCCGCTCCCGCGCGGTCAGCCGCAGCGCCCGGGCCAGCGCGGCGAGCAGCGGCGCCGAGGGCCGGTTGCCCCGGCCCTGCTCCAGCCGGGTGTAGTAGTCCACCGAGAGCCCGGCCAGCTGGGCCACCTCCTCGCGGCGCAGGCCCGGGGTGCGGCGCCGGACGCCGGGCGGCAGTCCCACGTCGCCCGGGGCCAGGCGGGTGCGGCAGCGGCAGAGGAAGTCGGCGAGTTCCGGACGGTCCGTCATGCGCCCAGCATCGCGGGCCGGGTCGGTGGCGATCCAGGGCCGGGTTATCCGGGGACTCCGGATCCCCGGATAGCGGCACCCACGACAACGGCCCGCCACGGCACCCTGCCATGAGACCCCTGTCCAACCCTTGCGCTGACCGGAAATCAGACCCACTTAAGGGTCGGCGTATTGACGCACCTCATTGGTCTCTACCAATGTGGTGGAGCCGCGGCACGCCCCCACTGTCCCTGGCAGCGGGCCCCCGGTCCGCTGCCCGCACGCCGAGGAGGACCCGCCCATGAGGCGCGTCACCCTGCCCGCATTCGTGACCACCGCTCTGCTCGCCGGCGCGGTGCTGCCGCTCGCCCTGCCGGCCGCCGCCCAGGCCGACGCGGGCGTCTCCGGGCTGGTCGCCACCGCCAGCTCCCCGCAGAGCTGGTCCACCGGCTTCGAGGTGGACTACACGGTCACCAACCACACCAACACCACGGTGAACTCCTGGTCGATCACCTTCGACCTGCCCGCGGGCGAGAGTGCCGGCAGTGCCTGGAACGGGACGCTGACCAGCAGCAACGGCCACTACACCATCACCTCCCCGAGCTGGGCCGCGCCGCTGGCCCCCGGCGCCTCGGCCCCCGTGGTCGGCATGGACGTGAGCACCACCGGCACCCAGGCGCTGCCGATCAACTGCCTGATCAACAACCAGCCCTGTGCCGGCGGCCCGGTGGACACCACCCCGCCGACCGTGCCCACCGGCCTGGCCGTCTCCGGCACCGGCCCGGACGCCGTGTCGCTGAGCTGGCACGCCTCCACCGACAACGTCGGCGTGGCCGGATACCACGTCTACGAGGGCAGCACCGTGGTCGCCTCGACCACCACCGGCACCTCCGCCACCGTCGCCGGCCTGCTCGCCGGCAGCAGCCACACCTTCACCGTCACCGCCTACGACGCGGCCGGCAACGAGTCCGCGCAGTCCGCCGCGGTGACCGGGGTGGCCGGCAGCGGCACCACCCCCGGAGTGGCCGCGCCCTTCGTCGACCTCGGCGCCTACCCGACCCCGAGCCTGACCCAGATCGCCGCCGCGACCGGCCTCAAGCAGTTCTCGCTGGGCTTCATCGTCAACGGCACCACCGCGTGCACCGCCAGCTGGTTCAACGCCTACGACCCCGGCACCGCCTGGGACAAGGCCGACTTCGACGCCTTCCGGGCCACCGGCGGGGACATCCGCCCGTCCTTCGGCGGCGCCAACGGCACCGAGCTGGCCCAGTCCTGCACCGACGTGCCGAGCCTGACCGCCCAGTACCAGAAGGTCGTCGACGCCTACAACCTGGACCGGATCGACTTCGACATCGAGGGCTCGGCCGTCTCCGACCACGCCTCGATCGACCGCCGCTCGGCCGCGATCGCCGCCGTGCAGGCCGCCCAGCGGGCCAAGGGCCGCGACCTGAAGGTCACCCTCACCCTGCCGGTGCTGCCCAGCGGCCTGACCACCGACGGCGTCTACGTGCTGCAGTCCGCCAAGGCGGCTGGCGTCAACGTCGACGCGGTCAACGTGATGGCGATGGACTTCGGCGACACCGAGGCCCCCAACCCCTCCGGCCAGATGGGCGCCTACGCGATCCAGTCGGCCCAGTCCACCCGGGCCCAGATCGCCTCGGTGTGGACCAACCTGACCACCGCGCAGACCTGGGCCATGGTCGGCGTCACCCCGATGCTGGGTCAGAACGACAACGCGGACGAGGTCTTCGGCCTCTCCGACGCCCAGCAGCTGCTCACCTTCGCCCAGCAGAACCACCTCGGCGAGCTCTCCTTCTGGGAGGTCACCCGGGACGGCAACGCCTGCACCGGCGCGCTCTTCAAGTGCACCAACATCAGCCAGACCCCGTACCAGTTCTCCAAGCTGTGGGCCGGCTACAACGGCTGACGCCGCGATACGCGCAGGGGCCCCGGCGCGCGCCGGGGCCCCTGCGCGTCATCACCTACCAGCTGGAGTGCAGCGGCTTGCCCTCGGCGTAGCCGGCCGCGCTCTGCACGCCGACGATCGCCTTCTCGTGGAACTCCTCCAACGTGTTCGCGCCCGCGTAGGTGCAGGAGCTGCGCACGCCCGCGATGATCGAGTCGATCAGGTCCTCGACGCCCGGGCGGGCCGGGTCGAGGAACATCCGGGAGGTGGAGATGCCCTCCTCGAAGAGCGCCTTGCGGGCCCGGTCGTAGCCGGACTCCTCGGCCGTGCGGTTGCGCACCGCGCGGGCCGAGGCCATGCCGAAGCTCTCCTTGTACTGCCGGCCGTCGGCCGCGGTCTGCAGGTCGCCCGGCGACTCGTAGGTACCGGCGAACCAGGAGCCGATCATCACGTTGGACGCACCGGCGGCCAGCGCCATCGCGACGTCGCGCGGGTGCCGCACGCCGCCGTCGGCCCAGACGTGCTTGCCCAGCTTGCGGGCCTCGGCCGCGCACTCCAGCACGGCGGAGAACTGCGGCCGGCCGACGCCGGTCATCATCCGGGTGGTGCACATCGCGCCCGGGCCGACACCGACCTTGAGGATGTCCGCGCCCGCCTCGACCAGGTCGCGCACACCGGCGGCGGAGACCACGTTGCCGGCCACGATCGGGATCTGCGGGTCCAGGCCGCGCACGGCCCGCAGCGCGCTGATCATCGACTCCTGGTGACCGTGCGCGGTGTCCACCACCAGCACGTCGGCACCGGCCTCGATCAGCGCCTTGGCCTTGCCCGCCACGTCGCCGTTGATGCCGACGGTCGCCGCGATCCGCAGCCGGCCGGCCGCGTCCACCGCGGGGGTGTAGAGCGTCGCCCGCAGCGCGCCCTTGCGGGTCAGGATGCCGACCAGCTTCCCGTCGGCGTCCACCACCGGGGCGAGCTTGCGGTGACCCTCGTTCAGCTTCTCGAACGCGGCCCGCGGCTCCACGTCCTGAGCGAGCAGCAGCAGGTCACGGGACATCACCTGGGACACGCTGGTGAACCGGTCCACCCCCTGGCAGTCACCCTCGGTCACCACGCCAACCGGCCGACCGTCCTCGACGACCACCAGCGCACCGTGCGCCCGCTTCGGCAGCAGCGCCAGCGCGTCCGCCACGGTCGCCCCCGGGCTCAGCGTCACCGGCGTGTCGAACACCAGGTGCCGCTGCTTGACCCACCCGATCACCTCGGCGATCACCTCGGTCGGCAGGTCCTGCGGAATGGCCACCAACCCCCCGCGCCGGGCCACGGTCTCGGCCATCCGCCGCCCCGCGATGGCCGTCATGTTGGCCACGACCAGCGGGATCGTCGTCCCGGTCCCGTCGTTGGACGCCAGGTCGACCCCCTGCCGGGAGCCCACGGCGGACCGGCTGGGGACCATGAACACGTCGTCGTACGTGAGGTCGTACGCGGGCTTGAGGTCGTTCAGGAAGCGCATTGAAAGGCTCTCTGGCTGGGCGGTAGGTACACCGGGGGCGCTGATTGCGGCTCGGCCGCGGGGCGCTCTCGGGCGCCCCGCACCCAACCGTCGAGTCTGACTCCTACCCGGTTCGAAAGCCAGTTCACACGCGAACGTTGAAGATCCACACAATGAAGATCACCAATACGGCTCAGCGGCTCATAGGAACATCCAAATGCCGTGTCGGCTGGTCAGGCCGTCGCGTTCGCCGGCGTCGACCTTGCCGGGGCCGCCCCTGATCAGAGGTGTCCGTCAAACCCAATAAAGCCGAGGCGGCGAGCACACCTCTGTGTGCTCGCCGCCTCGGTCCGTCAGGTCAGCCGGAGTCGGTCATCGTGGCTGGTCGGATGGCAGCGCGTACCGTTCCAGGACGTCGGCCAGCTCGGCCAGGACCCGGGCGAATTCCGCCCGCGCCGCCGCGAACGGTGCGTTCGAGGGGAGGTTTCGAACGGCTTCCCGTTTCGCCTGCCTGCCCTCGGCCCTGTCCAACGCCGCCGAGCGCTCCCGCGCACGGGACTTCCCGTGCGCGTTCAGTTCGCGCCAGGCGTGGCGGACCCGGGACCAGCCGCCGTCGATGAGCTCCAGCCCTTCGATGAGCTCCTCCGGGTCCGCCGATTCCGGCTGCCGGTCGGGGCGGCCGATGTACGAGCGGGCGGAGGCGCTGAGCACGCGCCCCACCTGGTACTGCGCCTCGGAGTCGAGGTAGCCGCTCGACAGCACCTGGCCGAGGAGGCCGTTCCCGGTGGGGGCCTCATGGTCGAGGTCGTTCTGTCCGGTCATCAGATCGCTCCCGACATCAGGCCTTCGGGGCGCGTGGCGGAAGCAGTTCCCGCCAGTCGATCCCGAAGAGCTTCGCGAAGTCCCGAACGCCGCTGGCTTCCAGGCCTCCGGCTCGGCCGACGTCCATGCAGTGGGAGAAGCAGCTGTTGGTGATCACATCGTACTCACCGAAGCCGTCCTCCTTCATCTGGTCCCGCTGGAACTGCATGGCTTCCTGGGGATCGGGGAGGTCGATCGTGATCGAGTCCAGCTTCGTCAGGCCCTCCGGGTCGTGGTAGTCGATCCAGGTGTCGTCGTACTCCTCGGTGTGGAACTGCTCGGTGTGCAGGGACCACCGGCCCTGGGAGACCTCGACGCTGAAGTGCGGGGGCTCGGACGGCGTCTCCGGTGCGTACTTGTGGACCGTGATGCGGCCGCCGGAGCCGGTCTTGCCGCCCCCGTGGGGACGACCGCCGCTCCCCTGGGGACGTCCGCCCCCGCCCTTCCCGCCGTTGCCGTCGGGGTCGGCCTTGCCGGCGTTGCCGGGGTTTCCGCCATCGTTCCCGGGGCCGCTGCCACCGCCGTCGTCGCCGTCCCGGGCGCCGAGTTCGCGCTGGTTCTTCGCCGCCCGGTTCGGGTTGGCGGCGCCGTCGTCGGAGGACGCGGCATCGTTCCCGCCGCCACCACCGCCGCCGGAGTCGTCCGTGTTCCGGGCCTGGCTGATGTCGTTGCTGAGGCCGATGGTGCCGTGCGCGGTCACCGCGAACCCGGCGGCCATCGTGGTGAACCCGATGGCGGCCACACCAAGACCGCCGGCGCAGGCGGCGCCCGCGGTTTCGATGCCGCCCAGGACGCAGACGCCCACACCGCCGAGGAACTCGCTGCCGCCCTCGACCATCCCGGCGGCGCCGCCGAGGATCTGCGCGGCGTTCGACCACGAGTCGGGGTTGGTCAGGGCCCGGGTGACGCTGTTGTGGGTGAGCTTGTGCCACGCCCCGCCGAAGGAGAACAGGCCGGTGGGGTCGCTGTCGGTGCTGGGGTTGTCGCCCGCGTAGGCGTACCCGCCCATCTGGTTGGGATCGCCCGCCTCGAACACCGGGTCGACGCTGAGGAAGCGACCGGTGGACGGGTCGTACTGGCGGGCGCCGAGCAGGTCCAGGCCGGTGGTCGGGTCGGCGGGCCGGCCCAGGTACCCGTGGTTGTCGGCCCAGGTGCTGGGCGCGGTCCCACGGGCGTTGCCGTACGGGTCGTAGGAGCGGCGGGTGACCGTCAGCGTCTTGCTGTCGACCTCCAACTGCGCCGTGCCCTGGGTGTTGGTCGGCTGGTAGGTGACGGTGCCGCCGGTGGCGCGGACGATGACCGTGCCGTCCGGGTTGGCGTAGTACCGGCTGCCGGTGACCGTGGCGCCGGTGAGGGTGAGCTGCTCGGCTCCGCCGAAGAGGTAGAGGACCGTGCTGCCCGGCCCGCGCTGGATCAGCAGCTGGCCCTGTGCGTCGTACAGGTAGCCGGTGGTCTGTGCGCTGTTGGTTCCCACCGTCGTGCTGACGGTGGCGGTGCGGCCCTCCTGGTCGTAGGTGAAGGTCTGGCTGCCCGCGCCGACCCCGACGGTGGCGCGGCTGGTGGTGTTGCCCGCCGGGTCGTAGTGCGGGGTCTGGGTGCTGGTGCCGGTCGGGCCGGTGGTGGTGATCCCGGTCGCCGTGTTCGGCTGGGCCGCCGCAGCGGTGCCGTTGCCGGGGTGGCTGACGGACTGCGTGACGTCGTTGGCGGTGTTGCCGGTCACGTCGTGCTGGACCAGCTGGGTCCGGTCGCCGAGCAGGTCGTAGCCGTAGCTCTGCCAGTAGGCGGCCGGGCCGCCGATCGTGGCGGGGGTCGGGCCGCTGCTGGTGCAGTGCGCGAGCTGACCGGCGGTCGGGCTGCTCTGGCCGGCGGTGTCCGTCCAGGCCTGGGTCAGCCGGCGCAGGCCGTCGTACTGGAAGCACTGGGTGTCGAAGACCTGGTCGGTGCCGCCGGAGGACTGCAGCTCGCTCGTGGTGGTGAGGTTGCCCTCCTGGTCGTAGCCGTAGGTGGTGGACGAGATGGGGTTGGTCGACGCGGTCTGCAGCGACACCCGGTTGGTGGCCAGCCGGCCGGTGGCGTCGTCGTAGGTCTGCGCGGTGCGCAGCTGCTTGCCGGACACGCCGAAGGTCGACTGCTCGATCTGGCCCAGCGGGCTGTACGAGGCCACGTCCAGGTACGGCGTGAACATCGTGCCGGTGGAGACCAGGCCGCCCTGCAGGTTGTACCCGTAGCCGACGTCCTCGGACGGGAGGCCGCCCTCGGTGCCGAAGATGCTGTCGGAGAGCAGACCGGTGTTCGCCGTGTACTTCGACGTCATCGTGTAGCTGCCGGCCAGCTTGCCCTCGGCGGCCGGGATGGTGACCGTGCTGCCGGTCGGCTGGTACGCGGTGTCGTAGCCGGTCACCGCCTGGGTGTAGGCGCTGCCGCCGCTGCCCGATCCGCCGACGTAGCGGGTCGAGGAGGTCGGGTAGCCCTTGGCCAGGCTGTCGTAGGTCCAGCCCGCGAGCTGCTTGGTCGGGTCGGTGGTGGCCGTGCCGTCGTACTCGCCGGTGGGCCGGCCGAGCAGGTCGTAGCTGTAGGCCAGGCTCTGTCCGCGGGCGTCGGTCGTCGTGGCGATCCGGCCCAGTTGGTCGAACGTCGTCGAGGAGGTGCCGCTGTCCGGGTCGGACTGCGAGACCTTACGGCCCATCAGGTCGTACTGGTACGACCAGGTGTTGCCCGTGGTGTCCTTCACCGTGGCGACCTGGCCGGCCGGAGTGTAGGCGTAACTGGTCGTCACGTCGCCGGTGCCAGTGCCGCCGTGTGCCACCGTGGAGGTGGTCCGGCCGCGCGCGTCGGTGAAGGTGCTGGTCGGCGTGCCGCCCTGCGGCGGGGTGCTGTCGGTCTCGTCCGCGCCCGGGTAGGCGGTGGTCCAGGTCCACAGCTGCTGCGCCTTGGAGTACAGCGTCTGGCCGACCTGGCGGCCCGTCCCGTCGTAGGCGGTGACGGTCTCGGTGGGCAGGGTGTTCTCCTGCTCCACGAAGAGCGTGCTGCCCGGCGCGGTCGTGGTGTCCACGAACGCCGGCACGGTGCTGTGCGTGAGGCCGTGGCTGTCGTAGTGGGTGGAGGAGACCAGGCGGCCGGTGGAGTTGTCCGCGGTGGTCGTCTGGGTCTGGCGCCGCTGCAGGAAGCCGTCGTAGATGTCGACGGCCGTGGCGTAGGAGTTGTCCTCGCGCAGCGTCTGGGTGGTCACGCTGGACGGGTCCGGGTTGGATCCGGCGCCGTGCACCGCGTAGGCGAACGTCCGGTCCGGGGTCTGGGTGCCCTCGGTGCGGCCGGGCAGCCAGGTCTGCGTGAGGCGGCCGAGCGCGTCGTAGGTCGAGTCGGTGACCCGTCCGTTGACGTCCACCGCGTGGGTGACCAGGCCGCGGGCCGGCGCGATGGTATCCGTCGCGGTCCAGCCGGCCGGGTTGGTGGTCGCCTCGGTGCTCGGCAGGGTGCCGGTCGCCGGGGTGTAGGCGGTGCTGGCCGCCGAGCCGGCCGGGTCCAGGACCTTGGTCACGCGCCCGTACTGGTCGTACGTGGTCGCGCTCGTGGTCTGGAAGACCGGGTTCCCGGAGCCGTCGTAGGACTGCACGGTCTGCGCGGCCGTCGCCAGGCCCAGGGTCGAGCCGTTCGCGCCGAGCTGTCCCAGCGTGCCCGGGTTGGCGATGGTGCCGTCGCCGTCGTAGAAGACCCGGTTGTCACTGATCGTGGTGCTGCTGCCCGGCGCCGTGCCGCAGGCACCCGAGACCACGATGGTCTCGCTCGGGTAGGACAGCATCATCGGATTCGACGGCGGCGCGTTCGCGTAGCTGGTGGTGGTGCAGGCCTCCTGCGCCGGGGCGCTGAGGTCGCCCTTGTTGTCCACCTGCTGAGGGCGGCCCAGGCTGTCGTACGTGGTGTCGGTCCGGGTGCTGCGCCAACTGCCGTTCGCCAGCAGGCTCAGCCCGCGGCTGGAGCTCGACTGGACCAGACGGGCCGTCAGCGGCGGCAGCACGGACAGCTTCGCCGGGGCCGGGGACTTCGAGGTCCAGGCCGTCCGCGGGCTGCTGACCGTGGTGGTCACGGCCGGCGCCCCCGGCAGCGACTTTGCGATGACGGTGCCGCCGGCCTGGTTGTAGAGGTCGACCTCCTGCGGCAGCCCGGCCAGCCAGGCGCTGTCGGTGACGGAGGTGCCGGTGGAGTCGGTCAGCGAGACGCTGCGCTGACTGCCGTCCGACCTGTAGTCGCCGTCCATGCCCTGGAAGTAGGACGTGGTGCTCTGCGAGATCGGATCCGGCGCGGCGCCGGTGGTGACGGTGACCGTGCGGTAGCCGCGGAACTGGTTCCAGGTGCGGTACTGGTCGTCCGTCAGGTCGGAGTCGTCGCGGTGCCAGGCCGCGCCACCGGAGTAGGCGTAGCTGGTGACCTTGGCGGGCGAGCCGGCCTTGGTGGCGTCGTTGTCCGAGATCTGGGCGACCAGCGTCTTCTGGAACCAGTCCGCCATGGGCTGCGTGGCGCCGGGCGTCGCCCAGTACGCCTGGTAGCAGGCCATCGTGTCGCTGTCCGGCGAGGCCGGCATCGTGTTGTTCACCCGCGAGCACTCGGGCGCCCGGTAGGTGACCGCGATCGACTCGCCCGACTCGGTCTGGATGCTGGAGATCCGCGGGTGGTACAGCGGCGGCGCCGGCGGATTCGACCCGTCCACGCGGTTGTCCATCTCGACACCGGTGAAGGTGATCGGGTCCAGCGCGATGTTGCCGGTGCCGCCGGCGCTGGTGTCCAGACCGGTGTGCTGGATCTGCGACAGCCACATGACCGACTGCAGCGAGCCGGCGTCCTTGGGGTCGACGGTCGCCCCGGTGACCGGGTCCACCGTGGCGCCCGCGTCCGAGAACTGGTGGGTCAGCGTCCAGGAGTCGACGTCCTGCCAGGCGGAGCCGCTCTTCACGGAGGTCTTGATCGACTGCAGCCGGTTGGTGGACCAGAAGCTCGGCGCCGCGATCTGGCACACGGTGCTGCCGGTGCCCGAGGTCGCCATCCCCTGCGTGCAGTTGAGGTCGTACGGGGTGTCCGGCCAGTTGGCGGCGGTGTTGGCGTTCAGGTTCGAGGCCTGGCACGTCGTCGGGTCGGTGGTGCACCGCTGCGCGGGGGTGAAGACCACCTTCGCCGCCGGGTCGTGGCCCGCCTGCTCGTCGGCCAGCTTGTAGCCGTAGGAGATCTGCTGCAGGTAACCGCCGCGGGTGTAGGCGGTCATCGCGCCGCCGCTGCCGTTCGACTGCCCGGCACCCATGTTGTACCAGTTGGCCTCGTTCGCCCAGTCGTAGCGCTGCACGTTGCCGTTCGGGTCGACCACGAAGTCGAGGTTGAACCGCCAGCCCGGCTCGGCCGAGCACTGCGACGCGTTGCCCTTGGACGAGTCGTAGCAGGGGTCGCCCGGCTTGGGCATGTAGACCGGCACGCCCCAGGCGCTGTTGGTCGCCGGGTCGGAGGTCGTCCCGGGGGAGTGGTTCAGGCCCAGGTAGTACTGCGTACCGTCGGTCGTGGTGACCTTCCAGTACTCGCCGTTCCACATCCCGTTCGACGCACCGGACAGGTCCTCGATCCTGGTGCCGTCGTCACCCTGCAGGTGGTAGACGCCGTTGCCGTCCCGCACCAGCTGGCCCGAGTGCGAACCCAGCGACAGGGTGGCGTTGTAGCCGGCCCAGCACTCGTCGCCCGAACCCGTGATCCCGTCGGCCGAACACGGCTTGTACGAACGCTCGATGAAACCCGGACTGTAGTCCCAGCCGTCACCGATCCAGGAGGACTGCGAGTTGCGGGCCGAGGTCTCGCCGTCCACCGACTGCGAGTCGTACGACAGCGCGACCGCCGGCGCCGAACCGCCCAGGGACGGCGGCACCGCGACCGGCACGGTGTAGGCGAACGCGCCCGAGGAGGACTGCGACCACGAACCGGAGGCCGACAGCGAGGTCGCCGCGTAGTTGCCCTGCGAGCTGCTGAGCCCGGAGACCGCGGCGACGGCGGTGCCCGAGCTGGTCGCCACATCGGTGGCGCTCGCCCCGGCCGGCTCCGTCAACGCGGCCGACACCGCCCTGCCGCCGCCCGCGAACGCAGCCGCCGGCAGCGTGCTCCCGCCACCCGGCAGGTCGACGGTCGCGGTCAGCTTCCGGCCCGGCTCGTCGTTGCTCGTCACCAGCGGCGTCTGCGTGCGGCACTGGGCCAGCTGCGGCGTGGTCAGCGCACACGCCGGCATCGCCACCAGGTGCAGCCGCGAAGCCCAGGCACCGCCGTACGCCTGCGCGATCGAGCTGTAGTCGACCGAGACCGACACCTTGCCGGACGCCGACGAGCCGTCAGCCCGCGACAGGCCCACCAGCAGACCGTCCACGTCGGCTGCCCGTGCCGTGTCGCGGTCCGCCGTCCGCACCCGCACCGACGTCGGCACGCCCGGGGCCGCCGCGTCGGCGCGAGCTGCGGCCTTCGCCGCTCCCGGAACCGCAGCCGGTGCCGCGCCAGGTGCCCCGCCCGGTGCTGCTGAGGGCGCCGCCACCGACACCGGGGGCGTCACACCGGTCGTGCCCGCCGCGCCGGACGGGGCACCGGACGAACCGTCCCCGCCCGCGACGGCCACCGTTGCCGTCGAGGCGTCCGGCCACTTCGGCGTGGCCACCTTGGACTTGTCGACCGGTCGGGCTCCCGCCGGCTCCGCCGCCGGCTCCGCCGCCTTGCGACCGGTGGCCGGATGCCCCAGCACCTTCGGCTGCGCCTGCAGCGGGTCCGCCGACCAGACCTTCCCCTGGTACCGGTACCCGCCGACCACCGTGTCGGCCTCCGCCAGCGGGACCACCAGCGCCATCGCCGCAACGACGGCCACCAGCACGGTTCCGCCGCGGGCCTTGGTTCTGCCTCCGGGAGACGAGAACCAGCGTGCGCGTGATCGCACGTCAAACCCCCCACACTATGAACTTCTCACTGTTGCTTGACCAGGACCGGGGTCATTTTTCATGATCCAGTCGGCTGAACCGTACCGTCGCTCGAACGCCCGCTGCGATCCGCCCCTGGGCCACCCGGCCCGCCGGGGCCGCCGGGGCCGCCTCCGGGCCCGAGGGGGGATCGCGGTGCCGGTCACCGAAGTCGGCGTCCGACTCGACGCCCTGGTCAGGGGCCCGTGGCACCGCCCGTCAGCCGGCAGGAGCCCTCCGGGCCCGGGCGCCGTCACGCGTCGGCGGGCGGGGCGGTCCGGTCCGGCTCGGGTGAGGAGGTGTCAGCAGTCCTCGGGCGGTGGCCCAGCGGCTGGCGCGGCATCCGCGGGCCGGATGGCAAGCGGGCGGACCTCCTCGGCGACCTGGCCATGGAACTGCTGAACATTGGTGACACATGGATCTCCGACCAAATGTCCATCGTTCCACCGGCGGAGGTCGCCATCTCCGCCGGCGGGCGAATGACGTCACGTCAGGTCGTGCGCGGGCTTGCGGGAGCACCGGCTGTGACCAGGGATCAGGGGTCAGGGGTCAGGGGTCAGGGGTCAGGGGTCAGGGGTCAGGCGAAGGTGCGGGCGGCGCCAGTTCGGGCCCGGGCCGTCACGAGCCGACGACGGCGGTGTCCTGGTGACTGCTGGTGATCTCGATCCCCTCTCCCAGCAGGCCGCGCAGGATCAGCCCGATGCTCTCGATCAGGGCGCGCATGGCGACCGGGTTGATGATCGGCTCCAGGCTGGGGATGCCCATGTCGAACTCGCAGGAGAACAGGACCACGACGTCGTCGCCGGTCTGCCGGACGTCCCAGGTGCCGACGAAGCGGGCGAAGTCGCCGGTGAGCTGTTCGAAGGTGATCGCGCGGGCGGGGGCGTCGATCACGTCGCGTTCGGTCCAGCGCAGGACGCCGCCGCGGAAGTTCACCGCCCAGGCGGAGTCGACCGTGCCCGCCTGGTCGGCGGTCACCGTGACCTCGCGCACGGCGTCGGTGTGGTCGGCGTAGCGCTCGAAGTCGCGGATGCGGTCGAAGACCTCGTCCGCGTCCTGCCCGGAGAGCAGTCCCTCGACACGTATCAAGCAAGGCATTGCGGGTTCCTTCCAGAGAGTTGGGCGCCAGGAGAGCGGGCTCGGTCAGCCGAGCACCAGCGGTCCGCCGGCGTAGGCCGTGCACAGTGCCTGGCCGGACCAGGCGCGCGACGGCGGGTGGAACTTCAGGGCGGCCGCGCAGGCGGCCAGGTATGACGTCTCGTCACTGGAGACGTACGACATGCCGCCGAGCGCCTCCAGGCAGCGCGGCACCACCCGGTCGATGGTGTCCTGCGCCGAGAACCGGACCACCAGCGACTGCAGCAGTTCCGCCTGCCCCACCGGGCCGTCGCCGTCGAGCGGCGCCGCGGCGCCGACGACGGCGCCCATCGCGGCCTCCAGCTCCACCAGGATCTTGGCCCGCTCGGTGGCGTCCGCCCGGTCCTGGGCGAGCACCCGTTCCGCCAGGGCGCTGGCCATGCCCAGGTAGGAGGCCGCCATCATCAGCTCGAACCAGATGAAGCCCACGGTCTGGATCCGGTCCAGGCTGCCGTCCTCGCCCAGCTCGGTGCGGACCACCATGTCGGCCGGCACCCGGACGTCCACCAGCCGCACCTCGTCGCTCTCGGCGCCGGCCAGCGCGGTGGTCGCCCAGAACGGGTGCACCGAGATGCCGGCGCTGGCGGCGGGCACCAGCGCCACAGCAAGCTGCGGGCCGCTGTCGGTGTCGAGCGTCACGGAGGCGGTCAGCAGGTCCATCGACGCGGACAGGCTGCACGGCTTCTTGGACCCGTTGAGCACGATGTCGGCGCCGTCCTGCCTGGCCGTGATCGAGGACGCCAGGATCGACTGCCCCGACCTGCCCTCGGCGAACCCGGAGGCCATCAGCAGCTTCTGCTCGGCGACCGCCTCCAGCAGCATCCACTCCAGGCCCTTGGTGGCCTCGTACGCCTGGATCAGGCCCGCGACCGAGAAGTGGTGCATGGTCGTGGCCACCGCCAGGGACGGGCTGCGCGAGGCCACGGCCCGCTGCACCCGGACGGCCTGCACGGCGCTCGCGCCCAGGCCGCGGTGCTCCGAGGGCACCACGAGCCCGGGGCCGCCCGCCTCCTTGAAGAGGGTCAGGGCCGGGCCCTGCGGCCGTTCCCGTTCCTTCAGCGGCAGGGCGGCCAGCCGGTCGTCCAGTCCGGGAAGGAGCGTCTCCAGAGTCTCGCGCTCCGGGTCAAGAAACCGCATTGCTGTCTCCTGCGGGTCCGTGCCAGGGCTCGCCCGCGAGCGTGGTGTCGATCCATCGGCCGATCTCCCTGGCGATCGGCTCGGGCCGGTTGGCCCAGGCGGTGTGGCTGAGCCGCTCGGCGAGGTGCCAGCGGGACACGTCGGCGCCGGGCATCAGCCCGCACAGCGCGTCCACCGCGCCGGGCGGGGCCAGCGAGTCGTTGCCGACCGACACCGCCAGCACGGGCAGGCGCAGGTCCGCGATCAGCTGGTCGTAGTCGGTGTCGGCGCCGGCCGGGCGGTAGCGGCCGGACCGGGCCATCCGGGCCCAGTCGCCGACCAGCACCCGGGACTGGCGGCCGGCGAAGCCCAGGACGTCGCCGGGCCAGTAGCCGCGCAGCCGGGCGACACCCGCGATGGCGGTGGTGCCCAGCAGCGGGACCAGCGCGGTCAGCCCCGGGTAGCTGCGGTAGTGCGGCGTGCCGGCCGCGACCAGCAGGATCCCGTCCAGCTCGGCCGGGTTCCGGGCCGCGTACATCAGGCCGATCTGCCCGCCGAGGCTGTGCCCCAGCAGGAACACCGCGCTGCCCGGCGCCCGCTCGCGCAGGGCGCCGAACACGGCGGGGTAGTCGACGGTGGCGAGCTCGTGGTAGCCGTACCGGGCCGAGGAGTTCGGCCTGGGGCGGCTGTCGCCGTGCCCGCGCAGGTCGGCGACCGCCACGCCGAGTCCGTGCGCGGCCAGCGCAGCGGCGAAGCGCCGGTAGAACCGGGCCGGCACGCCGATCGCCGGCCACACGACCACCAGTGGGGCTCCGTCCGGGCCCGGCCAGTGGAGCACCGCCAGCTCGGCTCCGTCGGGCAGCGGCACCGTCAGCCGCTCTGCCGCGGCGTCCGCTGCCGGACGCTCCGGCAGACCGGTCACTCGCCCATCCCCATGTAGGCCAGGCGGGAGGTCTGGGTCCGGGCGGACCACTCCAGGGCGGTGCCGATCCGCTCGTCCGGGGTGCTGTCCAGCAGGCGGCGGCCCGGCCAGATCTCGTGGTCGCCGATGAAGCCGGCGATCTGCTGGATGCCCTCCTGGAACAGCTCCTCGCGGCGCTGCAGCACCGCGAACACCGGTAGCGTGCCCCACAGTTCGTTGCCGCGCCGGACCACGTCCGCCAGGTGCTCCTTGAGCGAGGGGTCCCGCTCCAGGTGCCGCTTGACGATCTCGCTGCCGACGGTCAGGTGCCGGATCTCGTCGATGCCCGCGCCGCGCTCCACGCTCGCCGCCGCGGGGTCGACGATCTTCCACTTGTGCTCGCTGAGTTCGCCGGTGGGCGCCAGGATCCCCTCGACCAGGATGGTCAGCACCGCGACGCCGGAGACGAAGGCGTGCGGCCCGTTCATCACCTCCAGGCCGAACTCTTCGAGCGGGTTGAGCACATTGCGCTCGTGCTCGCCCGCGTACTCCTCGATGACGTCGTCGAGTTCCGCGGCGGGGACGCCGACCTCCAGCATGTGCGCGCGGAACGCCTGGGCGTGCCGGGCCTCGTCGATCAGCTGAGTGGCGTAGAACTCCATGGACTTGACGTCGGGAGCGGTCTGTACCAGGGAGGTGATGGCCCGTGCGGCCTTGTCCTCGGCGATGGAGCGGAAGGAGAACTCGGAGAGCAGCGCGTCGCGCAGCGGACCGGGCTTGAGCATGTGCTCGGGCGTCACGGCGTCCGGGCGGTGGCCGTTGACCAGCCCGCGCAGCGTGCCCTGGGCGACGTTGGCGATCCAGTAGTCCAGGTCGCACTGCTCGGGGCTGAGCCGGAGGTCCCGGGCGCCGGCCAGCACGTCGGGGGCCAGGTCCCAGTCGGTCTCGGGTGCGCCGGTGGGGTGATCCTTCGTCGTCATCCTGTGATCCTCGTGATTGTCGGTACTTACGACTACCTAGGTATGACTGTCCGTCAGATTGCGTTGGTGATGCGGAACAGCTGCCAGAGCGAGGACGGCCGGGGTCCGCCCCGGAAGGCCACGTACTCCGGTTCGATCACCTGCGGCGCCCACTTGAGCTTGAACGCCTGCTGGGTGCGGGCCGGGTAGATGAAGGCGCCCCGCTCGGCGATCAGCGGCACCATGCGGCCGAGCAGCGGGCTGGCGTTGGCCGGCTCGGGCCCGAGCCCGGCGAACGGGGTCAGCCCCAGGTGGAGCCACTCGGCCCCTTCCTCGGTGAACGTCTGCAGGGCGGTGAAGTTGATCAGCTCGATCGTGCCGACCGACGCCTGCGGGGTGCGCCTGGTCAGGTCGTACAGCCAGCCGGGACGGCTGCCGTACGACGGCGAGTAGGAGATGTAGCCGATCACGGCCCCGTCCCGCTCGGCCACGAACAGCCGCCGGTGCGGGATGCCCCGGCCGGTGCGCTCGCCCACCAGGAAGGTCATCCGCTTGACGTGCCAGCCCTTGTCGCGCAGCCACCTCTTGTCGATCTCGTCCAGCGCCGGCGGCGGGTCGGCGGCCGGCACCTCGCGGACCGTGACCCCCTCCCGCCCGGCCCGGGCCATGTTCTGCCGGATCTTGGCCAGCGCCTTGCCCTTCAGCGAGAAGGCGGCCAGGTCGATGCTGTAGGAGCTGCCCAGCTGATTGACCGTCCAGTCCCGCCCGGCGAACACCTCCAGGTCCCCGGCCCGGACCTGTGCGGCCACCAGGCGGCGCCGGCCGCCGACGACCCGCTGCTGGAACTCGGCCAGCAGCGCGCCGCGGTGCTCGGCCGGCGCGAACGGCCCGCCGAAGGTGAACACGGTGCCCCCGCGCCGCCGGTAGGCGATGACACCCGGCACGGACGCGGAAGTGAAGTGCTCGACACCGTCGTTGTAGGCGAGGAACGCGCTGGGGTGGTCGGCGTACGCGGCGATGCTCTCCAGCGCGTCCAGCCGGGTGGCCGTCATGCGGCCTGCACCTCCGTCTGCCGGGCGGCGTCCGCCTGCCGCGCGGCGTGGAAGGCCTTCTGACGGGCCGTCTCGAAGTGCTCGAACGGCTCGCTGATCGGCTTGGTGTAGTTGCCCAGCAGGCCGCGGTCGCCGAACAGGTGGATCGGGACGACCAGCAGCGCCCACTCCGGACCCACCAGCCAGGCCCACAGCAGGACCACGACGCCGGCGGACAGCCAGGTGTGCATGACGTTGTACAGGACGTGGAACACCGGGTGGATCCGGCCGTCCTTGGAAAGGCTGAAGGCGATCAGGCCCGGGATGTAGCCGATGACGTCGATGTAGACGAACAGCAGGATCGCCGGTCCCCAGCGCACGTCGCCGATGTGCCACAGGAAGGCGGCGGCGGCCACGACCAGCGCGCCGAAGTACTCCGCCCGCGTGGTGCGGTAGTTCTGCCGGTGCCCGAAGGCTTGCTCCGCGCTCATGGTTTCCTTCCGGTTCTTGGAGGATCAGGTGCTCGGGCTGTCAGGTGTTGGGCCGTCGGATGTTGGGGCGTCAGGCCGTGGCGTAGACGCTGTACCGGTTCTGGATCATGTGGCGGATCGAGGCCCGCCACGCGCTCTCGCTGGCCCCGACGTCCGCCGCGGACTCGCAGCCGGGGATCTCGGTGAGCGAACTGGGGATCGGGTGCTCGTGGAAGAGCACGGCGCTCATGTCCAGCAGCCGGTCGAGCCGGGTCTTCGCCCAGGTGGGCACCACGTCGAAGAACGCGGGGCGCACCAGGCGTTCCACGATGTCCGGGGCGAGCACCCGCAGCGGGTTGACCGTGATGCCCTGGGCCGCGGCCTCCTCGATGATCACCTCGGTCAGCCGGTTGGTGGTGAGCGCGTGGGACCCGCTGCTGATCCAGTACTCGCCGTCCCGGACGTCCCCGTCCAGGAGCGTCACGATCGCCCGGGCCACCAGGTCCTGCGGCACGAAGTCGACGTAGCCCATGGGGGCGCTGGGCACGAAGGGCAGCCGGTTGCGCAGGACGTTGTGGGCGAAGGTGTGCAGCCCCTGCCCCTCGGAGATCTCCCCGGTGACGGAGTCGCCGATGATGATCGACGGCCGCACGATCACGGCCTGCGCGCCGCTCTCCCGGACGATCTGCTCGCCGGCCACCTTGGACGTCACGTACAGGGACGGACTGCTGCCGGCCCGGCCGGTCTGGTCCCCACCCGCCGCCCGGATCTCCTCGGCGCGCGCGACGTAGGCCGTGCTGACGTGGATCAGGGGTGCGTCCGCGTCCACGGCGAACTGCGACATCCCGCGCGCGCCTTGGACGTTGAGGGTCTCCATCTCCTCCGCGGTGCTGCTGAACTTCACCATGCCCGCGGCGTGGATCACGACGTCCACCGCTTCGCAGAGCTCGCGGTAGGCGGCTTCGTCCAGGCCCAGCAGCGGCTGGGAGACGTCGCCGTGCACCACCTCGGCGCAGCCGGCGGGGGGCTTCCGATGGGCCAGGGCGATGACGCGGTGGTGCCCCAACTGCGGTATCAGCGCGGTGCCGAGCACTCCGGAGCCGCCGGTGAGCAGGACGGTCTTGGTTGAAGTGGACTTACTGGAAGTGGTCTTGCCTGATGTTGCCGAGTTCATGGTCTTCCGAAGCTGTCGGAGTGACGGGACGGACGGTCTCAGAACTTCTTCGCCATGGCCGACAGCGCCCCGTCCACTGCTTCCAGCAGCTGGGTCTCCTCGTCGGGGGTGATGACGGCGGGCGGGGTGAAGCGCACCACCGGGTGCGCGTTGAGCGAGTGGTTGACCACCACGTGACGGTCCACCAGCTCCAGCAGCAGTTCCCCGGCCTGGCTGGCGTCGACGAGTTCGACCCCGATGAGCAGGCCGGCGCCGCGCACCTCGCGGACCAGGTGCGGGGCCCGGTCGGCGGCGATGGCGCGCAGGGCCGCCAGCAGCCGAGCGCCGGTCTCGGCGGCCCGGTCGACCAGGTGCTCGTCGCGGATCACCTCGACGGTGGCGCGCGCGGCGGCCATCGCGATCGGCGCCCCCGAGTAGGTGGACGTGTGCAGGAAGGGGTCGGCGTCGAAGGGCGCGAACGCCTCCGGGGTGGCCAGCGCGGCCGACACCGGAACCACTCCCCCGGACAGGGCCTTCCCGATCAGCAGGACGTCCGGCCGGACCTCCGCGAGGTCGCAACCCCACCAGGCGCCCAGTCGGCCCAGTCCGGTCATCACCTCGTCGACCACCAGGAACGCGTTGTGCTCCCGGCACAGGGCCGCCACCTCCTTGAGGTAGCCGGGCGGCGGCACGATCACGCCGGCCTCGCTCTGCACCGGTTCGAGCACGACGCAGGCCTCGCCGTCGCCGGATGCGAGGGCCGCGGCCAGCGCCGCGGTGTCACCGAAGGGGATGTGCTCCACGTCGGGCAGCAGCGGCCGGAACGGGTCCTGGTAGAAGGACTTGGCCGTCAGGGAGAGGGCACCGATGGTCTTGCCGTGGTAGCCGTTCTCCGTCGAGATCAGCCGGCGCTTCCCGTGGGCCCTGGCCAGCTTGATGGCCGTCTCGGTCGCCTCGGTACCGGACCCGGCGAAGTGCACCCGGTCGAGCCCGGCCGGTGCCACCGAGGTCAGCGCCTGGGCGGCGAGTCCCACGACTGGGTCGAGGAAGAGCCGGGTGGAAAGGGCCTGCTTCTCCAACTGCTCCTTCACCGCCGCGACGATGCGCGGGTGCCCGGCACCGGTGAAGAAGACTCCGTAGCCGCCGCAGTTGAGGAATTCCTGGCCGTCGGTGGTGGTCACGCGGGCGCCCGACGCGGACTGCTCGACGAGACTGCCGAACATCGCGGCGAGTTGACTGCGCCCCTTGCTCAGATGTGCGCGGTGCAGGGCGATCGCTTCGTCGGTGGATATCGTGGATATGCTGCCGTCTACCGCGGGTGTGTTCATTCTGATGTTTTCTCCAGGAAGGCGGCACGTTGCTCGCCGCTCACGGACGGGAACTCATCCTCGCTCTCGCTCCACCGCGGTCTTGAGCCTGCTCAGCGTGGCGCGCATGCCCTCCCGGTTGACCGCGCGCCGGCGCTTCGGCGGGGTGCCCGTGAAGACCAGGCCGAGGAGCTTGGCGACCGGCGCGCTGCGACCGGACCGCAGGTCCTCCCAGTACTCGGTCACCAGGCAGCCGTCGTCCTGACTCTCGAAGCGGTAGCCCCACAGCGCCACCGGCATGCCGAACGTGCTCACCCGGAAGGCGAAGTCGCGTGCGGTCTCGGCGCGCACGACGGTGCACGAGGTGAACCAGAACCACAGTCGCCTGCGATTCCACCCGATGAACCGCGTCCCCGCCTCGAACCGCCGGCTCCGGGACCACACACCCACGCATTCCGGGCTCCACTCGCCCATCCGCCGGACATTGCTCACCGCGCCGTAGACGGACTCCGCAGAAGCCATGACGAGGATCGTTTCCTCGACTCGCGGTGGCTGGTTCATCGACGCTCCAAACGCATGCGGGAGGTGTCGTTCTCGAATCGGAAATCGACCGGATTTGTTCGCCGAGATGCTGCCCATGGACGCTACACGCGTGCGGCCGGTTCTGCAGGGGAAAGCCGGATTCAATACGTGATTTTTTACGTGATTTTTTGGTCCGCAGCCGAGGCACGGGTGGATGGCTCCCCGCGACGGAGATCACGGTGCCAACTGTAGCTACCTTGATCCAATCGTCAAGGGAACTATTGCGCCAACACGAGAGAACCGCCCGTGGATGTTTATCCTCTCGGCGGCGGGTAAATTGTGACCGCCGAACGCCGGATGAAACGGGATCCACCGGAGTAAACCCGACCCCTCTTGGTACCGCTGATCATCCGTGATCCCCGCCGAGGGTCAGGGGAAGGAGGGATTCCGGCGGCGGATTGGGCCGAGATCCGTCTACCGCACGGAGCGGGGAGATGCCGGTGCGGGTGATCACCTGAAACACGGGCAACTTGAGGAACACGAGGAGACTGGCTCCGGCCACCCGCCCCCTCGGAGAGACCCGCGTCGCGGGCGTCGCGCAGCCGGCGGACGGCTGTCCGCATCTCCGCCGACTCGTCGTCGGTGGCACTTCCAGGGGGCCGCCGTGCCCGGCCGTCCGAGGACCCCGGCAGGCGAACGCGCGCAGTCCGGCGCCCGCGACCCACTTCGGCACATTCCTCTGACACACTTCACACTTGAGGCGGCCGGACAGCGGACACCGACCGCTCCATCGCCAACCCCACTACCACCTAAGGGTTCTGACGATCCGTCGGATCCTCGACCGAGCCTCGCCCGGGTTCGAGGCGCGCCGCCCGAGCCTTCAGGGCGTCGGCCTCCTCGTCCCAGTCGGGCCCGAAGCACCGGAGGTCGGCCGCAGCTTCACGCAGCAACTCAAGGTCATCCGGGCGTTGCAGGCAGGCGAGCCTGAAAGCGAGGTTGCGAGCCCAGACCGGCAGGGCCATCCAGTCCTCGGTGAGCGATCCACGCAGTGCGGGGAGAATATCCTCCGCAGCGGCGAAAGTAATCTCCTCAATGAAGTGCCTGACGGCATCGGGGATTTCTGGGTCAATGCCCCCGTACACCGATGACATCAGATTCTTCATTGGCTCGCCCATTTCAGGCATGATTCGCTCCCCCAGGTCGGCCAGTAGGTCGCCAGTCGCTATGTGTCGTACGCGAGACCCACGAGGTCACATGGGCGGCAGCAGATCGCTCTCGCTCACGGTGTACGTCAGCAGGGGGTAGCTGAAGTCCGTTTCGTTGTTCTCGCGGCGCCGCAGTCCGTAGAACTCTCGCCGCTGCTCGTCGTCGGCCGAGGTGAGGCGCGCGCCGTGCGGGAGGTAGGCGTGTCCGTCGCGGAACCGGACGGCGGTCTTCGAGGTCCGGAAGGTCACGCCCAACCACTGGTTGTCCGTGGTCGGGACGGGCTTGGCCAAGACGATCTTGTGTCGGAGCCGTCGGTTCGCGTCGACGGAGAACGCGACGACGCTGTTCTGGACGAGGGGGATCTCGAACCTGTCGCCATCACCCTCCTCCTTCACCTCCTTCACCTCCTTCTCCGCCTTCGCCTCCTTCGACTCGAAGAGCAGCTTCCTCGGCGGGCCCGCGTCGGGGTGCTGGTAGCAGGAGAAGACGGCGATGAACGAATCGTCGGCCAGGTCGAGTGCTTGGTCGGAATGACCGCCCATGGTGGTGTAGGCGTTCGTGTAGCTCTCGATGAGGGCGTTGTTGAAGCCGACCGGAATTGTCAGGCGTTCCTGGATCCGCTGCGCCAGGCGTTCATGCACTGCCCGGAAACGCTGCGCCGGGCTGCCGTACTGCGTCGTGGTGCGGACGAGGGGTACACCACCCGCCTCGTCGATCCTGGTGAGCACGGCACCGCGCCGGCCCTTTCCCACGTCTTCCATGGGAGTGGACTCGGACAGCTCGGCGAAGGGATTCACCTCGGCGGGCAGGACGAACGAGACGATCTGGTCCGAGATCCTAGAAGCGCGGGGCAAGGTAGTCCCCCGTGTTCATGCTGAAGCGGAATTCGTCACCGTAGTCGATGAAGGACGAGGCGCGGTTCTCCTCGGCGTACCGGCGGCGCAGCTCGTCCATGCCGGCCTCGGTGGGTGGCTCCAGCTCCACCAGGCCACCGGCGAGCTTGAGGAACGTGCGCCCGTCCTTGTGGACGGCCTCGGTGCTCGAACACCGCACCACGTATCCCAGGCGGGTCGGGAGCAGTTCGGCGTCCAGCATCGAGGGCCGGATCTCGTGCGTGTAGCGGCGGTTGGTGGACAGCGGCATGAAGAACACCGAGCCGGGATGGAGGGTCACCGTGAACTGGGGCGGGAGCGCGGCCCCGTCGTGTTCCGCGGCCGAGTCCTTGAGCCGGAAGTGCAGTCTGGTCAGCCCGCTGACACCCTTCAGTCCGTGGTCGAAGGCGTCGTCGGCGAGCGGCTGCAGCTTGTCGAGCCCGTCGTAGAAGGTGCAGAACGCCATGATGCCGTTGGCGGGCATGTCCTTGGTCTTGTCGGCATGGGCCGAGATCCTGGCCTTGGACTGCTTGCGCTCGGGCGTGGCACGGGTGTTGTGGTAGATCTGCGCCAACACGTGGTTCAGCGGCGCCTGGTGGCGGAAGACAGCCGCGGCCTCGCGGTTCAGGGCCTCGACGATCTGCGTGTCGGTCGGGCGGAAGCTCTCGGTCGGGCCCGAGAGGTTCGTGGAGCACCGGAGCAGGCGGAAGTGCAGTTCGTCGTCGTCGTTGCGGGTGACGGGCGTCAGGTAGATTCCGCTGCGATGGGCGGTGCCGGGCTTGGTGGACTCCGTCAGGGACTGGAATTCGTGTTCGGAACGGATCCGGCCGAAGTGATCCTCGCCGAGTTCGAAGAAGCGGCGGTAGTACACGCCGACCCCGTGCACGCGCAGGGGAACCCGGCCGAGGTCGATGAGGGTCCAGGGTTCGCCGGCATCGGCGTCGTGGTGACCGTGTGACAGCTCGCGGATGACGAACACCCGGTCGGCCGTGCGCAGTTGGCGCCTACTGAGGCCGGATATGTCGCCGCACAGGTAGACGGTCTTCCGCGCGAGGTCGGGCGAGTCGGCGGCGAGGGCTTCCGGTGTCGTCGCGGAGCCGAAGAACTCCCCGACCAGGTCGTCGTCTTGCATGCTCGAAGGCGCGACCAGGATGTTGTCCGCATCCTCGATGCGTGCTTCTGCCAGCTCTGGTGTGTACATCGACTTGATGCTCTCACGGGGCCACCGGGAGGGTGAACCGCCCCAAGGCAGTCGAACGTCCATCAGGTATGGACCACAAGTACCACGCCCTCACCGGTACCCGTGGGCGCCGGGCCGGGCTGGGCGCGGCCGCCCTGCTGGTGGCCGCCACCGTCACGGCCGGACTGCTGGGCTGGCCCCCGTTCGACTCGGCCTCAGCGAACCGCCCGCTGCGGTTCACCACCGCGGCCGGCGGATCGGGACGGTTCGGCACTGCGGACCGCCTCTACCGCTACAAGGTGCGGGTGGAGGACGGACTCCCGGATTCCCCCGCACAGTTCGCCGCCGCCGTGGACGCCGTCCTCGGCAACACCCGGCGCGGCTGGGCGGCCGGCGGCGACGTCTCGTTCCAGCGCATGCCCGCCGACCCGGTGGACTTCACCGTCTACCTGGCCACCCCCGCGACCACCGACCGGATCTGCGGACAGTACAAGCTGGACACCGGAGGCACCGTCAACTGCGGCGTCGGCCACCAGGTCGTGATCAACGACAAGCGCTGGACCGAACTCTCCCCCTACTACCCGGGCCGCCCCGACGACTACCACGCCCTGGCCCTCAACCACGAGGTCGGCCACGTCCTCGGCCACGGCCACGCCGACTGCCCGGGGGCGGGCCAACCCGCGCCGGTGATGATGCAGCAGATCCTCGGCCTGCACGGCTGCGTGCCCAACGTCTGGCCCTACTCTGACGACGGCACGCTGCTCACGGGGCCGCCGGCGCCTTGAGCCGTGGGTTCCGGTCACTCGGGTGCGGTCCTCTGGTGATCAGGCACGGTGCTGCTGGCGATGGCGGAACAGCACCGGAGAGGGGCGGGACGCGTGATTGCGCCCCGCCCCTCTCTGCCTGTGAGGCTGGGTCAGTTGTAGGTACCGGTCGACCAGAGGCCTACGCCGTCGTTGCGGTAGATGATGAGGTTGCCGTCGGGTTGGAAGAACATGACGTCGTTGGTGTCGCCGTTGGTTCCGCTGCCCCAGAGTGCGGTGTTGAAGGTGTGGGCGGCCTGCGGGTAGATGACGAGGTTGCCGTCGCTTTGCAGGGTGAGGACCGAGTTGCTGTTGCCGGCCCCGCCCTGGCTCCAGGTGCTGGAGCCACTGCCGGTCTCGGTGACGGTGAGCGTGCCGTTGGCGAAGGTCATGGTGCCGCGGGCGGTGGCCCAGGTGCTGCCACTGGGGTAGTTGGTGCCGTCACTGGGGAAGAGGTAGTAGCCGGGGGTCCCGGACAGGTACGCGACCTGGGTCGGGGTGAGGGCTGTGCCTGCCCACACCTGGATGTTGGAGACAGTGCCGTTGTAGTACGACTGGCGCACGCCGTTGTTCAGGTAACTGCCGGTGGCGAAGTTGCCGTTGAAGCCCGCGACCGGGGTGTGCGTCATGGTGGCGATGTCGATGCCGTTGGTGTAGAGGGCCATGACGCCGGTGGTGGCGTTGTAGGTGGCGGTCAGGTGGGTCCAGATACCGAGGCGGATTCCGCCTCCACCGTGGGCGCAGTCGTATGGCCAGCCGGTGGTGTCGGCGGTGGCCATGCAGAAGTACCACTGGTTGGTGGTGGTGTCAGGGTAGATGGTGAATCCGGCTGTCTGGGTGCCGTCCTGGGTGGCGACGACGCCTCCGGTGGCGTTGGGTTTGGCCCATACCGAGACGGTGAAGCTTGCGGAGGTGGACAGGGCCGGACCGGACGTGCTCATGGTGGTGGCGTTCAGTCGGACGTCCGGATTGAAGAGGTCCTTGGTGCTCCAGGTGGCGCCGGTCTGGCCTGCGAGGGGCAGAGCGCTGGTGCCGCCGGTGGTGTCGGCGGCGGTGGTGACGGTGGCGCCGTCGGTGCTGCTGTCGTTGAGCGGCCAGGTGTGAGTGGGAGCGAACGCTGACTGTGCGGCGCCGGTGTTGGTGCTGACGCCGCTGCCGGTCATGAGGTCGGTGGTGATGGCGCCGGTGGGGCTGACGGTCCACAGGTCGGGGGTGCCGTCGCCGTTGATGTCGGCGGCCTGGATGAGGGGGCTCTTGGTGCTGGAGTCCCAAGTGGAGGAGATGAGTTGCGGGGTGGTCGAGCCCGAGCCGGTGGCGAGGTTCAGCAGAGTGGTGGGGTTGTAGTAGTAGAGGCCATTGCCGGCGTCGTTGCGGGCGAAGAGGGCGGGCATGCCGTTGACGAGGGCGCTGGTGATGGTCCAGCCGGTCCAGTCGCCGGTGCCGGTGGGGTTGGTGGCACTCAGGGGCAAGTCGTAAGTGGTGCCGCCGTAGACGCCGGGGGTGCCGAATGCGGGGTCGTCGTAGAGGATGCCGTCGGCGATGATCAGGAGATCAGGGATGCTTGGCGCGAGGGAGTTGGCGGCGGCGTAGAGGTTGCCGCCGTTGGCTACCTGGGTGGCGAAGTGGGCAGGGTTGGTGGGTGACTGGAAGGAGTTGGCGAGGATGCCGACGTGGTTGCCGGCGGTCGGTTGCAAGGTTGATCCGTCGCCGGCGCCGAAGAGGATCTGACCGGTGCCGTTGGCGGGGTTGTAGTCGAGGACGTCGTTGAAGCCGGCGCCGGAGGCGAAGTGGCCGACGATGGCCTGGGTGCCGTTCCAGTCGGTGGGTGAACCGCTTCCGCCGGCTCCGGTGCCAAGGGCTCCGATGTCGTTGGCGGCAGCGTTGACGCTGCTCGCGGTGATGCCGGAGGAGAGCCACAAGCCGGGCGGCAGGCCGAGTTGGTTGCCGACGACCACCAGGTCGGGGCGGCCCGCACCGGTCATGTCGTGCTCGACGGCGGTGGCCGGGGCGGCGGCGTTGAGGGTCAGGTTGGCGGTGTCGCCGATGTTGCCGCCGGGTGAGACGGCGGTGAGGGTCAGGACGTTGACCCGTCGGGTCGGCTTGATGGTGACGGTGGCGTTGCCGTTGGTGGCGCTCACGCTCTGGGGGTTGGCGCCGTTGAGCTGGTACAGGTAGCTGGCGGGCGTGCTGCCGGTGGCGTTGGGGGCGATGGTGAAGCCCGCAGCTGTGCCGACCGTGTAGCTGGTCGCCTGCTGCGTGATGCTCGGTGCACCCGGGTGGGTCGGGTCGAAGGTGAACTTGCACATGGCGCTGGTCGGGCTGTTGAGTCGGCCGTCGGTGGTCCACACGTTCCACTGGTAGGTGGTCAGTGCACCGTTGGCGTTGCCGACCAGCGTGGACCTCGGAACGAAGAGTGCGGTCGTCGTGCCGGAGGTGGCTTGCAGGCTGGAGGTGTCCGAGGAGGCGATCTGCTGGCCGGTGCCGCTGTTGACGAGGCTGAACGCCACGCCGAGGTTGCCGCCGTCGGGGTCGCTGACGCCCGCGTAAAGGGTCACGTCGCCGTTGCCGATGACGGTGGGCGGGTTGGCGCCGCAGGAGGTGGCCGGCGAAGTGGTCAGCGGGCCTGGGGTGTTGGGAGCGTGGTCATAGGTGGTGGACATCGACATGCTGGACGGCTGGAACCGCTTGAAGCCGTTGGGGTCGCCCTCATTGGAGGCCTTGAGGCCGAGGGTGACGCTGGGCCAGGCGCTGTTGGCACCGTTCTGCATCAGCGCGGTGGTGTCCCAGCCGACGCTTGCACTGGGACAACTGCTGCTGTAGCCGTAGGCGACGGTCCTCGTCGCAGCCTTGAAGTTCCACCCGGGCTGGTTGTTCCAGGTGGTGGACTGATTGATGCCGTACGTGCCCCAGAGCTCGACGTCGCTGGCGGTGCAGGAGGGCGACCAGGTCTCGGTCGCGTAGAACGTCGAGCTGATGACGTTGGCGCCGTAGATCTGCGGGGAGACCGAGACCTGCGCGTAGGCACGGGAGAGGAAGTTCGGCGAGACCCAGGCCTGGTCACCGACACGCAGGCCTTCGGAGTCGGTGGTGTTCCAGTAACTGGTTGTGTTGTAGTAGGAGTTGACGTATGTCCAGGCCTGGATCTGACCGCCGCCGGCGCTGTAGCTGGGGTCGATGTAGAGCGGCCAGACGGTGTTCGTGCCGGACAGCAGCGCCGGGTCCGGGGTCAGGGTGATCGTTCCGGGGCTGTAGGTGTCCTTGATCGCGGCGACGTGCGCGGCGGCGCCGGGCCCATTGGCACTGGAGGCGGCGGGCGCGCCGGTGCGCGCGTCGAGCAGAGTCCCTGCCGGGTTGGTGACGGTGGGGGCTGCGCTGTTGGTGGCGGAGTCCCACATGCCGCGGGTCGGGGCGGGGGCGGAGAAGACGAGGGCGCCGTGCGGGTCCTTGGCGGTGATGTTGCCACCGGCGTCGGTGCCCAGGTCCAGCCCGCTGGTCTGGGTGGTGAAGGCCAGTGAGGCCAGCGCCGGGTTGGCTGCGGCCGCGGCGTTCTTGACGACCAGGACCTCGGAGAAGCCGCCCTGCAGATCGGCGGTGAGCTGCAGGTCCACGCCGTCGAGCAGGGAGTAGGTGGCGGTCGGCCCGGACAGGGTCGGCGCGGGGAGCGAGGCGAGCAGCGAGGCCGGCAGGGTCAGTGAGAGGGACCGGGTGCCGGACTTCATCGTCGCCAGTGGGCCGTTGCCACCGGCGGACAGGGTCAGATCGCTGGTGGTGAGGGCGGGCGCGATGGTGCCGTCGGAGCGCTTGAGCAGGGTGTTGTCCAGCGGCTTCCAGGCACCGTTCTGGCGCTTGCGGACCGGGGCCAGGGCCTGGTTCAGGGTGAAGGTGCCGTCGGTGTTGGCGGTCAGTTGGTTGGTGGCGGTCGTGGCGATGTCCACGGGCACTGCCTTGCCGGTGGCGCGGGCCTGGGCTGAGGCCTGATCGGCGGTCAGCGCCGCGGATGCGACGGGCCCGGTGGCCGGCGCGCCCGGGGTGTCCGCGTGGGCGGGAGCGGCCGTGGCAGCCAGTGCGAGGGTGGTGAACAGCGCGGCGGTGGCTGCGGTGAGCCTGCGTCGTATCTGTGTAGATCGGTACACGGTGGGCCTTTCGGTCCTCTTGAGCGGTCGGATCGGGGCCGCGAGTAGGCGACTGCTGGTCAGGAGCGTCGCACGCGCTGGTGACTGACACTGCAGGTGGGCCACGGCAAGCATGTTTGATATGTCAGATATTGCCCGTGAGCGCTCGATTTGCCCTCCCCGCTTCATGAAAAGCTTTACTTTTTCTTGAGTTTGAAAGTCTTGGTTCCTGCCATAGTCGTGCCGACTCGGCCCGATCTCCCCGGGCCGAGCGAGGCTTCTGCCTGCCCGTCAGGCAGCCGAGAGTCAGGGGTGGATTCGGCATGCGCCGAAACAGAAGTAAGCGCGACGACGCCGTTGTGGCGCCGTACGCGCGCGGTTGGGCCGGGCGAATACTGCGCAGTGCAGGTGCCGGAGCCCTACTGGCAGCAGCGATCGGCGTGCCGGCCCAGGCCGCCGCCGCCGGTCCGGGTACGCCAGTGGCGCCGAAGGCCTCCAAGGGCTACGCGGTGACGGGCGGCAAGACGCTGTCGCCGCACCTGATCCACCCCGATGACCAGACCAAGAAGCCGTTCCAGGCCAAGGCCGTGGCGCTCCCGCCCGCCGCTGCCGGAACGGCAGCGCTGCCGGCCCCGGAGACGGGCCGTCAGGACGGTGCGCGAACGGCGGTGTCGGGCACACCGGTCTGGGCCCAGTCGGCCACCGGCGGTACGGCAAGCGCCACTTCGGTGGGTGTGCACGTGCTGGACCAGCACAAGAGCGCCCAGCTCGGCGTCTCCGGTGTGGTGTTCAGCGTCGACGGCGGTTCGGGCCAGGCCGGCCGGGCCCGGGTCGGCGTGGACTACTCGGCGTTCACCGAGGCATTCGGCGGCAACTACGGCAGCCGCCTGCACCTGGTGTCGCTGCCCGCTTGTTCACTGACGACGCCGCAGGTGGCGGCCTGTCGGGTGCAGACGCCCTTGGCGACAGATCACGATGTCGCGGGCAAGTCCGTCTCCACCGTCCTCGACCTCGCCTCGGCCACCGGAAGCGCCATTCCGGCTTCACAGGGCGGTGCGAAGGGGGCGGTTGTTCCCGCCACCTGGTCCGGTGCGGGTACGGCGGCGACGACTGCAGCGACCGGGTCCAGTGGGAGCGTGATCGCTGCGACGGACTCCACCGGTCAGGAGGGCGGGGCGGCGGGCAGTTACGCGGCTGACGCGCTGAAGCCGAGCAGCAGTTGGACCGGGGGTGGTTCAACGGGCTCGTTCAACTACCAGTACCCGGTGACGCTTCCTGGGGCTTCTTCCACTCTGGTCCCCAGTGTCGGTCTGGGGTATGACTCGTCTTCGGTGGATGGGCAGACGACCTCGACCGAGGCACAGTCCTCCTGGGTCGGTGACGGCTGGGGGACTGCGGACTCCTACATCGAGCAGACTTTCACGCCCTGCACCGACAACCCCGAGGGCAGCGCGTCGCCGTCGTCGACCAACGACGAGTGCTACGCCGGTCCGATCCTGACGCTGTCGCTGAACGGCAACACGACTTCCCTGGTCTGGGATTCGAGTAAGGGCACCTACACCCCAGCCGACAACGGCGGTGAGGTTGTCACCCACGTGACGGGTGCCAACAACGGCACGGGGACGTACAACACGGACTACTGGACCATCACCGACCGCTCGGGCACGGTCTATGAGTTCGGTCTCAACCAGTTGCCCGGGTGGTCGGCCGGCAAGCAGGCCACCAACTCGGTGGACACCGAGCCGGTGTACTCCGCGCACCCGGGCGACCCGTGCTACAACGCGGGCGGATTCAGCTCCTCGGTGTGCACCACGGCCTACAAGTGGCACCTGGACTACGTGAAGAACCCTCACGGCCAGGCGATGTCCTACTACTACCACCAGGACACCAACTTCTACGGCCAGAACCTGGGTGCCTCGAACACGAGCTACGTGCGCGACTCGTACCTGTGGCACATCGACTACGGGTTCACCGACGGCAACGCGTACGGGACAGTGCCGGACCAGGTGTACTTCAACACCGCGCCGCGCTGCACGGCCACAACCTGCGACCCGCTGTCCTCCACGAGCGCGGCCACCGAGTACCCGGACGTGCCCTTCGACCTGGTCTGCGCCCAGGGCGCTACCTGCTCCTCGTACGGACCGAGCTTCTTCTCCACCGTGCGGCTGGCCTCGATCAGCGCCCAGCAGTGGTCCACCGCCTCCTCCCAGTACCTGCCGGTCGACTCCTACGCGCTGTCGCAGTCCGAACCGGCCACTGGCGACGGCACCTCGCCGACGCTGTGGCTGGCTTCCATCACCCGCACCGGCAGCGACACCACCGCAGGGGGCTCCAGCAGCGCGATCACCATGCCGCCGGTCACCTTCACCGGCCAGGACCTGCAGAACCGGGTCGACACCACCAACTTCCCCGGCCTGTACCGTTACCGCATCTCCAGCATCACCACAGAGCTGGGTGAGGTCATCGGCATCACCTATGGCCTGCCCACCCCCTGCACCGCCGCATCCGTGGCGACACAGGATCCGTCGACGAACACCGCGTCCTGCTACCCGGTGTACTGGACGCCGAAGTTCTACACCGCGCCGGTGCGCGACTGGTTCGAGAAGTACGCCGTCACCCAGGTGCTGGAGAACGACACCACCGGCGGCGCGCTGAAGAAGCAGACCAACTACACCTACAACGGCGCGGCCTGGCACTACGACGACAACGAGGTCGTCCAGGCCAAGTACCGCACCTGGGGACAGTTCCACGGCTACGCGAGCGTCACCACCACCACCGGCGACCAGGCCAACGACCCGCAGACCCAGAGCACCACTGCCTACTACCAGGGCATGGACGGGGACTACCTCACTCCAACCTCCAACCGCTCGATCACGCTGACCGACTCCCAGGGCGGCACCCACACCGACAGCCCTCAGCTGACGGGCAGCGCGCTGGAGACCACCGCCTACCAAGGCGCCGGCGGCCCGGTCAACAACTCCGTCATCACCTCGTACTGGGTGTCATCACCCACTGCCTCCCGTTCCCGGACCGGTCTGTCTCCGCTCACTGCGACGATGACGAGGACCGCCGAGACCTACACCCGCCAGGCGCTGACCGACAACGGCACCACCACCTGGCGCTACACCGAGTCCGACACCAGCTACGACCCCAACACCGGCCTGAAGACCGCCAGCTACACGCACACCGTGCCCGCGAGCCCCGCCTACGACCAGTGCTCCACTACCACGTACGCGCCCGCCAACACGGCGGTGAACATCATCGGCCTGCCCGCCGGTCAAGAGACCGACTCGGTAGCCTGCTCCGGCTTCACCGAAGGAGCCTCACCCTCGGCGCCGGCCGGCTACAACACGCTAGGCGCACCAAGCTCGGTGAACCGGCCCGCGCAGGTCGTCTCCGCCACCCAGACCTTCTACGACGACCCCACCTACTCGACCACCTTTCCGCAAGCCACCGCGCCGAACGCGGGTAGCGTCACCATGGTGCGCCAGGCAGCCGACTACACGGGCGGCGCCTTCACCTGGCAGACCGTCAAGCGCGCGACCTACGACTCCTACGGCCGCGTGCTGGTCGCCTACGACGGCAGAGGGAACGCCACCACCACCAGCTACACCGTCAACCCGGTCGGCCTGACCACCGGCGTGAGCACGACCAACGCCAAGAGCCAGACCCAGAGCACGACTCTGGACCCGACCCGCGGGTTGACGCTGACCACCACCGACGCCAATGGCGTCGTCAGCACGGTCCAGTACGACGCGCTCGGCCGCACCACCGCCGTCTGGAAGGATTCCCGGGCGACCTCGACGCCTGCCAACGAGTTGATCGGCTACACGGTCTCCAACACCTCGCTGTCGGGCACGACGACACAGACCATGCTGGAGTCCGAGGCGTACGCGACCTCGGTCACCATCGACGACGCCCTCGGACGCGTGCGCCAGACCCAGGCTTCGACCCCGCAGGGCGGGCGTCTGATCACCGACACGATCTACGACTCCCGCGGCTGGGTCCGCAAGAAGAACAACCCCTACTGGGACTCCACCACCAACCCCACGATCGCGGCCGCCTCCTTCCAGACCTACCAGGACTCCAAGGTCCCCAGCCAGGACGTCTACACCTACGACGGCCTAGGCCGCGCGGTCATCGACCAGTCCTACGCCTTCGCCATCGCCAAGGAGACCAGCACCACCGTCAACACCGGTGACAACACCACCGTCTTCCCGCCCACCGGCGGCGTCGTGAAGACCACCGGCACCGACCCGGTGGGCCGCACCAGCACCGTCACCGAGTACGCTACGGCCCCCACACTGGTCACCCCAGCGAATACCTTCACTGGCACCTGGTACACCACCGGTGGCACCCCGGCCAGCACCATCGCCTACGGCTACGACGGCCACGGCAAGCAGAACACCACCAGCAATGCCGGCTCCACCTGGACCACCACCTACAACCTCCTCGGCCAGATCGTCAGCAAGACCGACCCCGACGCCGGCACCAGCACCATGGCCTACGACGGCAGCGGCAACGTCACGCAGACCACCGACGCCCGAGGTGCCGTCAACTCCTTCACCTACGACGTCCTCAACCGCAAGACCGCCGCGTACGCTGCCGCCACCACCGCACAGGCGCCGGCGAACGAGAGCGCGTCCTGGGTCTACGACAACGACAACACCGTCAGTGGTGTGGCCGACGCCATCGGCCAGGTCACCACCAGCACCTCGTACAACAGCGGCAACGCCTACACCAACCAGTCACTGGGCTTCAACGTATTCGGCGAGTCCCTCGGCGAGACCATCACCATCCCCGCCGCCCAGGGGGCGCTCGGCCGCTCCTATACCTTCAAACACACCTACTCCGTCTACACCGGCCTGCCCGCCAGCGATACCTACCCGCTCGCGGGTGGACTGCCCAACGAGGTCGTCGGCCGCTCCTACACCAACCTCGACCTGCCCAACGGCGCAGGCATCATCGGCACCGGTTACGTCCAGAGCACCAACTACGACGCCTACAGCCGCGTCACCCAGGAGACCTTGGGCACCACCACCAACCAGGCCTTCATCACCAACACCTACGACACCCACACCGGGGCCCTCACCGACCAGCTCGTCTCCCACGCCGTCGGCACCGCCGCCCCGACCCCCACCGACGAACAGGCCTACACCTACGACCCGTCAGGCAACCTGCTGCGCCAGGACAGCACCCGCAACGGCGCCAACACCCCGTCCGAGTCGCAGTGCTACACCTACGACACCCAGGACCGCCTCAGCTCGGCCTGGACGGCCACCGACAAATGCGCCACCACTCCGGCCACCGGCTCCACCGCGACCGTCGGCAGCGGCCTCGGCACCGCCAGTGCGTACTGGACCAGCTGGACCTACACCCCCACCGGCCAACGCGCCACCCAGACCCAACACGGCCTGAGCGGCACCGCGGACACCACCACCAACTACACATACAACGGCAACAACACCGGCCAGGCCCACACCCTGACCTCCGACAGCACCGGCGCCCCCAGCACCGGCGACAGCTACGCGTACGACGCCGCCGGCAACATGACGACCCGCAACACCCCCGCCTCCGGCAACCAGACCCTCACCTGGAACACCGCCGAGCAGCTGCAATCCATCACTACCGCCACCAGTGGCGTCTCCTACATCTACGACGCCGACGGCCAACTCCTGATCAAGGCCGACCCGACCAGCGTCAACCTCTACCTGCCCGGCGAGCAGCTCACCCTCAACACTGCCAACAACGCCAACACCACCAGCGGTGTCCGCTACCTCCCCCTGCCCGGCGGCGGCACCATGGTCCGAACCGGCACCGGCACCAACTACAACTTCGAAATCCCCGACCCGCACGGCACCGCCAGCCTCACCCTCGACAACACCGCCCAGACCCCCACCTGGCGACAGTTCACCCCCTACGGGGCGCCTCGCGGCACCACCGGCACCTGGATCGACGACCGCGGATTCCTCAACGCGCCCACCGACAAAACCGCTGGCCTGACCACTCTCGGCGCCCGCGACTACGACCCCAACACCGGCGCCTTCATCAGCCTCGACCCCCTCTTCGAAGCGACCAGCACACAGGAACTCAACGGCTACACCTACGCCGCCAATAACCCCATCGGCGGCAGTGACCCCAGCGGCCTCATGCGCCAGCCGGCCGATACCTCAGGAGAGGCTTGCACCAACGGCTGCACGGACTCCAGTGGCGACAACTCGAACTTCAGGCTGAACGCAACTTTGCAGGCCGCGGCCCCTGCCCCTGCCCACGTCAGCAAAAACGGCGGCGCCGGTAGCGACATGGACATTCTCTATGGGCTGGGAATGATCCCCGTCTCAATTGGTAGCTGGGTCCACAAAGCACTGTATTTGGGCTCTGCTCCAGGTGAGGACCCAAACCCGGATCCGACCGGCGACTACATCCGCTGGGTTCGTCAGCGCGGTGGAGACCCTGATAGCACTAACTTCGACATCTCGTCAAATATCCTTGCCGCGGATGGCGGCAGCATGGATGCCCCGGACGAACTTCCGGGCATACCTGACGCAGCCGGCGCGGCGGGCGACAGCGCCGTAGCTGACGCCATTAACGAGAACACAATCGAATCGGACCCCGACGGAATCTACGCAATCCTCGGCTGCCGTAACAGCTTTCCGGCCGGCACACTAGTCCTTCTCGCCGACGGAACCGCAAAGCCCATCGACACCCTCTCCAAGGGCGACATGGTCACCGCCACCGACCCGCAGGCCGGAAAGACGAGCTCCGAACCTGTTCTTGCGACCATCGTCACCCCCAACGATCAGAATTTCACTGACCTCACCATCCAAACGCCCAACGCCCCCACTGTCGATGCCGCCACGCTGACCTCCACCCAGCACCACCCCTTCTGGGACATCACCACCCAGACCTGGACCGACGCCGGAAACCTCAAGCGCGGCGACCAAGTCCGCGCAGAAGACGGACAGCCCGCCGACGTCCTGAACGTCCGCAATTACCACACTGCACCCCACACCGCCTACAATCTCACTGTGGATCACCTCCACACGTACTATGTGCTCGCAGGCACCACGCCGGTCCTCGTGCACAATACGTGCGGGGGAACAAAGCTCAAAGATGGTGAGCAGTACGTATATCGCGCGGTGAAGGACGACGAGCTGAAGCAGATATTGGACACTCGGCGCTTTAAAAATGCCCCAGGAATCGAATCGAAGTACTTCTCGTCGACCCCCGAGGGTGCTGCTCTTTATGCCAAGTCCGCCTATGGGACGTTCCCTCAGGAGGGGCCGTATACGCTGGTGCGTGGGGCAATCAGGTCTGATCAAATTCCTGCAGAGAGTAGGATTGAGCACCTTGCCGACGGCGGTGGCGGAATTGATGCATTCGCTCTCTGGGAGGATTCCATGAGTACCATTGGCCGAGTTCGAATTCTTCCCTACATGCCGATCCCCTAGGTGACTCGATGAAGATGTACGTGACGTCGCGCCAACAGGCGACCCTAGACCTCTGGTCCCGGTTGCTACCCGCATCGATGGCCATCGACTTCGTCAATGAAGACGTCCGGTCGATTCGGGCTGATGTACTCGTGATGTCAGGAGTTTGGGCATTTGACCGCTACGGTGGCAGCCCGAACAGGGAAGCGGCTCAGGTGTTGTCGAACGCGACGGGGGACGGCTTGCCAGAGTGGATTGTCGTCCCACCGTTTCGTCCGATTGTTGAGCGGGATGGCAAATTCATTATCAGAAGGGATTTCCAGAAAATCAGTCCCGCATATCATGCGATCCTCGAATCTCTTCGCGTAGTGAAAAATGAATTTGGGGATTCGGTTCGCGTTGCGCTCGATCTTCCGATGCTCGGGATGGATGATCCGTGCGATGAATCAACCCCGACCTCCGCGGCCAGTGCAATCGAGGTATTCCTGAATGCATGAGTAGAAGCCCCACCGGAACATCCTCCGGTGGGGCTTCTGTGCGTCTGACGGCAGTAGTTGACGGCAACGTCAGCGGACGGGTGCTGCACAAAGCGGTGGGTCGTCGCCATCGTCAGGCTCGACGGAGCTCTCGGCGAGGTTGCCGAGCGCTTGGCCGAGGAGGTCGATGGCGTCTCGCTGGAGGCGGAGCCGGACGTGGGCGTACACCGTGGCGGTGACGCCGATGTGGGCGTGGCCCAGCAACTCCTTGATGACGACGAGTTCGACGCCCTGTTCCAGGAGCAGGGTCGCAGTCGAGTGCCTCAGGTCGTGGAACCGGATCGCTCGCAGGCGGGAGCGGTGGAGCAGTGCGTTGAAGTGCCTTGTGAGGGTGGCGGGTTCGATGGGGTGACCGTCCGGGCGGGTGAAGACGAGGCCGTTGTGCACCCACTCTGCGTCGGCCTGCTGCTTCACGCGGGCCTGCCAGTCATTGTGCGCGCGTAGCGAGACGACGCACGCGGCCGGGAGGACGATGCGGCGTTCCGAGCTGATCGTCTTGGTGGGCAGGGTAGTGAGGCCGCCGGTGCGGGTGCGTTGGAGAGTGCGGCGGATGCTGGCAGTGCCGGCGTCGAGGTCGAGGTCCTCCCAGCGCAGGCCGAGGAGTTCGCCCTTCCGGAGACCGGTGCGCAGGGCGAGTTCGAAGAGAGCCTGGAGGTGGTGACCCTGCGCGGCTGCGAGGAAGTGCTGGGCCTCGTCGGCGGTGAGGGGGTTGAAGCGGCGAGGGCGGGGTGTGCCGGTGCGGACGTTGCGGGCGACGTTGCGCGGGATCTCTTCCTCGCGCACGGCGTGTTCCAGGGCGGATTTCAGTACGGAGTGGATGTATGCGAGCGTCAGCGGCGAGAGGCACTTGCGGCAGCACTTCCCGATGGCGCAGCAGCGCGGGCGGCGGCCGGCCTGAGCGTCTGGCTTCCGCCGGGCGTCGATGCCGCGTGCGCAGCACTGGCAGATGGTCCGCAGCCCGTTCAGCCAGCTCCGGATGTCCTTGGCGGTGAGCTTGGCGAGCTTCTTCTTGCCCAGGCCGGGGATGAGGTCTGGTTGACACAGGCGGTGTAGCGGGTGTGGGTGGTCTCGCGGAGCTGGTGGACGGCGACGTTCTCCAGCCAGTACGTCAGGTAGGCGGCCAAGCTGCCCTGCGCGGAGACGACCGGGACACCGCGGTTGCTCGTGGCGATCTTCTCCGTGAGCTTGGACAGCGCCTCTTTGCGGGTGATGCCGTAGACACGGATGCGCTTGCGGGTGTCGCCGGGGGCAAGGACGTATCCGGCGGCTTCCCAGCGGCCATCCTTTCGCTGGTAGACGGTTCCGTCGCCGTTGGCGCGGCTGCGGCGGGAGGCGGTGGTGTCGCGGGGTGTGGTCATCAGGCGGCTTCCTGTTCGAGTCGGGTGCGGATGAAGTCGGTGAGGGCATGAGCGGGGGTGCGGCGGGCGCGGCCGAGGGTGATGGAGGCGAGTTGCCGGGAGCGGAGCAGGTCGTAGACGGCGGAGCGGCCGAGCTGGAGGCGGGCCATGACCTGGGGGACCGTCAGCAGGTCTTCGCTCGCGCTCGGCCCAGTGAGCAACGTGGTCATCAGCAGCCGCCCTCTGCGGTGAACTGCCGTTCCAGTTCTCTGCGGTGCCAGACGGCGGCGGCGAGGAGTTCCGTGCCGGGGCTGTAGCCCGAGCCGTGGTAGGCCCAGTGGCCGATGACGAGGGTCGTGCTCGGGTCGAGGTCGGGCAGGCCGGCGTGTGCGCGGGCCTGTTCGGTACGCCAGGCCCGGCGGGCGTCGCGCAGAGCGCCGAGGGTGGAGTAGCAGCGGGACTTGGTGGAGAAGTGGCCCCGGAAGCCGAGCATGTGCGCCCACTTCCAGAACTTGAGACCGGCGAACTCCGGGCACTTGCCCAACTCCCACCAGGAGCGGATCATCTGCCGCACGTGGCGTTCGACGGCAAGGCGAGGCAGAGGGCGGGCCTGCCCGGTGCCGGTGCAGGCGGGCACTGGAGCGGGGTTCCGTGGCGGGTCAGGGTCATGCCGCGTCCCTGGCAGGGGCGGCAGAACAGGGCGCGGTCGAGAGCACCGGATGAGTCGGCGGACTTGGTGGCGGACTTGGCCACGTAGACGGCGACCGCGTGATCGGTCAGCTCAGCGCCGGTGTCGATTGCAGCGATCTCGCGTACGTCGAGCTGTTCACCCCAGGCGAGTTCCCGTGCCCCGACCACGTCCAATGCGCCGGGCGGTGATTAGCAAAGTCCTCAACGGTAGTCGGCCGAGAGGCGAGCGCTGTCCTGCTGGCCGACCACGAGCGCGGGCTCATGGCTGGGGCAGACGCCGGGTCAGAGGCCGGGACGAGGGCGAGTACCGGTGCGGGGTCGGGCGACGCGATCGGGGCCGGGAGGTACCGAAGGCCTCACTAGGCCTAGCTCCCTGCTTTAGGGATGTCCGGACCCGCCAGAACGTCGGCGCCACTCAGCCGTGGGAGCAGAGCAGGTGGTCACCGGCCGCCTGCTCCCGTACCCGCCGTCGTGAACGACTCGCGGTGGGTCAGGATCTCGTGGATGTGGGTGACCGACCAGTGGGCGATGGCGGTGGTGAGGGTGCCGGCTTCGTGGCCGAGGGGGGTGAGGGCGTACTCGACGCGGAGGGGGGAGGTGGGGAGGACGGTGCGGGAGATCAGGCCGTCGCGTTCGAGGGCGCGCAGGGTTTGGGTGAGCATCTTCTGGGTGACGCCGTCGAGTTGGCGCCGGAGTTGGTTGAAGCGCAGCGGGGCGCCGTGGGCGGAGGCTTCGCGGAGGGCGGCGAGGACGTAGAGGGTCCACTTGTTGGCGAGGAGGTCGACGACGGTGCGGGTGGGGCAGTCGCGGCCGTAGCTGACGGCGGGTGGCGGTGCTGGCTTGTTCATGGGTAACGAGGTATCAGAAAGGTACCTACTGTTCAAGGGATACCTGCGGCGGCCAGGATGGATGTGCGGCGGACGACCGTGCGCCGCTCAGGACTGTTCAGGGGGATCCGGCCGTGTCTGTGTCCGTGGAGTGGGATCAGCAGCGCATGCTCGCCGTCGTGCAGGACGGCTACGGCGGGCCGGAGGTGTTGCGGGTGGCCGAGGTGGCGCGGCCGGTGCCGGGGCCCGGGCAGGTGTTGGTGCGGGTGGCGGCCGCGGGGGTCAATCCGGCCGACTGGCGGATCCGGGCGGGTGAGGTGCGCCGGTTCGGCGAGCCGCCGTTCACGATCGGGTTGGACCTGGCGGGCGAGGTGGCCGGGCTCGGGGCGGGGGTGTCGGACCTGCGGGTCGGGGAGGCGGTGCTGGGGATCGCGTTTCCGCCGCGCGGCGCGTACGCGCAGTACGCGGTGGTGGCGCGCGAGCACCTGGCCGTGTTGCCGGCGGGGTTGGACCCGGTGCACGCGGCCGCGTTGCCGACGGCCGGACTGACGGCCTTTCAGCCGCTGACCCACGTCGTGCCGGTGGCGGCCGGGACCCGGGTGCTGGTGCACGCCGCCGCCGGTGGCGTCGGGCACCTGGCGGTGCAGGTGGCCAAGGCGCGCGGCGCGTACGTGATCGGTACGGCGCGGGCCGAGAAGCACGCGTTCCTGCGGGAGTTGGGGGTGGACGAGGTGATCGACCACACCCGGGAGGACTTCGCGCGGGCGGTGCGGGAGGTCGACGTGGTGCTGGACCCGATCGCGGGTGACTACGGGCCGCGCTCGCTGTCCGTGCTCGCTCCGGGCGGCACCCTGGTCGACACCCGCGGCACCGGGCCCGACCGGACCGAAGTGCGTGCGCTGGCGGCCGAACGCGGGCTGTGGTACGTCGAGTTCGGGTTCACGCCGGTGGGCGCGGACCTCGCGCGGCTGGCGGAGCTGGCGGCCGAGGGGACGGTGCGGGTGGCCCTCGCCGAGGTCCTTCCGCTGGCCGAGGCGGCGACGGCGCACCGGTTGAGCGAGGGCGGGCGGGTGGCGGGCAAGATCGTGCTCACGCCCTGACAGACCGGAACCCGGCGACCGGGAAGCCGGCCGCCGGGCGCAGAGGAGGCGGTCAGAAGGCGAAGATCCGGCCGGTCGCGCGCTGGAGCGCGCAGGTGTTGGTGAACGTCTGCTGGTACGTGACGGTCTGACCGTCCCACAGGCCGACGGCGGTCGCGGTGACCGGCAGGTAGAGCTCGGGACAGAAGGTGTGGGACGGCGTCAGGGCACTGAAGTCGCCCTGGGCGCCGAGCAGGTCGGCGCAGGCGGCCGCGGCGTCGGGGTGGTCCCCGGCCGGCGTCGCGCCGTCGCAGTCGAGGGTGGCCGTGCGGGCCGCGGCGGTGTTCGGGGCGGTTCCGGCCACGGTGAGGAGCAGCAGGTCGGGCGCCGGGGTGTCGGCGGCGGCGAGCGGGGCGGCGCCGGCCAGCAGGGCCGCGGCCGCGACGGTGCCGACAACTGCCTTGAGGACACTGCGAGTACGCATATCGAACTCCTTTGGTCGATTGTCCGGACGGACTCGGCAGTATCAGCACAGGTGGTTGTCATGGACACAATTCGGGGGGCGCGCGGCGGCCACCGGCGGCGGCCGTCCCAATGGCCGGATGCCGCCTGCACGGGCGTCCCTGGAGTCACTCCCGCCCCGCTGCGCACCGCCGCGCCGAGTGCGCGGCGGCGTCGCCTCGGCGAGTCGGCCACGACCGAACGGCCGAGATGGCCACCATGCGTGGATGCCCGGTCCACGCATGGTGACGAGGGGTCGGCACGACGAAGGCCGGCCACCGCGTGCGGTGGCCGGCCGGTGGAGCAGGTGCCGGCGGCTGAGTGGGGTCAGCCGGTGGAGCGAGAGGTGAGGATCAGCCGCTGAACGCCGCGGTCCCGTTCGGGGTGCCGAGACCGGTCGGGCCGTCGTAGCCCGGGCCGGCGGTGCACAGGTAGGACGGGTCGCAGGTGCCGTTCGAGCCGGTGGTGACGTCGTTCAGCGCCGAGGTGTTGGCGTAGAGGTCGGCGGCCGGGGTGGTGTTCGCACCCGGGTTGCCGGCCAGCGCGTAGACCGAGGCGATGATCGGCGAGGAGGCGCTGGTGCCGCCGTAGACGTTCCAGCCGGAGGCCTGGTAGGTGTCGTACACGGCCACGCCGGTGGCCGGGTCGGCGACGGCGGAGACGTCGGCCACGGTGCGGTTGCTGCAGCCGCTGTCGGTCTGCCAGCTCGGCTTGGCCTCGTAGGCGGAGCAGCCCGAACCGGTGCCCTCGGTGGCGCTGGTGCCCCAGACCGACTCGCTCCAGCCACGGGCGCTGGAGTCCTGGGTCAGCGAGGTGCCGCCGACGGCGGTGACGTACGGCGAGGCCGCCGGGTACTCGACGCCGTAGGCGCTGTCACCGGCCGAAGCGGTGATCGCGACGCCCGGGTGGTTGTAGTACGAGCTGTCGGCCGAGGTCTCGTCGGAGGACTCCGAGCCGCCGTAGCTGTTGGAGACGAACTTCGCGCCCATCGAGACCGCCTGGTTCACCGCGGTGCCCAGGTCCTGGGTGCTGGCCGAGGTGGCCTCGACCAGCAGGATGTTGCAGTTCGGGCAGGTGGCGCTGACCATGTCGAGGTCGAGCGATATCTCGCCCGCCCAACCGGAGTCGGGGGACGGGTAGTTGGTCCCGCCATTCTCGTCCACCTTGCTGAAGCAGCCGTTGGCGCTGCTGCACTCAGGCAGGCCGAACTGGCTGCGGTAGGCGGCCAGGTCGGACTCGGCGTTGGGGTCGTCCTGGGCGTCGACGATCGCGACCGTCTCACCGGCGCCGTTGGAGGAGGCCGCGGAGGCGAGGTTGTAGGCGCTCTGGATGTCGCTCGGGCCGTAGCCGGACACCGTCGCGTCGGCCGACGCGTCGGGCGAGGCGAGGTCGGCGCGGGCGGCGCGGGCCGGGTGCGCCAGCCGGGTCTTGACGGTGTTTCCGCCGGTGACGTGCAGCGCGTTGCAGGCCAGGTAGCCCGCGTGCTGCGGGACGGCGCAGGAGCGGGTGAAGGTCACCTTGTGGTGCGCGTTGGCGGTCGCCGTCGTGCTGGCGGAGGCAGCCTGGGCGCCGAAACCGAGGCCGGCGATCGCCAGACCGGTCACGGCGGTGAGGGCCAGCGTGGTGCGCCGGACCTTCTGGTTCACGGGGGTACGCAAAGACGTGCTCCTCTGTGCAGTGCACCATGTGGGGGGACCATGCGGGCGTGGGGTGCCCACCGGCCGGCCGCGCCGGGTTCCGACGCCGTGGGGGTGTCGGGGCCCGGTCGATTAAGCGGCTGCGCAAGAGAGTAGGAGCACGTGGCCATGACAACAATGGGCCGCCCAGGAAACACGCAGAATCCACGCAGCTTGGCCGGTACCGGCCCCTGCCCTGCACCCGCGTCCGCATGTCCCACACCTGACCGGGTGTCGCACGACGTTTCGACACCGCACGGAAGTGCAGCCCGACTGCACACCCGAGTACGCGCGGGCGGCCCGTGCGGGTCCGCTCGAACGGTCCATCAGGACGGCCCGCGAGGGCGGTCCGCCAGGACGGCCCGCCCGGATAGTCTGCGGCCATGGACGCCCACGACTCACTGCTCGAACTCATCGGCAACACACCGCTGGTGCGGCTGCGCACGCCCGACGCGGGCCGCGGTGCCACCGTCTACGCCAAGCTCGAATACCTGAGCGCGGGCGGCAGCGTCAAGGACCGGATCGGCCTGCGGATGATCGAGGAGGCCGAGAAGTCCGGCGAACTGCGGCCCGGGGGCACGGTGGTCGAGGCCACCTCCGGCAACACGGGTGCGGGGCTGGCCATGGTGGCCGCCGCGAAGGGGTACCGGGCGATCGTCGTGCTGCCCGACAAGAGCAGTGCGGAGAAGATCGCCACGCTGCGCGCCTACGGCGCGGAGGTGGTCGTCCGGCCCGGCGGGCTCGCGCAGCACGACCCGGAGCACGTGGTCAACGTCGCCAAGCGGATCGCCGAGGAGACCCCCGGCGGCTGGTTCTCCGGGCAGTACGACAATCCGGCCAACCCGGCCGCGCACTACCTGACCACCGGCCCCGAGATCTGGCGGCAGACCGCGGGCCGGGTGACCCACCTGGTCTCCTGCGTGGGCACCGGCGGCACGATCAGCGGCACCGGACGGTTCCTCAAGGAGGCCAGCGGCGGCACGGTCCGGGTGATCGGCGCCGACCCGACGGCCTCGGTCTACTCCGGCGGCGACGGGCGCCCCTACTTCGTCGAGGCGGCCGGGCGGTTCCGCCACCCCGAGACGGTCGAGGACGTCTGGCCGGACTCGTTCCACCAGGACGTGGTGGACGAGATCCTGCCGGTCGCCGACCGCGACGCACTGCTGACGATCCGTCGGCTGGCCCGCGAGGAGGGCCTGCTGGTCGGCGGCTCCTCCGGCACGGCGGTGGCGGCGGCCCTGCGGGTGGCCGCCGGCCTCGGACCGGAGGAGCTGGTGGTGGTGATGCTGCCGGACTCCGGGCGGCAGTACCTCTCCAAGTACTTCAACGACGAGTGGATGCTGCGCAATGGCTTCCTGGACGGCGACCCGGGCGGGCCGCGGGTCGGCGACGCGGTGCCCGCCGAGCTGCGCGAGCAGCCGCTCCCCTACCTGCACCACCACGCCACGGTGGCCCAGGCAATCGACGCGCTGCGCGCCCGGGCGGCCGCGGGCGCCGAGCCGGTGCTGCCGGTCGGGCCGGCGCCGGTCGGACCCGGACGCCAGCCCACGGCGCCCGAGCTGGTCGGCGCCGTCCGGCTGGCGGAGCTGACGGCGGCCGTCGCACAGGGCTCGGCAGCACCGGGCGACCCCGTCGGCGAACACCTGGGCGCACCGCTCCCCCGACTCGGCACCGGCGAGGACGCGGCCGCCGCGCTGGCCGAACTGACGGGGAGCGGCGAGGCGTTGGCGGTGGTGGTGCACGACGGTCACGGGGTGGGGCTGATCGGGGCGGACGCGCTGCGCGCGTTGCTGGGGTCGGGCTGAGGGATCCGGGCAGGGGGCCGGGCAGGGATCCGAGCGGTGCCGATCGGCTCGTCTTCCTGACCCCGGTGCCGCCCAGGCGGGAATGCCGGGGCGGCCCCCGGTGGTTGATCCGCACGTGACCACAGTGACGCCCGCGCTGCGCCTCTCGGTGCTGGACCGCTCCCGGATCAGGCAGGGGCGGCCTCCGGCGGAGGCGCTGCGCGAGACGGTGGGGTTGGCGCGCGAGGTGGAGCGGCTCGGGTACCACCGGTTCTGGGTCGCCGAGCACCACGGGGTGCCGGGGGTGGCCGGGTCCGCGCCCACCGTGCTGGCGGCGGCCGTTGCCTCGGCGACCAGCCGGATCCGGGTCGGCACCGGCGGCGTGATGCTCCCCAACCACCAGCCGATGGTCGTCGCCGAGCAGTTCGGCGTGCTCGCCTCGCTCTTCCCCGACCGGATCGACATGGGCCTGGGCCGCTCGGTGGCGTTCACCGACGGTGTGCGGCGCGCGCTGGGCCGCGAGAAGGACGCCGCCGACCACTTCGCCGAGCAACTCGACGAGCTGCTCGGCTACTTCGACCCGGCGCCGGGCTCCCGGACCGAGGTGCACGCCCGGCCCGCCGAGGGGTTGCGGGTGCCCGCCTTCGTGCTCGCCACCGGCTCGGGCGCGGACATCGCCGCCGCGGCCGGCCTGCCGCTGGTGATCGGCGGCCCGGGCGGGCCGGAGGCGGTGATCGCCGCCGTCGACCGCTACCGCGAGCGGTTCCGCCCCTCCGCTCGGGCCGCCGAGCCCTACGTGGTGCTCTCCGGCAACGTGGCCGTCGCCGGGAGCGCCGAGGCGGCCCGCGAGCTGCTGGTCTCCGAGGCCTGGTCCAGCGCGTACGCCCGCACCCACGGCGAGTTCCCGCCGCTCGCCCCGGCCGCCGAGGTGCTGGCCCGGACGATGAGCCCGCGCGAGCGCGCCGCCTTCGAGCAGGCGCTCACCGGGCACATCGCGGGCCCGCCCGGGCAGGTGGTGGCCGAGCTGCGCGCCCTGCTGGCCCGCGCCGGCGCCGACGAGTACCTGGTCACCACCCACGCCCATGACCGGGCCGCGCTGCTCGACTCCTATCGGCTGCTCGCCGAGGCGGCCGGCCTGGCTCCGCAGCCGGACTGACGTACCGTCAGTACCGGGCTTCCGCTCGGCGGGACGGATCCGCGCAGGTGAGGGGTTCCCCGGGGTACCGGAAGGCGGTAGGGTCAGCGCCCGATGACTTCGTGTTCACGACGAACTGCCACGGGTGGGACATGGACTTCGAGCCGGGCTCCCGGCCGCCGCGCGGGGCGGTCTTCTTCGACGTCGACGGGACCCTGGTCCCCGGCACCAGCTCCGGCGCCCACCTGGCCGGCCTGCTGGGCCACACCGAGGCTCTCACCCGAGCCGAAGCCGCCTATTCCGCTGGTGAACTGACGAACCATCAGGTCTGTGACATGGACGCGCTGGGCTGGCGGGGCCGTTCCGAGGCCGAGGTGCGCGAACGGCTGGCGAGCCTGCCGCTGGTCGACGGCATCGCCGAGACCACCGCCTGGTGCCGCCGGAACGGGCTGCTCCCGGTGCTGGCCACCCTGGCCTGGCAGAGCGTGGGCGTCCACCTGGCCGACCGGTTCGGCTTCCAGGCCTGGTGCGGGCCCGAGTTGGAGACCGTCGGGGGCCGCTACACCGGACGCGTGGTCCGCTACTTCGACGAGTACGGCAAGCGCGACTTCGCCCTCGGCCACGCCGCCACCGCGGGGCTGTCCGCCGCGCGGTGCGCCGCGGTCGGGGACAGCCGGTCCGACCTGCCGCTGTTCCGGGAGGTCGGCCTGGCGCTCGCGTTCAACGCGGACCCGGCGGCCGAGGCGGCCGCCGACCACGCCGTCACCGGTTCCGACCTGCGGGCCGTACTGCCGCTGCTGGCAGCCTGGTTGGCCACTGACGGGCGCTGAGCCCAGCCGTTCGGTCCCCCGACCGGTCAGCCCTCCCCGTCGCCCCGCCCGGGCGCGACCAGGCCGGTCTCGTAGGCGAGCACCACGGCCTGCACCCGGTCGCGCAGGCCGAGCTTCGACAGGATCCGGGCCACGTGGGTCTTCACCGTGGTCGGGCTGAGCACCAGTCGCTCGGCCAGTTCGGCGTTGCTCAGGCCGCCCGCCATCAGCCGCAGCACCTCCAGTTCACGGGCGGTCAGCTCGGCCAGGTCGCGGTGCAGGGTGTTGCGCCCCTCGTCGCGGCGGGCGAACCGGGCGATCAGCCGGCGGGTGATGGCCGGGGCGAGCAGCGCGTCGCCGGAGCGGACCAGCCGCACCGAGGCGAGCAGGTGCTCCGGCGTGACGTCCTTGAGCAGGAAGCCGCTGGCTCCGGCCTCCAGCGCGGCGTACACGTAGTGGTCGAGGTCGTAGGTGGTCAGCACCAGCACCTTCGGCGGGGCCACCGGCTCCTCGGCGCCCGGGCTGGTGCCGAGGATGTGCCGGGTGGCCTCCAGACCGTCCATCTCGGGCATCCGGATGTCCATCAGCACCACGTCCGGCCGGGTCCGGCGGACCGCGGCGACCGCCTCCAGGCCGTTGGTCGCCTCGGCCACCACCTCGATGCCGTCACTGGCCAGGATCATCCGGAAGCCGGTGCGGACCAGCATCTGGTCGTCGGCGATCACGGCGCGCAGCGGTGCGCCCGTACCGGTAGCGCTGTCCATCTGTTCTCCCCCTTCACCCGGCGCGCCAGCGCAGCCGGGCCTTGACCAGGTAGCCGCCGCCGATCCGGCGCCGGGCGTCCAGCTCCCCACCATAGAGGGCCAGCCGCTCGCGCATCCCGAGCAGGCCGCGGCCGCCGCCGGTGGCCGCCTGCGGACCCGGAGTGCCGGCCGTGTTGACCACCTCGATCTCCAGGAAGTCGCCGTCCGGCGCCACCGAGACCGTCGCGCTGGCGCCCACCGCGTGCTTCATCACGTTGGTCAGCGCCTCCTGCACCACCCGGTAGGCCGTCAGGTCGGCCCCGGCGGGCAGCGGTTCGGCCGGCAGCGCCAGCGCCAGCTCGACCGGCAGCCCGGCCGCCCGGACCCGGGCCACCAGGTGCTCCAACTGGTCCAGGCCGGGCTGCGGTTCCAGCTCCGGCTCACCGCCGGCGGCCGCCTCACCACTGGCGGAGGCGGCCAGCAGGCCCATCACGTGGCGCAGTTCGGCCATCGCAGCGCGCCCGGCGGCCTCGACCGCGAGCAGCGCCTCACGGGTCTGCTCGGGCGAGCTGTCCAGCACCCGGCGGCCCGCGCCGGCCTGGATCACCATCATGCCGACGTTGTGGGTGACCACGTCGTGCAACTCGGCGGCGATCCGGGCCCGTTCCTCCTCCAGTGCGCGGGCGGTGGCCTCGGCCTGCTCGCGCTCCAGTTCGGCCAGCCGCCGGGCGTTCTCCCGCACCGCCCGGCGGTAGTAGTGCACGGCGCCGACCACCAGCGCGCCCAGGTTGATCCACACGGCCGGGCGGGTCGGATCCACCGGCAGGCCGGGCGTCGCGCCCTGGCCGGAGGCCGCGACCAGCGCGCCGAGCAGGAAACTGCCCAGCGCCGACGGCAGGTTGGGGCTGTACCGGATCGCGCTCCAGGCCGCGACGACGAGCCCCACCGACGTCGCGAAGCCCGTGTACGCCTGGGCGCTGACCGCGGCCACCAGCACCACCCAGTAGACCGCCAGCGGGTAGCGGCGGCGGGCCGCCAGCGGCAGCGTGGTGAGCACCAGCAGCAGGTAGTCCCGGGCCTCCAGCGGCACCGGCATGCTGGGGACGTCGAACTGCGAGGGGCAGAACGGCGCCGACGGGTCGAACGCCGGGGGCGGCGCGAGGGGCGACGAGACGACGGACTGCTCGCCGAGCGAGGCGTGGGTGCCCCGCGCGATCGCCGCGACGGTGAGCAGCAGCACGCCCAGCGTCTCGATGAGCAGCACCCGGGGGCCGGGCCAGCGGGTCTTGCGGTCGCGGCGCAGCGCCTCGCGCATCAGGTGCCGCCAGCCGGGCGGCGCGTCTTCGATCAGCACCGGCACATTGTGCCGACGGAGCCCACCGGTCCGCATCCGTCCAGCCGCCGGTCCGGCCGACCGCGCGGCGTACTCCTGGAGGATGACCCCGGCGCGGGTCCTCCCGGCGGAGGACGGATTGTCGGTGCGGCGGGCGACGCGCCCGCCCGCGGCCCGCTCCTACCGTCGTCTCCGACAGCCGGAACCCACGAAGAGGACGGAACACCCCGATGCCCCAGGTGATCGAACTGGCCGAGGCGGCCAGGCAGTACGACGCGGACGGCGCCCCCGCGCTCGGCCCGCTCACGCTGGCCGTCGAGGCGGGCGAGGCGCTCTCGGTGACCGGCCCCTCGGGCAGCGGCAAGTCCACCCTGCTCAACCTGGTGGCCGGGTTGGACAAGCCGGACTCGGGCAGCGTCACAGTGGCCGGGGAGCGGATCGACCGGCTCTCCGAACGGGCGCTGGCCCGGTTCCGCCGGGACCGGATCGGCATGGTCTTCCAGTTCTTCAACCTGCTGGACGACCTCACGGTGACCGACAACGTCCTGCTGCCGGCCCAACTGACCGGCCGGACCGGGCGCGCGGCCACCGCCCGGGCCGCCGAACTGCTGGAGACCCTGGGCATCGCCCGGCACGCCAAGGCCTACCCGGGCCGGCTCTCCGGCGGGGAGCGGCAACGGGTCGCGGTGGCACGGGCGCTGATCAACCGTCCGGACCTGCTGCTGGCCGACGAGCCGACCGGCGCGCTGGACACCGCCTCCGGCGCCGAGGTGCGCGACCTGCTGACCGACCTGAACCGGTCCGGCCAGACCGTGCTGCTGGTCACCCACGACCTCGCGCTGGCCGAGGCCTGCGCGAGCCGGCGGCTGCACCTGGTGGACGGCCGGATCGCCGCGGACCGCGCGGTGGTGGCCCGATGAGCCGTCACCGACTGCTGCGCCGCGGCGCGGTCGCCACCGTGGTCCGCGCCGGGGTGGCCCGGCGCAAGCTGCACACCCTGGTGCTGGCCCTGGTCACCCTGGCCGCCGTCACCTCGGCCGTGGTGGCCGGCTCGCTGCTGGCCGCCTCCGCCGCCCCGTTCGACTCCGCCTTCGCCCGGCAGCGCGGCGCCCAGCTCGCCCTGCGGCTGGACGCCGGCGCCGCCGCCCCGGACCGGCTGGCCGGCACCGGGCGGCTGCCGGGGGTCACCGCGACCGCCGGTCCGTTCCCGAGCGCCACCCTCACCCCCGAGCTGACCGGCCACCAGCCCGGCCCGCAGCTCTACCTGGTGGGCCGGCCGGCACCCGACGGCCCGGTGGACGACCTCACCATGGTGCTCGGCCACTGGCCCACCGCCCCCGGCCAGGTGGTGGTCTCCACCTCCTACAACGGCCCGGACTTCGCCCTCGGCAGCACCCTGACCACCACCGCCGGCAGCACCCTGACCGTGGTCGGCCTGGCCTCCTCGATCACCGGCAGCGCCGACGCCTGGGCGCTGCCCGCCACCGTCACCGCACTGCCGGACGGCGGCCGGCAGGAGCAGCAGCTCTACCGCTACACCGGCACGCCCGACCAGGCCCGGATCGACGCCGACCGGGCCGCGCTGACCGCCGCGCTGCCGGCCGGCGCGGCGCTCGGCACCCAGTCCTACCTGGACGCCAAGCTGGTCGCCGACGAGAACGGGCAGTCCATCGCGCCGTTCCTGCTGGCCTTCGGCGGGCTGGGCCTGGCGATGTCGGTGATCATCGTGGCCAGCGTGGTGAGCGGCGCGGTCTCCGCCCGGCTGAGCCGGATCGGGGTGCTCAAGGCGCTCGGGTTCACCCCCGGCCAGGTGGTCCGGGCCTACCTGATGCAGGCGCTGCTGCCGGCCGCGCTGGGCGCGCTGCTCGGCGTGCTGGCCGGCAACGTGCTGGCGGTCCCGCTGCTGCGGGAGGACCAGCAGACCGGCGCCGGTACCTCGCTGACGGTCTCCTGGTGGGTGGACGCGCTGGTCGGCGGCGGCACGCTGCTGGTGGTCGCGCTGGCCGCGCTGCTGCCCGCGCTGCGCGCCGGGCGGCTGAGCGCCGTGGCCGCGCTGTCCGTCGGCCGGTCGCCGCGCAGCGGGCGCGGCCGGTGGGCGCACCGGCTGACGGCCCGTCTGCCGCTACCGCGGCCGGTCCGCTACGGTCTGGCCGGCCCGTTCGCCCGGCCGCTGCGCTCGGCGGCGCTGGTCGCCGCGGTGGCCGCCGGCACCGTCGCCGCCACCTTCGCCACCGGGCTGACGGCCTCGGCGAACGCCATCGGCGGCTCCCGGGACGTGGCCGCCGGATACTCCGTCACCGTCGATCCGCTGGTCTTCCCGGCCGGCGGGCCCGGGCAGGGCGGCCCGGGCGGCGGGGCCGACCCGGTGCCGCTGGACACCGCGCAGGAGGCCCGGCTGGTCGCCGCGGTCAAGGCCCAGCCGGGCACCCGGACCTACTTCGCCGTCACCGGTGTGCAGGGCCAGGTCTCCGGGGTCTCCGGCACCGTGCAGGCCACGCTCTACTCCGGCGACTCGCTCGCCACCGGCCCCGCCATGGTCGCCGGCCACTGGCTCACCGGCCCCGGGCAGGTGGTGGCCGCGCAGCACTTCCTGAACAGCACCGGCCACCGGCTGGGCGACACGCTGACCGTGACGGCGGGCGGGACCAGCGTCCGGGCGGTGATCGTCGGCACCGCGTTCGCCTCCGGCAACGGCGGCATGGGGCTCAGCGCCGACCTGCCCGAGTTGCAGGACGGGCCGACCGCGCCGCCGGTCTGGACCTACCAGGTCGCCCTGAAGCCGGGCACCGACCAGGCCGCGTACCTGAACGGGCTGAACGCCGCGCTGGCCCCGCTGGGCGTCTCCGCCGCCCCCCGGCAGAGCGAGACCCCGCACCTGGTGCTGATCGTGGACGCGATGGCCGCCATGCTCACCGCGATGCTGCTGCTGGTCGCCGGGCTCGGGGTGCTCAACGCCGTGCTGCTGGACACCCGCGAGAAGGTGCGCGACCTCGGGATCTGCAAGGCCGTCGGGATGACGCCGGGTCAGGTGATCGCCCTGGTGCTCACCTCGGTGGTCGGCGTCGGCCTGGTCGGCGGCGCGCTCGGGGTGCCGGGCGGCATGGCGCTGCACGCGCTGATCATGCCGATGGTCGGCCACGGCATGGACAGCCCGCTGCCCACCGTGGTCACCGCCGTCTACCACGCCCCGGAGCTGCTCCTGCTCGGCGCGGGCGGCCTGGCCGTGACCCTGCTCGGCGCCGCCCTGCCGGCCGGCTGGGCGGCCCGCGCCCGCACGGCGCAGGCGCTGCGCGCGGAGTGACCGACCGACGGACGACCGGCGGCGCGCGGCCCACCGAGGTGGGTCGCGCGCCGCCGGTCAGGTCGTGGGCGGAGCCGTGAGCAGTTCGATCAGCGTGCGCACCCCGAATCCGGTGCCGCCCGCGACCCACTCGCCGTCGTCCGCCTCGCACAGCGCCGTGCCCTGGATGTCCAGGTGCGCCCACGGCACGCCGGCCGGCACGAACTCGCGCAGGAACAGGCCGGCCAGCAGCGCGGTGCCGTGCCGGGTGCCGAGCGTGTAGTTGACCAGGTCGGCGACCTTCGAGCGCAGTTGGGGCCGGTAGGCGTCCGGCAGCGGGAGCGGCCAGAGCGGCTCGCCGGCCCGCTCGGCGGCCGAGGTCAGGGCGTCCAGCAGGGCCCGGTCGGTGCCCATCACCGCGGCGATCCGGCGGCCCAGGGCGACGGCCGCCGCGTCCGTGAGGGTGGCCAGGTCGATGATCGCGTCGGGCGCGGTCTCGCCGGCCAGCACCAGGGCGTCGGCCATGATCAACCGCCCCTCGGCGTCCGCGTGGCAGATCTCCACGGTGGTGCCGTCCCGCATCACCAGCACGTCGCCGACCCGGATCGGATCGGCGTTCGGCATGTTCTCGGTCAGCGGCAGCCAGGCGTCCACCGCGACCCGGCAGCCGAGCGCGCCGAGCGCCGACATCGCGCCCAGCACGGCTGCCGCCCCGGCCATGTCGGCCTTCATGCCCGCCAGGTGGGCGTTCGGCTTCAGCGACAGGCCGCCGGCGTCGAAGGTGACGCCCTTGCCGACCAGCGCGATCCGCCGGCTCCAGCCGGCCGGCCGGTAGCCGAGCCGGACCAGCCGCGGCGGCAGCAGCGAGCCCCGGCTGACGCCGAGCAGCCCGCCCAGCTTCTCGGCCGCGATCCGCTCCGCGTCCCAGACCTCGCAGACCAGGCCGGAGCGCTCGGCCACCGCGGCGGCGCGTTCGGCGAAGACCGGCGGGGTCAGCGCCTCGCCCGGCTCGTTGACCAGGTCGCGGGCCAGCAGGACGGCTCCGGCCAGGTCGCACCCCTCGGCCACCGACCGGCGGGCCGGCTCGGTGTCCGGGGCGAGCAGGTCGATCCGCTGGTGCGGCGGTGCCTCGGCCGTGCTGCGGTACTTGACGAACCGGTAGCCGCCGAGCACGTAGCCCTCGACCAGCGGCCGCAGCGGCACTGCGGCCGGCGGGTGCACGGCGAGGTGCCGGTACGGCCGGACGGCCCGGGCCAGCCCGGCGGCGGCGGTGCGGACCGCCGCCGCGGCCGCCGCCGGCCCCGCGCCGGCCGGCGGGCGCGGACCCAGCCCGAGCAGCACCGTCGCCGGGGCGCCGGGCAGGTGCAGCACCTGGCCGAGGCCGCCGGCGAAGCCGGCCGCCGCCAGGTAGGCGGGTGACAGGCCGTCGGCCAGCGCGGCGGGCAGGCCGTCCAGCGGCTCCCCCGCCCACACCGGCCGCACCACGGCCTCGGTGTCCGGGTGCGGTGCCGCGCGCAGCTCCCAACGGACCGTCATGATCGTGCCTCCCGGTCGGTCGGACAGGTCGTCACGGCTGGATGGGTCCGACGGACCGTCATGACGTCGCCGTCCGGCGCGCCTCGCCCCAGGCCTCCAGGTCGGCCAGGTACGTGCGGGCCAGCTCGCCCATCCCGCCGGCCCCGCCGACCTGCGCCCAGCCGCGGGCGGCCGAGATCGCGAACGGGTCGAGCCGCAGCGCCTGGAGGTAGCAGTCCTCGGCGAGCACCGGCAGGTCGGCCCGGCGCAGGCACTCGGCGGCCGAGGCGTACCCGAGGGCGGTGGAGACCGGGCCCAGCCGGGCGGTGCGCAGGTAGCCGTCCGCCGCCTCCCGGGGCAGGCCGCGCCGCAGCAGGCTCTCCGCGACCTCGATGTGGGTCTTGGGCTCGTAGCGGTCGAGCTCCAGCGCCTCGGCGACCAGCCGGTCGCCCCACTCGTCCTCGCCGAACGCGTAGCACTCCTTGGAGCGGCTCTCCACGCACGCCCGCAGGTTCTCGCGCTTCAGGAACTCCTGGTACTCGCCCTCGGCCGGTGCCAGCCTGGCCAGCTCCTCCGCCCGGTCCATGTCGCGGCCCAGCCAGGCCCGGTCCTTGACCATGAACGGCACGAAGCTGACGCTGCGGTAGAAGCGGCTCTCCATCATGGTCTTCTCGAACGGCGAGTAGCCCGGGTCCGCCAGCAGCTCCGCCAGCGCGGCGGCGCCCGTCTCCCGCCACCGCCGGGCCTGCTCCACCGACTTGGTCTCGCGGGCGTGGAACACCACCGCGAACACGGCGATCACGAACCGCAGGTGGGTGGGGCAGGCGGGGTGGTCGGCGATCGCGAAGGAGGTATGCGGCGCGGCCACCGCCGTGCCCACGGCGGCCACGTAGCGGACCGTGTCGCGCCAGTGGTGCAGGCGCAGTTCGGCCGGGGTGCGCAGGTCCTCCGCCGGGCGGGGCGGGATCAGCTCCAGCACCAGCCGGGCGAAGCCGATCCGGTACAGCACCACGCCGACCTGGTGCTGCTGTTCGGTGTCGAGCTGGTCGAAGTCGGCGACCCAGGCGCAGAGTCGGTCCCACTGCGGGGTGCGCAGCCGGTCCGGCAGGTCGGCCGGATGGGCGACGGCGAACTCCGTCAGGCCGGACTCGCGGATCAGGTTGCCCCGGAAGGCGGGCGGCATCAGGCGCTGCCAGTTCACCTCCGGGCGCTCCCCGCGCTCGGCGAACACGTAGGCCAGGCTGGGCAGTCGGGCGTAGAGGCCGGGCGACTCGGACTCGCCCAGGTTGAAGTAGGAGGCGTACATCCGGTAGTGCCAGTTGTTGGCGTAGGGCCGCTGCGGGTCGCGGGTGGCGGCGCGCGCCACCAGCTCGGCGAGCGGCTCGTCGCCGTCCTGCCGACAGGCCGTCACCAGGGCGTCCCGGGTCGCGGAGGCGCGCGGCGCGGCCCGGAAGGCGCGCTCGTCCAGCACCCGGGCGAACTCCCGGTGGCCGAGCTCGCGGGCGCAGCCGGCGGCCCGCAGCAGGGCGAAGGCGGTGCCGAACGGGCCGAGCCGGGCCGCGTGCAGGTAGCCGGCCAGCGCCTGCTCGTGCTCACCCGCCCGCTCGTGGGACTGCGCGGCCTGCATGCGGATCTTCACGTCCCACGGGTCGAGCGCCAACCCCTCGGCCAGCGCCTCCCGTTCGGCCTCGGTGTCGCCGAGCCGGACGGCGATCTCCAGGGCGCGGTCGACCAGTCGGCGCCGGGTCTCCAGCAGCACCAGGGCGTCGTCCTCGTCCGGCGCCGCCAGGCCGGCCACCTCCTGCCGCACCCCGGCCAGCAGTGCCCGGGCGCCGGCGAAGTCCTGGTGCCGCTCGGCGGCCATCACCTCGCGCAGCGCCAGGCGGGCGGTGAGCACGGTGCGCTCGAAGGCGGTGAGCTCGCCCTCGATCTCCTTCAGCAGTTCGCGGGCCCGCTCCAGCAGCTGCGGCGCGGCCGCGTCGTCACCGGCGTGCCGGGCCAGCAGGTAGCCCCAGCCGGCCACCGCCTGGACGTGGGCGACGGTGGGCGCGGGCCGCTCGACCAGCGGCCGGTAGGCGGCCGCGGTGCGCTCGGAGAGCCCCTCGACGGCGAACAGCGCGACCGCGCGGGCCGCCTGCAGCCCGGCCGCGACCGGGTCCTGGCAGCGCTCCGGCGAAAGGTCCGCCGGCAGCACGTCCTCGAAGACCGCCGCGGGCAGGCAGGCGGCGACCAGCCAGTGCGCCAGGCCCGCCCGGTCCACCTGGTCCAGCTCGGTGTGCCGCCGGTGGGCTGCTGCGAGCCGCCGCCACGCGGGCGAGGCCAGCTGGTCCGGCAGGTCGCCCGGCCGGGCGGCCCGGTAGGCGGTCAGCCGGGACTCCTCCACCAGCAGCCGCCGGTAGCTCGCCGGCATGGTCATCCCGAATCGCAGCGCGGTGGGCGAACGCCGTTCGAAACGCCGGGCGGCCAGTACGGCGGCCCGCGCCTGAATGACCGTCGCCGCCGATTCCGCGCCGTCGAAATACGGCCGGTGCACCTCGAAGGTGAGCCAGCTCGGCGCGTTCACCCCGACTATTCCGCGACTGAATTCCCACCGGTTCACGCGCTGTGCCACCCGCCCCTTCAGAAAAGTGGCCGACACGCCCCGCGACCGGACCCGGTCACGGGGCGTGCCGGTGGAATGCCGAGATCAGGCGGCGTCGTCGATCAGACAGGTCCAGCAGTCCGCGGCACCGGTGGTGATCTCGACCTCGTCCGCGAGGGACTCCCAGCTCTCGTAAGCCATTTCGCAACCCCTTCCAGTCGGTTGACCGGTTCTCGGTGGTGAACCGGCAAACGGTTGAGAGTGATTCTCGGCGCGCCCTGACAGGGCCGTCAAGACCGCTGCACACACAGGCTCGACAGGAATATCGAGATTTCTTCATCCGTCGTCCAGAAGTGCGGGGCAACTCGGACCAAACCATCCGGAACGGATACCTGGATTCCGACCCCGGCGAGCTTCTCGGCGATTCGTGCACCCGCTATTTCCGGGCTGCTGAAACTGATGATCCCGGAAAGGTTCGACGCTCCTGACGGCCCGTCACGGTGATCGGGCACCGCCAGCCGGTAGCCCCGCTCGGCGAGGCCGGCCCGCAGCCGGCCGGCCAGCGCCAGCACCCGCTCGGCGACCGCGTCGATCCCGATCGCCTCCAGCTCGGCCAGCGCCTCGGCCAGGCCCACCATCCCGAGCAGGTCGTACATCCCGCCCTCGACCCGGGCCGCGGTGGCCCGCTCCGGCCGGTCGTACCGCAGCCCGCCCGGCTGACCCCGGGTCGCCTCGGCCGCCTCCTCGTAGCCGAACCAGCCGCTGGGCACCGTGCGCAGCGCCGCCAGCCGGGACGCCCGGCAGAAGAACACCCCCGTGCCGGGCGGCCCACCCAGCCACTTGTGCGCGCCCGCCGCCAGGAAGTCCACCGGCGTGCGGGCCAGCGACAGCGGCAGCACGCCCAGGCTCTGCACCGCGTCCACGCAGACCAGCGCGCCGACCTCGGCGGCCAGCTCGCAGATCCGGTCCAGGTCGCAGCGGAAGCCGGTGGCGAAGTTGACGTGGCTGACCGCGATCAGCCGGGTGCCCGGGCGGACGGCGGCGGCGACGTCCGCCATCCGGTAGCCGCCTTCGCGCATCGGCACCCAGTCCACTTCGACGCCGCGCTCGCGCAGCCGCAGCCACGGGCGCACGTTCGCCGGGAAGTCGCGGTCGAAGAGCACCACCCGGTCGCCCGGGCGCCAGTCCAGGCCGTCCGCGACCAGGTGGATACCGGTGGAGGTGTTCGGCACCAGGGCGATCTCCTCCGGCGTGCAGTCGAGCAGCCGGGCGAAGGAGCGCCTGGCCGCCGTGCGCGCGCCGAAGACCCGGCCGACCTCGGCGCTGCCGTGCGGCAGCACCTGCTCCAGCGCCGTGCGCATCGCGGCGACGGCGGGCGGGCGCAGTCGGCCGAGGCCGGCGTGGTCGAGGTAGGCGCGCGGGGGCGGGGTGGGCCCCGTGGTGTCGCGGGTGGTCACCGGACGGCTCCCTTCGCCGGGTCAGCCGTGTCAGCTGGGTCAGCCGCGCTCGGCAGGTCGGCGGCGTTCGGCAGCCGCGCGGGCAAGCGCTGCGAGCGGGCCGCGCCCACCGCCATCCACCCCGCCACCAGCAGCGGCACACCGTGCAGCAACAGCACCCACGGCGCGAGCCGACTCGGTTGCAGCACCAGGCTGGTGGCGAGCAGTCCGGCCATGAACCCGGCGTTCACCGACACCTGCGACAGGCCGAACGCCCGCCCGCGCCGCTCGTCGGGCAGCCGCTGGAGCGACTGCTTGTAGGTGATCTCGCTCAGCGCGTCGCCCAGCCCCGCCAGGCCCGCCGCCACCAGCCGGGGCCACCAACCACCCAGCCAGAACACGCCGATGAAGCCCACCGACATCGCCATCGTGGCCAGGCAGTAGACCAGCGCCGGGGCCCGCTCCACCAGCCGCTTCGCCAGCGGGCGCAGCACGAAGCTGCCCAGCAGCAGTCCCGCCGCCCAACTCCCCCACACCACACCGGAGACCACCGCCGGCTGGCTCGGGTGCAGTTGCGTCCCCAGCATCGGCAGGCCGACCTGCTGGGAGGAGCTGCCGAAGGCGTCCAGCACCCGCAGCACCACCAGCCCCGCCAACCCCGCGCCCACCAACAGCGGCCAGGCGCCGGCCGTCTCGCGCCGTGCGCCGCCCCGCTCGCCGGACTCGCGCATCCGCAGCCGCAGCGCCAGCAGCACGGTGGCGGAGAGCAGGTAGCTGCCCGCGTCCAGCCCGAACACCCCGCGGTACCCGATGGCCGGCGCGAGCACCGCGGCCAGCCCCATGCCGACCATGAAGGCGACGCCCTTCAGCCCCGCGAGCGCGCTGTTCACCGCCTGGGTGCGCGACCCGGCCAGCACCGGCGTCGCGGCGCCCATCGTGGCCTCGAACACCGAGCGCCCGGCCCCCACCAGCACCACCGCCGGGTACAGCCACCACCGCTGCACGGCGGCGGGCAGCACGGCCAGCAGCCCCAGCATCACCGCGCGCACCAGGTCCGCGCCGATCATCACCCGGCGCCGGTCCCACCGGTCACCGAACCGCTGCCCGAGCCGGCCGCCCCCGATCGCCCCCGCGTACAGCGCCACGCTGACCAGCCCCGTGGCGACCCCCGAGCGCGTGCGCTCCCAGACGAAGACCGAGAGGCAGATGAAGTCCAGCGCGTACCCGATGTCCGAGACCGTCTTGGCGGTCAGGAACACCCCCAACTGCCGCCGCCCCGCCGACCCCGCGCCCTCCGCACCCTTCGCACCGGCCACCATGGCGCCCATGAAGCTCCCGCCCCCGCCCTGTCGGATCCTGTGATGATTCCGCACCGGCGAGGTGCCGAACAAGGGTGCGGTACGGCCGAATTCAGGTCGCACCCGACGGACCCCCCGGTCGCCCCGCTGGCCTCGGCAGTGGTCCCCGACGTACCCGGCAGTGGTCCCCGACGCCCCGTCAGCACCTTTCGGCGCGTGCGGCCGCCCTCCCCGCCCTGCTGCGCCGCCGCCTGACGATGTCCACCCGCGGCGGCTCCCGCACCCGGCTCCGGTCGGCCTCGCCCGCCCCGCAGGCCCGGTCCGTGCTGCCCGCCACGCCGTTCGGCGCCGTGGTCGGCAAGGAACTGCGGCTCTACTCGCGCTCGATGCTGCGCGGCGTCTCGCTGATGATCGCCTTCCTGGTCGGCGTCCTCGTGTGCGTCATCCCCAGCCTGTTCGGCACCCCGCTGCTGCTGCCCTTCGCCGGCCTGCTCTTCGCCGCCATCGCGGCCGCCGGCGCCACCAACCTCGACGGCGACGACGCCACCGCCCTCTGGCTGATGCGGAAGGCGGGCTGACGCCGGACGCGACCCGGGCGTCACTTGTCCGACTGAAATCGCCGACCGGAAATCGATCTGACGGCCAGTCAGCTCACCGTCGCTGCTAGGGTCCGGCCATGGCCGATCAACTCCGGCTGGGCATCGCCTCCTTCGGACCGCGCGAGTTCCAGTCGCTGCACGACACCTGCCTGCGCGAGGGACATCGACCGGTGGTCCACGTCTACTGCCGGTCGATGCGGCCGAACAGCGCCTCGGACGACTACGCTCCGGCCGCGGTCGGCTCACTCGTCGAGCACCTGCCCGCCGGGGTCGACCTGCTGCTCCCCGGCAGCGCCGCGGGGCTGGGCCGCTCCCTGGCCGGGTACGACCTCGACCTGCTGGTCGTCTACGGCTTCTCCTGGCGGCTGCCGCCCGAGGTGCTCGCGGTCCCGCGCCTGGGCGTCATCAACATCCACTGCTCGCTGCTCCCCGCGTACCGCGGGCCGGCCCCGGTGCTCTGGGCGATCCGCAACGGCGATGCCGAACTCGGCGTCACCGTGCACCGGATGGACGAAGGCTTCGACACCGGCCCGGTACTGGCCCAGCGTGGCGCGATCCCGCTCGACGACCGGGTCACCCCGCAGAGCCTCTGGCCGCACCTGGGCCCGGTCATCCAGGATCTCCTCGCGGTCGCCCTGGAGCGCGTGCTGGCCGACCACCCGGGAGAGCCGCAGGACGGTTCCCGCGCCAGCCACGCGGGCCTGATGGAGCCCGAGTTCACGGTCGTCGACCGGACGAGGACGGCGCGGGAGGTCCACAACCAGGTGCGCACCTTCCGGTTCATGGGGCCGGGCCTCGGCCCCACCGTCCGCGTCCGGGACCAGGTGTTGCGGGTGCTGCGGACCCGGCTCGATCCGGCCGAGGGGCTCCGGCTGGAGTGCGCCGACGGCCCGGTCTGGATCACGGAGTCGGTTCCGGTGGGCGGTTCCGAGGGTCCGTCGGGCCTTGAGGATCCGTCAGGTCTGGAGGATCCGTCAGATTTTGAGGATCCGTCAGTTCCCGCCTGATCTGCCGATCGCGCGCGGTCGCCCGCGAGTCCTCGAAGCGCGTGAGCAGTGAGAGCGCCTCCCGCCAGTGCGAGCGGGCGGCATCGTGCTCGCCCGTCTGCCGGAGAGCTCGGGCCAGGTTGTCGAGTGCGCCGGACAGCTGCCAGGCGTCCCCGCACTCGCGGTGCAGCTCGGCTGCCTCCTGGTGCAGCCGGATCGCCAGTTCGGTCCGTCCGAGGTCGCGGCAGGCCTCGCCGGCCCGGTCCAGGGCGGTCGCCGCACGGCTCCGGTCGCCCAGTCGCCGCTGGATCCCGGCGGCCTCCTCGGCCGACCGCAGTGCCTCCTCGGCCCGGCCGGCTGCCCGCTCGGCCTGCGCCGCCTCGGCCAGCCAGTGGGCCCGCCAGACGCTGTTCCGTTCCTGGTCGGCGATGACGAGAGCGGCGGTGATCGAGTCGAGCGCCCGGGTGAGCTCGCCGAGTTCGCGCAGCGCCCAGCTGCGGAAGAACAGCGCGTTCCCCTCGCCGCTGCGGTCTCCCAGCGTGCGGAAGACGGCCAGCGCCTCGTCCAGGGCTGCGGCGGCCGGGGCCGGCTCGCCGAGTTCGCAGAGCGTCTCCGCGAGGTTCGACAGGGCGAGCGCCACCCACCGGCGGTCGCCGAGTTCGCGGAAGACGGCCGCGCCGGCCTCGAACCAGCCCCTGGCCTCCGCCAGTCGCCTGCGCCGCAGGCCCAGCAGCCCCAGGGCGTTCAGCGAGACCGCCTCGCCGAAGCGGTCGCCGATCGCCTGCCTGATCTCCAGCGCGACGCGGTGGCTGGACTCGGCCTCGTCGAGCCGGCGCGCCTGGAAGTACGCCTTGCCGAGGCTCTCGTGGGCCTCCGCCTGACCGGCCCGGCTGCCGTCCCGCACCGCGGCCTCGATGCCGATCCGTGCCGTGGTCACCCAGTCCTCGAAGGCGTTCTGGTGCATGTGGACGGCCCGGAGCATGGCGCACAGGCGCCAGGCCAGGTCGTCGGCCCCGCAGTCCGCGGCGGCCCGGGTGGCCGCGACCAGGTTGTCCGCCTCCTCCCGGTACCACTGGAACGCCGCGCCGTGGTCCTCGAAGGCCAGCGGGACGACCTCCGGCGGCACCGCGAGGTCGAGCGGGTAGCGGTCGAAGGGGGCGAGCACGGACTGCGCGTTGTCCGCCGTGTGCAGGTACCAGGCCAGGGCACGCCGTTCGGCGTCCCGGCGGTCCTGCGCGGACTCGGTCCGCTGCACCGTGTCGACCGCGTACGCGCGCAGCAGGTCGTGCAGTTGGTAGCGGCCGGCGGCGCGCTGCTCCACCAAGTGGGCCCCGACCAGGAGATCGAGCCGGCGGCGCGCCTGCGCCACGGTGCTGCCCGCTACCGCCGCCGCTGCCGGCAGGCCGAACTCGGCACTCGGGAGCAGTCCGAGGAGTCGGAACTGCCGGGCCGCCGGCGGCGGCAGCGCCCGGTAGGACCAGGTGAAGACACCGTGCATCGCGTCCGTCTCCTCTTCGCTCTCCGCGGTCAGCACGTCCCAGAGCGCCGAGCGGTCCTTCAGATCGGCGATCAGCTCCCCCAGCACCATCAGCGGGCGGCCGGCGGCGCGTTCGGCGGCGATCCGCAGGGCCAGTGGCAGGCCGGCGCAGAGCCGGGCCAGTTCGGCCAGGTCCTCGGGCAGGTCCGCCGCCCGGTGGGCCGCGGTGACGGTGCGGAGCAGCCGGACGGCCTCCTCGTTCGGGAACCTGGGCAGGTCGAGGCGGTGCGCGCCCTCCCGGGCCACCAGGCCGGGCAGGCTGTTGCGGCTGGTGACCAGGGTCAGCGAGCCCGACGCGCCGGGCAGCAGCGGCCGGACCTGCGTGGCGGTCGCGGCGTTGTCGAGCACCACCAGCAGCCGGCGGTCGGCGGTGACCGAGCGGTAGAGCGCGGCCCGGTCCTCCAGTTCGGGCGGCACCGCACCGGCGGGGACCCCGAGGGCGTGCAGGAAGCGGACCAGGACCTGCTCCGGGGGCATCGGCAGACTCGTGTCGTGGCCGCGGAGGTTGACGTACAGGGCGCCGGCCGGGAAGCGGTCGCACACGCCGTGGGCCCAGTGCAGCGCCAGGGAGGTCTTTCCCACACCGGGCGTGCCCGTGAGCACGACCACGGGCGACGGGGACTCGCCGCGGTGCGCGTGCGCGTTCGTGTCCGGGTCGGCGGCCGGGTCGGCGGCCGGGGTCGCAGCCGCGACGATGACGTCGAGCCGCCCGATCTCGCTGCTCCGGTTGACGAAGTTCGCCGGAGTCGACGGCAACTGTCGGGGCGTCACGGCGAACGCCGGTTCGCCAGGCGGCTGGTGCAGGTGCACGCCACCGTGGATGTCGTGCGCCTGGAGCACGTTCCGGGCGGTGGTGAAGCCCGACACCTCGTTCCCGTGGAAGGAGGCCGTGGGGAGCGGGAGTTCGGGCGGCTCTGCGCCGCCCATCAGGACGGGCGCCCCGGCGGCGCCGCCGCCCTCATGCCCGCTGCCCGGGAGGAGCGGGCAACTCGGCCACCTCGCGGGCGAAGTAGCTCTCCAGCGGCTCGCCGCGGCCGTAGAGGTCCACGATGAACTGGCGGCACCGCAGGATCAGTGCCGGGTCGGCGAACCGCCGGACCGATTCGAGGACGCCGCGCCCGTCGTACACCGCCTCGTACATCACCTCGGCCCCCAGGGTGTAGACCTCGGGCAGCGGCCGCGCCGTCTCGAACTCGGCCACCTGCTCCGGTCCGAGGACCCGGACCGGGCCGCCGCTCTGGTCACGGATGCGGAGCGCGTGGAGCTCCCACTGGAGGTAGGGGCTGATCGGCTCCTCGACGACGCGCACCCGGTTCGCGGTGAAACCGCGCTCGGCGGCCCTGCGGTGGTAGGCCGCCATGTCGGCGCGACCCGCCTCCAGAATGCGCATCGACCGCGCCCAGTCACCTGCGGCGAACGCCTCCCAACTGTCGTATCCCGGCTCCCGGAACGTCTGCCCGCGCTCCAGTTTCCAGAACCCGAGGTCGGAGATCCTCCAGAAGAGCTCGCCGAATTCGGCGTAGTAGACGTCGAGTTCCATCCGCTCGCCGGTTTCGCCGGCAAGGAGGTCAGGCATCCGGAATGTCCGCCTTCGCCGCGATGACGGTCGCGCGCGGGATGACGACGAGGTGCTCGCCCGGGTCGATGCTCACGCCTTCGGGGAGTCTGCCCTGGTAGGAGTCGGTGAGGTCGCGCCCGATCACGGCGACGTCTCCGTTGTCCAGCTCCCAGATGTCGGGGCAGCTGGCGTTCCCGGAGGTCTGTCCGAGCTCGTGGGAGGACTTGCCCAGGCGGCGGGCGAAGGACGCGGTGGGGTCGGGTTCCCAGCGAGCGGCCATGCGTTCCCCGTCAGTGTGAGAAGTGGCAGGGTGACAAAAGCTAACCGAGCAGCTGACTTGTGGTCAAGTGAGTTGTTCTGCAAGGGGATTGAGCAATTATTGGGATCAGTTGCTTAACGGACTTTCCAGGTCCGCATTGGATGCGATCCGCTGACTGCGAGTCGACCCCCGGTCCGCCGACGCACCGTCACGCCCCCGCCCCGGCCGGGAAGCCGTGCCGGCGGGCGCCCAGCACCAGGGCCAGCACCGGCAGCAGCAGGGCCGCCACCGCCCACGGCAGGGCGGCGGCGCCGAGGCCGGTCAGCAGCAGGCCGCTGAGCAGGCCGCCGGCGGCCATGGCGGCGTTCCAGAGGGTGACCAGCACGGCCTGGACGGCGTCGGCCCGGTCCGCGCCCGCGCGGCCGGCGGCGGTCTGCAGCAGGGTCGGCACGCCGCCCCAGCCCAGGCCCCAGAGTGCGGCGGCCGGGTAGACCCAGGAGGCGGTGAGGAGGAGTGCGCCGAGGGCGACCAGTGCGGCGGCGGCGACGGTCAGTGCGCGCAGCCGGCGGTGGATCTGGGCGCCCACCAGCCAGATGGCCAGCAGTGAGGCGGCGCCGAAGACCAGCAGCACGGGGGCGGTGTCGGCGGCGCGGCCCAGGTGGGCCAGGAAGGCGGCGACGTAGGCGTACAGGAGGGTGTGGGCCAGCACGAAGAGCAGCGTGGTGAGCAGCACCGGGACGACGCCGGGCAGGCCGAGCGGGCCCGGGCCGGCGCGCCGCGCGCGGGGCTCGCCCGGGTGGTCCGGCACTCCGGCCGCGATCCAGCCGAGCACCGCGACCGCCACGCCGGTCATCGCCAGGAACGCGGCCGACCAGCCCGCGATCCGGCCCAGGTAGGTGCCGGCCGGCACGCCGAGGGAGAGGGCCACCGGGATGCCCGCCATCACCAGCGCGATCGCCCGGCCCTGGAGCCGCGGGCCGGCCAGCCGCCCGGCGTAGCCGGCCAGCAGGGCCCAGGCGACTCCCGCCGCGACGCCGGCCAGGAACCGGGCGGCCATGGTCAGGGCGTACGCGTGGGAGAGCGCGGTCACGGTGTTGGCGAGGGCGAAGCCGCCCATCGCCGTCAGCAGCAGCCGCTTGCGCCGCCACCCGGCGGTGGCCCGGGTCAGCGGGATGGCGGTGAGCGCGGTGCCGGCGGCGTAACGGTGACGGCCTGCCCCATCGCCGACTCCCCGACCCGCAGGCTCGCGCTCATCCCGGGCAGCAGGCCGGCGGGCAGGGTCTCGGTGAGGCTGGTGAGGAAGACGGCGGTGGCCAGGGCCAGCAGCGGGGAGAGCGGCAGCCGGGAGCGGGTCGTCCCCGGGGCGCGTTCGGGGTTCACGGTGGTGGTCATGCCGGGATGCTCGCCCCTGACACCGGTGTCAGGATCAACCGGATCTGCGCAGGGAGGGTGCCCCCGGCCGTCGCCGGGGGCACCCCGCACCTCGCACCCGTCACACCCGCGCGTAGCCGGCCGGACGGCTGGTGAAGGTGCCGCGGCCTTGGGTGCGGCCGCGCAACCGCGAGGCGTAGCCGAACAGTTCGGCCAGCGGCACCGTCGCCGTCACCACCGCAGTACCGGCCCGGACGGGGCTGCCCTGCCCGAGGCTGCCCTGCCCGAGGTTGCCCTGCCCGAGGTTGCTCTGCCCGACGATCTGGCCGCGTCGCGCCGCCAGGTCGCCGAGCACGCCGCCGAGCGCCTCCTCCGGAACCGTGACGGTGACCTCGACCACCGGTTCCAGCAGTGCCATGGCGCAGCGCCGCAGCGCCTCCCGCAGGCCCAGCCGGCCGGCCGTGCGGAAGGCCGGCTCGGAGGAGTCCTTCGGGTGGGTCGCCCCGTCGGTGAGCACCACCCGCAGGCCGGTCACCTGGTGGCCGGCGAGCGGGCCGCCGTCCAGCAGCGCGTCCCGGCAGCCGGCCTCGACCGCCCGGACGTACTCCTGCGGCACCCGGCCGCCCACCACGGTGGAGGCGAACTCGAAGCCCTCCATCTCCTCGGTCGCCAGCACGTCCAGCACCAGGTGGGCGAACTGGCCCGCGCCGCCGTCCTGTTTGACGTGCCGGTGCACCAGGCCGGTGACCCCGCGCAGCACGGTCTCCCGGTAGGCCACCTGCGGGCGGCCGACCGCGAGTTCCAGGCCGAGCGCCTGACGGACCTTCTCCACCGCGACCTCCAGGTGCAGTTCGCCCATTCCGGAGAGCACGGTCTGCCCGGTCTCCGGGTCGGTGCGCACGACCAGTGACGGATCCTCCTCGACCAGTCGGGCCAGCGCACCCGCCAGCCGGTCGGTGTCGGTGCCGCGCCTGGGCTCGACGGCCACCGAGACCACCGGGTCGGCGCTGCGCGGCGCCTCCAGCACCAGCGGCGCCGTCGGCGCGGTCAGGGTCGCGCCGGCCCGGGCCGCCTTGACGCCGATCACCGCGACGATGTCGCCGGCCGCCGCCTGCTCCACCTCGGCGTGCCGGTCGGCCTGCACCCGCAGGATCCGGCCGATCCGCTCGCCCCGTCCGGCGCTCGCGTCCAGCACGTTCTCCCCCTTGCGCAGCGTGCCCGAGTAGACCCGCAGGTAGGTCAGCCGGCCGGTGGCGGTCGAGTTGACCTTGAAGACCAGCGCCGCGAACGGCGCCGCCGGGTCGGCCGGGCGCTGCTGCTCGGCACCGTCCAGCGTGCCGCGCACCGGCGGCAGGTCGGACGGCGCGGGCAGGTAGGCGGTCACCGCGTCGAGCAGCGGCTCGATGCCGCGGTTGCGGTACGCCGAGCCGCAGAGCACCACCACTCCCGCGCCGGTGCGGGTGAGTTCGCGCAGCGCCGCGCGCAGGGTGGCCGCGCCGCGCGTGCCGCTCTCGCAGTACTCCTCCAGCGCGCCCGGGTGCAGTTCGGCCACCGCCTCGGCGAGTTGCCGCCGCCGGTCCCGAGCCTGCGTCAGGAGCTCGTCGGGGACGTCGAGTTCGAGCATCCCGGCGTCGCCGCCGGGCCAGACCAGGGCGCGCATCGCGACCAGGTCGACCACGCCGGTGAAGCCGTCCTCGACGCCGATCGGCAACTGCACCACCAGCGGCACCGGGTGGAGCCGCTCGCGGATCGAGTCGACGGCGCGGTCCAGCTCGGCGCCGGCCCGGTCCAGCTTGTTGACGAAGGCGATCCGGGGCACGCCGTGCCGATCGGCCTGGCGCCAGACCGACTCGCTCTGCGGCTCCACGCCGGCGACCGCGTCGAAGACCGCCACCGCGCCGTCGAGCACCCGCAGCGAGCGCTCCACCTCGTCGGCGAAGTCGACGTGGCCGGGGGTGTCGATCAGGTTGATCCGGTGGCCGTCCCAGTCGCAACTGACCGCCGCGGCGAAGATGGTGATGCCGCGGTCGCGCTCCTGCGGGTCGAAGTCGGTGACGGTGGTGCCGTCGTGGACCTCGCCGCGCTTGTGGGTGGTGCCGGTGGTGAAGAGGATCCGTTCGGTGACGGTGGTCTTGCCGGCGTCGACGTGGGCCAGGATGCCCAGGTTGCGGACGGCGGGGAGACTGGTGCTGGTGGGAGGGGTGGTACGCACGACCGTGCCTTTCAGCGGTGGTCCGGAAGGTGGCGGCGCGATGCGGGCACCTCCCCGGTCTCGGCCGGGAGGTGCGCCCGTCCCCTGACGGGCGGACGGGTGCGGGCGGTCAGCCCCTGCGGTACCGGGCGCGCAGCCGGCACCGGCCGGCCCGGGACACCAGGATCACCTCGAACCGGGCGCGGGGGAGCACGACGGCGCTGATCGCACGCACGGCCCTCTCCCCTCGTCTCGGCACGGCGGGCACGGCCGCCCTCGGTGGCGGCGTGCTCCTGCCGGGGAGCGTAGCGGCGCCACGGTGCGGGGCCACAACGGTTTTCGGGGTACCGCCCGGTGATCGTTCGTTCGTTCGCTATCGTTGACGGCATGTCAGACATCGTCGGTACCCAACTGGTGGTCACCGCCCGGGCGTGGATCGTCGCGGCCTGGTACCACCACCTGCTGACCCGTCCGGTGATCCTGCTGGACGACGTGGAGCAGACCGGCACCCACTGGGGGAGCAACGCGCTGCCGCTCGGGCCCGGGCCGCACCGGATCGCCGCCTCGTTCCGCTACAAGTGGCAGCGGACGGCCCGACTCTGCGAGGGGCGGACCGAGTTCACCGCGGAGGACGGGGTGACCACGGTGCTCCGGGCGCAGTTGGGGGTGCGCAACACCGCCCCCTTCCGGATCACCGGTCCCGCGGCCCGGAGCAGCGACTGACGGGCCGTCGGAGCCGCACTCCGCCACGGCAGGATCCGGTCGTGGCGGGAAACGCCACGGGGTGGTGACCGAAGTCACCACCCCGTGCGGCGTTCCCGATTCGCGGGCGGGCGTTCGCAGTTCGGGTGCGACCCGACGGCGGGTGCGACCTAGAAGAAGTCGCGACGCTCGATGATCTCCTCGCGCTCGATGACCTCTTCGCCACCGAACAGACCGAAGAAGCCGTTGTCCCGCTCCACGACGGTCTCCCGCTCGATGATCTCCTCGCGGCCGAAGCGGTCCCGGCGGACGATCTCCTCGCGCTCGACGATCTCCTCGCGGCCGAAGAAGCCGTCGCGCTCGATGAACTCCTCGCGCTCGTAGTACTCGCGCATGTCACTCCCCTGCCCTGTCACCACGCCGGACGGTGCGTCCGACGGTGCTCCCGACGTGCTGTCAGGCGAGACACTAACGCAGCCGGCCGAGCGCGTTCGAAACAGGTGTGCAACAGCCCGGTCCGGGTGCTGACCCGGGGGAACCCGCCCGGGGGCCGCCGCGTCGGAGCGGCGGACCGGTACCCGCACGGGGCGCCGCGAACGGATTGGGGTGGGCGATGCGGATCCGACGGACCGGCCTGGCGGCGGGGGCGGCACTGCTGGCGGCGGCGCTGGGGTTGACCCTGGCGCTCGGTGGCGGCGAGCAGCGCCAGCCGGGCATCCTGCTGACCGCAGCGGCGGCGCCCGAACCGGCGCCCAGCGCCGCCGAACTGACGGCCACCTCGCAGGCCACCGAGGCGTTCGGGGTCGACCTGTACCGCGCGCTGGCGCAACAGCAGAACGTGGCGCTCTCGCCGGCCGGCCTGGCCGCGGTACTGGGCATGCTGCTGCCCAGCGCACACGGCACCACCCAGCAGGAGCTGGCCACCGCGCTGCGCACCCGGCTGCCCGCCGACCGCTACGCGATGGCGCTGGGCGCGCTGCGCGCCCAGCCCGGCGACAAGCGGGTGGTGCTCAAGCAGTCGGACACCCTCTGGGCGCAGCACGGCTACCCGGTGCGCCAGGACTACTTGGCGCTGCTCGCGGCCGCCTTCCGCACCGGCGTGCGCACCACCGACTTCGCCAAGGACCCGGACGGCTCCCGGAACGCGGTGAACCAGCTGGTCGAGCAGCAGACCGGCGGCCTGGTCAAGAACCTCTTCGCGCCCGGGCAGTTGGACTCCGGCACGCTGCTGGCACTCACCGACGCGCTCTACCTGAAGGCGGACTGGGAGACCCCGTTCAAGGCGGCGGACAGCACCGACCAGGCCTTCCACCGGCTGGACGGCAGCACGCCCGAGGTGCGGATGATGCACCAGAACGACGACCTGCGGTACGCGGCGGGCACCGGCCCCGGCGCGCCCTGGCAGGCGGTGGAACTGCCCTACGTGGGAGGCGACCTGGCGATGGACCTGGTGGTCCCGGACCAGGGCGACTTCGACGCCTTCCGCGGCGCGCTGACCGGGCCGGTCCTGGACCAGGTGCTCGGCGCCCTCACCCAGACCCGGATCGAGCTGGCGGTGCCGAAGTTCAGCCTGCAGAGCGACGAGGACCTGAACGGCGCGCTGGCCGGCCTGGGCGTGCGGACCGCCTTCAGCACCGCCGCCGACCTGACCGGGCTGGTCCCGGCCGGGACGTCGCCGAAGCCGGTGCTGACCTCGGTGGTGCAGAAGGCGGTGGTGCAGGTCGACGAGACCGGCACCACGGCGGCGGCGGGGAGCGGGGCGGCCGTCGGGGCGACGGCGGTCGCACCGCCGCGGGTCTCGGCCCGGCTGACGGTGGACCGGCCGTTCGTCTTCCTGATCCGCGACCTGCGGTCGGGGCAGCTGCTGTTCCTGGGGCAGGTGACGGACCCCCAGGGGTGAGAGCGGGGCGCGTTCCAGGCGCACCCGAGGCGCATTCGGCGCGCATTCAGGGCGCATTCAGGGCGCATTCGAAGCACAGCCGAGGTGCATTCGAGGCACGTCAGGGGAATTCTTCGGGATTATTGTCAGCCTATTTTGGGGGCCGGTAAATTCCTTGACGGGCTTTCAGTTAGCACACTAATCTTGCCGACTGTCGGCTCGACTGCGACATCCGCGCCACTCAATGGATGCAATTCCACGTTTCATCAGATTAATCAGGGGGTGTGTCGATGAACTCCACCGAAACCGTGTCGGTCGGGGCCGCGCTTTCCGGGGCTGCGCTTGCCGGGGCCATGCCTGCCCAGGCCACGCCTGCCGAGGCCGCGCCCGCCGGGTCCGCGCGTGCCGAGGTCGCGGCCGCCGCGGCGGCCGGTCCGCTCGCCCTCATCGGCGCCCGCCTGATCAGCGGGACCGGCGCCGCTCCGGTCCCCGACACCGACGTGCTGGTCGCCCAGGGCCGGATCCTGCGGATCGGCCCGACCGGCAGCATCGGGATCCCGGCCGACGCCCGGCGGATCCCGTGCGCCGGCCTGACCGTCCTGCCGGGGTTCATCGACTCGCACACCCACGTCGAGCAGGAGATCCCCGCCGCGCTGGCCGCCTTCCTGCGGGACGGGGTGACCAGCATCGGCAACACCGGCTGCGGGCCCCAGCTGATCGAGGTGCTGCACCTGGCCGGGCGCGACCCTGCCGCCGCGCACGCCTTCGTCGCCGGGCCGGCCATCACCGCGCCGGGCGGGTACCCGGCGATCCGGGGCGACGGCTCGGCGGCCCGCGGGGTGGCCAGCGAGGCCGAGGCGGCCGCCGCCGTGGACGAACTGGTCGGCCGGGGCAGCGACTTCATCAAGATGACCCAGGAGTCCTTCGACTTCGACTACCGGACGCCGGGTCACCTCCCGGTGCTCGCACCGGCGCTGATCGCCGCCGTGGCCCGCCGGGCCCGCGAGCACGGGCTGCCGGTCCGCTCGCACGTGCACCACGTCGACCAGCTGGACGTCGCGCTGGCGGCCGGTGTCAGCAGTGTCGAGCACCTGCTCTTCCCGCTGCCGCCCGACACCGGCTACGTCGAACTGCACCGGTCCGGCCGGCTCGGCCTGGACGCGCTGCCGGAGTTCGACCGCCGGATCGACCGGATGGTCGCGGCCGGCATCCGCCTGGTGCCCACCCTGGGCGGCGAGCTGGTCAACATCCGGCTCAGCCTGCCCGAACTGCCCGAGGCGGCGGTGCGCGGGATCGAGGAGTTGCTGGTCACCGTGCTGGCCAAGTACGTCGCCGCGGGCGGCCGGGTCGCGCTGGGCAGCGACTGGGTCGGCCTGCCCGGCATCCCCGCCGGCCTGCCGCGCGAGGAGCTCGGTCACCTGCTGGCCGCGGGTCTGACGCCGCTCCAGGTGATCGAGGCCGGCACCCAGGGCGCGGCCGCCGTCTGCGGCCAGGCCGGGCAGCGCGGAGTGCTGGCGCCCGGGCTGGCGGCCGACCTGATCCTGGTCGAGGGCGACCCGAGCACCGACCTCGGCGCGCTCGACGCGCTGCGCCTGGTGGTCAAGGACGGCCGGGCGGTGACCGTGGACCACTTCGCGCGGGGCGCCGCCGAGCCCGCCCCGCTGTCGAGTTGACGGGCCCGCCATGGCCTCGCACTCCGCCTCCGCCGCCCGGAGCAGCCCGCGCGCCCGCCCCGGTGGCAGCTCGCCGTGGCTGACCCTGCTCGCGGTCTCGGTCGGCTCCTTCATGACCATCCTGGACAGCACGGTGGTCAACGTCGCGGTGCACGCCCTGCAACTGCGCTACGGCGCGCCCACGTCCGAGGTGCAGTGGGTGGTCAGCGGGTACGCGCTGGCGCTCGGCATCGCCACCCCGCTGGCCGGGGAGCTGGGCGAGCGGTTCGGCACCAAGCGGGTCTTCCTGAGCTCCCTGCTGGCCTTCGCCGTCGCCTCGCTGCTCTGCGGCCTGGCGCCCGGCCTCGGGCTGCTGGTCGCCGCCCGGGTGGTGCAGGGGCTGGCCGGTGGGTTCGCGCTGCCGCTCGGCTCGGCCCGGCTGTTCACCGCCTTCCCGGCCGAGCGGCGCGGCCTCGCCTTCGGCATCTTCGGCCTGGTGCTGGTCTTCGCGCCGATGATCGGCCCGCTGGTCGGCGGGGCCTTCGTGGACGCCGGGTTGAGCAGCTGGATCTTCTTCGTCAACGTGCCGATCGGCCTGGTCGGCGTGCTGCTCGGCAGCCGGGTGCTGGCCCCCGACGAGCCGCGCGACCCCAACCGGCCGCCGCCGGACTGGCTCAGCCTGGCCGCCGTCTGCCCCGGCTTCGGCGGGTTGCTGCTCGGCGCCACCCAGTTGGGCGCCGGACAGCGCTCCACCGCCGTGCTGTCCTTCGCCGTGGGCGCCGCCGCGCTGGCCCTGCTGGTGATCCGCCAGCAGACCGGCCGTCAGGGCCCGTTCGACTTCGGCCTCTACCGGCTGCGCAGCTACGGCGTCGGCAGCGCGATCAACGTGCTGGGGCAGGTCCCGTTCTTCGGCACCCAGTTCCTGCTGCCGCTGGCCATCCAGGTGGTGCACCGGTCCAGCGCGCTGGACGCCGGGCTCGCGCTGCTGCCACTGGCCGTCTCGGCCGGCACCACCGGGCTGCTCGGCGGGCGGATCCGGGACACCTGGGGGCCGCGACTGCCGCTCACCGCCGGGTTCCTGCTGCTGGCGGTGGGGATCGCGCTGGTCCGGGCCAGGGCCGCCGACTCCGATCCGGCCGCGCTGGTCCTGCCCCTGGTGGTCACCGGCGCCGGGGCCGGGGTGATCCCGCCGCTCACCCAGGTCACCGCGATCAGCGCGGTGCCGCCGGCCGCGGTCACCCGGGGCACCGCCCTCTTCCAGGCCACCCAGCGCACCTGCCAGGCGCTCAGCGTCGCCGTGCTCAGCGCGATCGCCATGAGCGGGGTCACGGTGCCGGCCGACAACCCGGGCTACTCCGCCCAGTTCGCCGCCGGCCTCTCCGACGCCTACGGCCTGGCACTGCTGTTCGCACTCTGCTGCGCCGGCCTGGCCCTGCTGCTGCCGGGCGGGCGACTCCCCGCCCGGGTGGACCGAGCGCCGACACCGGCGGTGGACTGATGAGTCGTCAGCTGGGGACTCGCCAGATCCCGAGCCGCCACCCGGCGAGCGGGCCGCCGTGCTGACCGGCGTGCGGGTCCCGGTCCAGGGGCCGCCCGCCACGGACCCGGCGGCCGGCCACGCGCTGCCGCCGCTGCGCGGCCGGGAGCCCGAGCTGGAGCTGATCGGCCAGTGGGCGGACCGGGTGCTCGGCAGCCGCCAGGCGCTGCTCGGCCTGCTCGCCGGCGGCCCCGGCAGCGGGCGCTCGCGACTGCTCCGCGAGGCCGAACTGCTCACCGGCGGACGCGGGTTCCAGGTCGCCCGGGTGCGGCGCGGGCCGCTCGACACGCTGGAGGGCGCCCTCAGCGCGGCCCTCGGCGTGGGGCGCCCCGCGCCCGAGGAGAGCGCGCTGCGCCGGGCCCACGCACTGCTCGCCGAGCAGCTGCGCACCATGCCGGTGCTGATCAGCTGCGACCACCCGCTGCCCGTGCCGGCACTGCGTCAACTGCTCGCCCCCTACCGGGAGAGCCCGCTGCTGCTGCTCGCCGTCGAGCCCGCCGGCGAGCCCGCCCCGTCCCTGCGCCCCGCCCCCGCGGAGCGCACCCAGCGGCTGCCGCTGACCCCGCTCGCCCCGGCCGCGGCCCGCCAGATGGCCGCCGACCTGCTGGGCGCACCGCCGGACCCGGAGCTGGCCGAGCTGCTCGGCATGGCGCAGGGCCGCCCCCGCCTGCTGGCCGAGCTGCTCGACAGCCTGGACGCCGACCGGGTGCTGCACCTGGACGAGGGCCTGGCCCGGCTCACCGAGCGCGGCCGCCCGCCCCGCGCGCTGCACGGCCTGGCCAACCGCCGGATCGCGGCGGCCTCCCCGCCCGCCCGCGAACTCCTGGAGGCCGCGGCCGTGCTGGGCCGCTCCAGCCTGCCGGAGGACGTGGCGCAGATACTGCACCGACCGGTCGCCGCCCTCGCCCCCGCCGTCCGGGACGCCACCGGCACCGGCCTGCTGGACGGCAGCTCCGACGAGCTGACCTTCCGGCACGAGCTGCTCCGGCAGAGCGTGCTGGCCGAACTCCCGCGCGCCGTCCGCTCGGCCCTGCACCGCCAGGCCCTCGGCATCCAGCTGGCCCGCGGCCACTCGATCACCGCCGCCGCACCGCACCTGCTGCACGGCGCCCACCCCGACGCACCCGCCACCGCCACCCTGCTCCGGGTGGCCGCCACCGAGTCGCTGGCCGACAACCCGGGCACCGCGGCGGAGTTGGCCCTGCGCGGGGTGGCGGTGGTGACCGATCCTGGCGCGGCCACCCCGATGCTCGCGCTGGCGGCCGAGGCCTGCCTGCGCTCGGGAGCGCTGACCAAGTCGATCAGCCTCGCCCTGGGCGCCCTCGAAGGCACCTCGGACGGCCGGACGGCCGAGGCCGGCCAGACCCCGGACTCCTCCGAGGCCGCCCAGGCGGCCCAGGCGTCGCCCGCCGTCCCCGCCCGGCTGCGCACCTCGCTGGCCACCGCGCTGCTGCTGCGCGGCGACTACCCGGCGGCCCTGACGGCCCTGGCCGCCGTGCCCAGCGCCCCCGGAGTCCCCGCCGCCGTGCGCCGGGACGCGTTGCTCACCCGGATCGCCGCCCTCGCCGCCGAGGCGGGCCCGGACGCCGGCGAGCGCATCGCCGAGGTCCGTCGGCTGGCCAGCGGGCAGGGGCTCGACCTCGGCGCCGCCGCCGTGCTCGCGGAGGCGGTGCTGCACTGGCGCGACGGCCGGGCGGCGCGCGCCCTGGAGCTCGCCGCCGAGGCGGCCGCCCTGCGCGCCCAGGGCTCGCTCGCCTCCTGGCACCACTCCCCCGAGCTCAGCCACGCGCTGCTGCTCGCCCAGCTCGGCCTGGTCACCCGGGCCCGCGCCGCGCTCGCCGCCGCCCCGCTGGCGCCCGAGTTCACCGGCCCGCTGCTGCGTCACCTCGCGGGCGCCCGGCTCGCCCTGGCCGAGGGCCGCCCGGCCGCCGCCGGCGCGGAAGCGGCCGGCGCGCTCGGCCAGGCGGAGGCGGCCGGCCTGCTCTGGGCCGAGCGGCAGGCCCGCAGCGTGCTGGCCGCGCTCGCCGTCCAGCACGGGGAGTTCGCGATCGCCCAGGAACACGCGCAGGTGCTGCGGCGGGCCGAGCCGGAGAGTCCGGCCGCGCTGCTCGGGCACTGGGTGGAGGCCCAACTGGCCGCCGCCGAGCACGACCCGGAGCGGCTGCGCCACGCCCTCGCGCTGGTCTGGCCCAGCCCGCCCCCGCCGGGCGGCCGGGCCCTGCTGGTCCGGGAGCCGCCGTTCGCCCCGTGGCTGGTCCGGGCGCTGTTGACGACCGGTCAGCGGGCCCGGGCCACCGCCTTCGGCGCAGTGGTCCGCGCACTGGCCGTCGCCAACCCCGGCCTGCCGGCGATCCACGCCGCCGCCTCGCACGTCCGCGGCCTGCTCGACCACGACGCCGTCGCCCTGGAGGCGGCCGCCCGCGCCCACCGCGACGCCTGGGCCCGCACCTCGGCCCTGGAGGACTTGGGCATCCTGCTCGCCGGCACCGACCGCGACCGGGCCGTCCGCACCCTGGAGGAGGCGCTGGAGGCCTACCAGCGCCTCGGCGCCGACCGGGACGCCGCCCGGGCCCGCCGCCGCCTGCGCTCCCTCGGCATGCGCCACCGCCACCAGTCCCGCCCCGACCGCCCCCGCGAACGCCGCCCCAGCACCGGGTGGCCCAGCCTCACCACCACCGAACGCACCGTCGCCGAGTACGCCGCCCAGGGCATGACCAACCGTCAGATCGCCGGTCGGATGTTCCTCTCCCCCCACACCGTCGCCTTCCACCTGCGCCAGATCTTCCGCAAGCTCGCCATCCACTCCCGCCTCGAACTCGCCCTGAAGGCGCGGGAGAAGTGAGATTCGGCCGGCCGAGCGCGGATCACCTACGCCGGCCCCGACGAGCGAGAAGCCGTGAGCAGGCCCGTGAGCGAGAACCCGTGTAGGACGACCTGATCCGGGCCCGCTACGGGCGCACCAGGTCCGCGCCCGACGACCGCCGACCCGCGGACGGCGATCCGCGGACGGCCGCCGGCCCGACCCCGCCGTGCTCCGCGCGGTGCACGACCCGGCTGCTCACGGACTGGAATTCTCCGCGCACTGAGCGGTGCGGCTCGCCGCCGGCGGCCGGTGTCGGTGCGCGGCGGTAGCTTCCGGGCATGGGGATCTACCTGGTCGGCGTGGGTGCGGCGGAGTGGTTCGGCGGGGCCGGGGACGGCGGGGCGGGCGGTGGCGGGGACGGCTTCGGCGAGGACGGCTTCGGTGAGATCGCCGCCGAGTTGGGCGCGGCGCTGGCCGATCTCGGGCTGCCCGCCTTCGCGCCGGTGTCCGAGGAGGCGGCCTCGGCGTTCGAGGAGAAGCTCTCCCCGCCCTCCGCCGGATTCGACGCCCTCTGCCGCGAGTTGCTCTCCCGGGAGCAGTACGAGACGTTGACCTCCTGGTCGGTGCTGGTGCCGTTCCCGCTGCCCGACGAGCTGTGGCTGCCGGGCGGCCCGACTCCGGAGACCACCATGGTCGCGGGCGCGCCGCAGGTGCTCGCCATCGCCGAGCGGGTGGCGACGGCGATCGGGCTGCCCGTGGCGGACCTGCCGACCGCGCCCGAGGGGCTCGAACTGACCGGCTGGTTCCTGGACGGCCCGGCAGCGGAGCTGGCCGCCGTGCGCCCCGGCCGCTGGTCGGCGGATCTGGCCGCCTCGTTCTACGCCGCCCTCTTCCTGCGCGCCGCCCAGCACGCGATCCGGCACGGCTGCCCGATGGCCTTCTGCTGAGGTTCGCTCAGGGCCCGTCCGGTGACGGCCGGAAGCGCTCCAGGGTCTGCTGCGCGTACTCGTTCTCGGGGCCGAGGTCCCGGACCGCCCGTTCGGCCTCCTCGATCCGGCCCGTCTCGCACAGCAGCTGGACGAGGCCGTACAGGGCGCTACCGTCCCCGGCTTCGACGCGCTCGCGCAGCCCCGCCACGTCCCCGCGCGCGCGGAGCGCCTTGTTGAGCCGCCGGCGCGCGTGCGAGTCGGTGCGGGCGAGTTCCGCGAGCTCCGCGAACCGCCCCGCGCCGACGAGCAGGTCCATGTGCCAGAGGTGGACGTCGTGGGCGTGGTAGTCGGCGGAGGAGCACACGGCCCGGGCGCTCACCAAGCTGATGGCGGTGTCCCAGTCCCGGAGTTGCTCCGCTTCCCGGGCCTGTTCGAACCACTCCACGGCAGTTGCCCTCCCGCTCAGATGTGCGCTCGGATCTGCCGGACCGGGTGGCCGAGTTCGTTACCCAGCGCCGTCAGCTGCTCCTCGGTGAACCAGAGGAGCTCGGGGTTCCAGACGGCGATCTCGAACCGGGCGAAGCCGCAGGGCCAGGCGTAGTCGAGCGCGTCGAGCGAGGAGTCCGCGCCGCAGCACGGGAGCCGGACGGCGAGGGTGGCGAAGCCGTCCTCGACGTGGGCTTCGAGCATGTCAGCCCACCAGTCGGTGCCGATCTCGGCCCGGCAGAGCGGGCAGCCGATCCGCTCCAGGTTCTCGCCGCAGTCCACGGCGGTGAGCACGGGGTGCCAGGTCGCCTCGGCCTCGTCGTGACCACCCGTCAGCTCGGCCACCAGCGCGACGGTGCGCCGGCCCGCCTCCTGGGTGGGCTGCCAGTGCGGGTCGGCCGGGATCACCGAGAGGATGTCGTCGCTCACGGCCGACGATGCTATCGAAGCCGTCGCATTGTCGGACAACCACTCAGCTGCCGCGCACCACCCGGGCCACCCGGTCCGCGTCACCTCCCTGCCCGCCCTCGCCGCCCTCGCCGCGCCAGGCCACGTGGCCGTCGGGCCGGACCAGGACCAGCGGCGCGCGGTAGAGCGCGGCCACCTCGGGGTCGGCGCAGCGGGTGGTGGTGAGCGGGATCCCCCGGGCCGCGAAGGCGGCGCGCAGGGGCAGCGGGTCGGCGCCGCCGAAGGCCAGCAGGTGGTGGTCGGGGCCGAACAGGTCGAGGGTGGAGCGTCCGGGTGCGAGCCAGGCGTGCGGGGCCCGGGAGCCGGGCAGGGCGTTGGGGCGGTCCAGCGGCTCGCCGTCGGCGGGGGGCGCGGGCAGGACGATCCGGGAGTCGTAGCGGTACCCCATGTGGATCATGGGCGCGTCGAACTCCCGGCGGGCGCCATCCGCCTCCAGCCGGGCGGCGAACGCGGCGCGGGTGGCCCGGCCGAGCGAGCTGTCCTGGTGCAGGTCGGCGGGGAGTTCGCGGTCCATGGTGCGGCGCAGGTTGCGGTGCGCCTCGTCCAGGGCGGTGACGGCGACCGGTCGGCGTTCCTCCTGGTAGCTGTCGAGCAGCCCGGGGCCGGCCCAGCCGGCCAGCTCGGCGGCGAGCTTCCAGCCGAGGTTGGCGGCGGCGGCGATCCCGGCGTCGCAGCCGAAGCCGCCGGAGGGCGAGAGGGTGTGCGCGGCGTCGCCGACCAGCAGCACCCGGCCGCACCGGAACTCCTCGGCCACCCGGTGGGTGAGCTGCCAGTGCTGGTCGGAGCGCACCCGCAGCGGCAGGTCGTCGAAGGCGATCGCCCGGCGCAGCAGGGCCGGTGCGGGCTGGGTGGCTTCCGGCGTGCCGCCGCAGCGGATGGAGAGCCGGTAGAGGTCCTGCCCGTCGACGGCCCGCATCGGGAACCGCAGCGCGTCCGAGAGCAGCAGGAAGTAGAAGAGCGCGTGCCGGTTGCCGAGCCGCTCCCGCAGGCCGGGGGCCTCGAAGAGGATGTTGCGCAGCAGCTGCCCGGGGTGCCGGCCCGGGGCTGGCACCCCGCAGGCGGCGCGCACGGCGGAGTCGGCCCCATCAGCGCCGACCAGGTGGCGGGCCCGGACGCTGACGGTCCGTCCGGCGGCCAGGTCGACGAGGTCGACGGTGACGCCCTCCCGGTCCTGCCGCAGGCCGTCGAACCGGCAGCGCAGCCGGAGCGGCCCGTCGGGGTGGTGGCCGAGCGCGCCGGCGAGCAGCGGGGTGAGCCAGTGCTGCGGGCAGATCGCCTCGGGCTCGGGGGTGTGCCGGAACGGCGCGCGGGTGACGGTGCTGCCGACGTGCAGCCGGTGCACCTCGTGGCCGCCGATCCGGGTGACCCAGGCGGTGTCCAGGCTGTGGTCGGCGGGCCAGCCGGCGGCGCGGATCCGGTCGGCCAGCCCCCAGCGGCGGAAGTGCTCCATGGCGCGCGGGCCGACGGTGTTGGTGCGCGGGTGGTCGACGGCGCCGTCGCCCTGGTCGATCAGCAGCACCGCCACGCCGTGGCTGCGCAGTTCCAGGGCGAGCGCGAGGCCGACCGGCCCGGCGCCGACGATCAGCACCTCGGTCTCGGCGGGCAGCGGCGCTGCTTGAGGTGCCGTCATGTCGGCTTTCCCGTCGTCCTTCATGTCGTCCTTCCGTCGGCGGTCACGCGGAGCACCCCGTCCAGGTGGGCGAGCACGCCGCCGACCTGCTCGGGCACCAGCGGGCAGCCCCAGACCGCCCGGTGCAGCCGCCCGACCCGGCGGCGCAGCAGTTCGCGGGCCCGGGCCGGGTCGGGCACCGGAACGGGCGCCCGGGTGAGGGCGAAGGGCGGTCCGGCGGTGCGGCCCGGCACGCCCGAGGGCAGGGTGACGAGCAGTTCGGCGAGCGGGCGGAGCACGCCGTTCATCACGTCGATGGCGGCGTTCATCAGCACCGAGCGGCGCAGGCTGGGGCTGGCGGGCTCGCCGAAGTGCTGCACCATCAGCTGGGCCATCAGCGCGTAGGCCTCGTCGCAGAGCCGGGCGATCCCGCGGGCGGTGGGGTCGGTGATCTGCTGCTGGTTGCCGCCGGGGCTGTACCGGGTGGGGTTGCGCAGCACCGGGTAGCCGAGCTCCGGCAGGCCGGGCCCGGGGCCCGCGCCGAGCCGGTCGAGCAGCTCGGCGACCCGGCGGAACGCCTGGTGGTGCGACTCCTCGCCGCCCTCGCCCGGTTCGTCCACGGCGCCGCCCTCGCCCTGTTCGGTGACGAAGTCGATGGCGAACAGGGCGCTGGACAGGTCGTCCACCTGGAGCTGGTAGTCGGGGTGGACGGAGTTGACGGAGCGTCGCAGGAACACGTGGTGCTCGCCGCCGGCCCGCCGGCCGGCCCGGTCGAACAGCTCGGGTTGGCGGACCAGTCCGTCGCGGATCGCGGCGTACAGGCCGCTGAGGGTGTCGGAGGCGGTCGGGGCCAGGGCGGCGCGGTCGCCGTAGCGCGGGTCGGGGAGGCTGCGGTCGGGCTGTTCCAGGGTGATGAACCGCTGCACGCTGCCGGCCGTGAGGCCTTCGAGCGAGAGGTCGAGCGGGATCCGCAGCCGCTGGTTGAGGGTGGCGAAGTCGATGGCCGGGAAGCGGAACCGCTCGCCGATCGCGGTGAGCACGTTGTTGACCACCAGGAAGTGGGTCATCTCCTCGCGGGCCACCCGGAGCAGGGTGCTGCGGATGCCGTGCTCCAGGGTCTCGCCGCCGTCCCCGCTGACCAGCCGCAGCCGCTCGGCGGTCCAGCCGCCGGGGCGCAGGTAGCCGAGGCCGGCGCCGTGGGTGGGCAGCGAGTAGGCGGCGTACAGGTACTGGAGGGTGACGGCGAGTTCGACGGTGACGGCCTCCCAGAGCGCGGCGACCAGCTGCGACCGGGTGCCGAGCGCGGCCGGGGCGCTCGGCCGGGCGGGGGCCAGGGTGAGCAGCGCGGGCGGGGTCTGCAGGGCGCGCAGGTAGCGCAGCAGCAGCCGGGACTTGGGCTCGCTGAGGTCGCGGGTGGGCGGCATGTAGTAGGTGCGGGACTTGTTGCGCGGGTCGCACATCTGCCAGATCAGCCGGGCGTAGGTGTCGACCCGGGCGCGGTCGGCGAGGCTGAAGACCTCCTCCTTCATGAAGCCGGAGGTGAGTTCGTAGAAGGCGAAGACCTCGCGGTGCAGCAGGTCGAAGGTGAGCTGCTCGGCGGGCAGGTCGTCGAGCCGCCAGTCGTCGGGCAGCACCCGCAGGGCGAGCCGGCCGGCGCCGGACCAGTAGCCGAGCGCGTCCTGGTCGTCGTAGGCGCGGGCGGCTCCGGCGGCGCCGGTGGCGCCCCCGGGGTCGGGGATGTCCTCGGGCAGTTCGGCGTCCGGGGGTGCGAGCAGCAGCCGGGCGCAGCCGGGCCGGGCGCCCCGGACGGTGAACCGGCCCAGTCCGTCGGGCCCGGTGTCCAGGGTGCACTCGCCGGACCAGTCGGCGCCGTCGGCGCGCAGCCGGGCGACCTCGGCGGGCGGGTCGAGCGGCCGGGCGCGCGGGTTGGGGTACTGCCGCACCCGGATGCCGCGGACGGCGGCCGGCCGGCCCCGGACCAGCGCCCGGACGGTCACCTCGGCGTCCCACTCGCCGTCCCCGGGGTGCCGGGGGTGGTCGAGGACGAGGGCGGCCGGGTCGGCCTGCACGTTGGTCTCGCGCTCGCGCAGCGCCACCCGGCGGCCGCCGTCGGGCTCGATCCGGTCGAGCCGCAGCGGCTCCTCGACCTGGTCCCGGCCGCTGTGCCGGGGCAGCGTGAGCACGGTGCGCGGCAGCGGGTCGGCCAGCGTCGCGAGCAGCCGCCCGGTGCGGTCGGCGCGCAGCTCCCAGTGGCCGGCCCGCCCGGGCTCGGGTGCGGGCGCGGCGAGCAGGTTGAGGCCGACGGTGCGTTCGCCGATCTCGGCGGTGAGCTGGCGCGGCCCGGGCGCGGGGGCGACGGCGGTGAGCAGCCGACCGGCGGGGTGGCCGGCCGCCTCGCCGGGGTACCAGGGGGCGATGGTGCCGTCGAGCCGCCAGCTGACGGGGCGTCCGGTGGGCAGCGGGCCCGGCTGCGCGTTGAGCGCGAACTGCACCACCAGCCCGGCCGCGGCGCCGCCGTCGACGAGTTCGCGCAGCCGGGCGACGGTGGGCGAGGGCTCGGCGGACGGCCAGCCGAGCCCGGCGGCGGGCACGGCGAACTGGTGCACGGAGCGGACCGGCAGCCGGGGCACCGGGCTGGGGCCGGGCGGGAAGACCTGCCAGTGCGGCGGCTGGTAGCCCGTCACCTCGCCGGTGCACAGGTAGCCGACGTCGTGCGAGCGACCGAGCCGGCCGAAGCAGAGCTGACCGATCATCAGCGTGGTGGTCCAGGAGGAGGACGGGTCGACGTCGAAGACCCGGGCCCGGTTGGCGGTGGTGGCGAAGTACTCGTTGTAGTGGCCCCAGAAGTCCACGCTGCGGCCGAGCAGCGGCTCGGGCCGCTCGGGGGCCGGCTCGACGGCCGTCACCGCGGCGTCCACGGTGAAGTGGCCGCTGGCGGCGAAGTGGGCGCCGGGGGCGGTGCGCAGGTCCAGCCGGTCCAGCTCGCGGTGGTACTCGGCGGCCGGGCGGTGGTGCGGGAACCGGTGGCCCTCGGGGGTGAGCACGGTGTTGTCGGCGAGGTCCAGCAGGCCGGTGCGCAGGCCGGTCGGCAGCTGGGTGGTCGCGGTGCCGGCGAAGTGCAGCCGGGGCAGGTCGAAGACGCTCACGCACCCACCTCGCAGGGCTCGTCGGCCGCCAGCGCCGCGGCCGGGTAGCGGTGGATCTCCCGGACGGCCTGCTGGGCGGACTCCACGGCGCCCTCGATCCAGGCCGGGTGGCTGGAGCAGTGCTCGCCGGCGAAGAACAGCCGGCCCTGCGGCCGGGCCATCCGGATCCGCTCCTCCTCGCAGGCCTCGGCGTCCTTGCCCCAGCGCACGGCGGCCGCGCCCCGGGTGGACGGCTCGCTGCCCCAGACCTGGTCGGCGACGGCCAGCACCATGCCGGGCCGGCGCAGTTCGGGGTGGACGGCACCGAGCTCCTCCAGCACGGCGGCGATCCGGGCCGGGCGGCTGAGCGTGCCGAGCCGGTCGGCGTCCTGGCCGATGGTGTAGCTGGCCAGCAGCGCGGCGCCGAGCTCCGGGTCGCCCTCCAGCGGCGGGTAGTAGGTCTGCCGGATCAGGCCGCCGGTGAAGGAGCCGCCGCCGGTGATGCCCTCGCGGGCCCAGAACGGCTCGCGGCAGTGCAGCGCGACCTTGGTGGCGTTCCAGTAGCGCTGGTCGGCGATCGCGGCGAGCTTCTCCTGGTCAAGCCCGCGCAGGTCGAGGGCGCGCAGCACGGTGAACGGGATGGTGCAGAGCACGTAGTCGCAGGACCTCGTGCGGGTGCCGAAGCCGTGCCGGATCCGCAGCCGCACCTCGCGCTCGCCGAGCTCCAGGCCGGTCACCTCGTTGCCGCAGTGCACCGGGCCGCGGATCCGCTCGCGCAGCCGGTGGGCCAGCTGGTCCAGGCCGCCGGCCAGCCGGAGCAGGGTGGCGCCGGTCTCGTTGACGATGTCGTCGACGAAGCGGTAGAGCCGGCCGCGGCAGCCGGCCCGGATCTGCGGGTGGTCGGCGAACAGCGCGCGCAGGTCGAGCAGTTCGCCGTGGCCGGGGGCGCGCACGTAGCGGTCCAGGTCGATCCCCTCGACCAGGCCGATCAGCTCGGCGTCCAGGCCCCGGCCCACCGCGTCGCGGAAGTCGCCGGGGGCGAGCGCGTTGACCCGGACCGCCATCCAGGCGCCGAAGAGCAGCATCTGCGGGCTGTACCCGCCGGCGCCGGGCAGCCGGCCGCGCAGCTCCTCGACCAGGGTGGCGGAGGCGTCCCGGATCCGCTGGTGGCCGCGGCTGGTCTGCACGTAGGCCGCCTCGTCCTGGAAGAGCGTGGTGAACTCGCGCAGCCGGTCGGCCAGTCCGAGCGCCTGGAGGTAGCCCATGGTGCGGTGGTGGGTGGCCGGTATCCGCATCGCGCCGAGCTCGACCAGCGGGCCGGGGCGGCCGGGCACGAAGCGGTGGGTGCGTATCCGGCCGCCGACCTCCGGGTGCCCCTCCAGGACCACCACCTGGTGGCCGAGCCGCTCCAGCTCGTAGGCCGCCACCAGACCGGCCACGCCGGCCCCGATGATCGTGACGCGCTTGGCAGCCATGCCTTCCCCCTTCGGTCTGCCGACCGGGTCCGACCGCCGCCGGGCCGGGTCGTGCGGAGCGCTGCGGTCGGCTGGATCCTCCGACCATCTGGCAATTGTCCGAAAGGTCGTCCTTCGTCCGCATCCCCCGTTCTGGTGGACTCCCGGTCTCCGCCACCCGTTCGCTTCACCCGTTCGCGCCACCTGACGGTCGGTCACCCCGCACGTCCGAACGGTTTGCGATGGCGCGTACCCGAACGACCCGTCATCGCGGACATCCTGTGAGTGTCGGCGGGCCCACCCGGCCCCGCAGCCGACGACCGTGCCCGGAGGAAGGAGCAGCGATGGCACCGAGCACGCCCGGTACACCCGGGGCGACCAACGTGGCGAGCACGTCCAGCACGTCCAGCACGGCGGGCGCCGCGAGCACGGCCGGTGCCGCGATGCCGCCGCCGCTGGAGCGGGCGGTCTACGGGCTGCTCGCCACCCGGGCGCTGGAACTCGCGGTGCGGCACGGGGTGTTCCGCGAGCTGGCCGAGCACGGACCGAGCACCGACGGCGAACTGGCCACCGCGCTCGGCCTGGACCGGGACACCCTGGGCCGGCTGCTCACCCTGCTCCGCTCGCTGGACCTGCTGACCGCGGACGGCGGCGGCCGGTACGCCGCGCCCGCGCCGGTCCGCCCGTTCCTGGACGGCACCGATCCCCGGTTCCTGGGCGGCTTCCTGCACCACCTGGTGACCGAGACCGCCGGGCAGCTGGACCACCTGGAGGCCTGCCTGACCCGGGGCAAGGCGGCGGCCGACGCGGCCCGCCCGGAGCCGTTCGCCCGGATCTACCGGGACGAGGAGGCCACCGGCCGGTTCCTGGACGCCATGTGGCAGCTCAGCTTCGACGTGTCCGGCGAGCTGGTCGAGCTGGCCGGCATGGACCAGGTCCGCCACCTGGTGGACGTGGGCGGGGCGGGCGGGCCGTTCGCGGTGGCGGCGCTGCTGCGCCGGCCGGGGCTGCGGGCCACCGTCTTCGACCTGCCGCAGGTCGAGCCGCGGTTGCGGCAGGCCGGACGGCGGTACCGGCTGGGCACCCGACTGGCCTTCGCCCCCGGCGACTTCCACCGGGACGAACTGCCGCCGGGCGACTGCCTGGCCTTCGGCTACATCCTGTCCGACTGGCCGGACGAGGTCTGCCTGGAGCTGCTCCGCAAGGCGCACCGGGCCCTGGCCCCGGGCGGCCGGGTGCTGGTCATGGAGCGGCTCTTCGAGGAGGACGGCTACCGGCCGCTGGCCACCGCGGCGATGAACCTGTCGATGCACGCCGAGACCCACGGGCGGCACCGCACGGCCGCGGAGTACCTGGGCCTGCTGCGCCGGGCCGGGTTCGCCGACTGCGAGGTGCACCGGACCGGCCGGGAGAAGCACCTGGTGCTGGGGCACCGGTCCGGCACCGCGATCCACCCGCCCGGGCGGTGGTGGTGAGCCATGGCCGAGCGGGCAGCCCTCCCCGGGCGCGGGGAGGAGATACTGCGGATGCAGAGCGCGCTGGGCCGGGCGGCCCTGAGCGCGGCGCAGCGGGAGCGGCTGGCCGACTGGTACGAGGAGGCGAGCCGGCCGGCGGACGGCGCGGCCCGGGGCCCGGGGCTGGGCCCGGGGCTTGGGCTGGACCTGGAGCCTGGGCTCGACCTGGAGCTGGAGTTGGACGAGCGCCAGGTGGTGGCGCTGCTGACCCGGCCGTTCAGCCGGCGCCCGGACATCCCGGAGTACTACCGCTACACCAGTCTGCACGTCTACGACTGGTTCCTGACGCTCTACCGGCAGGATCCGCTGGAGGCCGGGCTCACCGCGATCCGGGCCACCCTGGTGGACCTGGCCGAGCGCGAGCGGGCTCCGCTCACGCTGCCCGGCTACGGGCCGGCGGAGGCGGCCGAGCGGCGGGCCCGGCTGGCCGAGCTGATCGGGGAGTTGGACCGGCTGCTGACCCCGCCCTGGGGCGCGGCGGACCAGCGGCTGGACCGCCGGCTCCAGGTGCTGGTCCGGTGCACCGGGCTGCCGCAGTCGGCGGTGCACCACGAGCACCTCTTCCTCCGCTCGGTGCACGCCTGCGAGGTGGCCTTCTTCCTGACCCGGTGGAGCGCCTGCCGGGCGGTGGTCGCGATAGCGGCGGGCGACCGGGAGGCGGCGCTGCGGCACACCGGGCGGACCGCCGACTGCGCGGAGCTGCTCAGCGGGGTGCTGCGGGTGCTGCGGACGCTCTCGCCGGAGCAGTTCCTCAGCTTCCGCGAGGCCACCGGCGCGGCGAGCGCGGTGCAGTCGCTCAACTACCACCTGGCCGAGCTGGCGGTCTACGGCTACGACCCGCGCAAGGCCGGGATCTTCCTGCACCTGGGCCACCTGCGGCAGCTCAACGAGCAGCCGCTGCGGGACCTCTGGCCGCTGCGCGCCGCCATAGCCGCGGCCCGCGATCCCGAGCTGACCGCGGCCCTGGGCCTGGTGGAGCGCTCGCTGCTGGTCTGGCGCGGCCGGCACTACGGCTTCGGCCGCAGCCACCTGCCGCACGAGGTCAAGGGTTCGGGCGGAACCGAGGGCGCCGGCTACCTCAAACGGATCGTCGACAAGGAGATCTGCACCACCGGTCCGCCGGCCCCGGTCCCCGAGGCGATGTTCCGCTTCGCGCTCTCCTGAGGCACCGTGGTATCCCTGATTGGCAAACATTCTGACGGAGCATCAACTCCGTTACTGGACAAGCTATTTGACTATCCCCACCATTCCAATAATTCGAACAGCCATTCCGACGAGAGGACTCCCCCGACCATGACCACCGCTCCCGTGATCAACGCCGCGCTCGCCCGCCGGATCCTGGACGCCGCCCTGGCCCAGGCGGCCCAGCTCAACGTCGCCGTCGCCGTCTCGGTGGTGGACGCCGGCGGCAACCTGCTGACGACGGCCCGGGCCGACGGCGCGACCTTCTGGGCGACCACCGTGGCCACCCACAAGGCGGTCACCGCCGCCGGCCTCGGCGTTCCCACCAACGACTTCGGCAAGGTCGCCGCCGGCGACCCGGTGCTGCTCGCCACCATGGCCGCCCAGCCGGGCTTCGCGCTGCTGCCCGGCGGCATCCCGATCTTCGCGAACGGTGCGATCGCCGGCGCGATCGGCGTCGCCGGCGGCACCCGGGGCGAGGACCAGCCGGTGGCCGAGGCCGGCGTGGAGGCCGCCAACGGCGGCTGAGCCGGACCGCCCTGCTGACAGACCAACCGACCGACCGACAGACCGGCCGACTGATAGGCCGACAGATCGGCCGACGGACCGGCCGACTGATCGACTGACAGATCGGCCGACGGATTCGGGCGGTGCGCCGCGCGGCGCACCGCCCCCGCACCCCGACCCGGGAGAAACTCGACCTCATGCGCGTATCGGTGATCGGCTGCGGCCACCTCGGAACCACGCACGCCGCCGCAATGGCGGAGCTGGGGCACGAGGTGATCGGCATCGAGCTGGACCAGGAGAAGTGCCTGCTGCTGGCCGCCGGGCAGGCGCCGTTCTTCGAACCGGGGCTGGCCGAGCTGCTGGCCCGGCACACCGCGAGCGGACGGCTGCGGTTCAGCGACCAGCTGACCGACGCGGCCGGCTGGGCCGAGCTGCACTTCCTCGCGGTCGGCACCCCGCTCGATCCGGACGGCCAGGGCTACCAGACCGACCAGGTGGTCGGCGCGGTCCGCTCCCTGGTGCCGCTGCTGCACGAGCCCTGCACCATCGTCGGCAAGAGCACCGTCGCCGTGGGCACGGCGGAACGGCTGCGGGAGATCGTGGAGCAGCTGGCCAACGTGCCCGGCATCGAGCTGGTCTGGAACCCGGAGTTCCTGCGCGAGGGCCGGGCCGTGGAGGACACCCTGCGGCCGGACCGGATCCTGGTCGGCCTCGGCTCCCCGGAGGCGCGCAAGGCGGTCGAGGCGGTCTACGCGCCGATCCTGGCCGCCGGCGGCACCGAACTGATCGTCACCGACCCGGCCACCGCCGAGGTCGCCAAGTCGGCCGCCAACGCCTACCTGGCCGCCAAGATCTCCTTCATCAACGCGATGGCGGAGGTCTGCGAGCTCACCGGGGCCGACGTCACCGAGGTGGCCCGCACCCTCGGGATCGACCAGCGGATCGGACCGCTCGGGATGCGCCCCGGCATCGGCTACGGCGGCGGCTGCCTGCCGAAGGACCTGAGCGCCTTCACCCACCGGGTGCGGGAGTTGGGTGCCGGTGGGGCGACCGAGCTGCTGGCGGCGGTGGACACGGTGAATCGGGGCCGGCTGGAGGCCGCGGTGGCGCTGGCGGAGCGCGCCGCCGGCGGGTCGCTGGAGGGGGCCAGGATCGGGTTCCTCGGCGCCTCGTTCAAGGCCGGCACCAGCGACGTCCGGGACTCCCCCGCGCTCCGGCTGGCCGACCGGCTGCACCTGCGCGGCGCCGTGGTGGTGCTGCACGATCCCCAGGCGCTGGCCGGCGCGCACCGGGCGCTGCCGGTGGTGCAGTACCGGGAGACGGCGCTGGAGGCGGTGGCCGGCGCGGACCTGGTGGTGCTCGGCACCGACTGGCCCGACTACGTGACGGACCCGCAGTTCCCGGCCCGGGCGGCCGGGGCGGTGCGGCTGCCGATCCTGGTGGACGTGCGGACGGCGGTGGACCCGCTGCCCTGGCTGGCGGCGGGCTGGTCGGTCTGGCAGCTCGGCCGGCCGGCCCAGCAGCCCACCGTCCTGGACCCCACCCCGCCGGGCGGCGCGTAGCCGGACAGTACGTTGTCCGCATGATCCACATCCTCGTCACCGGCGGCGCCGGGTTCATCGGCTCCGAGTTCGTCCGCTCGCTGCTCGCCTCCCGGCCCGGGGTCCGCGTCACCGTGCTCGACAAGCTCACCTACTCCGGCGTGGCGGCGAACCTGGCGCCGGTGGCGGGCCACCCCGGCTACGCCTTCGTCCGCGGCGACATCTGCGACCCGGTGCTGGTGGACGAGGTGATGGCGGGTCAGGACGCGGTGGTGCACTTCGCGGCCGAGTCGCACGTGGACCGCTCGATCGCCGGCGCCGAGGAGTTCGTCCGGACCAATCTGACGGGCACCCAGGTCCTGCTGGACGCGGCGCTGCGGCACGGGGTCGGCCGCTTCCTGCACGTCTCCACCGACGAGGTGTACGGCTCGATCGCCACCGGCGCCTGGACCGAGGAGCAGCCGCTCGCCCCGAACTCGCCGTACGCGGCGAGCAAGGCGGGCTCCGACCTGCTGGCGCTGGCCCAGCACCGCACGCACGGCCTGGGCGTGGTGGTCACCCGCTGCTCGAACAACTACGGCCCGTACCAGTTCCCGGAGAAGCTGATCCCGCTCTTCACCACCCGGCTGCTCGCGGGCCGACCGGTGCCGCTCTACGGGGACGGGCACCAGGTGCGGGACTGGCTGCACGTCTCCGACCACTGCCGGGCGCTCGCGCTGCTGCTGGAGGGCGGGCGGGCCGGCGAGGTCTACCACGTCGGCGGCGGCACCGAGCTGTCCAACCGGGAGCTGACCGGGCTGCTGCTCGCGGCCACCGGGACCGGCTGGGAGCTGGTCGAGCAGGTGGCCGACCGCAAGGGCCACGACCGCCGCTACGCGCTGGACGGTCGCAAGATCCGCGAGGAGCTGGGGTTCGAGCCCCGGGTGCGGTTCGAGGACGGGCTCGCGGCCACCGTCGCCTGGTACCGCGAGCACCCGCAGTGGTGGCAGCCGCTGCTGGAGCGGGCGGCGCTGGAGTGACGAGCGACCACAAGTCGACAAATCGTCAGAGTACGGGCACCAGCGTCGGAACCGCCGCCAGCAGTCCCCGGGTGTACTCGTGCCGCGGCGACTCGTAGACCTGGTCGGCCGGCCCCTGCTCGACGATCCGGCCCCGGTGCATCACCGCGATCCGATCGCTCACCTGGCGCACCACGGCCAGGTCGTGGGCGATGAAGAGCAGGCTCAGCCCCAGTTCGCGCTGGAGCTCGCCGAGCAGCCGGACCACCTGCGCCTGGGTGGAGACGTCCAGCGAGGCGACCGGCTCGTCGCAGACCAGCAGCCGCGGGCGCGGCGCGAGCGCCCGGGCGATGCCGACCCGCTGCCGCTGACCGCCGGACAGCTCGTGCGGGTAGCGGCCCTGCCAGTCGGGGTCGAGCCCGACCCGCTCCAGCAGTTCGCCGACCGCCCGGCGCAGTTCGCCGCCCGTCGGACGGTCCAGCAGCCGCAGCGGTTCGGCCACCGCGTCGCCGATGGTGCGCCGCGGGTTGAGCGAGGAGAGCGGGTCCTGGAACACCATCTGCAGGTCGCGGCGGAGCGGCCGCAGCTCCCGGGCGCCGGCCCGGGCCAGGTCGCGCCCGGCGAACTCGATCCGGCCGGCGGTCGGCTCCAGCAGCCGGACCAGCAGCCGCCCGAGCGTGGTCTTGCCGCTGCCGCTCTCGCCGACCACACCCAGCGACTCGCCGGCCCGCAACTCCAGGTCCACCCCGTCCACCGCTGGCAGCCGGGCCCCGCGGAACTCCTTGCGCAGGCCGCTGACCCGGAGCAGCGGCTCGCCCGCCGACTCACCCGACGCCGCGCCCGACGCCTCGCCCGCCGGCGGCACCGCCTCGGTGCGCCGCTGGTCGATCCGGGGCACGGCGGCGAGCAGGGCCCGGGTGTAGGGCTCGCGCGGGGCACCGATCACCTGGCCCACCGGTCCGTGCTCGACCGCCCGGCCGCCGTTCAGCACCAGCACCTCCTCCGTCGCCCCGGCCACCACCGACAGGTCGTGGCTGACCAGCAGCATCGCCATGCCGTGCGCGGCCCGCAGCTCGGCCAGCAGCGCGAGGATCTGGGCCTGCACCGTGACGTCCAGCGCGGTGGTCGGCTCGTCGGCGATCAGCAGGTCGGGGGCGCAGGCCAGCGCCATCGCGATCAGCGCGCGCTGGCGCATGCCGCCGGAGAACTCGTGCGGGTGGGCGCGGGCCCGGCGCGCGGCGTCCGGGATGCCGACCTGGTCGAGCACCCGCACCGCGCGCTCCCGGGCCGCCCGGCGGCCGGCCCCGGTGTGCAGCCGGTAGACCTCGGCGATCTGGTCGCCGACCGTCCAGAACGGGTCCAGGGCGGAGAGCGCGTCCTGGAAGACCATGGCGGCCTTCGGTCCGCGCAGCGCCCGCAGTTCGGCCTCTCCGGCGGTGGTGACCTCGGTGCCGGCCAGCCGGATCGAGCCGCTGACCCGGGCGCCGCCGAGCAGGCCCAGCAGCGCGGCCGCGACGGTGCTCTTGCCGGAGCCGGACTCGCCGACCAGACCGAGCGAGCGGCCGGCGCCGAGCGTGAAGGAGAGCCCGTCCACGGCGGTCGTCGCGCCGTAACGCACCGTCAGGTCCTGGACCCGGAGCAGTTCCTGCTGCTCGGTCCGGTGTTCGTCCTGGAGCTGGGTCATCGCAGGACCACCCTCGGATCGGCCACGGCGTAGAGCACGTCGGCGACGGCGTTGGCGAGCACGATGAAGAAGGCGCCGAACAGCGTGACGCCGACCACCACCGGGAGGTCCACCTGGTTGACCGCGTCCACCAGCAGCCGGGCCATGCCGTCGAAGCCGAAGACGGCCTCGGTGAGCTGGGCGCTGCCGATCAGGCTGCCGAGGTCCTTGGCGAGCATGGTGATCAGCGGCGTCAGCACGCCGCGCAGCGCGTGGCCGACGACGATCCGGCGCTCCGTCAGCCCGTAGGCGCGCACGGTGCGGATGTGCTCCTCGGCCAGCGTCTCCAGCAGCAGGCCCCGGCTCATCCGGGCGTAGTTGGCGGCGAAGACCAGGGCCAGCGCGAACCACGGCAGGGCCAGGTTGGCGGCCCAGCCCGCCGGGTCCTGGGTGAGCGGGACGTAGGAGGGGAACGGGAGCCAGCGCAGGTAGGCGCAGCAGAGCATCATCAGCAGCAGGCCGGTGAGGAAGACCGGCGAGGCGATCCCGGCGAGGGTGAGCCCGGTGAGCGCCCGGTCCAGCAGCCGGCCGCGGCGCAGCGCGCCCAGTGTGCCCGCGCCGACCCCGAGCAGCAGCCAGATCACGGCGGCGCCGATCGCGAGCGAGCAGTCCACCGGCAGCCGCTGGGTGATCATCGGGAGCACCGGCTGGTCGGTCTGGAAGGACCAGCCGAAGCAGGGCGCGGCGCAGTGCGTGCTGTCGCTGCCCGCGTCGTAGGTGCGCCCGACGACCAGGCCGCGCAGGAACTCCCAGTACTGCTGCCAGAGCGGGCGGTCGGTGCCGAGCTTGTGCCGCACCACGGCCAGCCGGGCCGGGTCGCACCCCTTGCCGCAGACCAGCCGGGCCGGGTCGTGCGGGGCCGCGTAGAAGACCAGGTAGACGACGAGGGAGAGGACCAGCAGCACCAGCGCGGTGCTGACGGTGCGTCGGAGCAGGAAGCGGATCACGCCCTCGCCCCGTCCCCGGGCTGACGGTCCGGCAGCTGCGGGCCGGCGCCGAGCGCGCGCGGCGGCCGGCCGAACGGGCGGGGGCGGTCGGTCGGCCGGGTCCGGCCGGTGGACCGGGACCGGGCGCCGACACGGTGGGCGGAGCGGGGGTCCAGGGCTCGCCGCAGGCCCTCTCCGAGCAGGGTGAAGGCGAGCACCGTGGCGAACAGCAGCGCGGCGGGGAGCAGCACGAAGGCCGGGTCGGCGACGTACCAGGTGGTGGCGGAGGAGAGCATCTGGCCCCAGGAGGCGGTCGGCGGGCGGACGCCGACCCCGAGGAAGGAGAGCCCGGCCTCCGCCGTCACGTTGGAGGGCAGCAGCAGGGCGGCGTAGGTGATGACGGGTGCGCCGAGCGCGGGCAGGATCTCGCGGCGGGCGATCCGCCAGCCGCGCGCGCCGCCGAGCCTGGCGGCGGCCACGTGGTCCAGCTCGCGCAGCGTCAGCACCTGGCCGCGGACCACCCGCGCGATGCCGCCCCAGCCCAGCACGCCGAGCACCAGGACCAGCAGCACCGGTCGCGGGAAGCCGGCCGGGACCACGGCGAGCAGCGAGATCGCGAAGACCAGTCCGGGGAAGGCCAGCACCAGGTCCATCGCGCGGCCGAGCACGGTGTCCACCACCCGGTTGCCGAGGCCGGCCGCGAGGCCGAGCAGCACGCCGAGGCCGACCTGCACGGCGGTGGCGCCGATCGCCACGCCGAGCGAGATCTGCGCGCCGTAGACCAGCCGGGCCAGCAGGTCGCGCCCGGTGCCCGGCTCAACGCCCAGCCAGTGCCGCCCGCTCGCCCCGCCCATGCCACCGATCGGCACGCCGCCGGTGGCCGAGTCGAGCAGGGCGTTGTGGTACTCGGTCGGGTTCTGGCCCTCGATCGCGCAGATCAGCGGGGCGGCGACGGCGATCAGCACCAGGAGCAGGGCGAGCACCAGGCCGGCGGTGGCCGACCGGTCGGCGCGCAGGCGCTGCCAGCGGGTGCGGCCGGTGGGGGTAGTGGTGCTGATAGGGCTGGTGGGGCTGGTCGGGTCCATCCGGGGCGCCGTCACTTCACCGAGATGCGGGACAGGTCGTACACCCCGGTCCAGTCGCTGACGTAGGCGTTCTTGACGTCCTTTCCGATCAGCCGCTTGTAGACCGGGTGGTAGAGCGGCACCGTCCACGCCTGCTTGCCGAGCTGCGCGTCGAGCGCGCCCCAGGCGGCCTCGGCCTGGGCCGGGTCGGTGAGCCGGTTGGCGGCGTCGATCGCGGCGTTCACCTGGGGGTCGTTCAGCTGGGCGGAGTTGAAGTTGCCCTCGGGGAGGATCTGCCGGCCGTCGAAGATCGGGGCGAGGAACGGCCCGCCCGACGGCCAGTCGGCGCCCCAGCCGGCGAGGAAGAAACCGGGTTCGGTGGCGGGCGTCTGGGTCTTGGTCTGGTAGTCGTCGTCGGAGGACGAGCCGTCCAGCTTGACCGTGATGCCGGCCTTGGCCAGCGCCTGCTGCACGGCCGCCGCCACGGCCGGCCCGTTGCCGCTGCCCGCGACGCTGTGGCTGAGCGTGATGGTCAGGCCGTTCGGGTAACCGGCCTGGGCCAGCAGCTGCTTGGCCTTGTCAGGATCGCCGTTCGGGCCGCCCGGGAAGTAGTCGTAGGGGGTGTAGCCGAAGGCCGGCTGGTCGGGCAGGAAGGTGGTGGCCGGCTTGGCGACGGCGCTGCCGCCCACCGCGTTGATCACCGCCTGGCGGTCCACCGCGTAGGAGATGGCCTGGCGCACCGCCGGGTTGTCGAACGGCTTCACGTTCGGGTTGAAGGCCAGGTAGTTGGTGTCGCCGAAGTAGCCGGTGGCGACGCGGGACTTGAGCCCGGGGTCGCCGTTCAGCCGGGCCAGCACGCTGGCGTCGATGTCCACGTCGCCGCTGACCGCCCGGGCGTCGTCACCGCTGCTGGCGACCAGCCGCTGGTTGACCACGGCCGGGTCCAGGCCCGAGGTGTAGACGATCCGGTCCGGGCAGGCGAGGCGCTGGTCGTCGACGCTCCTGGACCAGTACGGGTTGCGTTCCAGCACGATCGACTTGCCGCTGTCGTTGCTGACCACCTTGTACGGCCCCGAGGAGATCGGGTGCTTCTGGTAGTCGGTGCCGGTGTCCTTGTCCTTGGGCACCGGGGCGAACTGGGTGGCGGTGGCCAGGAAGGGGAAGTCGCCCTCGGGCTTGGTCAGGTGGAAGACCAGGGTGCTGTCGTCCGGTGTCTCGATGGAGGGCAGCTCGGCCCCCTTGAACGGGCCCTGGTAGGTCGCGCCGCCGACCAGCCAGTCGCGCAGGTAGGGCGGACCGCCCGGCAGCTCGGGGGCGAACGAGCGCTCGATGCCGTACTTGATGTCCGCCGCCTTGATCGGGGTGCCGTCCTCGAACTTCAGCCCCGGCTTGAGGTGGTAGGTCCAGACGGTGGCGTCCTGGCTGGGCTCGCCGGTGTCCGTGGCCAAGTCGGGCACCACCTTGGCGCTGGCCGGGCCCTGGGCGGTGTGGTCCCGGGTGGTGAGGGTGCGGAAGACCAGCGTGGGCACCCGGCCGCCGCCGGAGGTGTACAGCTCGGCCGGGTCGAACTTGCCCTGCCCGGCGTGCGCCAGCACGGTCAGCGTGCCGCCCTGGCAGTGCGCGGGGTCGAACGCACCGCCGGCCGACCCGGAGGCCGTACCACCACAGGCGGTGGCCAGCCCGCTGACCAACACGAACCCGGCAACCGTGGCAACGGCCCTGCGCTTCCTCATGACGGCCTCTCGAACGGTGGGACCGGCGGGGCGTCCGGACATCCGGGAAGCTCACTCGCCAGGGACATGCCGTGAACTCTGCTGGCGCGGTCGAAGAGGGGTCAAGCGGGTGCGGACGACTGCCATGCAGCCGCAATCCTGGGACACATTCGGTGATCTGACGTGATGCCAGGTGTGGGAGTGGGCAAGAGCGACGGGAGGTACGGCGGGCGATCAGGCGGACGGGCCGCCGGCTCAGCCGGTCGGCGTGGCTGCCCCGGCCACCAGCGCTTCACCCAGCTCGGTGCGGGCGTAGAGCACCACCCGGCCGGTCCGGCGGCGGCGCAGCAGGCCCGCGTCCAGCAGCACCCGCAGGTGGTTGCCGACCGAGCCGAGGCCCTGGCCGGTGACGGCCACCAGGTGGGTGGTGCTCAGCGGGTCGGCCAGCAGCAGCAGGATCCGGGCCCGGGTGGGGCCGACCAGCCGGGCGAGGACCTGGCCGTCGGCCCCGGCATCGGTGCCGGACGGGTTCGCGGGCTCGGCGAGCACGCCGCCGGCGGGGTAGACGATGGCGTGGCGCTGGTCGTCCCAGGCGAACCAGCCCTGACCGGGCGTCACCGGGACGAGCAGCAGCGCGGTGCCGTCGAGGTCGCGCGGTTCCTGGTCGCGCAGGGTGATCCGCAGCCGGCTGGCGCCGAGCCAGCGCATGCCGTGGCGCAGCCCGTCCAGCGCCGACTCCCAGCCGCCCTGGGCGAGCCGGGTGGTGCGGGCCAGGATGTCGGACTCGATGATCCGCCGCCGCCGGGGCCAGTCGGGCAGCACGGTGGTCTGCCAGACCCAGTGCAGCAGGTCGGCGGCCCGGCCGGGCAGGTCGTCCCGGTCGAGTACGGGCGGGAGCGGCCCGCGCAGTGCCTCGGCCAGGTCGGCCCGGGCGGTTCCGGGGTCGGTCCGGGCGATCCGGTCGAGCTCGGTGGTGAAGGCCCGCTCGCTGCGTTCCGGGGTGGGCGTGAGGAAGGTGGCGTTCCACGATCCGCCGAGCCCGCCCCGCACCAGCGCCGCGGCCACGGGGTCTGCGGCGATCCGTTCCCGGTAGCGGGGTTGGTGGGCCGTCAGCCACTCCCGCTCTCCGGGGTTCGCGGCCTGCCCGAGGTGCAGCGCCTTGAGGGCCGCTGTCGTTTCACTCAGGGGCGAAACGACGAATCGGCTGCCCGCGAGTGTGTCGGCGTCGATCTGCCACCAGCCCATCGGAACCTCCGTCGCGCGCCCCAGGGATGTTTCGCGTACACGCGAAACGATAGGGCCCGCTGCGCAAAGCTCACGCGGCGGGCAGCCGCCGGACTTCGACGAGGAGCGGTACAAGAAGCGCGACACCGTCGAACGGGCCATCAACAACCTCAAGCACACCAGAGCCGTCGCGACCCGATACGACGAACGTGGACACAGCCACCTTGGCACCGTTAGCGCAGCAGCCCTCGCCAGCTGGCTCCGCAGTGACCGACCGGATGGATCCTATTAGCGCCAGAAGCCGCGTTCCTGCCTGCGCCTGCGCCAGTAGGTGAGGTTGCTCTGGGTGGTGAGGGTGTCGGGGTGGTCGGGTCCCAGGATCCGGATCTGGGCGTTCAGAAGTTCGGCGAAGGTGGAAGCGGCGCCCGTCGCGTTCCCTGCCTCCCCTCGCCAGTGGGCGAAGTTGTGTTGAGTGCTGAGAGTTCTGGGGTGGTCGGGCCCCAGGATCCGGATCTGGTCGTCCAGCAGTTCGGCGAAGGCGAGCGCGGCGTCCGCTGCGCTCCCCGCTTCCCCCCGCTTGTTGGCGAGGTCCCTACGGGCATGGAGGGTGTGGGGGTGGTCGGGGCCGAGGACTCGGACCATGTCGTTGACGAGGTCGATGAAGGCGGGCACAGCATTGGCCGCATCCCCTTGCCCCCGCCAGTACGCGCGGGTGTGTCGAGCCCGGAGGGTGTGGGGGTGGTCGGGGCCGAGGACTCGGACCATGTCGTCCAAGAGTTCCGTGAGGGCGGTTGCCGCACCAGCCGAATCCCCCACCAGCCGCCGCACAACAGCGATGTTGAGTCGGGTACCGAGGGTGCTGGGGTGGTCGGGGCCCAACACTCGGACCATGTCGTCCAAGAGTTCCGTGAGGGCGGTTGCCGCACCAGCCGAATCCCCCGCGTTCCCCCGCCAACGCGCGAGCTCGTGTCGGGTGGCGAGGGTGTTTGGGTCGTCGGGCCCCAGGACGCGGACCAAGTCGTCCAGGATTGCCACGAGGGCGGTGGCGGCGCCGGCGGCGTCTCCCGCCTCCCCCCGCCAGCGGGCAATCTGGTTTCGGGTGGTGAGGGTGTCAGGGTGGTCGGGACCGAGGACCCGGGTCCGATCGGCTGCCAGTTCGATGAAGGCGGTGGCGGCGCCGACGGCGTCTCCCGCCTGGCCTCGCCAGTCGGCGAGCTCGTGTCGGGTGGTGAAGGTGTCGGGATGCTCGGGTCCCAGGACTCGGATCCGATGACTCAACAGTTCGGTGAGGGCGGCGGCCGCGCCAGCCGCGTCCCCCGCCTTCCCCCACCACCGCGCGAACTCGTGCCGCGCGGTGAGGGTGTGGGGATGGTCAGGGCCCAGGAACCGCGTCGTGGTTCCGGTGAGGCGTTGGAAGTGATCGCGCGCAGCGGCGACCTGGCCAGCCTCACCGAGACTGGACCCCACCCGATACAGCACGGTGTGCGCATCGGGATGGTGGAGCACGTCTTCGGCACCTCTGGTGAGCGCAGTGGCGTTGGCGCGCAGCGCGGCGACCAGGGCGGTGTTGCGCTCGATCCTGGGCCACACGGCCAGGAGACCGTCTGCCGCCGTGCAGGCCGCCTGGTGGTGCTGCTGGGGGGTGAGGGTGTCGCAGACAGAGCGCTGGATCAACTGGTGGACACGTACGACGGGATGTGGATCGCCGTCAGGGTCGTGGTCGATCAGGCTTAGTCGGTGCAGCGTCGCCAGGGCCAGCTCGACCTGCCTCGCTGTGACCTTCGGACTCGCACCACCACGCGTTCCGGCACCGCCGTCGGCAACTGCGCTGCTTTCGGCGAGGCGAACGGTCAGATGGGCCAGGATGGGTGGGCTGGTGAGGATGGTGGTGGGGATGGCGTTGGGGTCAAGGTGGGAAAGGAGGTGGAGGAGGGGGCGTGCCAGGCCGGTGGGGCGTTGGGTGTCGGCGTGGTCGATGGACAGGGTCCAGGCGGCGGCCACGGTGTGGGTCTGGCTGTCGGGCAGGGTGTCGGGGGCGGCGTCCGCGAGGGCCTGGGTGCGGTCGGCGAGCAGTTCCCGGTAGGCGGTGATGCTGGTGCGGATGTCGAGGATGTAGGCGGCGGCCTGGGACAGTGCCAGCGGCAGACGGCCCAGGTCTTCGGCCAGGGCGGCGAGTTCGTCCTCGGGTTCGTGGCGGGCGCGGTCTGCCAATGAGTTGGTGAGGTAGGCCAGAGCCTGTTCGGGGGTGAACAGGCCGACCTCCAGCCGGATCCGGCCGCCTTCGGTCAGGGCGGTGTGCCGGCCGCGAGTGGTGACGACGGTGCGGCCGTGTGCGCTGACGGGGGGCCACAGGCCCCGCAGGTCGCCGGGGTTGGCGACGTCGTCCAGGACTACCAGCCACCGGCACACTTGCTGCCCCCGCTTGGGTTCCAGCCAGGCCAGGAACCCAAGCGCTGCCACCTCCGAGTCGTCCGGGGCAGTGCCGAGTACCTCAGCGCAGGCCCGGGCGTAGGCGGCTACGACGGTGGTGCGGTCGGTGGCGGTGATCCAAACCAGCAGGTCCAACTCGCCGCGCTGCCAGGTGGTGCGGGCGTAGTGGGCGGCGAGTTGGGTCTTGCCGACCCCACCCATCCCCGCCAGCACCCCACCCGCGGGCATCTCCGACGGTGCGAGATCAGGGGCTGCGACGATCGTTCCGTCGACGGCCAGCAACTGGTTCAGGTGCTCGATCTCGGTCCGGGCCTGAAACCAGCGCGCCTTGGGCGGGATGATACCGACCTGGTGCGGCCACGCGGCGGGGCCGCGCGGGGCGGCGTACTCGTGACGGTGCTGGTGCAGGTCGAGCTGGCCGATCGAACCGGCCGCGACGCCTCCGTAGCCGACCGCGTTGATGACCAGCACCGTCCGCTGGCCCGATCCGGTTGGCTGGCCAACGCCGGCGCTAGGCCCGGTCGGGCCGGCAGGGACGGCATCAACCCCGGCCGACAGGGCTGGGGCGGATCCGATTGTCCCGTTCGTCGTCCACGCAGCGACGGCGCCGTCGCGTGCCGTGATCGCCACGCTGCCCGCGACGTCCGGGGCGCGGCCAGGCATGACCGCCGCGTCACCTGCGGCGGCGGGGTCATCGGCCCGCAATTGCTCGATCAGCGCCGCCAAGGCGTGGGCGAAGGCGGGGTCGTGTTCGGCGGCGTCCTCCAGGGAGTCAACCAGTCGGCGCCGGGTTCGCTCGGTCGGCCGGGCCAGCCCGGCTCCGGCTTCCTGTGCGGCCCGCGCCAGCGAGGGATCGGCCCCGAGCGCACGCGCCACCAGCTCGTGTAGGCGTCCCAGGGCAGCATCCGGCCCACCGCTCACCCCCGCACTCACCCGCTCGGCCTCGCGCACCAGCCACGCGAATACATACCCGACCGCGGCTTCGATTCCGCCGCCCGCCATCCCCGCTCCCCAGCACGCCGTGACAGTGCATCAGACGCTAGCCCCTAACCGATCCGCACCGCCGCGTCGTTCCCGGAACCGGCAGCATCGCGGTACAGAACCTGGGAGCACCACTGCCAGGCGCTCGACTTGCCCCCGGAGTTCACTCGCGGCCCTTGGCGGGAGCGTGAACAGAGCGTCGTGCAGCTCGTCCCGGGCCCAACCCCCGCCGCAACAGGGGCAGGTGAACTCCGCCTCCCATTGCCTTCACCGGCGCCCCGCGCCGTGGACGCGCACGGACCAACGCTCAGCGCCACCGCCACGATGGGTGGT